>JAGNLM010000001.1 GCA_017999615.1 Gammaproteobacteria bacterium | reverse complement strand
GTACTTCACCCCGCTCTCGACCTTGCCCTTGGTCTGCGCCCGGTACGCCCGGCACAGCCGCGGCTCGAAGCCCCAGTAGTCGGCGAAGGCCTTGAAGGTGCGGTTCCACACCACCCGGCCGTCCTCGCCGGGCTGACAGACGGTGCGCGGCCGGTCGTAGAGGTGCTCGCGGGTGTGGCCGCCGAAGTGCGCGAAGGCCCGCTCGTGGGCCTCCAGGAACTGGCTCAGCTGCTCGTTGGGGAAGCCCCCGTAGTAGGCCCGGCGCGAGAACCCGAGCGTCAGCACGAACAGGTGCATCTTCACCGGCCCCGAGCGAAAGCGCACCCAGCTCTCGCCCCAGTCGATCTGGCTCTGCACCCCGGGTGGGGTCTCGAAGCGCGTCACGGTCCCGGCGGCGGTCTGCTCGGCCACCCGCAGCGGGCGCACGAAGCGGCGCACGGTGGCGTAGCTGCCGCGGAAGCCATGGTGGCGGGTGAGCTCCCGGTAGAGGATCTCGGCCGAGTAGCGCACCTCGGGGGCACGCGTGGTGAGGAACGCCGCGTGCTCGGCGAGCAGCGTGTCCTCCCGGGGCGCCCGCTGGTACGGTTGCCACTCGGGCCCCTGCAGGCAGCGGCGGATGGTCTTGCGGTCGAGCTCGAAGCGCCGGGCCAGCGCGCTCACCGAGAGTCCTTCGGTCGCGGCGGTCACGCGGATCGCCTCCCACAGCTCACGGCGGATCATGGCGGTCTCCCCAGGCGGCTGCACCTGGGTGCCGATGGTCTCACTGCTCCGTCTTGCGTCTACGGTCATCGTCTACCCTCCTCGGAAAGGAGGGTGGGGAAAATTCAGTGACCACGGGTGGGGATTATTGGATGACCGCTGACACGCTGCCCGCGCTCGGTGCAGTAAAGAGAAACCCCGGCGCGGTCGGCAGCACCGCACGCAGCGTTGCAGTGAGCAGGGCTGCGAGCATCACCCCGCGATCGATCGGCCCGACGAACGGAAAGTCCTTGAACGGAAACCAGAGCGCGTCGATGGCCGCGCGCAGTTGCTCGACGCTCGGGTGCAAGGGGATCGCGGGCTGCTCGGGCTCGTTCAGGATCAGCAGCAACCCGGTTTGTGGGTCATGACCGTCGCGATCGAGCACGCGGGCATCGAGGGTCAGGACCGGCGCGGTCAGCACCGCCCGCAGCTTGGGGAGCCCGTAGCTGCCGCGCATCGCTAGTACGCGCTTGGCCAGATCGAGCGGGCAGTCGACGGCGTACCAGTTGCGGGCGCGCTGGCTCAGCCGCTCGAAGTTGATCAGTGCACTCAGATGCACGGTCAGCCATTCGGCGGTCACCGGATAGACCGTGCCGCGCGGACTCACATGCACGAGCTCACCACCGCGGTCGAACGCGGTGCCGTCGAGCCGCATCAGGTCGAGTACGCTGCGCACCAACCGGTGCAACTCGCCGCCGACCAGGCGCAGCGTGCGTGCAGGGCGATGTAGGGTGTAGCGCGTGCCGCCGTGTGCGTGACTATAGATATAGGGGCGACCGGCATTGCGCAGGTTGATCCACGCGATGCGCGCATCGTGCTGGTAGTCGGGCTCCAGCGGATCGGCGCAGCGGCGGTTGTGATAGCGCTCCGGATCGTCGAGCATCGCGCCGACACTGACGCGCTCGCCGTCATCGAGCACCAGATCGAAGTCCCCCATCAGGCGCTTGTCGCGCACCGCGCGCAGCAGGAGCTTGCGACCGCTCTCTGCATCCGCTTGCGGATGGCGGCGCTGCCAACTCGTCAGACGTTCCTCGACCCAGGCTGCATGGGCAAGGCTCACTTCATGCTGAAGATCGGGCTCCAGTTCCAGTGCGCGCTTGAGCGCCGCGAGTTGGGCTCGCTCGGCCGCGCTGAGTTCGGCCAGGGTGGCGACCGTATCGATCGGCGGTGCATCATCGTTGACGATCACCGGATCACACAGGCGCTGCACCAGGGGCGGTTCGCACTGCGCACCGCCGCAGAAGTCCAGCCGCTCGGGTTGCCACACGGCTGCATCGACGACGGTGCGTTCGAGCAAGGCGCCCGAGCGCGAGACATCGAAGCGGCCGTGACCCGCGAGCCACAGTCGATCAACCAGCACTTGGCCTGCCCGGGGGATGTCGGTCGCGTCGGCGACGACGATGTAGAGGCGTTGCCCCGTGATCCCGTGCAGGACTTCGCCCGTCTCAGTGTTCTCGATGCACGACGAGGCCGACGGACGCCACAGGTGCGGGGCGTGTTGCAGTTGCGGCCACACGGCGTACAGGAGCTCGCGCCACGCCTGCGGGGCGAGTGCTTCGCATCCCGGGGCAGGGTCGTAATCGAGCATCATCAGGCCCGGGCCAGCAGGCCAGTCAAAGTGTTCGCGGGTGCGAGAGACGATCGGCTGCTCGCAAGGGCGATGGAGGAGATTCGGGTGATGGGCCTCGCGCTTGGGGACGATGCGAACGGTTGCGAATCGGGTGATGCCGAAAGCGGCGGCGTTGGCAGGGGTGAGTGCGGTCAGGACCGAGGCGAACTCGGCCAGGCTCGTCACCGCCACTTGCCGCGCCCGTCCGCTGACCAACACGCCACCCGGCTCACGGGTCAGCGTGCCGTCGGCGGCGAGGCGAAAGGCCTTCGAGAGTCGCCGCGGTTGCTGCGCGTGAAACACGGTGAAGCGGATCGGCTGTGCGCTCGGGACGGTCATGAGCACTCCTCGTCGGAGAGCCGCGCCTTGAACCAGTCGCCGGTAATCTGGATGCAGTAGTACTCGCGCCCCGGCCCGGAAGCGTTGCGATCGGGCACGATCCAGAGTTTCTCGACGGGGTCGTAGGTCCAGGCGCCGACGCCAAAGAGCGCATCCAGGAACCGCGGCATACCCCCGTTGGCCAGCGCGCGTTGTACCTCGCGCTTGAAGTACCGTACGCGACGACGAGAGGGGGAAGCGGGGCCGCTCACGAACGGGCTTCCTGACACGGCCGCGCGACGAGCCCTTGGGCTTCACACGCCTGGACGGCTTCGAGCGGATACAGCACGCGGCCGACGACGCGCAGGAAGTGCGGTCCAGTCCCCCGGCGGCGCCAGCGCTCCAAGGTCTTCTCGCTGATCTGCCAGCGGGCCGCGAGCTGTTGCGGGGTGAGATGCATTGCTGTCCTCCTGAGGGTGGTGATCACTGACCGACCGGCCCCTCGATGGGGCTCGGCGATCCGTCGTGATGCTCATGGAGTGACAGTATGGGAGATTGAAAATCGAGGAAAAGGTCGCGTATTCAATGGATTGCCGCTGATGGCCGACCTTCTCCCCTGACCTCCGCTAAAACACGTTATTTCTCGATCGGGCCCGAACTCGGCGCTTGCATGCGGAGCGCAAGCCCCTTTCGTGCTCGCCTTCCCAGCCCGGCTCAAGGGTGGGTTTGTAGGATTAGGGGGGTGTTTCCATCCTTACGCGAGCGATTTGGCAGATGGCATTTATATAGAGCAGGGGGAAGTAAACCCACTAAAGTCACCAAACCCCCCTTCTGTGCCGGAGGCAAGGATCTTCAGGTGCCCGAGCGCGGCGCCCGCCACCGCAGCCCATGCAAAAGGGGTCCTTCCCGCCCGAATCGCCATGCGGGGGGCGCGAGCGCAGAATTTCGCCACCGTCCGACTATAAAACAAGGTTTGCAGGGTTTGCGGTTCGCACCTGGCAGTGTGTGGGCAAGGGGGGCGAAAGCCCGGTCAGCGCGGGCCTGCGCGGGATGGCCGCAACGCGGAAGGTGCGAACCTTGGTGCGTACCCGGTTCGCAGGTTTGCACCCCGGCCAAGCGAAAAACGGCCAGGAAAGAAAACTCAATGCTGGCGCGGGTTTGCAGCCGATTCGCTGGCTGGGTTGCAGAAATCGGCCCACGAGCCTTTGCGCACCGTCTGACGCATCGGACACAGGTTGTCGTAACTTTCCGTGAGGCGCGCACACGCGCACGCGTATAGAGAGTTACGTGGAGCTGTGTCCGATGCGTCAGACACGCCGGGGTATCCGCAGGGCCTCAAGAAACTGGACACCCTTGGCGGCAGATCAAACCACCCTGTACACCCGTTCGCCGGATTCATTGTGCGCCAAGACCACGTTCAGGCCCAGCTTCTTGCGCAGCATCCCGGAGATGGCTCCGCGCACGGTGTGTTGTTGCCAGCCGGTGGCCAGCATCAGTTGGAGACTGGTCGCGCCTTGCGGGCGGCGTAGCGCCATCACCAGTGCGGCCAGCTTGGTGCCAGGGCGGATTGGGATGCCCTCCAGAACTTGGAAGTCGTCGGTGGCGTCCATCGGCTGGACGTCATCCGGCGGCATGGGCCGTTGCTGGCCGATGGCCGCGTAGCCCGCGTCGGTCATGACGTGGCCGCTGTCGGCAGGCTCGATCCACCCGCGCTGCAGCAGTGAGGTCAGCACCTTGACCCGTGCGCCGCCGCGCAGCGTGTCGGGCGGGATCACTCGCCCATCAGGACGGCGGGCGGCAGTGCGGAGCAGCAGGCTTTGGGCCGGGGAGAGTTTGAGCAGGGTCTCCATCATGGCCTCCGTCACTTGGCCTGGCCGTCGAAGATCGCCAGAAGGTCATCCAGCGCCTGATCCACCCGCCCGAGGTCCCCGACGTGGCCCCAGTGGATGGCGTCAGGGTCATGGCCGAAGTGGTCGCCGGCCAGTTGCTGTAGCCGGGCGAACTTGATGTAGATGGCTGCGGCGCGGGCGAGATAGGCGTCGATGGCGGTGGTCTGGGTGGTCATGGTGGGCTCCGGGTTGATGGATGACGCCACCATTCACGCGCTGAACGATCAAGAAGCCAAGCTGCTGTTCAATCAATCCCGATCAAAGTACAATATTTCTTGTGATTGCATTGAAAATCTTCTAATCTATGGCAATTTTGCTGGCTTGGCTAGGCAATGCTGACCTGCGCGCTGGGGAGGCCGGAGGCTCCGATGAGCAAGGGCCCATCTTGGGCGCGCTCCAGGCGTTCCCCTTTGATGCATTGCACCTGCTGTCCGATCACAGCATCCAGAAGACCCGTGCGTACGCCCAGTGGGTTGGACGGCAGTCGTCAGTGCCGGTGACGTCACATCAAGCCAAGCTCACCAGTCCAACCAGTTTTGAAGAGATCTTCCGTGCTGCCGTCGGCGTGATCGAGGAAGTCAAGCGTGCTTCACCTTTTGGCGACCTAGTGTTTCATCTGAGCCCAGGCACTCCGGCCATGGCAGCCATCTGGCTGCTGCTTGCCAAGACTCGGTACGCTGCAAAACTGATCGAGTCTTCGCGGGAGCACGGTGTCAAAGAGGTCAGCATTCCCTTTGAGTTGTCGGCCGAGTTTGTGCCTGTTGCTGACAAGCAGGCAGATGAGGCTCTGACTCGCCTGATGATGGGCGTGCCGCCCGAAAGTCCAGCTTTCACTGCAATCGTCCACCGCTGCGCTGCAATGAAACGCACCGTGGCGATGGCGCATCGCTTGGCGGTTCGCGATGTGCCCGTGCTCATCCAGGGCGAATCCGGAACCGGAAAAGAGTTGTTCGCGCGCGCTATCCATCAGGCCAGTCCACGCAACGCAAAGCCGTTCGTCGCAGTCAACTGTGGCGCTATCCCTCAAGAACTGGTTGATGCAGAACTGTTCGGCCATGAGAAGGGCGCATTCACCGGCGCTACCGCAGCTCGGGCTGGTTACTTCGAGTCGGCCGATGGCGGCACCCTGTTCCTCGATGAGATCGGCGAACTGCCGCTGGCATCTCAAGTCAGGCTGCTGCGGGTCTTGCAGGAGCGTGAAGTTACCCGTGTCGGCGCCACACGGGCCAAGCCCATCGATATCCGCGTTATCGCCGCCACGAATCGAGTCCTGCCCGATGAGATCAGGGAGGGTCGATTCCGGGAAGACCTTTTCCACCGCTTAGCCGTAGGGGTGCTGCTCCTGCCCCCTCTGCGCCAGCGTGAGGGTGATCTCAACATGCTGATCGACTCGATGCTGGCCTCCATCAATGCCGAGGCTGCGTCGCAGCCGGGTTACAAGCACAAGAAATTAGATGTTTCCGCAAGAAACCTTCTGATTCAGCACTCTTGGCCTGGTAACGTTCGGGAACTCCACAACACACTGCTGCGTGCCAGCATTTGGGCCGTGGGCGACAAGATCACCACGCAGGACGTGGCCGAGTCTTTGGCTGTAACGGTCGCTCCAAAGGCTGACACCATCCTCGGCCGCCCTCTGGATCAGGCGATTTCACTGCCGGACATCATTGGAGACGTCGCGCGCCACTACCTTGAGCGCGCCATGGCTCAGACGCACGGCAATAAGTCCGAGGCCGCCCGAATCCTTGGGATTGGCAGCTATCAGACCCTTAGTAACTGGCTTCAGAAATACGGAGTTGGCTAGTTGGCACGGCATGTGCTTATAGCCTGTCACTAACAAAAAAATTTGTAATCATGGAGTACTGACTTGAACGCCCAGAACAAAGAAACCGACGCACGCATCCTGATCGACGATCAGCTGCGCGCTGCCGGCTGGAATCCGGCAGACAAGTCCCAGGTGCTCACCGAGGTCAAAGTCGCAGGCGGTCATTTCGTGGCCGAGCTGGGGGCGCAACCCACTGTTTTCAGCACGTCGGATGGCGACGCCATTCCTACAGGCCGTGCCGACTATGTCTTGCTGGACGAGCGTGGTCGCCCGTTGGCCATCATTGAGGCCAAAAAGCAGGCCATTCAGCCCTACACCGCCAAGCAGCAAGCGCTGCCCTACGCCAAGCAAATCGGTGCGCCGTTCATTTTCCTCACCAACGGCGAACTGATCTATTTCTGGGACTACCAGAACGACGATGCCCGCATCGTCAACTCCTTCTTCTCCCGGCGCGACCTGGAGCGTTTGGTTCACATGCGTGCCGAACGCAAGCCACTGGCCACGGTGCCGATCCCGGACACCTACATGCGCCAGGGTGAGACGCGCTCCCTGCGCCCCTACCAGAAGGAGGCCATGCAGGCGCTTGACCGCACGGTTGAACTGGGCAAGCGTCGCTTCCTGATCGAGTTGCCCACTGGTTGCGGCAAGACCGATCTGATCGCGCTTTACCTCAAGCGCCTCGTGCAGGCTGGGCAGGCCGAGCGCGTCCTGTTCCTGGTCGACCGCGATCAGCTTGCCAAGCAGGCCATCGAGGCCATTCAGGATTTGCTCCCCGGCTATTCCAGCTATTGGCTCAAGCCCGGAATGGTCCGGCAGGAAAAGCAGGTTACCGTGTGCCTGCTGCAAACCATGATTGGCCGCTATCACGAGTTCACCAGCGGCTACTTTGATGTGGTCGTGATGGACGAATGCCACCGTTCCATCTACGGCGCGTGGCAGGCTGCGCTTTCGCACTTCGATGCACTGCACATCGGCCTCACCGCCACCCCGGCCATTTACATCGAGCGCAACACGTTCCAGTTCTATCACTGCAAGGACGACACGCCAGACTACTCCTACCCGATCCAGGAGGCCTTCAAGGAAGGCTTTCTCGTGCCCTACAAATTCGCCACCGGCATCACCACCTTGGTGTCCGAAGGCGCCAAGGTCGATGAGGAGCACTACGATCCAGCCGAGTTCGAGCGCAAGTGGACCAACGAGGCCAGCAACAGGCTGATGATGGAGGAGTTCGACCGACTGGCCTGGCAGAGCTACAAGGAGTTGGCGCCGGGACAAAAGAACGGTCCTGGTAAGTCGGTAGTGTTTGCGATCACCAAGCACCACGCGGCACGGCTGGCGCAATACCTGAATGACCTGCATCCCGAGCACAAGGGTCGCTACGCCGAGGTCATCACTTCTGACGTGGCCAATGCAGACGACCTGATCCGCCGCTTCAAACAGGAAGATCTGCCCATGGTCGCAGTCAGCGTGGGCATGCTCGACACGGGCTTTGATTGCCGCGAGGTGCTGCATCTTGTGATGTGCCGCCGAGTGCGTAGCCCCATCCTCTATCAACAGATGCGTGGGCGTGGCACACGTACAGCACCGCACATCGGCAAAGAGAAGTTCGTCATTTACGACTTCTTCCGCAACCACGAGTATTTCAACGACTCGGACACCGACATCTTCTCCGGCAGCAGTGGCGGTGGTTACGCACCCAAGCCCAAACAACCGGGTGGCAAGACGCCGCGGGAGCTGATTGAGCTTGGCCTAGAAGACGAATGGCTGGACGCAGTCCACTACATCGAGGTGGGTCCGGACGGCGAGCGCGTCGACAAGCGCGATTACGTGACAGATTGGGAAACCACCGTCCAGCAGGAGGCGGAGGCCGATCCCATCATCGCCAAGGTCAAAGCGGGCGATGCGCTGTCGGAAGAAGAAGAGGCTCAACTCGCCCAGCGCCTGAACCAACCGCAGCGTTACTTCAATGAAGACAACCTGCGCCGGGCCTACCGCAACCCGGGTGGCAACTTGGTGGACTTCATCCGCGCCGCGCTGGGCATGCTCAAGATCAAGAGCCGCGAGGAGCGCGTGGAGGATAACTTCCGCGCTTGGCTCGTGGCCAAGAACCTTACCCCCGAGCAGGCGCAATATCTTGCGCTGCTCAAGAACCGTGGCTTGGTGAAAGGCAAGGTTTCGCTCGACGACCTGTTCGCCCCGCCGCTGTCCATTCTCAACGCCGCCAACATCGGCATCGAACTGTTTGGCGAGCAGGGTCTGCGCAACGTGATGGACGAGATCAACCAATCCGTCCTGGTGGCGTAGCGCCGATCGAAATTAGGAAAAAGACATGAATCACCAATTACGCCGCAAGCTCGATCACATCACCGACATCCTCTGGGCAGGCGGTGTGACGAACCCGGTCACCTACATCGAACAGATCTCCTACCTCATCTTCCTGAAGCTGCTAGACGAAGAGGAGTCCGACCGCGAGCTGCGCGCTCGCCTTGGTGCCACCGGCGGCAACGCCGCGCTACTTTATCCCGCACAGTCCGAGCGCTACCGTTGGAGTAACTGGCGCTTTAAGAGCGGTACCGACCTGCGCGACTTCATCCGCGACGAAGTCTTCCCTTACATGGCTTCGCTGGCTAAAGACGAGCCCGAGGTGGCGGAATACTTCCGCGACGCGGTCTTGGAAATCGTCGACCCCAACGTGCTGAAGCAGGTGATCGACGAGTTGGACGGATTCGAATTCCGCAAGCTTGGCCCGGATGTGAAGGGTGACATCTTCGAATACCTGTTGGTGCACTTGGGCTCCAGTTCGCTCAACGGACAGTTCCGCACGCCGCGTCAGATCCGTGCATTTATGGTCGAGATGGTTGACCCGGACATCGGCGATTCGATGTTCGACCCTGCGATGGGCACTGCCGGTTTCCTGATCGATGCTGTGGACTACCTGCTGGCCAAATATTCTGATCACATCAGCGAATACCCCATCTATGGCGAGGACTGGCTAGAGAAGAAGGGTAAGTCGCTGGCTGAGCTGAAGGCTGAAATCCCACGCCTGCAAACCTACCGCAAGGGCGCGGGCGAAAAAATTCCGGATTGGAGCCTGCTCGAAGCATCGGTGTACGGCACCGATGTGTCGCGCCAGATGTTGCGCATCAGCATGATGAACCTCGTGCTGCACGGCATCCGCCACGCCAAGCTCAAGCGCGCCAACTCGCTCTCCGACATGGGCGGCCTGACCGAGGACGATCTGCGGCGCCGCTACAAAGTCATCTTGGCCAACCCGCCCTTCGCAGGCCAATTGCCCAAGGACTCCATCCGCGCCGACTTGCCCACCAACAGCAAGAAAAGCGAACTGCTGTTCATGTCACTGATGATGCAGCACCTTGCGCCCGGTGGCCGCTGTGCGGTGGTAGTGCCCGAAGGGCTGTTATTCGGCTCCACCGGGGCGCACGTGGAACTGCGTAAAAAGCTGGTTCACGACTTCGACCTGCTGGCCGTCGTCAGCCTGCCAGCTGGCGTCTTCAAGCCTTACGCCGGAGTAAAGACCGCCGTGCTGGTGTTCCGCAAACCAGCCTCCGAAGCCGCCAAGCGCCTGGACAAGGTCTGGTTTTACGAGGTGCGCAATGACGGTTACGACCCGGACAAGATTTCCGGTGGCGGCCGCGTGGAAACGCCTGAAAAGAATGATATTCCCGACCTGCTCGCGCAGTGGAAGGCTTACAAGGCCAGTGGCTACACCATCCCGCCGGGGCTGGAGGCCAACACCCTGCTGGCACACGGCAGTAAGGAGCCCACCTGCTGGTGGACCACCCGCGAGAAGCTGGCCGAGGGCGACTACAACCTGGGTGCCGGTCAATGGAAACCACGCGTCGCGGAAAAGACCAGCGATTTAGATCCTAGTGAGCTGGTTGCCGAGGTGCTGGGTGACTACCGCAAGGTGGTAGCAGGGTTGGAGAAGTTGCTGGAGGAGTTGCCACGATGACATGGCTTACCGCACCACTGCGTAAGGTCGCTCCGCCCGTCACAGCGCAAATCGCCTTCGCGCCTGACGACCAAGTGTGGCAACTCTCACTGGATCAGATCGAAAGCGAATCCGGTGAAATTGTCGAAAAGCGCTATGCCGCAGCCTCAGATGCTGGGACATCGACGTTCAACTTCGACACGGGTAATGTGCTCTATTCGAAGTTGCGGCCCTATTTGAACAAAGTGGCGGTTCCTGACGAAGCAGGAATTGCCACCACTGAGTTGATTCCATTGCGCCCGGACCCGAAAACGCTAAATCCTCGTTTTCTGGCGTATTACCTGCGCTCCCCCGGATTCGTAAATCAGGCGTCACACCACGTTGCTGGAGCCAAGATGCCGCGCGTGGTCATGGATTGGTTCTGGGCGCATGAGGCACCGATTCCGTCGCCAAGAGAGCAATCTCGCATTGTCGAACTTCTCGACGAAGCCAACCGTCTGCGCCGCCTGCGTCGCGAAGCCGACGCCAAGGCCGCCCGCATCCTGCCTGCACTGTTCCTCAAGATGTTCGGCGACCCTGCGACGAATCCGATGGGATGGCCAATGAAGCCGCTTGGCGATCTAGCCGATCAGCGGCCTGAGTACGGCGCAAATGCCAGTGCTTGTCCAAGAAAAGGTGTCATGCCTCGCTATGTGCGAATCACCGATATTCGGGACAATGGAACTCTCTCTGAAAAAGAGAGCGTTTCCCTCGATTCCGATGATTGGCGGCGATACCTGCTGCACGACGGCGATGTACTCTTTGCAAGAAGTGGTAATACCGTGGGCAAGACGTACATATATCGTCCGGATGATGGTCCATGCGCATTTGCAGGGTACCTGATTCGGTTCCAATTCCGATCTGGAGCAGTTGACCCGTGGTTCGTCTTTGGGGTGACTCGAACGGCTTATTACCGAGGCTGGGTTGAATCGCATAAACGTGTTGCAGGGCAGCCCAACATCAATGGCCAAGAGTATTCCGGCCTTTTGACTCCTGAGCCCCCTCAACCGTTGCAACAGAAGTTTGGCAAGCTGGCTAAGGAAATTGAGCAGGTGCTCACAAAAGCTGATAGCGCAGCAGAGCAGTTGGAAGCCACGTTTTCCACTTTGCTACTACACGCCTTTTCCGGCCAACTCACCGCCCAATGGCGGGAGGGCCATTTGCGGGAACTGTTGGCAGAGATGGCCCAACAGGCCCGCGCGCTGAATCTGCCAATGCCAAAGGAACTGGAGGCACTGCCATGACTCGCCGCCTTCAAGCCCTGCGCGTGGGCAACTTCAAGGCCTTTGCTGATACCCAGCGCATCCCACTCAAGCCGATCACGCTGATCTTCGGCCCCAACAGCGCCGGCAAGTCCAGCTTCATTCACAGCCTTGCGCTGGCGCACGAAGCACAGTTCGGTCGAGAAAAGCGCAGTCTGGCCCGTCTGGACGTCCACCACACGGACGTGGGCGGCAGCGCCATTGACCTTGGCGGCTTTCGTCAGTACGTGCACCGTGGGCAACTGAACAAGCGCGTGGAATGGGGTGCTGAAATCAAGGTGTCATCACTGGCCCAAGGCAAGGATCAGCGACTGGCACAACTGCTGGCCCCGGTCAGCAGCGTGGCCCTGAACATCGCCCTCGGCATTGAGTTGGACGATCAGGACCGCCCAAAGCCGGGTGCGGAGCCCCGGGTGGACTCCATCGAGATCACCGCCGACGGCGCTGAGTTGCTGCGCATGAGCCGCCGCCCAGCGACCTTGCGATCAGATGTCCACGCTGGTCACCTTCGTCTGGACCGCCTCGCCAGCGACCATGCCGTATTTCGCCAAGTACTGAAAGCCATCGTTGAGGCGCAAACCACGTCCGAAGAAATGCGCCCTGAAGATTTTGAAGGCGCCAATGAGGCCATCTCCTCACTGCTGCCGGAACTCGTGGTGCGCGTCGATCAGTTCCTCCCATCTAGTGTGGAACTGCCCAAGACCGACGGCGGCGATATCTCGCCAGTTAGTATGTTGTTCCCCGTCAGCAAGGGCAACCGTAAGGAAGACATCGCGCAAGCTGTCCGATTCGTCCTGCCCCGCACATTGAACGACTTAATTAAGGGACTGGCCGATGCGCTGGCCGACGATCTCAAGCAGCTGCAGTACCTTGGTCCGCTGCGCTCTTTCCCCCCACGCCATCTAGCCTTTGCCGAACATGAAGACGCCAATTGGTATGCCGGCGGCGGTTATGCCTGGGACGTCGTGCGTCGCGACGATGCTGTGCGGGAGGCCGTAAATGGCTGGCTGAGTTCCGATAAATTGAAGACGCCTTATCGGCTCGAAGTTGTCAAGCATTTCGCGCAGCCTGACGTGACTCAGTGGCTTGTCGATGCTGTGACAGAGCGCTACGTTGCATTGCACAACGAATCCAAGCGCCGCGATCCGACATATGCGCAACCAGGGCGCGGAGGTGGTACTGAGATCGACGAATGGTTGATGGAGGCGTTTGAAATAGGTTCCCGTAGGGAACTGGAGCCGGATGGCTCTGGCAGCGTCAGTGAGGAAGCCCTCGCTCAGCTTGCACTCACCCTGAGCGATGCATCAATTCTGAATGCACCCGAGCAAGAAGCGGAGTTTCTCGCAAATTCTCTCGCCCAACTTGCTACGGCGGCGAAATCTGGTGGGGTACTTGAAGAGTTGGTGCTGCGCGACGTCCGAAAAAACACAATCGTCACCCACCGCGATGTCGGTATTGGTATCTCTCAGGTCTTGCCAGTATTGGTGCTGGCCTATGGTTCGCGCGGGAAGCTATTGGCGATGGAACAGCCAGAAATCCACTTGCATCCGGCGCTCCAGGCCGAGCTGGGCGACGTTTTCATCGAGGCTGCGTTGCGCGAACGCAAGAACACATTCATCTTGGAGACCCACAGTGAGCATTTGATTTTGCGCCTGATGCGTCGAATCCGTGAAGGAAAGATAAGCCCCAATGACGTCGGAGTCGTCTTTGTTGAACCCTTGGCGCGCGGCAGCCGTTTCATTGAGCTGCGCATCGATGAAGAAGGCGACTTCATTGATGAATGGCCGGGCGGATTCTTCGAAGAGTCTTTCCATGAAAAATTCGGGGGGCGCTGAGAATGCTGGTGCCCTTCGTGATCGACGCTGACAGCCTTGCACCAGACCAGGCATGGACGCCTACACAGAAGCGTGCCTGTTACAACGGGCTACTCGATGTGTGGCAACGGACCGGATTGCTTGCGCACGATGGTGATTCCCTGCCTGCATCACGTTTGCACGAAGCTGTTCAGGCCTTACCGCAAAACGTCCGCCCACGCTGGCAAGAAGTGTTGGAGCGAGCTCCTCTACTAACCACGCCGCAGTGGAGTGGCAGTGTGTCGGCAGCAACACTTGGCGATTTCGCTAGTGTGGCGCAGTTGGCGTTGGTCGACGACACCCGTGCCGAGGTCGAGTTTGGGTTCGATGATGAGTGTGATGAGGCGCTGCGGCCGGGCAATGGCATTGATGTTTCAGTCTGCCGTCTTCTTGCCGTGGGACAAGCCAAGGCTTTTCAGGCTGCGACTACCTTGGCGGGCAAGCACATCGAAGCAGGAGATACGTTTCTGGCCACCTGGGATACGCGCTTCAAGGCCTTGGCAATCGCACCAATCAAACTTATAAGCGTCGTTGATCGGTATGCCATTGGTCAACACATGGCCTGCCCGCAGACCAGACTTTCGGGGCTTGAACGGTTCCTGCGGCTACTGGATACCGATGCCACCGGCCACCGGCACGTCACGATTTATTCCGCCTGGACTGCTGATCTGTCAGGAGAGAACAGGAAAACTATCGACGACATTGAGGCGGAACTGCGCGTGGTATTTGGCAAGTTACCGCGCAAAAATATCAAGCGAATAAAAGTTTTTATGGTTCCGAATACGGGCTTCCGCGATGACGGCCACGACCGGTTTGTTCGGTTTGGCGATTACGTCTGGGATATCGGGCTTGGCCTCGAGGTATTTGATGGCGCCTACTCTGCAAAACGATCATCCGCCGGATTCAAATCCGGTACGGCGATAGGTGGCTACAAAAGTGTCGAACAAGATCTCGCTGGAAATGGTGATACGAAGTCCAGGGAGATCAGATAAATGGCTGCTGAAGCGCTGACTAAACAGTTTCGAGAGTTGATCAACGACTGCACCCAGTCGCCCGTCGACGAACTGCTCATCAACCCCGACTGGGGAAAGATCAACTTCGAGAGCTGCCGTCCGGAGTTGGAACGCACGTACTCGATGCTGAACCAGTTCAAACTGCTGCCCTTGGATCTGCTGCCTGACGGACCAACGCAGCAAATCGTCAGTACGTTGCCGCCGATCAAGCAGAGCCTTGAGCAAATTCGGGCTTTCTCTATTGAGTCAGGCAACCCGACAGGAGCGCGCGATCAACTGGTTAACCAGGTCAAGAGCCAGGCCGACCAGTTCTTTACGGCGGCGCATTTGTACATTCCGTACCTCGCCTATCAGAAGGGTGATGTGCAGCGGAACATCAATGAGCTGACCCGCTCCGTTGAGGAGGCTGGGCAGTTGGTGGAGGGCACCAAAAAGGATATCGAGCAGCGGCGAGGGGAAATTGGTGACATCATCGTGGCTGCTCGTGAGGCGGCAGCCAGCGTTGGCGTCGCACATTTCACAGCGGACTTCAATGCCGAGGCGGATGCGCAGGACCTGAGCGCCGAGAAATGGCTCAAGACGACTGCAGGGTTGGCGGCAGTGACGATCCTGGCATCTCTGCTCATGGTCTTCGTTCCGGTCAAGCCAGATGCCACCACACCGCAAGTCATCCAGCTCTTTACTTCGAAGGTCGTGATTCTGGGCTTGCTTTTCACCGCAACGATCTGGTGTGGCCGTCTCTACAAGGCGGCACGGCACCAAAGCGCGATTAACAAGCATAGGGCAAATGCGCTGCGAACATTCCAGGCCTTCACCAAGGCGGCCAGCGACGATGCCGCTCGTAATGCGGTACTGATGGAAACCACCAAGTCGATTTTTGCCATCACGCCGTCCGGTTACTTGGAAAACGAATCGGCCCCTGATGGCGGGCTGAAGATCGTTGAGGTCGTGAAGCACGCCACCCAAGCCGTGGCGTCGGTGAAATAGGCAGGCCGCCTGTAGTCGTCTGCCCTCAGCAACCCGCACCAATGCTCATAAGCTCGGGAGGTCAGTCGGCACATGGTCAACCATCCGCCACCATCTACAAGGGCTCGGATGATCTCCGGGCCCTTTTTTTCGCCTGCGATCCCCGCACCACGCGGGGTTCCGGCCGTCTGTGCTGCGGGTGCGGGCTCGCCACGAAGCCCGGAATCGGCCACTTCCCGGGGCAGAGCCGTCTCTTTTCTCTGTTCGGCCTGCGGGTGGGCGCAGCGCCTGGCCTCGCAAAATCAACGACTTTCGCGCGGCGGTTCACCGTCAACCGTGGAGACCGGCCAACCATCGAACGGTACCGGCGGCATCCTCGTGCTCGCACAATAGGCACATTTACGTTACCATTTGCCTTGTGACCTACCAGATCAAAGAACTGCTGCTGGCCGATGGCGACAGCCCTTTCGGTGAGTGGTTCGGCTCGCTGGAAGCCGTGGCCGCTGCCAAGGTGCGAGTAGCCGTGAGCCGAATGGAGCAGGGCAACCTGTCCAACGTCGAGTGGTTCCGTGGCATCGGCGAATACAAGATCGACTGGGGTCCGGGGCTGCGCATCTACCTGGCCAAGGACGGCCTGAAGATCGTCATCCTGATCGGCGGCGGGACCAAGAAGCGTCAGCAGCAGGACATCGACCAGGCGGTGGCGCTGTGGGAGGACTACAAGCACCGCAAGGCATCAACCCACAAAGGAGCGAAGTGACATGGCACTGACCCGTGACTTCAAAGAGACCGTGGCCGCGCGCGTGCAGAGCGATCCGGCCTTCGCCGAAGCCCTGCTGGACGAGGCCATCACCCTGTTCGTCAACGGCGAGCCGGAGTCCGCCAAGCTGATCCTGCGCGACCTCGTCAACGCCACCGTGGGCTTCGAGGCGCTGGCCGATGAGATCCACAAGCCGGCCAAGAGCCTGCACCGGATGCTGTCGAAGTCGGGGAACCCGACCATGACCAACGTGTCCGCGATCTTCGCCGCCATCAAGCGCGCCCTGAAGGTCGAGGTGCGCGCCCAGGTCGTGATGGCCTGAATTGGGCTCAGGGCTAAGGTGCCCCGATGGAGGAAAAGAACGAGACATCGCCTGACCGGGTGCGCATCACATTGCGGATGACGCCCCAGCAGCGGGACCGACTCCGCCGCGCGGCGGATGCGGCGGCGCTGGGCGTGGCCACCGAGACGGCCGTGTTCAAGCACCTGTTCGCCCGCTGGTGCGCGCAGAACGTGCGCTTCTCGTACTGGCACGGCAAGCGCGAACACAAGGTCGATCTCGTCGCCGAAGTCGGTGGCGAACTGATCCCCTTCGCGGTGAAGTACCGCGTCCAGCACACCGGCGCGCGCGAGCTCAAGGGCCTGATCGAGTTGTGCCAAGCCAAGCGAATCGCGCGCGGCTATGTCGTCACAAAGTCGCTGGACGACTTCGGGCCGATGCCGGGTTTGCCGGTGTCTACCGCCGAATCGGCACCGGGCGCAACGACGTCGGCCACGCAGATCATGCGCATTCCCGCGCCACTGCTCTGCTATTGGATAGGCGCGACCGAACTTCCCGGGGATGCGGAATGAAGCTGGCCGCGCGACAATTTGCTTGCTAGCGTTCTTTTTTGCGTACCCAGCCGGGGTGGGGGATTCACAGGTGGGGGAAGTCTGCGCTGGCCATCCGGGCTCTGGCGCGCCCGTACGGACACGGTCAACAAAAGGACAGAAACGATGCTGAGCTCCATTCTCGCCATCAGCCTGGGCGCTTCCATGGGTGCCGTTACGCGCTGGTTGCTCGGCACTTCGCTGAACGCTGTCTTTCCCACCATCCCGCCCGGAACCGTGGCCGCCAATCTCCTGGGCGGCTACCTGATCGGCGTGGCGCTTGCCATTTTCGCCAACCATCCGGGCATCGCGCCTGAATGGAGACTGCTAATCATCACCGGGTTCCTGGGCGGCATGACAACCTTCTCGACCTTCTCGGCGGAAGTCACCACGCTCATCCAACAGGGCCGACTGATCTGGGCAATGACCGCAATCGGTATCCACGTCGTTGGCTCGCTCGTGATGACTTTGCTCGGGCTCTGGACTGTGGCCCTGCTGAAGCGCATTTGAGGAGACGAACGTGCAAGGCTATCAATTGACATTCTTCACGCAGCAGGATCGTCGTCACGGCAATCTTCCTCTGGGCGAGTGGCTGATCCACGAGGCACGCAAGCTCGGGGTGGCTGGCGCCACATTGATCGCTGCCACGGAGGGTTTCGGTCATGACCGCAAGTTGCACTCGGCGCACTTTTTCGACCTGGCAGAGCAGCCCATCGAGATCGTGATGGCCATCAGCCAGGAGGATGCGAGTCGCCTGTTCGAGAAACTGCGCGAAGAGAGTATCAACATCTTCTACATCAAGACTCCGATCGAGTTCGGCATGACCGGGGAGGTTTGATTCCAGAGCCGCCCGCGGCATGGGCGTCGACCACGGCATGGGCGTCGGCCGCGGCATGGGCGTCGGCCGCGGAATCCCTGCGAGCGCCCAAGCGGTCTGAGGCTGGGTGGTCCATCAGTCTCTGGCAAGATACTAATTCACGTTAATCGCATTCTCCCCCAGGTGCTATTCTTCTGGGCGGAAGGCCCGGGCACGAGGGGAAGTCCCGTACCCCCCCTCCCCTGCGGCCGAGCCCCTCCAGAGGTCCACACCAGGCGGGAGGAAACGATGGCCATCGACGTCAACCGACGGCAGTTCCTGAAGCTGACCGGCGCCGGACTCGGGAGCTCCAGCGCCGCCATGCTGGGGTTCGCACCGGGGCCAGCGCTCGCGCAAGTTCGCGCTTACAAGCTCACGCGGGCCACCGAGGTGAGGAACACCTGCCCCTACTGCTCCGTGGGATGCGGGTTGCTCATGTACTCGCTCGGCGACAGGGCGAAGAACGCCAAGCCCGAGATCATCCACATCGAAGGCGACCCGGACCACCCGGTGAACCGCGGCACGCTCTGCCCGAAAGGCGCGGCGCTGCTCGACTTCGTGCACAGCCCCAACCGGCTCAGGTACCCCGAGTACCGCGCCCCCGGCTCCAACCAGTGGCAGCGGATCTCGTGGGGCGACGCGTTCGCCCGGATCGCGCGGCTGATGAAGGACGACCGGGACAAGAACTTCACGACCCGGACCGCGGAGGGCCTGACGGTGAACCGCTGGCTCACCACGGGCCTGCTGGCGGCCTCGGCCTCCAGCAACGAGTCGGGCTACATCACGGGCAAATTCGTCCGCTCCCTGGGGCTGCTGGCGGTCGACAATCAGGCGCGCATCTGACACGGCCCGACGGTGGCAAGTCTTGCCCCGACGTTCGGCCGCGGCGCGATGACGAATCACTGGGTCGACATCAAGAACGCCAACGTCATCCTGATCATGGGCGGCAACGCCGCCGAGGCCCACCCCTGCGGGTTCAAGTGGGTCACGGAGGCGAAGGCGCACAACCAGGCGAAGCTCATCGTGGTCGACCCGCGCTTCACGAGAAGCGCGGCGGTCGCCGATCTCTACGTACCGATCCGGGCGGGCACCGACATCGCCTTCCTGGGCGGGGTCATCCACTACCTGCTCGCGAACGACAAGATCCAGCACGAGTACGTCAAGGCCTACACCGACGCGACGTTCCTCGTGCGCGAGGACTTCCGCTTCGAGGACGGGCTGTTCACCGGCTACGACGCCGGGAAGCGCGCCTACGACAAGGCGACCTGGAACTACCAGCTCGACGAGAACGGCCACGCGCGGGTCGACGAAACGCTGCAGGACCCGCGCTGCGTCTTCAACCTGATGAAGGCGCACTACGCGCGCTACACGCCGGAGAAGGTGAG
The DNA here is from genome assembly GCA_017999615.1 of Gammaproteobacteria bacterium. Lineage (NCBI taxonomy): Bacteria > Pseudomonadati > Pseudomonadota > Gammaproteobacteria > Gammaproteobacteria bacterium. The sequence goes on along the minus strand of JAGNLM010000001.1, from coordinate 724,766 downwards.
CGAGATCACCGGCACGCCGAAGGACCAGTTCCTGAAGGTGTGCGAGTGGATCGGGTCGACCGCTCCGGCGAACCGGGTGCTCACGATCCTGTACGCACTCGGCTGGACCCAGCACACGGTCGGATCGCAGAACATCCGCACCATGGCGATGGTCCAGCTCCTGCTCGGCAACATCGGCATGGCGGGCGGCGGCGTCAACGCCCTGCGCGGGCACTCCAACATCCAGGGCCTCACCGACGTCGGCCTGCTCTCCAACTCGCTGCCCGGTTACCTGACGCTGCCGGGCGAGAAGGAGCAGACACTCGAGGCGTACCTCGCGGCCCGGGCGCTGAAGCCGATCCGGCCGAACCAGATGTCCTACTGGCAGAACTACCCGAAGTTCTTCGTCAGCCTGATGAAGTCCTGGTACGGCGACGCCGCGACGCGGGAGAACGAGTTCGGCTACGCCTGGCTGCCGAAGCTCGACAAGACCTACGACGCTCTGCTGTTCACCGAGATGATGCACCAGGGCAAGGTGAACGGGTGGATCTGCCAGGGCTTCAACCCGCTCGCCTCGCTGCCGGAGAAGGCGCGCGTCGCCGACGGGCTGGCGAAGCTGAAGTACCTGGTCGTGATCGATCCGCTCGCGACCGAGACCTCGACCTTCTGGGAGAACCACGGGGACCTGAACCCCGTCGACCCCCAGAAGATCCAGACCGAGGTCTTCCGCCTGCCCTCGACCTGCTTCGCCGAGGAGGACGGCTCGCTCGTGAACAGCAGCCGCTGGCTCCAGTGGCACTACAAGGGCGCGCCGGCGCCGGGCGAGGCCCGGCCCGATGCGGAGATCATCGCGGGGATGTTCCTCGCGCTCCGGGAGCTGTACCGCAAGGAAGGGGGCACCCTCCCCGACCCGATCCTGAACCTCGCCTGGAAGTACGCGGTCCCCGAGTCACCCGCGCCCGATGAGCTGGCGAAGGAGTTCAGCGGCAAGGCGCTCGCGGACCAGGCCGATGCCAGGGACCCCACGAAGGTCCTGCTGAAGGCGGGGCAACAGGTGGACGGCTTCGCCCAGCTCAAGGACGACGGCAGCACCGCCTGCGGCTGCTGGATCTGGACCGGGGCCTGGTCGGAGAAGGGAAACCTGATGGCGCGCCGGGACAACGCGGACCCGAGCGGGCTCGGCAACACGCTCGGCTGGGCCTTCTCCTGGCCAGCCAACCGCCGGGTGCTCTACAACCGCGCGTCCTGCGACCCCTCCGGAAAGCCGTGGGACCCGAAGCGCCGGCTGATCGCCTGGGACGGCGCCCGGTGGTCCGGGTTCGACGTCCCGGACTTCAAGGTCGACGCCGGTCCCGACAGCGGGATGAACCCCTTCATCATGCTGCCGGAGGGGGTGGCACGGTTCTTCGGCCGCGGCGCGATGGCCGAGGGCCCCTTCCCCGAGCACTACGAGCCGTTCGAGACGCCCATCGGGACGAACCCCATGCACCCGAAGGTCGTCAGCAACCCGGTGGCCCGCGTATTCCCGGAGGTCTGGAACACCTTCGGCAAGGCGGACCAGTTCCCCTACGTCGCCACCACCTACCGGCTCACCGAGCACTTCCACTTCTGGACCAAGCACGCGGTCATCGACGCCATCCTGCAACCGGAGATGTTCGTCGAGATCGGCGAGGAGCTCGCCCGCGAGAAGGGGGTGAAGAACGGTGACAAGGTGAAGGTGACCTCGAAACGGGGGTGGATCACGGCGGTCGCGGTGGTAACCCAACGAGTGCGCTCCCTCGACGTCGCAGGCAAGCGCGTGCACACGGTCGGCATCCCGCTGCACTGGGGCTTCAAAGGCGTGACCCGGCCGGGCTTCCTGGCCAACACGCTCACCCCTTACGTGGGCGACGCCAACGTCCAGACGCCGGAGTACAAGGCCTTCCTGGTCAACCTGGAAAAGGCCTGAGGAGGACACCCATGGCACTGCAATCACTCGACATCGAGCGACGCTCGGCCACCACGGTGCCACCTCCCGGCGTCCGTACGCCCGCGGAGGTGGCGAAACTCATCGACATCTCGAGGTGCATCGGCTGCAAGGCCTGCCAGGCGGCCTGCCTGGAGTGGAACGACCTCAGGGACGAGATCGGGGTCTGTCACGGCACCTACGACAACCCGACGGACCTGAGCGCGAAGTCCTGGACCGTAATGCGCTTCCACGAGGCGCAGACCGCAGACGGCCGTCTCGAGTGGCACATCCGCAAGGACGGCTGCATGCACTGCGCCGACCCGGGCTGCCTGAAGGCCTGTCCGTCGCCGGGCGCCATCGTCCAGTACGCGAACGGCATCGTGGACTTCCACTCCGAGCACTGCATCGGCTGCGGTTACTGCCTCATGGGCTGCCCGTTCCACATCCCGCGGCTCTCGCAGGAGGACAACCGGGCCTACAAGTGCACGCTCTGCTCGGACCGGGTCGCGGTGGGGCTCGAGCCCGCCTGCGTGAAGAGCTGCCCCACCGGCTGCATCGGCTTCGGCTCCAAGGAGGACATGGTCCACATCGCCGCCGGGCGGGTCGCCGAGCTGAAGGAGCGGGGCTTCGCCCACGCGGGGCTCTACGACCCGCAGGGGGTGGGCGGCACGCACGTGATGTACGTGCTGCCGCGTGCCGACCAGCCGGAGCTCTACAGCGGCCTGCCGAAGGACCCGACCATCAGCCCGTGGGTCCAGCTGTGGAAGGGCATCGCGAGGCCCATCGGTCTCGCGGCCCTCGGTCTCGCGGCCCTCGGCGGGTTCCTCTTCTACGTGAAGAGCGGGCCCGAGGAGGTCCATGAGGAGAGCGAGCCCGGCCCCGGCGGCCCGGGTGGCGTACAGCCGCCGACGGGCGGGAGGTGAGCCATGACGACACGCAACGACCGGATCGAACGGTACACGGGGAGTCAGCGCACCGCCCACTGGGTCACGGCCATCTCGTTCCTCGTGCTCACGCTCTCGGGACTCGCCCTCTTCCACCCGGCGATGTCCTGGCTCGCCAACCTGCTCGGCGGCGGCCAGTGGAACCGGATCCTGCACCCCTTCATCGGGGTGCTGTGGCTCCTGGTGTTCGCCCGCTTCGCCCTGCCGCTCATGGGCAGCAACGTGATCACCGGCGCTGACCTGAAGTGGCTCGCCCGCGTGCGCCGCGTGCTCGCTCACGACGCGTCGGGGATCCCGCCGGTGGGGAGATACAACGGCGGCCAGAAGGTGCTGTACTGGGTCCTGCTGCTGGGGATGCTCGTGCTCCTCGCCTCGGGCGTCGTGATCTGGGAGCCGTACTTCGCCGAACAGTTCACGGTGGAGCAGCGGCGGATCGCGGTGCTGGCCCACGCGCTCACGGCCTGGGTGCTCATCCTCTCCATCATCGTCCACGTGACCGCGTCCATCTGGACCGCGGGCTCGTTGACCGCGATGATCCGGGGGAAGGTCAGCCGCGCCTGGGCGAAGCACCACCACCCGGGGTGGTACCGGGAGGTGACCCACGAACGGTGAGGTGCTCCTCCCCGAGCGTACCGCCCTCTTCGCCCGGCGGGCGTCGCGCCTGCGCCATCTCGCGCAAGGTCACGCCCTGGGCGACTACCTGCGCTTCCTGGCCTCCCTCGCGGAGGCCCAGCAGGCGGCGCTGGACGCCTTTCCCGAGGTCCCCCTGCCGACGGAGCGGGACCTGGCGCTCGCCCGGGGGCACGGCCTGCCGCCACTCTCAGCCGCGAGCTGGCCGCGCGCGGAGGCCTGGCGCGACGCGTTACGGCAGATCCTCGCCCGGGCCCGGGAGCCGGCCGATCTGCCCGGGGCCGCCCGGCTCGCCATCGACCGCTTGGCGGCGCTGGGAGAGAATGCGATCGAAGAGGTCGCGGCCCATCTCCTCGCCGGCGACCTCGAGGCCGTCGAGCCCGCCTACGTGCCCCTCGTCGCCGCGGCCCTGCAGGTCTACTGGGTCCACCTGACCACCACCCTCGGGGCTGGCGCCTTCCCCCGCGTCGAGCCACCGAGCCTCTGCCCCGCCTGCGGGTCCCGGCCCCTCGCGAGTGTCGTGCTGAGCGGCGGGGAGACCCACAGCCTGCGCTATCTGGTGTGCCCCCTCTGCGCGAGCCAGTGGCACCTGGTCCGCGCCAAGTGCGTCGCCTGCGACTCGGCGAAGGACCTGGCGTACTACGCCCTGGAATCCGAGGCTCCCCACCCGGTCCCCCCGGTCCATCCGGTACCGGCGGCCGACGCGCGCTCCGAGCGACGCGAGGCCGCGCGCCGCCGTCCGGCGGTGCAGGCCGAGGCCTGCGAGGGGTGCCGCACCTACCTCAAGATCCTCCACGTGGAGCGAGACCCGGGCCTCGAGCCAGCCGCCGACGACCTGGCATCCGTCGCCCTGGACCTGCAGATGACCGAGGCGGGCTACACCCGATTCGGCGGGAATCCGCTGCTCACGCCCGGCCCCGGCTGAGACCCCGCCCGGGTCCGGGCGCCGCGCCCGGAGGCGCTCAGTCGAGGACGAGCGACTTCAGGGCCTTCGCGTCGTCCCGCACCTTCTTGCGAAGGTCGTCCGGCAGAGCGATCAGACCCTTGTCCGCGAGATAGCCTTCGGGGCCGAACGCCTTGTCACTCGTGAATTCCGCGACGAACTCGCGCACGCCCGGGATCACGTCCGCATGGACCTTCTTCACGTAGAAGTACATGGAGCGCGCGACCGGATACTTGCCGGAAGAGATCGAATCGTAGTCCGGGGCCACGCCGTCGATCCGCGCGCCCTGGATCTTGTCCCCGTTCTGGTCGAGAAAGCTGTAGCCGAAGACGCCGTACGCGTTGGGATTGGCCTCGAGCTTCTGCACGATCAGGTTGTCGTTCTCGCCTGCCTCGATGAAGGCACCGTCCTCACGGATGGCCTTGAACGCGGCCTCGAAGGCCTTCTTGTCGGTCTTCTCGAGCCCCGCGCAGACGGGCACCTTCTTGCAGCCGCCCTCCATCGCGAGCTCGACGAAGGCGTCGCGCGTGCCCGAGGTCGGCGGCGGCCCGAGGACCTCGATCTTCTTGTCGGGAAGCTCGGCGTTCACCTCTTTCCAGGTCCTGTAGGGGTTCTGGACCATCTGGTCGCCGCCCTTCGGATCGGGCACGACCTTGGCGAGGGCGAGATAGATGTCCTTCAGGCTCAACTGGATGGGTGCGCTCTTCTTCGAGTTCGCGAACACGATGCCGTCGTAGCCGATCTTCACCTCGGTGATGTCGGTGACGCCGTTCTTGGCACAGGTCTCCACCTCACCTTTCTTGATCCGGCGCGAAGAGTTCGTGACGTCGGGGTGCTGCACGCCGACGCCCTCGCAGAACAACTTGATGCCACCGCCCGAACCGGTCGATTCGACCTTCGGGGTCTTGAACTTCGATCCCTTGCCGAAGCGCTCCGCCACCGCGGTGGAGAATGGGAACACGGTCGAGGAACCGACGATGTAGATGTAGTCGCGAGAGATCTGGGCCTGGTTTACGGGCGCCCAGAGGACGGCGGCGATGGCCGTCGCGATGAGAGTGGTGTTCTTGCGCACGATGAAACCTCCCGATGTCCGTTCTGAAGTCGAGGATGCACCACCGCCTGGGGCGCCATCGGCAGCCGGGGCGGTGTCTGCTGCGGGGGATTATGACGTGCGGGATGTTACGGCTTCGTGTCAGGAGCGAGATCTTCACTCCTCCAGCCGAGGGAGCTCTTCCCGGGCGGTGTGTCGGATGTCCTTGCCCTTCACCAGGTACACCACGTACTCACAGACGTTCTTCGCGTGGTCTCCGATCCGCTCGAGGGCGCGCGCCGACCAGCACACGTTCAGGAACTGCCCGATGTATCGAGGGTCCTCCATCATGTAGGTGCTGAGCTCGCGCATCACCGCCTCGTACTCCCTGTCGACTTCCTCGTCGGAGCGCATCGTGACGAGCGCCGCGTCCACGTCCATGCGCGCGAACGCATCCAGGGCGTCGTGGACCATGGTGACCACCCGGTTCCCCAGGTGATCGATGGAGTGCATGATCTGGCAGGTCATCCCGCCCGTATCGGACACCTGTTGAGCCATCCGCCCGATCGCCTCGGCCTCGTCGCCGATCCGCTCCAGGTCCGTGATGGTCTTGATGACCGCCATGATCAGACGCAGGTCACTCGCTGCCGGCTGCCGTCGGACCAGGGTGAGGGTGCAGGACTCGTCGATCGCCACTTCCATGGCGTTCACCTTGTAGTCCTGCTGCGCCACGCGCGCGCCGGCCTCGGCGTTGCACGTGAGCAGCGCCTTGATCCCGTCCACGAGCTGGCGCTCCACCAGCCCGCCCATGGCCAGCACCCGGGTGCGGATGTCTTCCAGCTCCCGGTTGTACCGGCGCGAGATGTGGTGCGTGACGTCTGCAGGCGTGGTCATGAATCCCTCGCTGGTGCCGATGCTCGCGGCTCACCGATGGAGCCGGGCTCCAGGTCGCCGTCCGGCGGTTCCAAAACCCGCGCCGGCGGAAAGTCGCAGGTAAACGAGCTGCCCACCCCCGGCGCACTCTCGATCCGCAGATGGGCTCCGTGGTGGCTCAGGGCGTGCTTGACGATGGCCAGCCCGAGCCCGGTCCCGCCCCGCGCCCGGGAGCGCCCCGCGTCGACGCGGAAGAACCGCTCGGTCAGGCGCGAGATGTGCTGCGGCGCGATGCCGATGCCGGTGTCCCGCACCGTGAAGTGGGCGCCGGCCTCGTCCGGGTACCAACGCAGGCTGATCTGGCCGCCGTCGGGGGTGTACTGCAGGGCGTTCTCCAGCAGGTTGTTGAAGACGCCGCGCAGCTGTTGCGCGTCACCGGCGAGCCACAGACGGCCGTCGACGCTGGACTCGATCCGATGGCGCCCGGCGCTCCGGAGCCGCAGCTCCTCCTCCAGGCCCGAGAGGATCGCGGGGACGGCCACGGGCTCGTGTGGGCTCGCGGGATCGCCGTCCGACTCCAGGCGGGCGAGGAGCAGCAGGTCCTGCACCAGATGGGTCATGCGGTTCGCCTGCTCGGACATGGCCTGCACGGAGCGCTGCCAGACGGGCGGGAGCTCGTCCCCCTCGTCCTCCAGCGTCTCCAGGTAGCCGGTGATCACGGTGAGGGGCGTGCGCAGCTCGTGGGAGACGTTGGCCACGAAGTCGCGCCGCACCTGCTCGAGGCGCGCCAGGTGGGAGACGTCCCGCGCGAGTAGCAGGCGCTGGTCCGCGCCGTAGCGGATCAGGGTGATCGAGAGGACCAGGTGCTCGTCCTCCGGCGAAGGGATCTCGATCGCTCCCGGCTCCCCCCTGCCCTCCAGGAAATCCTGGAACAGGGGGTGGCGCACGAGGTTCGTCACGCGTTGCCCGAGGTCCTCGGGCATCTTCAGGCCGAGCAGCCGGCCGGCCCCCGCGTTGAACCACTCGATCCCGTCTTCGCCGTCCAGGATGACCGCGGCGTCCGGGAATGCCGCCACCGACTGGCGCAGGCGCTTGAGGGCGTTGGCGAGCTTGCGCTTGCGCTTGCGCGCCCGCAGGTGGAGCCGGTGGACCTGCTGGTAGAGCTCGCTCCAGATGCCTCGAGCGGGTGGCGGATGGGACTTCTTCCCCGCCCGGATCCAGCGCTCCAGACGGTGGAGTTGCAGCAGGAGCGAAGCGGCGTAGGCGAGCGCCGCCACCAGCAGGGCCTCCAGCGGGTGGCCGGCGAGCTGCCCCAGGACCAGGGCGCCCGCGAGCAAGGCCACGAAGCGGCCGATCTCGGCAGCCCAAGGGTTCCCGCCCACGGTCAAGCCGAAAAACGGTAGCCGGAGCCACGCACCGTCTGCAGCACGTGGTCGTGGCCCGAGGGCTCCAGGGCCTTGCGCAGACGGCGGATGTGCACGTCGACGGTACGCTCCTCGATGTACACGTTGCCGCCCCAGACCCGGTCGAGGATCTGGCTGCGGCTGTAGACCCGCTCGGGGTGAGTCATGAAGAAGTGCAGCAGCCTGAACTCCGTCGGCCCGAGGTGCAGCTCCGCGCCGCCGACGCTCACCCTGTGGCTCGCGTTGTCCAGGAGCAGGTCGCCGAGCTCGATGCGGTCCTCCTCGCCCCCCGGAGAGGCCCTCCGGAGCACGGCCCACATCCGCGCCACCAGCTCCCGCGGGGAGAAAGGCTTGGTGACGTAGTCGTCGACCCCGACCTCGAACCCCCTGACCTTGTCCTCCTCTTCGCCCCGGGCGGTGAGGAGGATGATCGGCACGGCACGGGTGCTCTCCGCCCGCCTGAGCCTGCGCGCGAGGTCGATGCCGCTCGTCCCCGGCAACATCCAGTCCAACAGGATCAGATCGGGTATGCGGTCCGCGATCAGGACCTCTGCCTGGTGGGCGTCCGCAGCCTCGCGCGGCTCGAATCCCGCGCGGGCAACGGCGAACCTCACCATCTCACGGATGGCTGTCTCGTCCTCGACGATCAGGATGTCCTTGCCCATGGGATTGAACGCCACGTTCGGCGCCCATTACACGGCCTTAATGTTACAGGCCAGTGACAGCACCGGCGAGCCGGTGCCAGGCGCCCTCGAGGGACGCCCTGAACGGATCCCTCGAGCCACGAGTGTCTTCGCGAGTACCTTCGCGAGCGTCTTCGCGGATGTCTTAAGGATAGACACCGGGTGTAGAGTGGGGCTCGGGGAGCTGCGCAGCGCGACGCGAAATCCACCGGTCTCCCCTCAGGAGGTCCCATGAGCAGATTTCCCCACTCGGCGCACCTCGGCGCGCTCGGGCTCGCCACGGCCCTGGTCCTCTCGCCCGTGCTGGTGCCCACACCCGCTCTGGCGGACGAACGCCTCGCCCAGCTCGACTCGATCGAGGCGAGGTACCAGCTGGAGCGCGCGGGCTGTCTCACGAAGTTCTCGCGCGAGAGCCGGGAGACGTGCCTCAAGGAGGCGGAAGGCGCCCGCGCCGAGGCGCGCCGGGGACAGCTCCAGAACCAGGAGGACCCGCGCACCCTGGAGGAGAACGCCCGCCGCCGCTGCCAGGGCTTGCCCGCCGAGCGGCGCGCCGACTGCGAGCGCATGGCACGGGACGACGCGAAGGTCTCGGGCTCGGTCAAGGGCGGCGGCGTGCTGAAGGAGATCACCACGCGCAGCGTCGAGACCGTGGAGACGCCCCCCGTGCCCATCGGCCCGACCCTGCCCTGACCCGCGCCTCGGGCGCGCGCCGCCCGAGCGACCCGCGCGCCCTCGAGCGGATCGGAGACCGCGCCAACCTCACGCCGCAGGGGCGTCGCCCCAGAGCGCGTCACGCAGGCCCGAGGCGCGCTCCACGCGTGCCCCCACGGCCGCCGCGACGGTGGCCTCCGGACCCCAGATCTCCACGCCGGCCCGCGCGCGGGTGACCGCGGTGTAGAGGAGCTCGCGCGTCAGCACCGGCGAAACGCGCTCCGGCAGCACCAGGAGCACCTCGTCGAACTCCGAGCCCTGGCTCTTGTGCACGGTCATGGCGTAGACCGTCTCGTGGGCCGGCAGACGTGCCGGCAGGAGCGCGCGCAGCCCACCCCCGGGGGCCGGGAAGAAGACGCGCAGGGCGCCCCCGGCGGCGGTGTCCGGCCAGAACACCCCCACGTCGCCGTTGAAGAGCCCGGTGGCGTAGTCGTTGCGGGTCACCATCACTGGGCGGCCGCGGTAGGCCTCCCGGTCCCGCGGCACGAGCCCGGCGCGCCGCAACGCCCGCTCCACCAGCTCGTTGAACGCGCCGACCCCCCAGGGGCCCTCGCGCAGGGCGCAGAGCACCCGGAAGGACCCGAGCGTCGCGAGGGCCTCGGCGGGCCCCGGGGCCTCGATCACCCCTCGCAACCTCGGCACCACGAGGCGCTCGACCTGCGCGGCCCGCTCGCCCTCCCCCACGGTCCGGTGACGGAGGCCGGGAGGCTCGCGCCCGTCCTGCGCCCGCACAGCCGAGAGGAGCGCGAGCACGCCCGCCGTGTCCCCCGCGTTGACCCGCGCTGCGAGGGCCCCGATGCCGCTCTCCGGACCGAAACGGTAACTCCGGCGCAGGAAGATCAGGGCGTCGGCGACCGGGCGCCCGGGAGCCGCTGACGAGGGCACCTGCCCGGCACCCACCCCCAGCACCTCCGCCAGGGTCTGCGCGAGCTCGGGGGAATAGCCGGGATGCCCACCCCGGCCGCAGACGTCCCCGAGCACCGCGCCCGCCTCGACCGAGGCGAGCTGGTCCCGATCGCCCAGGAGGACGAGGCGGGCCTCGCCGGGCAGCGCCGCGACGGTGCGGGCGAGGAGAGGCAGGTCCACCATGGACGCCTCGTCCACCACCAGCAGGTCCAGGTGCAGGGGGCTCCCCGCGTCGTGCCGGAAGCCGGTCCGGCCCGGGCGCGCGCCGAGGAGCCGGTGCAGGGTGGTCGCCTCCTCGGGCAGGGCGGCCCGCTCGGCCTCGGAGAGCGGCAGGTCCTGCTTGGCCCGGCGCACCGACTCGGCGAGCCGCGCCGCGGCCTTCCCGGTCGGGGCCGCGAGGGCCACCCGGGGCGGCCGCCCGGCCGCCTGACCCGCCGCGAGCGCCAGGATCGCCGCGACCGTCCGGGTCTTGCCGGTTCCGGGCCCCCCCGAGATGACGGTGAGGCGGCGCAGCACGGCCAACGCGGCGGCGACCGCCTGCCCATCGACCTGACCCTCGGCGCGCGCGGGAAAGAGCCGGCGCAGATCCGCCGCGAGGCGGGCGCGGTCGACGCCTGCGGCCCAGCCCGAGGCACGCTCGCGCAGCGCCGCAGCCAGGTCGTGCTCGAAGCGCCAGTAGCGGGCGAGGTAGAGCCGGTCCCGCCCGTCCAGCACCAGCGGCGTGCTCTCGCCGGACGCCCCCACCACCCCGCTCGCCCCCAGCGCCTCCCGCCACTCCCGGAGCTCCGGCGCCCGCAGGCCCGGGACCGAGTCGCCGAAGGGCGCCCGTCCGGCCGCCGCGCAGAGGTCGAGACAGACGTGCCCCTCCCCGGTCGTGCGGCTGACGAGCGCCGCCGCCAGGGCGAGCGCCGCGCGCCCCCCGCCGGCCAACGGCGAGGAGCGCGGGCGCGCGAGGCCCGCGGCCCCCTCCACGCGCTCGGCGAGCGCGAGGAGCTGCAGGGCGAAGTGCTGGTCGAGGGGCCGCAGCCGCCCTGCCCTCTCGGCCTCGTCGAGCCAGGCGAGGGTCATGGCCGGCGCCCCGGCGTGCCGGCGAAGAGGGCATCGAGGGCCCCGACGAGGGCGGGCGGCGGACGCGCGAAGTACACGCCCCGGCGAGGGCCCGTGGCGGGGTCGAGGCCGCGCAGGAAGAGGTAGTAGACCCCGCCGAAGTGGCGCTCGTAGTCGTAGTCCGGGATCCGCGTGCCGAGAAATCGGTGCAGGGCCACGGTGTAGACGAGGTACTGCAGGTCGTAGCGGTGCTCGCCCATCGCCGCGGCCAGGCGCCCGGGCGCGTAGTCCTCGGGACGGCCGCCGAGGAAGGTCGACTTGTAGTCTGCCAGGTAGTAGCGCCCCGCCCACTCGAAGACGAGGTCGAGGAACCCGTGCATCAGCCCGCGCACCGGGCTGAACGTGAACCGGGGGTCCTCGCGCCGGTACTCGGCGAAGCGCGCGATCGTGCCCTCGAGCGCCGCCGCGCTCACGCGCGCCAGCGGGTACCAGAACTCCAGCTCGTCCAGCCGGTGCGCGCGGTCGACACCCCGCAGGCGAAGCCCCTCCCCGTCGAGGGGCGTGTCCAGCACACCCTCGAGCGCCCCCGCGACGACCCCCTGCCACTCGGGTGCGAAACCGAAGCGAGCGAGCTGGTCCGCGACGGTCCGCGCCAGGCCCTCGCCCCGCGCGCTCGGGAAGTCGAGCGCCTCCAGGAGCGCGTGCAGGCAGGTGCCGGCGCGCGTGCCGCGGGGGAAGTCGAAGAAGGTGGGCGCACCCCGGTCGGCGACGGGACCGACACCCACCGCGGACACCCCCATGGCTGCGTCGTGGTCGGGGCGCTCGGACTCGCGCCCGCCGGCCAGACCGCTGAAGCTCGCGACCCGCCAGGAGCGGTCGATGCGCCCGGCGAAGGCCCGCGCCGCCAGGGCTTGCCCCGGGGGAGGCGCAGGCCGGCGGGCGAGCTCGCGCGGGGGCGCCAGCGCGCTCACCTCGATGGTCCCGGCAGCGTCGGCCGCGAGCGCGTCGAGCGCCGCGCGCACCTCCGTGTCCCCGAGACTGGCGAGTGCCGCCCGCTCGCCCACCGGACCGTGCAGCAGGTAGGCGAGCGCCGTGGCGTCGGCCCCGTTCACGGCCCCCCAGGTGAGGACGCAGCGGTAGCGCGCCCGAGTGAGCCCCACGTAGAGGAGGCGCAGCTCCTCCGCCAGGCGCTCGCGCTCCGCGATCGCCACGTGCCGCGGGTCCGGGGGGCTCGCGAGATCGGCCTGCAGGGCTCCGCTTGCGGGGTCGTGGAAACGCACCGGCAGCGACCCCGCCCCCTCCTTCGCGGACCAGGGGAAGGGCAGGAAGACCACGGGGTACTCGAGGCCCTTGCTGCGGTGCAGGGTGACGATCCGGACCAGCTTCTCGTCGCTCTCGAGCCGCAGCTGTTCCTCCTCGGCCCCGCCCTCGGCCCCCTCGCGAGCCGCGGTGAGCGTGCGCAGCACCGTCTCGAAGCCGGCCCAGGCCCCGGCCTCGCCCTGCAGCAGCTCGGCGAGCTGAAGCAGGTTGGTCAACCGGCGCTCGCCCCCGGGGGCGGCCAGGATCCGCCCCGCCGCGCCCGACTCCTCGAGCACCCGCTGGAGCATCGCCATCAGCCCGTGGGCCTGACCGTCGGCGGCCCAGGCCCGGAAGCGCTCACCGGTGGCCTCCCAGGCCTCCTCGTCGCCGGCGAGGGCCGCGATCTCCTCGGCCCCTCGCCCGAGCAGACGGGTGGCGAGCGCCGCGCGCATCAGACCCGCGTCCTCGGGCGCAGCCAGCGCCGCCAGCAACTGGGCCAGCTCCCCCGCCTCCTCGCTCGCGTAGACGCTCTCCCGGCTGTAGTGCACGCTCGCGACCCCGACCCGCGCGAGCGCCCGGCGCACCGCCTCGGCCTCGTAGCGGTCGCGCACGAGCACGGCGAGGTCCGCGGCCTCGAGCGCCCGCCCCTCGAGCCGCGCCCACCCTGCCTCGCCGAGGTCGAGCCACTCGGCGATGGCCTCGGCGCAGGCCGCCGCCGCACGCTCCTGGGCCACGCCCTTGCCGAGCACCCCGGGCGCCTTGCCCGGCGCGGGCTCCTCGCGCCCGAGGAACCCCAGGGAGAGCGCAGCCGGCGCCCGGAGCCCCCCCGCCGGCCCCTGGACCTCGAGCGGGGCCCGGTCGCCCTTGCCCGCCGCCACCGCCGGGTGGAACGGGATGTCCTCGAACAGGAACGGCCGCTCGACCCGCGCGAAGAGCGTGTTCACCGCCTGCACGAAGGGGGTGCTGGAGCGCCAGTTGTGGGTCAGGGTGAAGCGTCCGGACCGCGGGTCCACGTCGCGCCCGGCCCGCAGGTAGGTGAACACGTCCGCACCGCGAAACCCGTAGATGGCCTGCTTGGGGTCGCCGATGAGGAAGAGCGCGGTCTCCGGGGCGTCGGCGTACACCGCACGGAAGATCCGGTACTGGACGGCGTCGGTGTCCTGGAACTCGTCGATGAGCGCCGCCGGGTACTGCCGGCGCAGGCGCTCGACCAGCGCGCCCCCGGCCGGCCCGGAGAGCGCGCGGTCGAGGTGCAGGAGCAGGTCGTCGAAGAAGAGCACCCGGCGCTCGGACTTGCGCACCTCGAGGGTGCGGGCGAGGTAGGCCGCGGCCTCGCGCAGCAGCGCGACCCGGCGGGTGCGGACCGCCTCGGCGTCGGCCTCGAGCCAGGCCGCACAGGCGACAAAGAACGGGTGCTCCGGGACCGCCTGGCCTTTCTTCGTCCCCCTGGCGATCCGCTCCGGCGTCAGGAGCTCGAAGAGCGCCGCCTCGCGCACCTCCGGCGCGCCCCCCGGCGCCACCCCGGCGCCGAGCTCCGCCTCCGCCCGAGCCACCCCGGGGCCGAGCTCCGCCTCGGCCGCCGCGAGGACCCGGGCGACCTTCTCCGGCCTGTAGCTCGTGCGGTTGAGCACCCCCGACTCGAGGATCGCGCGCACCGTTTCCCGTCCCGCCAGCCACTCCCGCCGGGCCGCGGCGTGGGCCTGCACGCGCGCGCGCTCGGCCACCGCGGCGTCCACCGCCGGGAGCAGCTCGACCGGCTCCGGCCCCACCAGAGCGTCCACCTGCCGCAGCAGGAACCCCGGGTCCTTCCACTCCTCCAGCAGGCGGGCTGCCTCGGGCGCGGAGGCCCCGTAGAGGCGCCGGCGCCAGAAGTCCTCCATCACCTCCCGGCGCAGGTCACGCTCGTCCGCGCCCACCTCGGCGTCGAAGAGCGCCCCGCTCTCGAAGGCGTTCTCCTGCAGCACCCGCTGGCAGAAGCCGTGGATGGTGAAGACCGCGAGCTCGTCCATGCGGGCCAGCGCGTCCACGAGGCGCTGGCGTGGGTCCTCACCGGGCCCGGCCCGGGCGAGCAGCGCGGCGGCGAAGTCGTCGTCCGCCTTGCGGCCCTCGGCGACGGCGAGGGCATCGCGCACCCGCCCACGGATGCGCTCGCGAAGCTCCTCGGTCGCCGCCTGGGTGAAGGTGACCACCAGGATCTCCGGGACCTCGAGCCCCCGCTCGAGCAGCAGGCGCAGGTAGAGCGCCGCGATGGTCCAGGTCTTGCCGGTGCCGGCGCTCGCCTCGAGGAGGCGCACGCCCTCGAGCGGCACGCCGAGCGGGTCAAGGGGCTGCATCGCTCCCTCCCGTCACCTCGGGCTGCCCCGACGGCCCCGCCGCCTCGGCCGCGAGCAACGGCCCCGCCACGGCGCGGGCCGCGGCGACGAAGGCCGCGTCGGGTGGCTCCCAGTCGCGAAAGGCGACCGCAACCCAGACATCGAGGGCCTCGCCCCGGTCCTGGTACCCGTCGTGCCAGTGCTTGCGCGCCGCCCGCCAGCAGTCCCCCTCGGGAGTCCCGGTGCGCTCGGCACGCGCCCAGGCGAGCGAGGTCTCGGGGAAGAAGGGCAGCGGGGCCGCGAGGCCCTCGCGCCAGGCCCCGGCGAGGGCGCGGAGCTGCGCTCGAGCGTCGGCCACCGGACCGAGCGCGAGCTCTCCGTCCTCCCCGAAGTGCCGGCTCGCGAGTGAGACACCCGCCGGGGCCAGCGCGCAGAGGGCGAGGTGCCGGACCCAGAGCCGCAGGCAGTCCTTCGCGCCGACCTTCCCGACACGGTACGTGACGAGGCCCCCGGGGGTAACGCCGCTCAGCCACCCCCGGAGCCGGAAGCCGTCGAGGACGAGGTCCACCTCGAGGGCCGGCAGGGTGCGGGCCAGGGCCGGGCGCAGGACTGCGGCGAGGTCCGGGACCCCCGCGGTCCCGCGCGCGAAGTCGAGCGAGCCCACCGGCCCGAGGGGCAGGTCGCCCCGGGCCGCGGCGAGCGGAAGGACGGCCTCCTCCAGGCCCTGCCCCGCCAGCGCCGCGGAGAGGGCCTCGCCGCGCAGCCGGTAGGCCGCGAGCCGGTCCAGGCGAAAGCTCTCCGCGTCCTGCGGCGCAGCCTCCGCCGCCGCCAGTCGCACCCCGAGCCGCTCGCGCAGGAAGTGGCGCGCGGGGTTCTCGAGAAACCGCTCGAGCGCGCCGAGCTCGATCTCCCGCCCCGCCTCCTCCGGGAGCGGCAGGGCAGCGCGCACGAAGCTGCCCAGGGCGGGGGTGCCGGTGGGGATGGCGCGGGCGGTGGGCCCGGTCGAGGTCACTGCCCCCGCGCCGGCCGGCGCCCCGATCCGCTCGGGGAGCCACTCCCGGGCATAGCTGAAGAGCCGCGGGTCGCCGCCGTCGAAATAGCGCCGGCTGAAGGGCTGCAGGGGGTGCTCGGTGACGAGACCGGCGCCCCCAGGGGCCCCGCGGGGGGCCTCTGGCGGGAAGGCCTGCTGCACGTAGTCCAGGAGCTCGCTCACCACCACCGAGGGGACCATCGGGGCGTTGTCCCGGGCGCTGCGCCCCACGTAGCTCACCGCGAACACGTCGCGCGCCGCGAGCAGCGCGTCGAGGAAGCGCTGGCGGTCCTCGTCCCGGCGCGAGCGGTCGCCCCGCAGACGCTGGCGGGCCATCCGGTCGAAGCCGGGCGGGCGCTCCGTCCGGGGAAAGTCCGCGCCGTTCATGCCGAGGAGCCAGACGATCCGGGCGGGGACGCCCGGCAGCTGCCCGAGGCCGGCGAAGGTCACCCCACCCGCCAGGACCGGCGGAGCGCCCCGGTGTCCCGCGAGGGCGTCGATGAGCCGCTCCCGGAACACCTCCCGCGCGAATGTGCCCGTGTAGCCCGCCCCGAGGGCCGCGTCCGCCACCCCGAGCGCCGCCTCGCCCAGCTCCAGGAGCCGGGCCTCCTCCTCGTCGTCGGTCGGGACGAGGAAGTCGTCCACCAGCTCCCGCAGGAGCGCCGCCCAGCGCCCCGCCGGATAGCGCCCGGCGAGGCGTTGGCGCCACGTGCCCAGGCGCTCCACCAGCGCCGCGAGCGCGCCGAGCCAGGGGGCGGAGGACCCCTCCGGACCCGGGCAGGGCAGCACCCCCGCGAAGAGCCCCGCGTCCTCCGGCATGGCGTAGCCGAGAAAGAGCCGGCGCAGCCCGAACGCCCAGGTCGTCTCGTCGAGGGCCGGCAGGCCGGCCTCGGACCGTGCCTCGGCGTCGAGCCCCCAGCGGACCCCCGACTCCCGGACCCAACCGCGCAGGGCCTCCACCGCCGCCTCGTCGAGCGCGAGACGGCGAGCGACGGCCGCGACCTCGAGGAGCGAGAGCACCTCGCTCGCGGGCAGACGGCTCGCCGGCAGGTCCAGCAGTTGCAGCACGGCGGCCACCGCCGGGGCACCGGCCGCCGGGTCCCGGCGTGCGGCCGACCAGGGGATGTAGCGCTCGTCCCCGAGCGCCCCGAACACCGCCTCGACGTGCGGGGCGTAGACGTCCGGGTCGGGCGCGAGCACCAGCACGTCCCGGGGCTCGAGCCCAGGCAGGCGCTCGAAGAGATCGAGGAGCGCATCGTGCAGCACCTGCACCTCCCGCAGGGGCCCGTGGCAGGCGTGCACCTGCAGCGAGCGGTCTCCCTGCGGGATGGGAAGCAACGGCGCATCGGGCTCGCGGCCCCGGTTGCGCAGCTCGAGCACGTCCCGCTGCAGGAGCCGGAGCCGAGAGGGCGCGGCCGGCCACTCCGCCGGCTCCGCCGCGCTTGCCCCCAGCGGGCCTCCCGCCGAGCCCGCCGCCAGACCTGCCGCCAGACGCGCCGCCAGGTCCCCTACCGGGTCCTCCCAGAGGTCCTCCTCCTCGGCGTCGTACTCCAGCACCTGGTCGAGGAGCTCCCGGCCCATGCGCCCAAGCGACGCGAGCAGCGGGTGGCCGAGCGCGTAGTACCCGCTCGCGTCGGAGCGACCCTCGCGCCGCCAGCGGGCGCGCCGGCGCGCCGTCGCCCCGGGCGACTCGATGTCGGACCAGTACTCGCGCGAGGGGTCGAGGAGAAAGAGGTGGACGTCGAGGAGGCCGGCCAGGTGCGCGAGGAGCGCGAGGTAGCTCGGGGAGAGGGTCGGCAGGGCGAAGACGGCGACCCGCGAGGGCAGCGCAGAGCGGAGCGCCGGCGCCGAGAGAGGCGCCGAGAGAAAGGCGTCCTGGGCGTGCACCCAGTGGCCCCGGCCGCCCTCGGCCACCAGCCGGCGCCAGAACGGCGCCTGCCAGTCCTCGCCCCCGCCCCGCTCCCAGTCCCGGATCCAGTCCGGGCGGTACACGAGATACTGGTCCAGGGTCGCCGCGAGGCGCCCGGCGAGGCGCAGGCGTTTCAGCTCGTCGCTGCCCTCGAGGTAGTGACCGAGGGCCGCGAACCCGGGCTCCCCGCGCACCCGCTCGAGGAGTCCGAAGACCCGCCAGAGGAGCCGCTCGGGCTCGTAGGCGGAACCGGCGGGAAGGTCCGGCAGGACCGTGCGCAAGCAATCCCAGATGAACGCGGCCGGCTGGGGAAACCGGACGTTGGCGCAGACCCTGAGCCGGGCCGCGAGCCGGGCTGCGACCCAGCGTGCCGTCCCCGGCCCCTGCACCACCACCGTCTCGGGGGCGAGCGGCAGGCCGGCGGGGTCCGCGAGGACCTCCGCCAGCCGGTCGGCCAGACGCTCGAGTCGGTTCCCGCGGTAGAGGCGCAGCACGGCGCTCGCGCCGGCAGGGCCGGCGCGTCGCCCTCCTCTACTTCAGCTTGGCGAGCGTCGCCTTGGCCTCCTCGACGCCCACGAAGCGGGAGTCACCCGCGACCGCCTTCTGCAGATGCTCCTTCGCCCGGGCCGCATCACCCTTCGCGTGGTAGGCCATGCCGAGGTGGTAGTGCATGATCGCCGACCCGGGCTCCTTCTCGAGCGCCTTCTTCAGGTTCGCGAGCGCCGGGTCGAGCTCGCCCTTGCGGTACTGGACCCAGCCCAGGGTGTCGAGGAAAGCGGCGTTGTCGCTGCCCTCGAGCTTCGCCGCGAGCTCCCGCGCGCGGTTCAGGCTCGCCGCGTCGGTGCGGTAGCTCACCAGCAGCATCGCCAGGTTGTTGGCGACCGCGAGCGAGTCCGGGCTCGCCTTCAGCATCGCCTCGTGCTCGCCAATGGCCTCGTCGTAGCGCCCCAGCTGTTCGTAGAGGCTCGCCAGCTGGAAGCGCAGCGCGGCCTGGCCGCCGGTCGCGTCCACCCCCTCGCGGAAGGCCTGCACCGCGCCCTCGGCGTCTCCCGAGAGCAGGTCCGCAATGGCGAGATTCCGGTACGCGACCGCCGACTTCGGGGCAAGCTCCACGGCCTTCTTGAGCGCCGCCTCGGCCTCCGCGCTCTTCTTCTGGGAGAGCAGCACCTCGCCCTTCAGGTTCCAGGCGAGCGCGCTCTCGGGCTGCGCCGCGATGACCTTGTCGAGGCGCGCGAGCGCCTGGTCGGGCTTCTTCGCGATCAACAGCGTCTGGACGAGCGCGGTCAACGGCTCGACCGCCTTCGGGGCACGCTCCATCGCCTGCTCGAAGAGCGCGACGGCCGCGGCGTGGTCACCCTTGCCCTGCTGGGCGAGGCCTTCGAGGTACTGGCCGAGGGGGTGCTTCGGCGCGGCCTGTGCCACCGCCTTCGCCGTGGCCACGGCCCCGTCCCAGTCCCGACGGGCCAGCTGGATGCGCGCCTTCATCTCGAGCACGCTCGCGTTGCCCGGGGAGGCCTTCAACGCCGCCTCCACCTGCTCCATGGCGGTGTCGGCCTTGTTCGTCTGGACCAGGAAGCGGACCAGGGTCAACCGCGACGCGATGTTCGCGGGGTCCACGTCGACCGCGCGGCGCAGATTCTCCTCCGCCAGCTGGAGCTCGTTGTTCGCCAGGTGCGCCCGGGCGAGAAGCGTCAGGATGTTGGCCGAGCTCGGCTGGCCCTTCAACGCCGCGCGATAGTCGGCGATGGCCTTGGTGGGCTCGTTGCGCACCATGGCGAGGCTTCCGCGCAGCACCAGCGCGTCCTCGTCCTTGGGGTTCTGCTTCAGCACCTCCTCGAGCCGGCGAGCCGCCCCGTCAAGGTCGTTCTGGCGGGCGAGCAGGCGGGCGAGCTTGGTACGCCCCTCGAGGCCCTGGGGCTCGAGGCGTGCCCTGACGATGAGCTCCTCGTAGACCTTCTTCGCCTCTTCGAGCTGGCCCGCGGACTCGTGGAGCTTGGCAAGAGCGAAGCGCAGGGCGTAGGCCGCCGGATCCTTCTCGATCTGGGCCTTCAGCTCCGCCTCGGCCACGTCCCGCCCGCGCTGGGAGGCCAGGAACTCGGCGAGCGCGAGCCGCGCCTGCACGTCCGAGGGCTTGCGGGCGATCGCATCGCGCAGGACCTTCTCGCCCTCGTCCAGGCGCTTGAGGCCGGTGTAGAGCGCCGCGAGGCGGATCCGGTGGGTCAGGCTCTCGGGGTCCTGGTCCACCAGGTCCTGGAAGAGCTTCACCGCCCGGTCGGGCTCCTTCTTCTGGATGTAGACGCCGGCCAGCGCCATCCTCAGGTTGGCGTTCTTCGGGCTGCTCGCGACCGCCCGCTCGAGGAGCTCGGTCGCCTTCCCGGCATCCCCCTTGTTCGCGTAGGCCGAGGCCAGGAGCGAGAGCGCATGGGTGTTGGCGGGGTCAGACTTCAGCGCGGCGTCGCCGTCCGCGATCGCGCCGTCCACGTCGCCCCGGCGCATCTTCACCCCACCGCGCAGGGCGAGCGCATCGGCGCTCCCGGCGCTGAGGGCGAGCGCCTCACCGGCGAGCTTGTCCGCCTCGTCGAGCGCGTTGCCGAGCAGGAACAGCCGCCCGAGCTGCACCCGGGCCTGGAGGTTCTGCGGGTCGGCCTCGACCGCCGCCCGGTAGTGCCCCACGGCCTCGCGCCACTGCTCGAGCTTCTCCAGCGTCTGGGCAAGCCCCACCCGGGCCTTCACGTCCTTGGGGTCGATCTGCAGGACGTTCTTGTACTCGATCCGGGCCTTGTCGTAGTTGCCCTCCGCGAAGAGCGCGTCCCCGCGCTCCTGGTGCCGCGCCTTGCGGTCCTCCGCACCGCCGCAAGCGACGAGGGCGGCCGCGAGGACCGAGAGAATGGCGAGCCGAGCGAGGCGAGAACGTCCAGTCATGTGTGCGACTCCGGTGTCCCTGAGGGTGGAGGGATTATAGCAACCTCGGAAATGGGGACATTCTGGTTTTCAGGGCGAGGGCTCCGTTCGGCCCGTCTCATCGGCCTGAAAACCAGAATGTCCCCATTTCCAGGCGTAGGTGTCGGCGATCCCCTGCTCGAGCGGGATGCGGGCGCGCCAGCCAAGGGCGGTGATGCGCGAGACGTCGACCAGCTTGCGCGGGGTGCCGTCGGGGCGGGAGCGGTCGTAGACGATGGCGCCCGCGTAGCCGACGACCTTCGCGACCAGGGCCGCGAGCTCGGCGATGCTCACGTCTTCGCCGACGCCGACGTTCACGATCTCGGCGTCGTCGTAGGTCTGCATCAGGTGCAGGCAGGCCTCGGCGCAGTCGTCCACGTGGCAGAACTCGCGCCGCGGGGTGCCGCTGCCCCACACCACCACCTCGGGGGCCCCGGCGACCTTCGCCTCGTGGAACTTGCGCAGAAGCGCCGGGAGCACGTGCGAACTGGCGAGATCGAAGTTGTCGCCCGGGCCGTAGAGGTTGGTCGGCATGGCGGCGATGAAGTGCGCGCCGTACTGCCGCCGGTAGGCCTGACAGAGCTTGATGCCGGCGATCTTGGCGACCGCGTACCACTCGTTGGTGGGCTCGAGCGGCCCGGTCAGGAGGTACTCCTCGCGCAGCGGCTGGGGCGCGAGCTTCGGGTAGATGCAGGTGCTGCCGAGGAAGAGGAGCTTCTTCACCCCGGCCGCGTGGGCGCCGTGGATGACGTTCGCCTCGATCATCAGGTTGTCGTAGAGGAACTCGGCCGGGTAGGTGTCGTTCGCGAGGATCCCGCCGACCTTCGCCGCAGCGACGAACACGTACTCCGGCCGCTCTGCCGCGTAGAAGGCGCGCACCGCGGCCTGCTCGCGCAGGTCGAGCTCCGCGCTCGTGCGGGTCACGACCCGCTCGTAGCCGCGCGCCTGCAGCGCCCGGACGATGGCCGAGCCCACCAGGCCCCGGTGCCCTGCCACCCAGATCTTTGCTTCCCGTGGAATCAACGCGCAGTCCTCGTCGGTCGAAGGGGCGGGCCAACCCTCCCCCTGTCCCCCTTCACTCGTGGTGGTCGGGGGTCCAGTACCCCTCGCGCCGGCAGAGCGAGTCCCGCTCGGCGGCCTTCAGGTCCTCGCGCACCATCTCGCCGACCATCTCCTCGAGCGTGATCCGGGGCTCCCAGCCGAGCTTGCGCTTCGCCTTCGCCGGGTCGCCGAGGAGGGTCTCGACCTCGGTCGGGCGGAAGTAGCGCGGGTCGACCTCCACCCGCACCTTTCCAGTCTTCGCGTCGACCCCCTTCTCCTCGACCCCGCTACCCCGCCACTCGAGCTTGACGCCAATCTCGGCGAACGCCGCGTCGACGAAGTCCCGCACCGCCCACTGGCGCCCCGTGGCGATCACGTAGTCGTCCGGCTCGTCCTGCTGCAGGATGAGCCACTGGGCCAGCACGTAGTCTCGCGCGTGGCCCCAGTCGCGCCGCGCGTCCAGGTTCCCGAGGAAGAGCCGCTCCTGCAGCCCGAGCTTCACGCGGGCCACCGCGCGCGTGATCTTGCGGGTGACGAAGGTCTCGCCGCGGGTCGGGCCCTCGTGGTTGAAGAGGATCCCGTTCGAGGCGTGCATGCCGTACGCCTCGCGGTAGTTCACGGTGATCCAGTAGGCGTACACCTTGGCCGCGCCGTAAGGACTCCGGGGGTAGAACGGCGTGGTCTCGCTCTGGGGGACCTCGCGCACCTTGCCGAACATCTCGCTCGTGGAGGCCTGGTAGAAGCGGGTCTTGCCCTGCAGCCCCAGGATGCGGATGGCCTCGAGCAGGCGCAGCGTGCCGAGCGCATCGGCGTTGGCCGTGTACTCCGGGGTCTCGAACGACACCGCCACGTGGCTCTGCGCCGCGAGGTTGTAGATCTCGTCCGGCTGCACCTCCTGCACCACGCGGATGAGGTTCGTCGCGTCGGTGAGGTCCCCGTAGTGCAGGATGAAACGCCGCCCGCGCTCGTGCGGGTCCTGGTACAGGTGGTCGACGCGCTCGGTGTTGAAGGAAGACGCCCGGCGCTTGACGCCGTGCACCGTGTAGCCCTTCTCCAGCAGAAGCTCGGCGAGGTAGGCGCCGTCCTGCCCGGTGACGCCGGTGATCAGCGCGACGTTGCCGTTGTGGGTCATGGGGTGCTCTCGCGGCGCATGGAGGAAGTCGGGACATTCTGGCTCCCCGCGCTCCAGACCGCAAAGCACCGAAATGGGGACATTCTGGTTTTCATGTTTCCTCGAGGGCTACCCCGCGCCGCAGAGCGCCCGGCTCCATCGGCCTGAAAACCAGAATGTCCCCATTTCCTTGCGGATGAGCAATCATCAGGCCATACTCGTGGAGGTTGATGCGTAATCGACATACTAGCAGCCACACAAAAAACCGCAAGCTCACCCCCATGACCCCGTCCCTCGCCTTCGCTGCATGGCTCTTCGCGCCGGTCCACCCTCCCCGCCACCCGAGCGGAGCGCCGTCCCATCCCCGGTGGACCGCCCTGGAATGGAACCCCTGGCGCCCCAGAACGGGACACCCGGCGTCAAAAACCCGACGCGTCCCAGAACGGTACACCCCCGTCCCGCAGACGGGACACCCTGTGCGCACACCCGTCGCTCCGAAACTGCGCGGTAAAGATCCGCGCGCGCGATCCAGAACCTACCTCAGAGTAAGGGATCTAGAAAAACCTAGATCTCTAAAAACCACCACCACAGTTACCACCATACCCCCGCGCGCGCGTAGCGTACGCGCGCGAGGCCCCTCGTGGTGGTGGTGTTCAGCCTGCAAGACCCCGATACGCCATGACCCCCAGCGCGACGAGGGTGCCAAGGCTCACGGGGTTCCAACGCCGGGAGACCTCGTGCAGGAACAGCTCGCTCGCGTAGAGCAGGATGATCCCCTTCATGACGATCTCGGTCGCCGCCCCCTCCCCGAACAGGTCGTGGGGCAGAACGCCCAGCACCAGGAGCACGAAAACCATCAGGTAGTCCATGGGCGTGGTGCGGAAGGTGTCCTGGCGGGAACAGCGCACGGTCAACGCAACAGCGAGTGCAACCAGCACGAAGAACGCCACCTCCGGCGGCGACCAGTGGCCGAACGGGTCCGGCGAGTAATGCACGGAGAGATAGACCAGGAAAGTCAGGGTGGCGTAGACGGTCCCGCGCACCGTGATCGAGTTCACCGAGCGTCGCAACACCAGCTCGGTCGCAAGCACCACCAGAAGCACTGCCCCCATTACCCCGAAGTCCCGCGGCACCACCGAGACAACCAGCCCTTGACCCATCACGAACACCGGCAACGCCACCGCCAACACGTAGAGCGGCAGCCTGCGGCACCACTGGTTCGTCCGGGCAATGGCGAGCGCCTGCCCCAGAGGGGTCGGCTCGTCGGCCCGCACCTGCCACCCGCGCTTCTTCAGCCCCAGCAGCACCGCGAAGAGCGCCACGTTGTAGGCCATATAGACGGCGAGGATCAGCGCGTCGTCGGCGTAGCGCAGCACCACCCCCGTCAGCACGTAGAGCGCCTGCACCGAGTAGATGATGACCACCGCCTCGTAGTGGCTGAGCCCAAAGTCGAGGAGCCGGTGGTGGATGTGGTTCTTGGTCGCCTTGAACCAGTTCATGCCTCCGTGAATGCGCTGGGCCAGCACCGTGACGATGTCCACCACTGGCAAGCCCAGGATGAGCGCGACACTCGCCGGCGCGATCGCGGGATTCGCCTTCTGGGTCAGCAGGATGGCCAGGAAGGCGACGGTGAAGCCCAGGAACTGACTGCCCGAGTCGCCCATGAAGAGCCGGGCCGGGTGGGTGTTGTAGCGCAGGAACCCGAGCGTGCTGCCGATCGCCGCGAGGCCGATGACCACCGTCCGGTTGCCACCAGCAACGACGGCCAGCAGCACCATCGCCAGCAGGGTGAGCAGCGCCTCGCCCCCCGCCAGCCCGTCCAGCCCATCCGAGTGGTTGATGGCGTTGATGACGCCGACCATCGCCAGCGCCGTGAACGGGACGGCAACCTCCTGCGGCAGGCTGCCGAGCTCCATGAACGGCAGCTCCTCGACCACCAGCCCGCCGTAGGTCACCGCCGGCAGCACGGCGATGAACTGCCCGAGGAACTTCCAGTAGTGCCCGACCTCGCGGGAGTCGTCCCAGGTGCCGAAGGCGTGCAGCACCAGCACACCCCAGAGGTAGGTCTGGACGACGGGGTCCTCGAGCGAGAGCCCGACCATCACCGGCACCACGGCGCCCAGTACGATGCCCCAGCCCCCGACCCGCGCCATGGGCACGCTGTGCACCTTGCGCGCGCTCGGCCGGTCGACCAGCCCGAGCGCGGGCGCGACGCGCAGCATGACGGGGATGACCACCATGCTGATGGCGAGCGCCATCACGGGAATCAGGATGCTGTTCATGGGTGTCTAGTTCGGCACGAACGCCTCGAGCCGGGGCACCACCTCCCGCGCGAAGGCCGCCAGGCGCTCGTCCGCCTTCTCCGGCGCCTCGCCCGGGCGCACCTGGGTCGTCAGACGCACCATCGCCCCGTCGGTTCGCCTGCGGGTAACGGCGTCCCAGAGCAGGTACCACTTCACCAGGTACTCATTGGTCATCACCCGACCGCGCTGCTGGAACCAGTAGTACACCACCTGACGGAAGTCCCCCTTGGCGATCTCGACCCGGTTCACCACCAGGGGCTGGCCGTTCACCGACACCCCAGGAAGCTCCCGCTCCGAGAGGTCCGCGATGAGCCAGCCGCCGCCCGGGATGCAGGAGCGCGGCGAGTGGGCCGAAGCCTGGGCGCGCTGGGA
Source organism: Gammaproteobacteria bacterium (assembly GCA_017999615.1). Classification (NCBI taxonomy): domain Bacteria; kingdom Pseudomonadati; phylum Pseudomonadota; class Gammaproteobacteria; species Gammaproteobacteria bacterium. The sequence goes on along the minus strand of JAGNLM010000001.1, from coordinate 699,352 downwards.
CTCGTAGTAGGCCGAGTAGAAGTCAACCCACTCTCCACTCGGGGTCTGGAAGTCGGCGATGACATAGTCCGTCGGCTCCAGCTCCGCCAGCACGTCCAGGTCGAGCGTCTCCCGCCGGCCCGTCCACTCCCCCAGCGCCACCGGGAAGTCCACGAACTCCGCCCGGGCCGGGATTGCCTCCGTACGGTTCGCGAGTCCGACCGAGAGCGCCGCCGCCACCGCCAGCACCGCCACCGAGGCGAGGAAGGTCGCCGGCAGCCGGCGCACCCGGGTCTCCGCCGGCTTCGGCAGCCGCTCCGGAAAGTCGATCCCGAACACCTCCCGGAAGGGCCGACGCTCCTTGCTGAAGAAGCGGTTCAGCAGCCACATCTCCGCCAGCAGGATGGCCACGCAGGCCATGAAGATGACCCAACCTTCGAAGTCGTGCAGGAAGCCCTCCGCGTGCTCGGTGCCGTAGTTCTCCACCAGCACCCCGGTGACCGCGATGCGGAAACTGTTCATGAGCACCGTGATCGGGATGGTGGAGAAGAACACCAGCAGCCGCTGCCACAGCGGGGCGTGGAAGAAGTAGGCCGCGAGGAAGCCGAAGCTCATCAGCGGGAACAGATACCGCAGGCCATTGCAGGCCTCGACCACCTGGAGCTTCATCGCCCCGAGGTCGATGATGTTCCCTTCCAGGTACACGCTCATGCCGAGGGCACGGATGATGACGACCCCGATCTCGGAGGAGATCAGCTGAAGCTTTCCGGAGAGCTGCTGATAGATAAAGTTCGGCAGCGGGATCATGAAGACCAAAACAAGGAGCGCCGGCCAGAGCAGCCCCAGCCCGCGCCAACCGAGCAGAGTCAACACGAGTCCCGTCAACACCACCAACAGGGAGTAGTGGACGACGACGAAGATGGTGCTCAGCGTGCCGAGGGCGTAGAGCAGGACACCCAGGACCAGCAGCACCAGGCCCCATCCAGAGCCTGCCAACGGCAGCTCCGCCAGCTCGTTCTTCTTCTGCCAGGCGAGGAAGAGGGCAATGAGCGGGATGAAGTAGCCGTGGCTGTACTCTTGAATCGTCTCCCAGCGAAAGAGCAGCTCTTCGAAGGCCGCCCAGTAGGCGACGGCCAACAGGAACACAGCAATCCCCATCGCAAGCCAACCCGCCAGGCCCACCCTCCATCCCCGGACCCTGACTTCTGTCATGGCTTGCGTGTCTGAATCTCTATGAGTCATCCCGCAGTCTCCCCAACCGGCTGCGCACCAAGTCGTTCAAGAGCATGCCGACAAAGGCCGGATTCGTGCTGAGATAACGGTGCCAGAGACGCCGGTCGTGAAGTGCTCGGTACATCCACTCCATCCCCAGTCGGCTCGCCCACGCCGGCGCGCGCGGTATCGTCCCCGAGTGAAAATCGAACGCGGCACCCACCCCAACCTGAACAGGCACCCGAACCCGGTGGAGATTCCTCGATATCCAGAACTCCTGCTTCGGTGCCCCCAGGCCAACCCACAGAAAGTCGGCCTGCGCTGCATTGATCCGCTCTACAATGCCAGACTCCTCTTCCACCGTCAGCGACCGAAAGGGCGGTGCCTCGCTTCCGACGATCAGAACGCCTGGACATAATGCTTCCGCTCTTTTCTGCAATGCGACCAATACCTCTGGGCGGCCACCGAGAAGGTAGTGTCGCCATCCAAATGCCCGCCCCTTGTCGAGGCAGCGCAGCATCAATTCGGGTCCGGCGACCGTCTCCCGCACCCCAGCTCGGTGCACCAAGTTCGCGTACCAGCGGATCGGCTGCCCATCCATGGTCAGCAACGCCGCCCGGCGAAAGACCTCCGAGAGTCTCTCATCCCGGAGCGCCGTGACAAAGGTGTGAACGTTCACGGTGCAGACCTGCCGGGGCGTTCGCACCCCGCGCAACCACTCCGAGAATACCGCCAGCACCGCATCATAATCGGTGTTCGGAAACGGAACTCCACGCAGCCGCACGACTGCTACAGAAGGCGGCACGTTCCCCTCGGGCCGTCTGAAGTCGCCCCGGCTCCTGTAACACTGCCCTTCCTTCTCCAATCCCGCCTCGGACCTCACACCTGCGCTCCTTCGGGCTTCCTCGCAAGCCAATGCACCGCCACGCTTGTGAGCGGCGGCCAGAGGTGATGCACACGCCTCTTCCCCTGCGAACACGGACAAGAGGCATCGTATCGATGATCAAGGCTCACCGCTCCTCCCTCTCTCGCCCGCCCTGCCTTTAGCCACGACAGCGCGCCGATAGATGCCTAGCAATCCCCTGAGATGCCTTTCTGGACTGAGGTAGACACGCGCCGATGCCACGGCTTCCTTCCCCATGGCCTCAGCACGCCCACGCTCGTTTACGAGCGTCGCGAGTGCTCCCGCCAGGCTCTCCGGATCACCCGGCTCGCAGATGACCCCCGTCACTCCGTTCTCGACCAGTTCCGGCAAGCCACCCATCCGAGTTGCGACAACTGCCGTACCGAGAGAGAGGGATTCCGCCGCGCTGAGCCCAAAGCTCTCGAAGCACTCTGAGGGCACCACGGTGCACAGCGCTTCCTGAATCAGACGTTCCTTCACTTCTCCCGCCACGATTCCCTCAAGCCGCACCTTAGCTTCGGGATGAGAAACCACCCACCGCCGAATCTCATCTTCCAGTGGCCCGGCGCCAGCAATCCGCAACTGCATGTCCGGGAGCCGCCCTGCCGCCTCAAGGAGGGTCATGACGCCTTTCTCGGGACTGAGGCGCCCCAAGTAGAGGACGTAGTCCCCCTTTCGCACAGGGCCTTCTGCGAATCGCTCGACGAAGTTTCCGAGGACCGTCACCCGGCTCGGTGGGAGCCCCCGGCCAACAAGCCTTTCCGCGCCGAATTGGCTCAGCGCGATGAAGCGGGTGACGGCGTTCCGCAAGAGGCCCCTCCTCCACGCCATCCATACCCCACCTGCGTAGGCGGCGCTCACCAGGAAGCTGCCGTGCAGGCATCGCCGCCGAACCGCCGAGAAGAGGCCTCTGGTCTGGCACTCCTCGCAGACTTGGCCGCTCCTGAAGAAGAGGCCGTTAGGGCAAAACAAACGGAAGTTGTGGACCGTCTGGACGACCGGGACGCCAAGCGCCGCCAGCACCGCATACACCGACGGCGAGATCAGCGGAAAGACGTTGTGGACGTGGGCCACATCCGGCCTGTCCCGCCTGACCACGCCCGCGAGGGCTCGGGCGGTAGCCCTGTTCCAGGGTGTCCGTGCAAGTCCTTCAAGTCTCCGCAGAGCGGATGAACCCTCGAGGTCTGCACTTCGCCTTCCAAACAACTCCACCGTGTGCCCGGCTCGCTGCAGAAGCGTCCGCTCAGTGTCCACGACCCGGCACTCGCCGCCCCGTATCCGGTATTGGTTGTGGACCTGAAGGATGCGCACTGGTCAGGTGGCGAGGCAGCGCATAATCCCATCCGCGAACCGATCCACCATCCCCTCAAGAGTGTATCGCCGGGCGCTCTCAAGGCACCCGCCCGCGAGCGCCGCCTGCTGGTCCGGGTCGCCGAAGTACGCCACAACGGCGTCGGCGTATGCCCGCGTATTGTTCGCCGTCATCACTCCGTTGATGCCCGCCTGAAGGTACGCGATCTCCGGCCCGTGGGTCGCCAGGTCCGTGGTAAACAGAGGAATGCCCAGCGCGAAGCAATCAAGTATGACCAGCCCTACAGGCCCAGGCATCATCATGAGTTTTCCGAGCTGGAGGTAAGGCACGCGATCACGCCCAAACCGGGCACCCACGTAATGCAGCCACGAGCGAGAAACGGACGCATCAACGATAAAGCTGGCCGAAGGGCCGTCCCCAACCACAACCAACTCGAAGTCACCCAGGTCCGACCGGATACGGTCCCCGGCCTCAATCAGAAAGTCCAGTCGCTTCCCCGGGTAGATCCCCCCACAGTACACGCCTACGCGCTCACTCCGAATCCCAAGCCCCGTCCGCAGCGCGTAGAGCTCCCTGTCCTGCAAAGAAACAGCGGCCTGCGACAACTCAGCCGTATCGATCGCGTTGTTAACGACTGTTATCCGCGCGGAAGGAACTCCCACCCCGCGCAGGTACTGCCTTGTGTGTTCCGTATAGGCAAACCACCAGTCAACATTCGCCACTGTAAGCCGCTTCCATGTCTCACGGAACCCGCCTCCAACAGCTCTCTGAAGGTTCCTACCGTGCCCCCAGAATGCCAACCGACCCAGCCCAACACTCCGCCGGGCAATCAGGAGGTAATTCAAAAGCAGCCGGTTCGCCTGTTCAACGACCACCAAGTCTGCGCCTGCCATCCACGACAGGCAGGGCTGCCAAGTTAAGTCCGTCTCTCCAACCCGAAGGTAGCGATTTACGATCCGGACACTCCAGGGCCGCTCATATACCTCGGAACGCGGTACCGTACCAGCGCGTTCCTGCCCATAGATAATCACGAGTTCGACCCCTAGAGAACGCCAGAGACGGTCATGCAACCCGTCTAGAAATGCGACCCGATAATGGGGGACAACACGCTGGACGATGACCACTCTAGACAACGTTCTCTTCGCCCCGACCGTCTAAAACAGGTCCACCTTTGTGCACACGCTCGACAACTCACGACACCAGAAATACAAGCACAAACCCGCGACGCCCTCTGCAGTCGCACCACATGTTCCGAAGATCTGAACGCGTCCCCAGCCGTGTCCAATGTTTAGACGGCCGACGCAACCCGAACCATTCTTCCGCAGCACTTCCATGCCTAGAACGACTTACCGCCCATGAATCGCTCGAACGATTCGGAGCGGAGCCTCCGAAACGGTAACCGACCGACTTCCAGGAGCTATCTTCCGTGCTTCGCCGAGTATCGTATCGAACCTTTCAGCCTTCCACTCAGCGGGCAACATGAACTCCTTCTCTCCCCTCTCAGTCCAGACAATCAATGCCTCCTCCACCCCTCTGGACAATTCGCACACCCACAGCCCCTCCGGTCTCCGCACGCACTCCGAAACAACCGCTCCCAACAGCCAGTCAACCGTCGTAGCGTAAGCCACGGCCCCTGGCTTCATGGTCTTTCGACCGGGTTCTATCAACCCCATGCTGTAATTGTCCCACGCGTACCAGTAGAAGCGGTCCAGGCCGGCCGCCCAACCCAGTATCAATGCCCGACCCACGTATGCTGCCGCCAGTTCCGGGTCGAGACGCCTCCAAGAGGGGTGGACGGCAACCTCTTCCGGAGTTCCGTCTGTATTCGCTATCCACCACCCGCTCTCTGTGTTCCACAGAGGCTTTTCCTGAAGCCCTCGCCTCTTCATCACTGCCTGCACGTCCCTGATCAGAGGCAACATCGCCTCTGGCTCCTTCTGTGGCGCGTAGAAGTGAAACCCAACCACGTCCGCATACTGCCCCCCCCCGCGCTCAAGGTAGGAATCCAGCCACTTCACGTGCTCTACTCCACCCGTCACGCTCGGAGACACAAGCCGGCTTCTTGGAGTGACCTCTCGTAGCGTCTCATGCGCCACACGTGCCAACAGAACAAGGTCATCTTGGCTTCCGCTAAAAAAGTTTCGCAGGTTCGGCTCATTCCAGATTTCGAACTCATTTATGCTCTGTCGGTATCGCTCCGCCACAACCCTGACGTACTGACGCCACTCGCCAAGATCCCGCGGCGGCGCGGCACTCCCGGCTCCATATGCTCCCTTCTCCCCAGGACTTCTAGACGCCCACGAGGGAGGAAACGCAAGCGGAAGTAGAAGCGAGACACCGTGTTGCTCCCCGAGCTGCACATACCGGTCAAGTGTCTTAAAGTCCCATTGACCGCGCTTTGGCTCCAAGTTGAACCAGTTTACGTATGCATCGAGGAGCCGCCAGCTCCCAAACGACACCGACGGCCAGGGCGTCACCGTGTGCACTCGATGCATGTGAAGCCCAAAGTAGTCAAGGGTCACCGCTTCTCCGGAGCGCCGAAGTGTCTCGGCAGAGAGCTCCGCGGAGCCCCCTACACCAGAGACAAAGCACATCAGCACCGCGACCCACGCGCGACAAGGCGCTCCTGCATTCCGCAAAGAGCCCCACAACTCTCGCAGACCAATGCAAGCGCCCCTGAAGACTATGCTATTCGCAACGCGCAGGCCCCTCCGAGGAGTCACACAAGATGCACGCACCCGAGCAGTTGTGCATGGCCGAAGGGTCACCGCTGGCGGAATTACGCTAATGGCCATAGCCTTCGTAGTAGCGGCCGCTCACGCTCGAAAGCTGACCGAGGTTCGCCGCCGCCTTCTGTAGGATCCGGACCCCTCTCGCCCTGCCGCCAAGCCAAGCGATCGGTAAGGCTGCCATGGCAACGCTGAGAAAGGCGACGCGCTGAAGCGCCCACGGCGCCTTTCTTGCGAGGCTCGTCCGCCCCATGAAGATCCTTCCGTACATCTGCCCGCCCCGAAAGGCGCGCCGCACAAGCCACCCCACTCGCATCCGCTCCGGCTCAACCTTCTCGTAGACACGGGCCGAATCGCACCACACCATGTGAGCCCCGCTTTGATGGGTCCTCCAGAAGAACTCCGTGTCTTCTCCGCCTGTGCGACCGAAGCCTTCGTTGAACTGGCTCACGGACAACGGCGCTGCCGAGAGGGACAAAAGCACGTTACCTGAACCTCCATGTGGGCGTTGAGTGCCGCTTGGGAACCTCGGACGGTCAAAAAACTCACCACGAATGATCCAGCGCGGAGTGCCTTCCGGATACACCGGGATGACCGGACCAAATACAACGTCTGCAGCATACCGTCGCGCCGCGCCGAGCAACTCGGCAAGCCACTCGGGATCGGCCTCCTCGTCGTCATCAATGAAGGCCGCGTAGGTCCCATCGGCCATGGAGAGCCCGCGGTTCCTGGCGCGGGAAATGTTGGCCTCGGGCTCCACCACATAGACCGCAGGCCACGGACAGTCCCCGGCGAACCGCTCCACCGTGGACATTCCCGATGCCAGCCTGTCATTGTCGACGACAATGATTCGAAGACTCACACCCTCGGGAAGCCGCTGTTTCAAAAGACTTTCAAGAAGCACCGCCAGTTGCGCCGGCCGCCGGAACGTCGCGATGCAGATATCAACCCGCATCGAATCTACGGACATGTGAGAAGGCTCTCCACAGAAGCAGGCCGAGGGCCAGTTCTCCGACCCCAAGAGCCGAGATGCCGCCCCCAACACCGTAGAAGTGAATGAGCCCTGGGGTCAGCACAACGACCAGGAGGGCCGTCCAGGCGTTGGCGACGGTAATCGCCCGGAACTGCCGGAAGACCTGAAGCAGCATGGACGAGTTCGCGCGAACCGCCTGGAGTAACACCACCGCCGCCCAGGTCAGAACGTATGGCCCAACACCAGCGTAATCTTCAGGAAGGACCCATCCGACCAGGGCGCGCTGCCCGCCCGCCACCGCCACCGTATAAAGGCCCGTAAGCAAGAGCAGCACGGCCAGCATACGGCGCGCAACCCGCTCGGCTCCCGGTCCGTCCCCCCTCGCCTTGCGCTTCACCGACTCCGGCATAACGGCGTTCATCAGGCCCGTACCGAGCATTGCCACCGGAGCAAAAAGGAGCCGTGCGGCGTTTGCCTCAGCGAGGCTTGCGGTTCCAAGCATGACTGCCAAAACGTAGGCGTACGCTTGGCTTTGAACCCAGGTCACAGTGACGCCAGCGAGGGCCCATCGCCCATCGGTCCAGGCCTCCAGAAGGTTCCTCCGCGACTGGCTCCATCCAGCAAAGGCAGGCAGCGCCCCGGTGCGCGCGACGAAAAGCGCGATCAGCCCGGCTGATGTGCCGTAGAAGACTATGGCCCACGTGTGCATCCGCTCGAGTCCCGAGACACCACCGACCGCGAGGGCGGAAAGGAATCCCAGGCCAAGAGCGAAATCCATGATCAGGACGTTCCGGGCGTTGCCTTTCAGGAAGAAGAAGCGACGAAAGAACTCATGGAGCAGAACACCAGCCCCCGCAAAGGCAATTGCCGTCCAGAAGAGCCCGTCGTCTAATTCCACGAGCCCCGTGAGCATCGCGACGCCTACGACCGTGCCGACGAGACCGGCGATGAGAAACGCCGCGAGTGCCTCCGACGCCAACAAGCTCTTGCAGTACGCGTCCTGCGCGCCGACCTCCAGTCTCGGCGCATTTACCGTCATGGGCGTCACCACGAGGGCGTTGCCGATACTGGTCACCAGGGTGATCAATCCGAACCCGAGAGCGTATAGCCCATAGCTCTCCTTTGGTGCGAGGTAAACCAGCAGCAGCGCCACACCAAAGTTGGTCGCGCTGACTACTCCTTGGTCTAGGACACTCAGCAGCAGGTTGCTCCTCAAACCCACACTGAGGTCCTCAGGGATGCTGGATTCTGGGAGACAGATGTCGCCTGGGGACCTCCTGGGCACGTGAGTCCCCCACATTCGGGACTGCGTGTCTCATCGCGGATACCTGGAAAGCCACCACACACGCCAGCAGCCATATTGGGTGAGGACTGCGAACAAGGGACCCTTCTGTAACGTTGTGCATCAGGACGGCAACCAAAGCTGCCGCGAAGGCCGTCGCGTCCGCGCGGCGTGTCCGCCGGACGAGCCAGAGATTCCGCGCCGTTGTCCAGAGGAAGGCCAGTGTCAACATGCCGGCCACAACTCCTCCTCGGACGAGCACATCGATGTAGCCGTTATGCAACTGACCCACCCCGAGCCTTTGGACGGTGGTCACACTAGCCAGGGAATCGAAACCCCATCCCTCAAGTGGACGCGCCAGGAATGCCTTCCATCCCGCTTCCCACAGCGCGAGTCTTCCGGTCAGGTTCTTCGTGCGACCGAGAGCCGCCATAAGCTTATCCCACGTCAACAACTCCGGCGCGGTTAACGTGAGCCACAGGAAGCCCATGAGCATCCCGAAAAGCGCAACGGCCCACATCAATCTTCGAGATCCGGTGGGGGAATGAGCAATCAGGAGCATCGGAAACAAAAACACCCAAAGCGCTCCGGAAAGTATGGCGGAGGTCACGCTGTTGCTGCCAAGAAGGCACACCGCAGCCAATAACGCGCTGCCACTTGCGATGAGAGTCCTCCAGACACTCCCGCCCTTGGTTATGAGAACAATGCTGGCCCATGTCGTCAGCAGCGAGACCACGCCGAGGATGTTCGGGTGAAACGTTGGCCCCGCCCAGCGAAACTGATCTCCGATCTCCATGATTGCGAGCCGTGGCTGTCCCCAGACGAGGACAATGGTGGCAATCAGGAGGGAAAAACCGGGGATCCAGAGGGTCTTCGCGACGATACCCGCGGACCCTCTCGCAGCAATGGACGCCGCCATTGCGATGAATGCGTAGCCAAGCATATGGCCGGCGAATGTCATCACCGCGCCTGGATAGCTCGACCATACGGCAGATAGCGCAGCATACGCGATTAGTGCCCACAGGGCCGGCTGCGTCCGAGCCAGGTTCAATGCCTGTGTGGGCCGTCGAAGCAGCAACAGCCCCGCAAACGCGTAAATAGGGCCAAACAGAAGAGCTCTGCGCAGGTCGCCCTCCAGTATCCCACCTGCGGTCGAAGCGTTGCCACTGACGCGCCCAAGGCTCACCGTTGCGGCGACTAACGCCGCACTAAGTGGTAGCAGAAACAGCCACGAGGAGCCCTGGGGCGACTGCGCTGAGGGCAGTACTTGGGCTTCTCGGGTACCCGTCATTCCCCCCATCGTCACACCGTCGGGGCGCGCACGATGCGTGCTTGCCGGGGAATACTTGCTGTGATCCATGTGTTACGCACCTGCGTCCGAGCAGACCATGCCCTTTGCCGATTGCTGACGCGATTGTGCCCGGACCGCATACTGCTGTGCGTTGCTGCGGACCGACTACGAGTAGATGAATCCGTTGAAGGGGTATCGCCGAGCGCCCTCCGCGTCGTCAGGCCGTCGGGGCTCGGAAGCAGAACAGGACGTCCTCGGCGTACTCGGCGTACTCAGCGTTCTCGGCAGGGAGCCTACGAGCGGAACAGCTCGCGCAGGTCGACGACCACGCCGGGCAGCCCCGCCACGGACACGCTGGTGAGATCGGCCAGGCGCTCTGCGTGCCGGTAGCCGTCCGCGCTGGGCTCGCGGAAGACCTCCATCGCATTCTGCTCCAGGTCCACCAGCCACACCTCCGGGACCCCGTGACGGGCGTACAGCGGGAGCTTCACCTGGCGGTCGTAGCGCTGGGTGGTGTCGGCCACCTCGATGACGAGCAGCACGTCCTTGGCCTGCGGGTGGGCGGCCTTGTAGAAATCCGCCCGCGGCCGGAGCAGGGCGAGGTCGGGCTGAGGAGCCGAGCGAGGTCCCAGGATGATCGGGTCCTGCACGGACACGATGGCGCCCTCACCCACGGTCCGCATCAGGATGGCGCCTATCTGCTTCACTGTCCCGGCGTGCCGACTTCCTATCGGTGCCATCTCGGCAATCTCTCCCTCGATCAGCTCGACCCGCTCGTCCGCCCGCAGGATCCCTGCCTCGCCCATACGCAGGAACTCCTCCACCGTGTAGCGGTGGCGGCGGATCAGGTCTTCGGCGCGAGTGGCCATCTCGGTCATTCCCTATGGCTTCTGAGCTCGGTGCCACACTCCGCGCGGGGCACTTCGCCCGCCCCGCTCACCACGGCCCGCCGAGGCTCGCGAGGTACTGGTCCCGCAGGTCGACCAGGATCGCCTCGCCCGCCGCGTCGACCCGCAGTTCCCCGTAGCGGGCCGCGGCGTAGCGCTGGGCGTTGGCCTCGCGGAGCTGGAAGCCGTTGGCCCCGATCGTCGGCTCGCCGATGCGCACCCGGAATCGCACCGCCATCTCGTCCACGGTGAGCGGCGTGCCGTCGTCGAAGCGCACGAAGCTCGCAATCTGGTAGGGGTCGAGGTCCAGCACCAGACGACCTTCGCCGTTCACCCCAACGAGATTACCCCTGCCGAACGCCTCGTCCACGACGCGGAAGCGGAGCGCGAGGAAGTCCCCCTCCTTCAGGTCCCGGGTATCCACCGGCGCAAGCTCCAACAGCACCAGCTCTCCGCCCCGGAGAAGCCGCTCGCGCTGGTAGACCGTGTAGTTGACGGCGCCCAGGACGAGCAGGCCGACGAGAACGGCAACCCAGCGGCCCATGGCGTTGGGGCCCAGGGCGCTGCGGCTCAGGGCGCTGCGGCCCAGGACGCTGCGACCCAGGGCGTTGGGACCCATGGCGTTCGAGCCCATGGCGTTACCCGCAGTCCTCTTCGAGCCCACAGGTGCAGAGCTCACGCTGGGCCAGGGCGACCAGGAGCAGGGCGCCGCCGGTGATCATCATCAGGAGTGCCTTGTCGAGGAGCGGGGCCTCGAGCGCGTAGTAGTAGCGGGTCAGGTACGCCACCAGCGCGAAGACGGCGAGCGCCGTGAGCTGCCGGGAACCGGCGGAGAAGCCCGCGAGGAGCGCCACCATTGCCGGGGAGAAACCCGGGGCCTTGAGGCTCGTGATGGCGAGGATGCTCGCGCCGGCGAGCGCGACCGCCCCCGGGCGGGTGGAGAGCGAGTGGCCCTCGCGCCTCAGGAGCCGCCAGACCACCGCGACCAGGACCACGACGAGCAGTACCGAGCCCGCCCACTCGACCCAGACCCCGAGCGAGTCACCGCCAGGCCAGCCGAGGAGCACCGTGAGGTCGCACACCCGCCGTCCGCAGATGGGGAACTGCAGGGTCGCGAGCGCGAGCCCCCAGGCCGCCGCGTGGGCCCGCTCGCCGTAGTGGGCGAGCTCGGGCTCCTCGAGCCACATCCAGGCGAGGGCCGCCGTCAGCAGCCCCGGCCCCAGGGGCCCGAGCCCCAACTGCAACAGTGCGTGCCAGGCGAAGAACGCCGCCGCCCAGGCGTTCCAGACCCGGTGCACATAGTTCGGCACCAGGATGAAGAGCCCGATCTCGACCGTGACCATCGCCACGGCCAGGAGCCCGAAGTGCTCCCCGAGGAGCTGCCAGAAGCCGTAGCCGAGGAGCGACTGGCCGGCGAGGCTGACTGCGAACCCGAGCTGGCCCGCGAAGTCGCTCTCCGGATAGCGCCGGAAGCCGATGGCCGCGCCCACGCAGGCCGCCGCGCCCACGAGGAACGCCCCCACCGCGTCGGTGAAGAGGAAGGAGAAGGTGTTCCCGAGGAAGGCGAGCAGGAAGAGCGCCCCGAGCCAGCCGGTGACCCCCTGGAGCAGGCGCACGTACCAGGGCACGCGGGGGCGGTGCGGCGGCACCTCGCCGGTGACGATCCCGGCCGCCGCGATCCGCGACCAGACTTCGGCGCGGGTGGGTGCGCTCACCGGGGCTCCTCCTCCGAGGGCTCCTCTGCCGAGACCGCGCGCAGCCAGCGCGCGCCTGCCGCCGAGACGCCAATCACCACCAGGCTGACGATCAGAAGGGCGTTCGACTCGGGGATGTCGGCGCGCCAGATGAGGAAGGTTGCGGCGACCAGGACAATCGAGGACACCGCCGTCGCCAGCAGGAACACGTCATGGATGACGCGCCGGTACACGGCGTAGACGGCCCCGAGCCACAGGATCCAGGCCGGCACCCCCCAGCCCGATCCCCCCGCGGGGTCGACGATGCTCCAGAGCGCGAGCCCCGTGACCAGCCCCCCCGACACGACTCCCACGAGGCGCGGGCCCCAGCGCCCGGCGGCCCCGACCCAGGCCAGCACCTCCCAGAGCACCAGGACGGCGGTGTTCAGGGCGACGAGCGCCCAGAGCAGCCCCTCCACGCCCAGGGGGACGCCGAAGAGCCCGCCGAAGGCCCTGAAGTAGGCGAGGAAGGCCCCGTTCGCGACGGCCAGCAGGAGCAGCCACAGGGTCGGCATCCCGCCGACGGCGGCGAGCGGCACGAGCGCGAGGCCCCAGGCGACGAACAGTCCGTGGCTGTCGGCGCCGGTCGGGTAGGTTTGACCGACGAGTGCGAGCAGCGCCCCCACCAGCACCGCCGCCCCGAGGAGCGCGAGCTTACCCTCGATCCGCGCGAGCCCGAACCAACCGATCACCCCCAGCACCGCGGCGAACAGTCCCTCGACCACCGCGAGGCGCGCGAAGCGCCCCAGGATCTGCCAGTTGTACACGAGGAGCAGGACCACCCCGGCCGCGACCAGGGCGGTGCCGAGCCAGATGAGGAAGCGGGCGACGAACTGCCGCCACTGGGGGCCGGTCGGCAGCGCCCCGGCCGTGCGCAGCGCGCGCCGGGCGTCCTGGGGCGCGATGCGTCCCTCCTCCGTCCAGCCCAGGATGTACCGGCGCGTCCCCATGACTCACCCGGGAGCGGATCGAGCGCTTTTCACCCCACCGGGCGAAGCTTCTGGGTGTCGCCGAGGCGCGCAGGCTCGCGCTCTTCGTCCTGCGGGGCAGTGAACAGACCCGTCGCCACGCGGTCGCGAACCACCTCTTCGACAGTGGCACGGTCGACCTGGGTCTGACCGCTGGCGTACGCGTACACCAATGCCATGTCGCAGATGGTGTTGACGACCCGCGGCACACCCCGGCTGGCCCGGTGGACCCACTCCAGCGCGTCGCTGTCGAAGAGCCGCGGATTGCCGCCAGCGACCTTCAGCCGGTGGCGCACGTAGGCCACGGTCTCCTCGAGAGAGAGCGCCTCGAGATAATAGGCCACCGAGACCCGCTGCGCGAACTGCTCGAGACCGGGTCGGCGGAGCAACATGCGCAGCTCCGGCTGACCCACCAGGACGAGTTGGAGCACCAGGCTCTTGTCGGCGTTGATGTTAGAGAGCATGCGCAGCTCCTCCAACGTCTCGGGCGCCAGGTTCTGCGCCTCGTCGATGATGAGCACGGTGCGCCGGCGCTTCGAATACTCGCTGATCAGGAATTCCGTGAAGCGGTGGTGACGCGCGACCTTGTCGAGCCCCTGGTGCGGGATGCCGAAGGCGAGCAGGACCCACTCGAGGAGCTCCCCGAAGGAGCTGTGCGTGTTGGAGATGAGGCCGACGGTGACGTCCGACTCGAGTTGGTCGAGCAGGTGGCGGATGAGGGTGGTCTTCCCGGAGCCGATCTCGCCCGCGATGACCGTGAAGCCCGCCTGGCTGCGCACGCCGTACTGGAGCATGGCGAGGGCCATGCTGTGCCGGCGCCCGAGGTAGAGGAAGCCCGGGTCGGGGAGCAGCGAGAAGGGTTTCTCGCGAAAGCCGAAGTGCGTCTCGTACATCGCGTTCGTCAGTAATAGTACCCGGCGACGGACTCCTCGGACTTGTTCAGGACGGTGCCGAGCAGCTCGGTGTTGCGCAGGTAACCAACCGCGCGAGTGAGTTCGTCACGAGTGGTCTTGCCCTCCTCCACCACCAGCAGCGCGGCGTCCACGTGCGGGGCGAAGGCGACCGCGTCGTCGGCCGAGAGCAGCGGCGGCAGGTCGAACAGCACGATCCGGTTCGCGTAGCGGTGCTTGAGGTCCTGCACCAGGGCGAGCATCGCGGGCGAGGACAGCACTTCGGAGGAATGGGCCAGGGGCTCACGCCCCGGCAGCACGACCAGGCGATCGATCCCGGGGTGGATGAGCACCTCCGAGACCGGGACTCCTTGCAGGACGATGTCCGCCACCCCCCTCTCCGGCTGGAAGCCGAAACACTCGTGCACCGAGGGGTTGCGCAGATCGAGGTCCACCAGCAGCACGGTGTGGTTGACCTCGCGGGCAAGGCTGATCGCGAGGTTGACCGCGGTGAGCGTCTTGCCCTCCCCCGGCCCCGCGCTGGTGACGGCGAGCGCCCGCCAGCCCTTCTCCTTCATGCGCTGCAGGACCTGCGTGCGCAGCATCTTGTACGCCGCGAGCACGGAGGGCTCCTCGATGCCGCCGAGGATCCGGTTGGCCCTCAGGATGGCGAGGGGCGGCTGGAAGGTGCGGGTCTCGGTGTAGGTGACCTTGACGGGCTCGGCGCCTGCTGGGGCGCGCCGCGCGGTCCCCGCACCGGACAGCGGCATTCCCGCAGGGGGCATCCCCGGCGACGGTGCCTCGCCGCGCTCCAGGCGGGCTCTCTCGAGGGCTTGCTTGATTCGTTCCATGGTCTCTCGGACTCGCTCGATTCAGGCACGCTACCGCCAGGACCGCGCGGCGGGATGCCGGCGAACCGTCAACCGCCCGCATGGGGTGGGTCCGAGCTCCCCCACCCGCCGCCGTGGCCCCCTACAACCCCATCCGCCGCATGGCCACGTACCACGCCACGTCGAGCGGCATCACGTACAGGTGCACGAACAACGCCGCCGCGGCGAGGAGCACGAGCAGACCCAGAACCCACCACACCGGGCGGCGATTCCTGCGCCGGCGCTCCCGGTCGGTCTCGATGCGCGGGATGCTCGCGAGCGGCGGTGCGCCCAGCAACTCCGCCACCGCGGCTCGGCCCCTCACGGTGGTGTCGAGGCTCTCCGAGACCGCCGCGCTGCCGATGCCGCCCGCAAAAGAGAACACCAGGCCGAGGAAGGCGATGGCCAGCCGGTTCGGCTTCACCGGCTCCTCGGGCAGCAGGGGCGGCTCGATGAGCGTGAAGCGCTCGCCCTTGCGCTCGGTCTCGAGCGACTCCGCGAGTTGGGCCTGCATCTCCTTCGCCTTGATCTCCTGGTACTTCGCCACCGCGTTCTCGTAGTCCCGGGTGAGCGCCCGGTACTCACGCTCGACCTGGGGGCCCTGCGTGAGGCGATTCTCGTACTCGGCGAGCTTCTGCTTCAGCTCCTCGCGCTTGCTGCGCTGGGTCTTCAGCTCGGTGTCCGCGGCGTTGACCTGGGCCTGCAACTGCACGTAGGCCGGGTTGTCGGGCGGCGCGCTCGAGCGCACGCTGCCACGCCGGACACCCGCCTGGGCCAGCTCTCTTTCCAGGCTCGCGACACTGCGCTGGGCGCGCCGCACGTCGGGGTGCTCCGGGCCGTACTTCTGCCCCGCCGCGGCCAGCTCTGCCCGGGCCCCGTCGAGCCGGCGCTGCAGGTCCGAGGAGGCGTCCGCGCCGCCGACCTGGGCCTGGAGGGCACGCATCTCCTTGCGGGTCTTGACCACGTCGGGATGATCGGGGCCGTAGAGCGCGCTGAGGCTCGCGTACTGGCTCTGCAGGACCTTCAGGCGGTCCGCGGGCCCCAGGATCCGCTCGCCGGTCTCCGCGACCAGCTTCTCCATGGGGTTGACCTGGGCGAGCTGGGCCTGGAGCAGGATCTTGCGCTCCTCGAGGGAGCTGATCTGGCGCTCCACCTCGAGGATCTCGCGGTCGGTGCGGTCCATCATCTGCAGGTTGAGCTGGGCGAGCTCGGGCAGGAGACCCGCGTTCTTCTCCTTGAACTCCGCGAGCTTCTTCTCGAGCTCCGCGATCTGCTCCGACAGGCGCTTGCCCTCCTCGGCGAGGAACTTCGCGGCGTCCGAGGCGAGCTGGGCGCGGGTCTTCAGGTTCTCGTTCAGGTACAGCGACACCAGCTCGTTCGAGACCCGCTGGGCCAGCTGGGGAGACCGGCTCTCGTAGGAGACCGTGAACGCGATCGAGGCCTGGGTGGGGCGCCCCGTGCGCGGGTCGACGACCTCCGCGCTCACCATATCGACCTTGATGTCCCCGCGCATGTCCTCGACCACGACCTCCGCGGGCTCGCGCTTGCGCTCGTCGGGGTACAGGCCGTACTTGTCGATGATGCCGAGCAGGTTGGCGCTGGTCATCACCCGCTGGCCGATGACCTGGATGCGCTCGTCCGCGTAGCTGGTGACGGTGGACCGCACCAGTTCCACCGGGATCTCCTGCTGCTCGATCAGGATGGTGCCGGTCGACCGGTACACCGGCGGCAGCCCGAACGCGACGGCAAGGCTCGCCGCCAGGATGAGGAGCCCCGCCCACAGCATCTGCGACTTGCGGCGGCCTACGACGCTCAGATAGTCGTGCAGGGTCTTGACGTCTTGGTCCATGGTTCTGTCGGTGCGGCGATGCGGGCACGGCCGGTGCCGTACGCTGGGTTCTCGGCCGGAGGGGCCGGGAGCTTGAGGGAAGACTCTACCGGGACACCGCCCACTTGTCGCCCTGGTAGCCGATGCTGAGCCAGAAGGCGTTGGAGTTGGCGCCGTCGTCCGCGTACTCGTATTTTTCGTAACGGAACTGGTACTGCCCGGACAGCGTCCAGAACGGCGTCAGGCGGTAGCTGACGCCGGCTTCGAGGCGAGCGTACTTGCGGTCCGAGTAGTCCACGCTGCTCTTGAGACCGTCCTCCCGGAACCCGACGAGCCGCAGCCGGCCCGAGGTGCGGGGGGCAAGCTCCCGGGTGAGGCCACCGCTCACCTCGTCCCTGCGTACCAGCACGCCGTCGCCCGTCGGGCTGAGGGTCCGCGAGGCGGCGAGGTCCCACGTCATCCGCTCGAGCTTCTCGCTCAGGCTCAAGTTGAGGAGCTGGCCCCAGTCCGTGCTGTCCTCGACGAGCTCCACGCTGCCGAGACCCCATGGCAACCGGGCCTTCTCGGCGCTCAGCTCGGAGCGCACCACACCCGCGGCGACCCGGCCCTTCAGGGTCTCGGTGAGCGCACGCTCGTAGCCCGCCTGGGCGCCGATGCTGTCGGTCGTGGCGTCCACGTCGCCCCGCACCGGGACCAGCAGCGAGCCGCCACCGAAGGGGACCCGCAGGGTGGTCCCCGATTCGAGCATCGTGCGGTCGTACCGGGACAGGTAGACGATGGCGCTCACCGTATCCCGCTCGCTGAGCGCGTGGCCGAGGGAGAGGTTGGCGGTGTAGAACTGGTAGTCGTGGTAGCCCGGCCCCTGGTAGTCGACATCGGAGGCGGTGAAGTCGATGCCGAGCGTGTTGCGCTCGCTCAGGACGTAGGAGAAGGACGGTGTGATGCTGAGGCTGTCGCGGTCGACCTTGCGGTCGCGCCGCTCGCGGCCACCCGTCTCCTCCACCACGTCCTCGGTGGAGAGGACCGTGGCGAAGCTGGCGCTCGCGCTCAGGCCGAACTTCGCGCGATCGGTGCTCGTCGTGCCGCTCAGGGTGTAGTACTGGTCGAGACTGTCGAGCTCCGGGTGGTCGGATCCGTATTCGTTGTGACGCAGCCGCGGGGTGAAGGTGAGCTGGCTCGCCCCGTCCGACCAGCCCAGGTCGACGGCGGCCTCGGTGACGACCCCCAGTGCGTCGTTGGTGTGGTCGCGCCACAACCGCGGGTTGTCGTCGTAGACCAGCCGCGAGCTGATCCGGGGCCGCGCCGACCACTCGTCGGCGAGCGCAGCCAGAGGCAGGAGAAGGATGACGGCAGCCGCCAACGCCCGGGTCGCTCTCGCTGCCGGGGGGGCACCCTGCGGTCGGGGCAGTGTCACGCCGTCCGCTCGAAGGTGAGGTGCGCCGGACCCGTCCGGCTAGGGCACCACCACGACATCGCCGGCCTGCAGCTGGATGTTCTGCTCCAGTCGCCGGCCCGCCTCCACCTCCGTGTAATCGAAGGGGATGGCGCTCTGGGAACCGTCGACCTCGCGGCGCAGGACCACGATGTCGTCGAGGTCGGCGAAGACCGTCGTCCCCCCCGCCATGCTGATGGCCTTCATGACGTCCACCGGACCGTTCATGATGTACTCGCCAGGCCGGTTGACCTTGCCGACGACGTTGACGTTGTTGCCGAGCACCTTCATCACCGAGACGGTCACCACCGGCTCGGGGATGTAGCGCTCGATTCGGGACTTGATCTCCTGCTCGATGTCCGCGACCGGCCGCCCCTGGGCGTGGACCTGGCCGGCCAGTGGGAACGAGAAGCCGCCGTCGGGCCGCACGAGGAGCTCCCGGGTCAGCTCGGGCTCCTTCCAGACCGAGACCTGGAGGATGTCACCGGGGCGCACCAGGTACTCGCTGGCGACCGCCGTCTCCTGGGCCTGCGCCGCGGGGGTCCCGAGCAGGGCCACCGTCAGCCCGGCGAGCACCACGGGTGCGCCGACCAGGTACCGCCCCCACGCCATCACCCGCACCAGAACGCCGGCAACCGCCTCACCGGTCCGCTGCCAGGTCACCGCTCGCATCGCCGTCGCGTCCATCGCTGCCTCGCTTGCCCCACCGCCTGACTTGCCACAGTTTAGCAACAGATGCGTCTAATTGCGTGCGTCGGCTCCGGTTCTTGAGGCCAGGCATCCATTCTGCGGCCGGGAGCGATGCCTGCCACAAAAACAAAACCCCGCCGAAGCGGGGTCTCAAGGGCTCCTCACAGGCCGGTCGGGGTCCTGGCGCCTCCCCTCCCGTCCCGGGCCCCTTCCCGGGGACCGGTTGGTATCTGGCTCCTCATCCGATGCGCCGGCCGACCTGCCCTCCGGTCGGTGCGGCCAAGCCCCCCTAAAGGGGCATACCCCATGAGAGGGTGATGATCGTCAGCCTTCACTCCCGACGCGGTTCCGACGCCGACTCAGGAGCCCGACGCCGAACAGGGCCGAGCCCAGCAGCCACAGCGACGGCGGGAGCGGGACCGCTGCAATCTCGGCAAGCTGGGCGATGATGAACGCCGAATCCTTGGTGATGCTGGCATTTCCACCCGGCACGTCCACCGCCACGAGGCTGTTCGTGACCTGGATGGATACGGGTCCCTGCTCACCCTCCGTCACCGGGGCGTAGACAGGAATGGCAAAGCCGCCGAGGCTCCAGGTCTGGGTGCTCGGCAGGGGGGACGAGGGCAGGATCGTCGACGCGAGACTGTAGGACACTCCATCCACGACAATGGAGCCGGTCGCAAGCGCCACAGCGCCGCCGGTGTTGCTGCCAAGGCCAGACTCGCTGTACTCGACGTGCGTGATGTAGAAACCGGCCGGCGCCTTCGCGTAGAAGGAGAACGTGTCGAAGGCATTGATCACGGCAGCGCCGTCGGCCGTGAAGTTGCTCAGCCCGATGACCAGCTTGTTGCCGTCGGCGTAGGTGCCGCCCGGCTCGAAAAACCCGTCGGTCGAGGAACTGTAACCCGAGTACTCCACGTACTTCACGAAATCCGCGCGGGCCGGGCCGAACGCCACCAGCAGACCAGCCAGCAAACCTGTGAGAACACCCGCCTTTTTCATGCCACTCACTCCCATCGAGCCTATGCTTCCCTGCCACCGCCACTTCAACCGCAGGAGCGGGGCCATTCTCTGGTCTCGTGACCGGAGGATCAAATCTTCTGTGAAACCCGTCACACCTGCTTGCGGAAAGAAGCTGCAAATTCTGCACCAGGCGAGAGATTTCCTGGGGTTACAGGAGATATCGGGCAGCCCCCGTCAAGACTGCCGACGGAGGTTCAGGGCCCAAAGCTCGGAAGAAGGTTCCGAACAGGCCTGCAACCCATTGGAAGGCATGAGAAACGTCACGAAAGAAGGGGTCGTCGGCAGGCTGTAAAGCCCGCCGACAACCCTCCGTCTCGTCCTCTATGACGCCGCGGGCTCAGCGCAAGCCGGCGGGACGTCGACGGTCCTGTCCGCCGCCTTGCGGTCGCGCATGTCGCCGCACTCCACCGCGACGGCGATCTTCATCATCACCGTCACGAGCAGCAGCCCCACGGCCCAGACCATGAGCGCCACGCTTACCTCGAGGAAGTTCGGCAGGTACTCGTAGACCTCCCCCATGGTGGTGGGCACGAAGCCGGGGATGACGAGGCCCATCCCCTTTTCGATCCAGACCCCCGCCGCGGTCAGCACGCAGGCGAGCAGCAGCAGGATCGGCTGCCGGCGAAGCGGGTGGACCATCAGGATGAAGACCGCCACCGCGAGCATCCCGATGCCCGTCCAGATCCAGGGCACCAGCACGCCGTGCCCGTGCAGGCCGAGGAACAGGTAGCGCGCGGACGCCGCGTGGTGCCCCTCGTTGTAGAACTCGGTGAAGAGCTCCGCGCCCACGAAGAAGAGCGTGATCTGGAGCGCCACCGTCATCACCACCGAGAGCATGTCGATCACGCTCTGCTGCACGGGGTAGCGCGTCGTCTTGCGCACGATGGTGAGGGCGATGATGCTGAGCGCGGGTCCCGAGGCGAACGCAGAGGCGATGAACCGCGGCGCGAGCAGCGGGTTCGACCAGAACGGCCGGCCGCTGTTCGCGGAGAACAGGAAGGCCGTCACGGTGTGGATGGAGATCGCCCAGAACATCGCCAGCAGCACGAAGGGGAAGTAATAGCGCAGCACCGGCTGGCGGCCGCGGTAGTGGCTGTAGACGATGTAGAACGAGATCCCGAGGTTCAGCAGCAGGTAGCCCGAGAGCACCACCACGTCCCAGGCCAGCATCGAGGTCGGGAAGTTGAAGATGCCAACCCCCGGCAGCAGATGCCAGATGCGGTCCGGCCGCCCCAGATCGACCACCACGAACAGGATCGCCATGATCACCGCGGCGACCGCCATGGTGTCGCCGAGCAGCACCACGTCCTTCACGTCCTGGCGATGGAAGATGTAGGCGGGAATGACGAGCAGCACGGCCGCCGCGGCGACCCCCACCAGGTAGGTGAAGTTCGCGATGTAGAAGCCCCAGGAGACCTGGCTGCTCATGTTCGTGGCGATGAGCCCCTCGGACAGCTGGTGCGAATAGGCCCACAGCCCGTTCGCGATCACCAGCACCAGGAATCCCAGCCACGCCCAGTAGGTCGGCGAGCCCCGGAAGGCATGCCGCACTCCATTGGAAAGGAATCGAAACAGGGCCACGCCTCACCCCTCCTCAGACGTCCCGGTAGTACCAGAATTTCGGCTCGGTCCCCACGTCCTCCTTCAGCCGGAAGACGACCTTGTGCTCGAGCACGTAGCGGATCTCGCTCTCCGGATCGAGCAGGTTCCCGAACACCCGTGCCCCGGTCGGGCAGGCCTCCTGACAGGCGGGCAGCTTGCCGACGCGCGTGCGCTGCAGGCAGAAGTGGCACTTCTCGACCGATCCGGCCTGCCGCGGGCGGTTGCCGAGGTAGTGGGTCTTGGGGTTGATGCGCTCGGCCGGCAGGTCCGGCGCGCCCCAGTTGAACACGCGGGCCTGGTAAGGGCAGGCCGCCATGCAGTACCGGCAACCGATGCACCAGTCGTAGTCGACCACCACGACGCCGTCGGGCTCCTTCCAGGTCGCGCCGACCGGGCAGGCCTTCACGCACGGGGGGTTGTCGCACTGCTGGCACTGCACCGGGACGTAGTGCTTGCCCTCGACCGGGACCTGGTCGCCCGGGTAGTAGTGCTCGGCCTGCTCGAAGTTCAGGCTGCCCTGGTCGAGCTGCAGCACCCGGATGTACTGCATGTCGAGGCTCTGGTTGTTCTCCTCGCCGCAGGCGCGAACGCAGTCCCGGTATCCGCGGCACTTGGAGACGTTGATCGCGTACCCGAAGACGACCCCGGGCAGCGGCGGCTCGTTGCCGACGGTGATGTCCACGCCGTACAGGCGCTTCGCCCGGCGCTCGATGCGCCCGATCGCCTCCTTCACCTCTTCCGGCGTCATGCGCCGGTAGTTGTCCTGGAAGAACTCCCCCAGGGCGTCCTCGAGGGTCTTGCCGCCCCAGGCCCCCTCGCTCGCCGGGGCCGCCGCGGCTGCGGCTGCCACGGTACCGACCCGCTGCAGGAAGCGCCGGCGGGCGCGGTCGGGTGCGTCGTCGTGCTGGTCGTGGTCGCTCATGGCCAACGTTGTCCGTGTACGTGTTCGATCCGGATGTTTGGGTGCCGCCGAGTTACCCGGTCACTTGGTCACCGGGCCCTGGGCCCCGTGGCGCTCCCACACCGGCAACGGCTCGTGGGGATTGGTGTCCTGGCGAGGGAGGCCCCGGCGCACCGGCGGAGGCTCCTCGGCCTTGCGCGGGTCCATCTTCGGGCGGTGCTGGAAGTGGCAGACGGTGCAACTGAGCAGCGTGCGGTCTCCCTCCCAGCCCCCCACGCGCTTGCCGTGGGCGCCGTGGGTCCAGTCCCGGGCTTCCTGGGCGTGGCACTGGGAACAGATGACGTAGGCGTCGTCGAACCCGAGCCGCTCGCTCTCCATCGTCTTCAGGCCGCCCGTGCCCTTCACGCGATGGCAGGTGAAGCACCAGAACTCGCCGCGGCCGTGCAGCCCGTGCTCGAGCTTGAAGTCGTCGTGGGGCCGCTGCAGGTCCCGCGGCTTGAAGTCCGACAGCGTCTCGTCGTGGCAATCCCCGCAGGGGTGCATGTCCGAGTCCTTCTTCCGGGTGACGACCCGGAACAGCGGGGCTTCCTCGAACGGCGCCTGGCCGTCCACTGTCTTGGCGGGGTTCGCCTCCGGGTGGACCGTCTCCAGGGTGCGGGGCGCCGGTCGGGCGACCGCGGGCTTGTCGCTCACCTCGTCGCTCGCCCCGTCACCCACCGCTGCGAGGGGCAGCAGGGCCACCAGGCAGGCTCCGCTCCACAGGGCGCGCGACCGAAGCCATGTTCCAAGCGAGACCATCGTCAATCCTCCTGACCACCGATACCGTGGGGCTCGACCGACCGCTGCGGCCTCTCACGGGGCGGGCGTGCTGGCGCCCCGCCCGCCCCGGGAACCGCGTTTCGCCGCCGGGGTCCTCAGCTTTCGAAGCGTTCCTCGGCCGAGGCCGCGACCCTTGCCTTCTTCACTTCTTCCGGCAGCTTGTCCCCGAACATCTCGAGCACCGGCGGCGTCAGCAGGTGGTAGAGCAGCTCGGTGCGCACGATGCCGACGCCCGCGGCGGTGAAGCTGTACTCGAGCGCGCGGGTCTCGTCCGGCTGCAGGCGCGAGTCGTTCAGGATCTCGGTGGCCTCGGGTGGCATCACCGGCTTGCCGTCCTTGCCGAGGGCGAGGAGGAGGAAGGCCTTGGGGTCGTCCTTGGAGGGGTGCTTCTCGTAGTTCTGCCACAGCAGCTTCCCGTCCTTGTCGTACGCGGCCACCCGCACGATGGCGTTGCGGAACGGCGCGCCGGTCGGGTAGGCGTGCGGCAGGCGGTTACGCAGCGTGATGTCGACCTTGAAATTGTCCCCCTCGCGCTTCACGTCCATGCTCAACGCGACACCCTGGGTGATCATCTTGTCGTGGTGCCCACCGGCCATGGTGTGGTCGAACACCTTGACCTTCTCGCCGTCCTTGTTCACCACCTCGGTCGGCGCCATGTGGCAGGCCTGGCAGTTGATGAAGGCCTTGCCCTTCTCGTACTCGGGGCCGGTCATGCAGAGGGGCACTTCCTTCGGGTTGTTGCGCTGGTCGTGGCATCCCATGCAGAGGTCGTTGCTCTTGAAGAGCGACGCCTTGCTGCCCTTGATGGGCTGGGGGTGGTTGACCGGAATCGGCCACGTAGACCCTTTGGGCACCCGCTTCTTGGTGTAGGAGATGCCGGAGGGCCCGTAGAGCTGCTCGGTGTCGACCTGATAGGCCAGCTGGCCGAGCTGGTACTTGCCGTCCGGCTTCTTGATGCCCTTGAAGTGGGCGAAGGAGTGGCACACCACGCACCCGACGCCGTTGCTGTAGGCCTCTTTCTCGTCAAGCTTGGTCTTCTTCTCCATCGCCGCGACCGGCGCGTGGCACTGCAGGCAGACCGGATAGGTCTGAGACTTCTTGTGCTTGACGCCCTCCTCCGTCGGCGAGCCGACCTCCATCTGGTACATCGCCTCGTGGATGGGGTCCTTCAGCGCCGTGCTCTTCGCGTGCATCGAGGACTTCCACTGGTTGTAGATTTCCTCGTGGCACTTCTTGCAAGCTTCCGGGCGATAATACTGAACGGTCCTTCCCTGGAACGGCTCTTCGGCCTCGTCGTCCGCCGTCGTACGGGCGGCGTACGCCGAATGCGCCGGGAAACCTCCGATCAGCACGAGAGCGAGGGTCAGGACGAGTGAGCGGCTGCGCACGACGACCTCCATCCGATTCATCCAGGTTATTGTTGAAGAAAATCACCCCAAAGACGGTGAGGGAATCATGAGTGACGAACCGGAGTGCGTCCACCAGGTCCTTGACCAAGATGCAGGCCACTTGATCTGGCGCAAATCTGCGGGGAGGCGAAGCGCGGCTCCATTCGTGGCCCCGCTTGCGGGGAGCCCGGGCCGGTCGGACCGCCGCGCCGGCGGGAGCGTGCGCGCGCCGCTCCTGGCCCTCGCGCTCCTCACCCTGGCGCCCCTCGTGCTGACGCCCCTGGCCCTCACCGCCCTGCCCCTCACGGCCCTTCTCGGCCTCGAAGCGGTGGCCGCAGCCGCCGTCCCCGGATGCCTCGGCTGCCACCCCGTCCGCGACCAGGGCCACCCGGCGGGACATGCCTTCGCTGCGGGAGACTGCACCGCCTGCCACGCCGGCGACGCCGCGGCCGCGACACGGGAGCTCGCGCACGCCGGGCTCGTCGCCTTCCCGGGGAACCTGGAGAACGCGGAGCGGACCTGCGGGCGCTGTCACCCGGCAGAGCTGGCCGGTGTGCGCGCGAGTCCCATGGCGACCCTGCGCGGGATGGTGACGGGCAACCGGCAGGCCTTTGGCGAGGCCCCCGCAGGCGATCGGAAGTCCGCCCCGGCGGCGGCCGCGGGCGTCGCCAGCCTCGGCCAGTCACCGGCCGACTCGCTCTTTCGCAAGCTCTGCGCGAGTTGCCACATCGCGCACCCCAAGGCCCGGCACGCGCTCGACCCGGTGCGCGACCGCGGGGGCGGGTGCCTCGCCTGCCACCTGAACGACTACCCCGCGGGTGCGCACGCCGAGCTCTCCGCCCGGGTGCGGGACGAGCGCTGCTTCGGCTGTCACTCCCGCGCCACGCGCATGGCCCTCGCCTACTCCGGCCTCGCCGAGGTGGACGAGTCCGCGCTCGCACGGGTGGACCGGTCACGCCTGGGGCGGCTCCCCGACGGCCGACTGGTGGAGCGCGTCCCGGGCGACGCCCACCACCGGGCGGGAATGCGCTGCGTCGACTGTCACCGCGGGACCCAGGTGATGGGCCTGGCGGGGAAGGCCGGTCCCGTCTGCGAGGACTGCCACCGCGAGGGCGGAAAGGCGCGGATGCCCGCCCACCCATACGCGCGCGAGCACGCTCGCCTCACCTGCGAGGCCTGCCACAGCCAGTGGGCGCCCCAGTGCGAGGGCTGCCACGTGCGCTTCGAGCCGGGCGCCGAGCAGTGGGACCATCACGAGCGCCGGCTGACCCCCGGGCGCTGGCTCGCGGACCGCGGGAAGATGCAGCCCGTCGTGCCGAACCTCGGGGAGCGACCCGACGGGCGCATCGCACCCTTCGTCCCCGGCATGGCCATGAGCGCGGAGTTCCCGCCTCCCGCTGGCGGGCCCGCGGCGGTGCGGTCGTGGCGCGAGCTCGTGCCCATCAGCCCGCACACGGTGGGGCCGGCGCGGGCCTGCGGGAGCTGCCACGGCACGCCGCCCGCTCCCCCGCCCGCTACCCCGTCCGCTCCCCCGTCCGCTCCCCCGTCCGCTCCGTCGGCCGCTCCCCCGCCCGGCGAGGCCCCTGCCGAGCGCAACGGTCCCGAGCGCGTGCCCCTCACCCTGCGCGAGGGACTGCTGCACGTCCCGGTCCGGCTCGTGGGCTGCGTGCAGGACCCGGACCTCTCGTTGCTGCTCGACACCGGCTCGGCCGTCACCGTGCTCCCCCACCCGCACCTGCAGCGCATGTGCGGGCGCAACCGGGCGCTGCCCCTCGGGGAAGTGAACGTGGAGCTCATCCACGGTGGTGGCGCCGAGGCAAGGCACTACCTCCTCGAAGGACTGCGCATCGGTTCCTGCGTGTTGCCCGGCGTGCGGGCGCTCGCCTGTGCCTCCGCGGACAGCCACTGGAAGCCGGTGCTCGGGATGGACGTGCTCTCTCGCCTGCAGGACCTGCGCATCGAGGTCCGACCTGACGGCGGGGTGCTCGCCTTCGTCTGCCCACCCACGCCGACCGACCCCACCGCAAACTGCCTCCTCCCCTAGCGAACGAAATTTACATAGGCAATACACTTGGGTCATAGTTAGGGAGGCAATATCCCATAGGCAAACGCAGAACCAGAGGAGGATAGGAGCATGTCCCACAGGCGAATCACCTGCCTCGTCCTCGTCTTGACCGGCGGCCTCGCGCTGTCGGCCGGCGCTGGTGCGGACACCGTCAAGGGCCGCATCGACGACATCTCCAACAAGGGGTCCACCATCAAGCTGACCCCCGAAGGCCAGCCGCCGGTCACGGTTCTCTTCGGACCGGAGACGCAGTACGTGAACGCGGCCAGCGTGAAGGACCTCGGCTCGCCGGACCTGATCGAGGTCGAGTACGCCCCCGGCAAGCCCGCGACCAGGATCACCAAGGTGGTCTTCGGCCTGCCACCCGGAGCGGAGGTGAGCCTGCAGGAGCTCGAGGCGATTCGCGCGGGCAAGGAACCCTTCGTCCTCGTGGACGCCCGTCCCGAGAAGCAATATGTCACGGGGCACCTGCCGGGCAGCATCAACATCTTCCCGAAGGACTTGCCGAACCGCCTGAACGAGCTGCCGGCCGACAAGGGGGTGATGCTCATCTTCTACTGCGGCGGCCCGACCTGCCCGTACACGGGGCAGTCCATCGAGATCGCGGCCAAGGCCGGCCACACGAACCTGAAGGGTTTCCAGGCCGGAATTCCCGCCTGGAAGAAGGCCGGCAAGCCGGTCGTCGCCAGCCCCTCGTGGGTCGCCGCCGGTCTCGGCCCGAACACCGTGGTGATCGACGTGCGCGCGAAGGCCGAATCGGCCAAAGGTCATGTCAAAGGGGCCGTGGCGATGGAGGCTGCGGAGTTCCCTGCGATGACCCAGAAGTTCGTCGCCGAGAAGCAGGTGGCCCGGTTGCCGGGTGTCGCCGACATGGCGGCTCCCATCGTCGTGTACGGGGACACCGAGAACGGGCAGGACGTGCTCACGGCCTACGGGGAGCTGAAGAAGTACCAGTACAAGAACGCCGCCATCCTGAAGGGGGGTTACCCCGAATGGGTGAAGCAGGGCCTGCCGATCGAGGCGGGGGCGGCCACGACGCAGATCAGCTACGTGAAGAAGCTGAAGCCCGGCGCGGTGTCCCGGGACGAGTTCGCGAAGCTGGTCGAGAACCGGGGCGACACGATCCTGGTGGACGTGCGCGAGGACAAGGAGGTGGCAGGCGGCAAATTGCCGGGAGCGCTGCACATCCCCATCGACCGCCTTCAGGCCGACCCGTCCGTCCTGGCGAAGGACAAGCCCGTCATCACCTACTGCAGCAACGGCATTCGCTCGGAGATGGCGTACGACTTCCTGAAGAAGAACGGCTTCGAGAAGGTCCGCTTCCTGAACGAGTCACTGGTGATCAAGGGCGATGGCAGCTACGTCCTCGAGTGAACGATATTAATCTTAGTTAAAACAACCAGATACTCATCGCGGACGGTCGTCGTCAGGGCCTATACTCAGGGGGGCCTTCGGGCCCCCCGGGTTGGTGGTGTTGCCCCGCGCAGCGTGCCCCACCGGGAACTCAGCCACCTGCGAGGTATCCGCTCATGTCGATCCCGCGCCCGACGCCCCTCTCCGCCCTGCTCGCCGCCCTGCTCGCCCTGGTCCCGACCGCCCGGGCCGACACCGTGGAGGGCCGCATCGAAGACATCTCGAACAAGGCCAACACCATCCAGGTCGAGGTGAGCGGAAAGTCCCAGGTCGTGCTCTTCGGTCCGCAG
Source organism: Gammaproteobacteria bacterium (assembly GCA_017999615.1). Lineage (NCBI taxonomy): Bacteria > Pseudomonadati > Pseudomonadota > Gammaproteobacteria > Gammaproteobacteria bacterium. The sequence goes on along the minus strand of JAGNLM010000001.1, from coordinate 670,872 downwards.
ACCGAGTTCGTCAACGCGGCGGGCATCAAGGAGCTCGGCACCCCGGACCTGATCAAGGTCGAGCACACGCCCGGTCAGCCGGCCACCCGGATCACCAAGGTGGTGTTCGCCCTTCCGCCCGGGGCCGAGATCAGCATGGAGGAGCTCGAGCGGATCCGCGCCGGCAAGGACCCGTTCCTGCTAGTCGACGCCCGCCCGAAGGGACCGTACCTCGAAGGGCACATCCCGGGCGCCATCCAGATCTTCTGGAAGGACCTGCCGAACAACCTGGACAAGCTGCCCACCGACAAGGGCACGATGGTCATCTTCTATTGTGGTGGTCCCACCTGTCCCTACACGGGCAGCTCCATCGAGATCGCCACCAAGGCCGGCCACACCAACCTGAAGGGCTTCCAGGCCGGCATTCCCGCGTGGAAGAAGGCCGGCAAGCCGGTGACCTCGGTACCCGAGTGGGTCGCGGCCCACCTCGACCCGCATCACGTCGTCATCGACGTGCGCCCGAAGGCGGAGGTGGCCGCAGGGCACCTGCCGGGGGCGGTGTCGATCGAGTCCGCGGCGTTCCCCGCGATGACCCAGAAATTCATCGCCGAGAAGGCACCGGCGAGGCTCCCGGGCGTGGCCGACATGGGGGCGCCCATCGTGGTCTATGGCAACACGGACAACGGCGAGGACGTCCTCACCGCGTTCGCGGAGCTGAAGAAGTACCGCTACAAGAACGCCACGATCCTCGGGGGCGGCTACCAGGCGTGGGTGAAGGAGGGCCGGCCGACGGTCACCGGCGAAGCCCCGACCCAGATCGCCTACACGAAGAAGCCGAAGGAAGGCTCGCTGTCGACCGAGGAGTTCGCGAAAGTGGTCGCCGCGCCCGGCAACGCGCTGCTGCTGGACGTGCGCGACGCCAAGGAGGCCGCGATGGGTGTGCTGAAGGGCTCGACGCACCTGCCCCTCGACAAGCTGCAGGCGGATCCCTCGTCGCTGCCGAAGGACCGTCCCATCGTCGCCTATTGCACCAACGGATCCCGCTCCGAGATGGCGTACCAGTTCCTGAAGAAGCTCGGCTACGACCAGGTGCGCTTCCTGAACGACGCGCTCACCATCAAGGGCGACGGCAGCTACGTCTTCGAGTGAGGGGCGAGCGACGGACTGGCGAAGATGTGCAACACTTGGGGTGTCCCCTTGCGGGGCACCCCATCGATCTCCGACCTTTTTCGAGAGCCCGAAGAACTTGAAACGGCGTGACTTCATCCGGATATCCGGCGCCGCCGGACTCGGTGCCGCCACGGGGGCGCTCCCCGGCTGCGGGGTCGAGCCCCGCGTGCCCCGGGACTCGGAGGCGGTGGTCACCCCGACCGTCTGCGAGGTGTGCTTCTGGAGGTGCGCGGGCTACGCCCACGTGCACGACGGGCGGCCCTGGAAGGTCAGCGGCCACCCGGACGACCCGCACTCGGGCGGGCGCTTGTGTACCCGGGGCACCGCCGGACCGGGGGCTTGGGACGACCCGAGCCGGCTGCGCCAGCCGCTGCTGCGCGAAGGGAAGCCCGGGCAGCAGCGCTTCCGGCCCGTCTCCTGGGACGAAGCGCTCGGTTACATCGCCGAGCGCCTGCAGCGGATCGCGAGGGAGCACGGCCCCGAGCGGGTCGCGCTCTTCAGCCACGGCTCCGGCGGGGCCTTCTTCCGACACCTGCTGCGGGCCTATGGCGCGGACACCTACGCCGCGCCCTCCTTCGCCCAGTGTCGGGGTCCGCGCGACGTCGGCTTCCGGCTGACCTTCGGGGAGCTGCTCGGCTCCCCCGAGCGCACCGACATGGCACGCTCGCGCTGCATCGTGCTGATCGGCTCGCACCTCGGGGAGAACCTGCACAACGGGCAGGTGCAGGACTTCATCGGGGCGATCGAGGCCGGTGCCAGCGTCATCACGGTCGACCCGAGGTTCTCGGTCGCCGCCGCGAAGTCCCGGTACTGGCTGCCGATCCGCCCGGGCACCGATCTGGCGCTCCTGCTCGCCTGGACGCACGTCATCGTGGGCGAGGGGCTCTACGACCGCGACTACGTCCAGCGCTACTGCCACGGCCTCGCCGAGCTGACCCGGCACGTCGAGCCGTTCACCCCCGAGTGGGCCTGGCTCGAGACGGGCATCGACCCGCAGGTGATCCGCGAGACCGCCCGCGAGATGGCGCGGCACGCCCCCGCGACCCTGGTGCACCCGGGCCGCCACGTCACGTGGTACGGGGACGACACCCAGCGCAGCCGGGCCATCGCCATCCTGAACGCGCTTCTCGGGTCCTGGGGCCGGCCGGGCGGCTTCTACGCGCCGGAGAAGGTGAGCCTGCCGGAATACCCGACGCCGCCCTACCCCAAGTCGAAGGCGGCGGACCTCCAGGCCCGGCGCGGGGGGTTCCCGTTCGCCGACGCCGACGTCACCAACGCCGTCATCGACGCCTCGGTGGGTGAGCGGCCTTACTATCGGGGCTGGATCGTCTACGGCACGAACCTTCCACTCAGCATCCCCGCGGTCACCGGCAAGCTCGAGGAGGCCTCGCAGAAACTGGACCTCTTCGTCGTCGTGGACGTGCAGCCCGCCGAGGTGACGGGGTACGCGGACGTCGTCCTGCCCGAGTGCACCTACCTGGAGCGCTACGACGAGCTGCGCAACGCCCCCGAGCGCGAGCCCTCCCTCGCCCTGCGCATGCCTGCGCTAGCCCCCCGCTACGAGACGAAGCCGGCCTGGTGGATCGCGCGCGAGCTGGGCCACCGCCTGGGGCTCGGCGCCTGGTTCCCGTGGCAAGACTACGCGGAGGTGCTGGACTGGCAGTTGCAGCAGGTCGGCAGTTCCCTCGCGGAGATGCAGCGCGTGGGGCTCAAGCGCTTCCCGCGCAAGACCGCAGCGTACTTCACGCCGGGACAGGCGGTGCGCTTCCGGACACCGACGGGCAAGATCGAGCTCCATTCCACGGAGCTCGCGAAGGCCGGGCTCGACCCCCTGCCCCGCTACACCCCGCCCGAGGAGACGCCCGCTGGCTTCCTGCGCCTCGTCTACGGCCGCGCGCCCGCCCACACCTTCGGGCGCACCGGCAACAACCCGCTGCTCTTCCAGTTGATGCCGGAGAACACCCTGTGGGTGCACCCGGACGCCGCCCGTCCGCGCGGCCTCGCGAGCGGGCAACGGGTGCGCCTGAAGAACCAGGACGGCGCGGTGAGCCTGCCGGTGCGCGTGCGCGTCACCGAGCGGATCCGCCCCGACTGCGTGTACCTCGCCCACGGCTTCGGCCACACCGCGCCCGGGCTCAACCTCGCCCGCGGGGCCGGGGCTGACGACACGGGCCTGATGACGCGGGTGAAGGTCGACCCGCTGATGGGCGGCACGGGCATGCGTGCGAATTTCGTGACCGTGATGGCGGAGGACACGCCGGCGTGACCCGCTACGCAATGGTGATCGACACCCGGCTGTGCATCGGCTGCGGGGACTGCGTGGTCGCCTGCAAGACCGAGAACCGCGTCCCCGACGGCCTGAACCGTGACTGGGTCGTCGAGGCCACCCACGGCCGTTACCCCGAGCTCCGCACAGAGTTTCGCAGCGAGCGCTGCAACCACTGCTCGCATGCCACCTGCGTGTACACCTGCCCCACCGGCGCGAGCCACTTCTGGGGCGACACCAACATCGTGCTGGTGGCACCCGAGAAGTGCACGGGCTGCAAGGCCTGCATCGCGGCCTGCCCCTACGACGCGCGCCTGGTGATGCGCCCCGACGGCTACGTGGACAAGTGCACCTTCTGCGCGCACCGCGTGGAGCGCGGACTCGACCCGGCGTGTGTCGCGACCTGCCCCACGCACTGCATGCACTTCGGCGTGCTCGACGACCCCGCGAGCACGGTGAGCCGCCTGCTGGCGACCCGCCCCTGGAAGGTCTTGCTCCCGGAGACCGGCAACCAGCCCAACGTGTACTACCTCACCTAGATGGCCACCGAAGAGCTGCTCGTCACGCTGCGCCACAACCCCGGCATCGACCCGGTGCTCTCCGTCTGGGGCTGGGAGATCCCGCTCTACCTCTACCTCGGGGGGCTCACCGCCGGGCTCATGGTATTCGCCGCGGTCATCGTGCTCACCCGGCGCGAGGAGCAGTCGCCCTTCGCCGGCCGGCAGGCGATCCTGCTGGCCCCCCTGGTGCTCTCCGCGGGGATGCTGTTCCTGTTCCTCGACCTCTCCCACAAGCTCTACGTCTACCGCTTCTACACCACCTTCGAGCCGACCTCGCCCATGTCCTGGGGCGCCTGGTTCCTCCTCCTCGTCTACCCGGCCAGCATCGCCCTCATCCTCGCAAGCCTGCGGGCCGGCTATCCCGCGCTCGCCGCCCAGGCGGCCCGGGTGCCCGGCATGTCCGCCCTGATCGATGCGGCCGAGCGGACACGCCGCCCCATCGCGGCGGCGACCCTCGTCTCCGGCGCCGCGCTCGGGGTCTACACCGGGATCCTGTTGAGCGCCTTCAACGCCCGGCCCTTCTGGAACTCCGGCGTCCTCGGGCCGCTCTTCCTCGTGTCGGGGCTCTCCACCGCGGCGGCGCTCATCGTCCTCGCGGCCCGCTTCCACCACGAGGAGAAGACCCTCTTCACCCGCATCGACATCGGCCTCATCCTGGCCGAGCTCGTGCTCGTCGCCCTCCTGCTGGTGAGCCTCGCGACGGGCAGCGCGGTCCAGGTGGAGGCCGCCCGCGAGGTGTTCTTCGGCGAGCAGGCGCTGGCCTTCTGGGTCCTGTTCGTGGGCCTGGGGCTCCTGGTGCCGCTCGGGCTCGAGGTGCTCGAGCTGAGGGGGATCTGCCTCTGGTTCCTCGCCGCACCGCTCCTCGTGCTCGTGGGCGGATACCTGTTGCGCGAGATCACCGTGGAGATCGGACAGCGCACCGCCTACCAGCAGTACGCCCAGGAGCACGACGCGCGGTGGCTGGAGCGGCTCCACTCAACTCGGGAGTGAACGAGACCATGAACGCAAAGGCCTTCCGCATCGCAGCCCTGGCCGCGGCCCTGGCGAGCACCCCCCTGGCCGGCTGTGAGCGGGCCCCGGTGGCCTCCGCCGCCCCCTCTCTCGGCGCGGTCGCGGCCGGCGTGGCCCAGGGGGAGTACCGGCTGACAGCGCAGCAGCTCTCGGACTGGGTCGCCGCGGGAAATCGCGCCCTGCGGCTCGTGGACCTGCGCACCCACTCCGAGTTCGACGCGGGGCCCATCCGGGGCGCGGAGCACATGCCGCTCCCGGAGGCCGTGAGCCGGGCGGGCGCCGAGCGCCTTGGCAAAGGGGGCGTGGTCGTGGTGTACGGGGAGGAGGCCTCTTCCGGGGCACAGGCTGCGGTGCTGCTGCGCCTCGCCGGCATCGAGGCCTATTCGCTCGACGGCGGCTACCGGGGTTGGCTCGCCCACCTGGGTCAGGCAACGGCCCTCGGGGCGCGCGATCCGGGCGACGGCAAGCGGCTCGCGGCGGCCTGCCGCGAATCCGCCGAGTGGGCCCAGGCACGCACGAGCGGCTTCGTGAGGGTCGCGGAGGCAGCCGCCTCCGCACAGGCACCGACGCCACCCGCCTCTGCGGCCCTGCCCTCTGCGCCGGCGGCCGCCTTCACCCCGCCGGTCGCACCGCTCGAGGCGCCCACTCCCGCCGCACCGGCGGCCCCGGCTGCCCCGATTGCGCCCGCGGCACCGGCCGCGCCCGCTGCGCCCACGGCTCCCGCAGCCCCGGCGGCACCCGCGGCACCGGCCGGCGGTGGGGGATTGATCGTGAACGAGGGCTGTTGAGGTGAGAGCGGCGCGCACCCGAATTCCCATCCACGGGGGAGGCTCTGACGTGTCTCGACTGACGCTCGCTCGCCGGGCACTGCCCACCCTGTTCGCCGCCGTCCTCGCCGGGTGCGGGGACGGCGCGCCACCCCCCGCCGCAGGGAACACCCCGTCTGCGGCCGGGAGTGCGCCGAGTGGCGAGGCCCCGCGGCTCGACACCGACGCCCGTCGCCTCAGCTACACCATCGGGTACCAGCTGGGGGAGCAACTGCGGCGCGAGGCGCTGCCCCTGGATGCCTCCGTACTGGCACGAGGGGTACAGGACGGCGCGGCCGGCTCGCCGCCGCGGCTCTCCGCGGGCGACCGCGAGAACGTGCTGCGCCAGTTCGAGGCGAAACAGGGCCAGGCGGGACTCGCCGAGGCGGAGCGCAACCGCAGCGAGGGGGCGGCATTCCTCACGGCGAACCGCAACAACCCCGACGTGGTGGAGCTTCCGGGGGGCCTGCAGTACCGCGTGGTCAAGGCCGGCACCGGGCCGGTACCCCAGGCCACCGACCAGGTGCGGGTGCACTATGCCGGGACCCTCATCGACGGTACGGAGTTCGACAGCTCCTACCGGCGCGGGGAGCCCACCGTACTCAGCGTCGGCCAGGTGATCGAGGGCTGGCAGCAGGCCCTCACCCGGATGCCGGTCGGCTCACGCTGGCAGCTCTTCGTGCCTTCCGACCTCGCCTACGGCCACGCCGGTGCGGGCGGGGTCATCGGGCCGGACGAGACGCTCATCTTCGACGTGGAGCTGCTCGGCATCGAGTGAGCCGCTCCGGGCTCGCCGGCGCACTGCGCATGAGTCCGCTGCGGGGTGAGACGAGCCACTGCGCCATCTCCTCGGCGGGCAGGGCGCGTGCGTAGTGGTAGCCCTGTCCGCAATCACAGCCGAGCTCGGTGAGCGCCTGCACCGTGTCGGCGTCTTCCACGCCCTCGGCGACGATCTTCAGCCCGAACGTGTGGCCCAGGTCCACGACGGCCTTCACGATCTTGGCGCTGCTCGGGTCCCCCAGCATCCCGAGGACGAAGGACTTGTCGATCTTCAGCTCGTCGACGGGCAGCTTGCGCAGGTAGTTGAACGACGAGTAGCCCGTCCCGAAGTCATCGATCGCCAGACCCACCCCGACCTCGCGCAGGCGCCCCAGGGTCGCGAGGCTGCGCTCCGGGTCCTCCATGACCGCGCTCTCGGTGACCTCGAGGGTGAGGCGGTCGGGGACCACGTCCCAGATGTTGAGCGCCTGCTGGACGAGCGCGGTGATCTCCGGGTCCGCCAGGAGTGCCGCCGAGAGGTTGACCGCGACGCTCGCCCCCGGCCAGATCTCGCTCCAGTCGCGCGCGTGCTTCAGCGCGACGTTGAGCGACCAGAGGGTGAGCGGCTTGATGAGGTCGTGCTCCTCGGCGACCGTCACGAACCGATCCGGAGAGACGAAGCCCCGCGTGGGGCTCCGCCAGCGGCTCAGCGCCTCCACACCGCAGATGCGGCCCTCGGCCAGCGCCACCTTCGGTTGGTAGTACAGCGAGAGGTCGTTCCCCGCGATCGCGGCCTCGAGCTCCTGCGCCAGCAGCAGTGCGCTGTCGGGCTGCCCTTCCAGCGCAGTCGCCGGAACGAAGGGCTTTCCGTGCTTGAGCGCCGTTCCGAGGGCGACGTCGGCGCGCTGCACCAGGCCTTCGGCGGTCCCCGCGTGGGCGGGGAACACCGCCACGCCGAGCGTCGAATTCATCCCCAAGAGCTCCGTGCCGACCTTCAACTTGCCGGTCAGCAAGCGTCTGACCTTGGCCACGGCGAGCAGCGCGTGCTCGGGGTTCTTCAACCCCGGCAGGACGACCGCGATCTCTCCGCCGCCCAGCGTGGCCACGCGGTCCACCGGGCGCAACTGGGCCTGCAGCATGGTGCCGACCTGCTGCACGAACTCTTCGCCGGCACCGTACCCGAAGGTCGTGTTGATGACCCGATAGGTGCGCAGTGCGAGGAGGATGAGCGCGGCGCTCGAGCCCGGGCTGCGGCCCAACTCCTCCGCGACCAGGGAGACCACCCCCGTGCGCGAAAGGCGCTGGCACGTCTCGTGGGGCCGGCCGAGGGGTTGCTGATCGAGCGCCATCCGTCGCCTGTCCGTTCGTCCCGTGCTGCCGAGAGGCTCGCCGGCCGTCAGATGAAGTACTCGCTCGCGTCCACCCCGTAGCTTCCGGGGGCGAGCGTCGAGGCAATCGCAACGGGTGTCCCGTGGTCGCTGACCGACTCGGTGAGGAGATCGACCTGGGGAAAGTGCTCGAGCGGCCGCTTGTCGGCGTCCAGGATCACCATGACCTTGGGGCGCAGCCGGCGGACCAGGTTTTGCTCCACCACGATGGCCACCTCACCGGTCGTCAGCTCCACGAGCGTGCCCGCCGGGTAGGTTCCGAGACACTGGATCAGGTGTTCGATCAGCTCCGGCTGGAAGTGTTTGTCGCGCAGCTCGTAGAGCTCGCGGATCGCGCTCTCGTGGGACATCGCGCTGCGGTACACGCGGGTGCTGGTCATCGCGTCGTAGGTGTCCACGAGCCCGACGATGCGCGCGAAGAGCGGGATGTCCCTGCCCACCCGTCCTTCGGGGTAACCGCTGCCGTCGTGACGCTCGTGGTGGTAGCGGGCCGCGTTGATGGTGCTCTCGTCGATGTCCCGCGTCTCCTTCAGCACCTTCACCCCGAATTCGACGTGCCGGCGCAAGAGCGACAATTCCGCTGCCGTCATGGGGCCGCTCTTCACGAGCAGCTCGTCCGGAACGTGGGTCTTGCCGATGTCGAACAGGGACGCCGCGAGGGCGAGCTTCTGCAGCTCGCCCTTCTCGAGCATGAGTTGTTTGCCGAGAATGACAGCCAGCAGCGAGCAGCTGAGGACGTGCGTGTAGGTGTAGTTGTCCTTGCGCTTGAGCCGGGCGAGGAGCAGTGCGGCGTCGGTGCTGCGCAGGACGCTGTCGACCAGCCCCGTGATGCCCGCCTTGAGCTGGGCGGTCTGGATGGCCCGACCGCCGGACTTGGCACCTTCGAAGATCCGCGTGAGCTCGCTGGAGACCTGCTCCGTGCTCTGCCTGGCCTTCGGGAGCTCGACCTGGGCCTCCACCGGGTCGGGCTTGCTCCTCAGGGTGGGCGGCGGGATGTCGAGCTTCTCGGGCTTGGCGTCGAGGCCCCGCTCGACGTCGATGTAGACGAATTTGCAGTGCTTGTGCAGCTCCGCGATGTCCGATCCGACGCGGATCTGGAAGCCCTGCAGGGGGAAGGGCGTCCCGAGCCACGGGCGGTCGAGCCGCGAGACGTACATGCCCGGGCGTAGTTGCCTGAGAGTGACTCTCTTCTCCAGCAAAGCTGGCCTCCTCACGCGGTGCACCGGCCCGGGCTCGGAGGACTTATCGGCACCCGTCCGTGGCGCTTGATGGGGCCGCGCTCAGGGGTAGCGCGGAAGGACCACCGGGCCCTCGGGGTGCTCCAGGTGCACGGTCTCGACGCGACCGCCGAGGACCACCGCGTAGCCGCGGCGCCGCTCGGTTCCCTCGACGCTGAACTCGAAACCGAACTCGCGCCGCAGGCGCAACCAGCCGCTCGCGCCCCGGGCGAAGGAGAGCCGGCGCAGTGCGACGGTCTGGTCCAGGAGCTGAACGTCCAGGTCCTGGCAGGCGCGGCGCGCGGCGGCCAGGGCCCCCTCACGGGCGCGCAGTCCGTCCTGCCAGAGATGGGTGGCCAGGGCGAGGGCCGCGAGCCCCATGACGACTTCCAGACTGAACACCCCGCGCCCCCCGCGCTGGCCGTGAGCCCGCGCCTCAGGCCCGCGCCATGAACTCGCCGGTGACCGTGTTCACCCGCACCCGCTCTCCTGGGGCGATGTACTCCGGCACCTGGACGACGAGGCCCGTGGAGAGAGTGGCCGGCTTGGTCCGAGCGGACGCCGAAGCGCCCTTCAGCGAAGGGGCGCAGTCCACGATCTCCAGCTCGACCGTCGCCGGAAGCTCGAGCCCGAGCACGGTACCTTCCGAGACCAGGGCGTAGAGGCCCGTGAGTCCGTCCACGAGATAGGGCAGTTCGGCGGCAATCGCCTCGTGGTCCATCGGGTACTGCTGGTAGTCCTCCAGGTCCATGAAGGTGCAGGAGTCCACTTCCCGGAACAGGAGCTGCACCGGCCGGCGCTCGAACGACACCTCCTGCAGGTCGTCGTCGCCCCGGTAGGACTGCTCGAGCTTCTGGCGGGTCACCACTTCACGGAACTGGACCTTGTACAGGGTGTTTCCACTGCGCGAGGAGGGCGATTGGACGCTCACCTCGCGTACCATGTACGCGCGGCCCTCGATGGAGACTACCGTGCCCCGCTTGAGCTCGCTTGCCTTCATTGCCGACCCCTCCGAAAACGGGCGCGATCCTACGGTGCCCCAACCGTCGACGCCAGGGTGCCTGCCATGCGACTGATCCTGCGCCTGGTCCTGTTCCTCCCCGCCATCGCCCTGGCCGCCGCCGGGCTGTTGCTGGTGCTGGCCCTGGACGACCAACCCCTCGTCACCAACGTCGCCCCTCTCTCGCCGGAGGAGCTCACCCGGGCCGAGCGCATGCTGCGCGAGCACGACCCCCGGCGGCAGCCGGAATCGGGCGACCGCACGCTCTCCCTGAGCGCCCAGGACGTGAACGCGCTGGTGGGTTACCTGGGTCAGCGCGTCGGGATGGCCGCGACGCGGGCGACCCTCGGGACCGGTGAGGTGCGTCTGGTCGGCAGCCGCGAGCTGCCCGAGAACCCGGCGGGGCGTTTCCTGAACGTCGAGGCGACCCTGCGCGCGAGGGGCGCCGAGCTCTCCCTCGGCGACCTGCGGGTCGGTCGGGTACCCGTTCCGGACGCCCTCGCCGCCTGGGCCTGGCGGCGGACGTGGGAACAACTGGCCAAGGAGCCGGGCTTTCGCATCGCCCGGGAATCGGTGCGCGAGGTCCAGGTCGCGCCCGACGCGCTCCGAGTCCGCTACGAGTGGCGGCCCGACCTGGTCGGTGCCGCGCGGGACCAGCTCGTGCCGCCCGCCGACCGGGAGCGCCTGATGGAGTTCCAGCGCAGACTCCTCGCATCCCTCGCCGCCGTGCCTGCCGGCCGGTCCTTGCCGCTTGCGAGCGCTCTCCGTGACCTCACCGGGGTGGAGCCCGCAGGGGACGACCCGGCGGCCGAGAACCGGGCCCTCCTGGTCGTCCTCGCCGCCCACGCCCTCGGCAAGGACCTGCGCCTGCTCGCGCCCGACGCCGAGGCCGCTCCCCGGCGCGGCGTGCGTCTGGTCCTGCGGGGCCGGGTCGACCTCGCCCAGCACTTCCTCACGTCTGCCGCGGTCACCGCGGCCTCCGGCAGCGCGGTCTCCGAGGCCCTCGGGCTCTCCAAGGAGCTCGCCGACGCCCGTGGCGGCAGCGGCTTCAGCTTCACGGACCTGGCCGCGGACCGGGCCGGGACTCGCTTCGGCGAGCTTGCCGTGCGCTCGCCCGACACCGCGCGTGCGTGGCGGGCCCGGCTGGCGGCGCAGACCACGGAGGCCGATTTCATGCCGGCGGTCGACGGCCTGCCCGAGTACCTCTCCGAAATCGAGCTCCGGCGCCGGTACGGCGAGGTCGGGAGCCCCGCCTACCAGGAGGTGCTCGACGAGGTCGACCGCCGCGTCTCGGCCTGCCCCATGTACCGCCCGTGAGCACGGCCCAGCGCAGGCCTGGCGCAGCCCTGCCGCAGGCCCGGCGCAGCCTCAGCGCAGGCCTGGCGCAGGCCTAGCGCAACGTGACCGTGAGCGTCGCTGGCTCGTCCGGGCCGATCCAGCGCCGGCGAAGGACCTCGACCGTGGACTGCTCACCGGCCGACCGATCCCAGAGCGCGAGGCGCACGTCCGAGAACCGCGCGACCGGATGACCGTCGATGGCGACGATCTCGTCGCCTTCCCGCATCCCCGCCTCCTGCGCGCCGCTGTTCGCTTCCACGGACGCCACCCGCACCCGGCCCTCCTGCGTCTCGATTCCCACCCCCAGCCGGCCCGACGGGGGCAGGCTCCGCGACGGGGAGGTCAGGAGGAAGTCGCCCACCTCGGGCTCGAGCGCCACACCGTCCATGGGCAGGAGCACCATTCCGGAGACACCCGAACGGCGTGCCACCCGGTTGGGGATCCCCGAGCGGTAGGTGAGATGCCCGGAACCGGCCAGCACGACCAGCGTGCGGCGGGGGTTCTCTGCGAGGTAACGGGCGGCGCACTCGGCCATGCCCTCGTCCCAGGTCAGCTGCACCTCGAGCCAGCGCTCGAAGCTCTGCTCGCCGCCCCTCGGGTGCTGATCGAAGATGGTGCGCAGCCGCGCGTGGTAGGCCTCGTCGCTGCGGTCGATCTCCGCGGGCACCTGGGCGCGCTCGGCCTCGCTCAGACCCCCGAGGCCCTCCCGGCCGATCTTCGTGGTGATCTCGGCGGGAACGTTCAGGGCGACCAAGGGGATGCCGTGCTCCCGGGCGTACTGCAGGATGGGCCGGTACAGGCGGTAGTCGAAGCGCCAGCGCTCGAAGTACTCCGTACGCTCCAGCATCTCGCGCTCGGAGACGCGGCCCGCCACGTAGTCGTCGAGCACACCCTGGAAAGGCTGCTGGAACTGTTCCATGCCGATGGCGATCGCCCGGCGCCGCGCGTGGAGGCCCCGGATCACCTCGAACTGGTTCAGGTGGTGGTCGAGACGGTCGTGAGTCTCCCCGACGAACACGACCCGCGTCCGGTCCAGACGTGGGATGATCCGCTCCAGGGCGGGCACTGCGCGCATATCGATGGCCCTCGCGACAGGCGAACCTTCCGGGGCCGCCAAGCCCTGCGCCGGCCGCTCACGCGGCCCTGCGCCGGGAACCGATCCGGGACCCGAGCCGGGAACCGCGCCGGGAACCGCGGCGGCAGGAACCGACAGGAGCAGCACCGCAAGGGTCGCGGCGGCCGCACCGGAACGAGCGATGAGGTTCATGCGGATGTCCCGTTCTGCCTACCCCTACCCTGACCACCGGACCCCCTTCTGGGTTCCAGCGCTCCTCGGCGTGCTCGCGCTCACCGTCACCCCACCCGCCCCGACCCAGGTCCACCATGACCTGCAGGTCCAGCTCGACCCCCTGCGCGGTAGGCTCGATGCGGAGGATACGCTGACGCTCCCCGCCGGGACGACCACGCTCGAGCTTACCCTGCACGCGGGTCTCGAGCCGAGGACCGGGACGCCCGGCGCAAGCCTGGAGCGGACCGGCACCGCCACCGCCGCCGTCCCGCTCGAAAGGTTTCGCGCGCAGGTCCCGGCGCAGAGCCCCCGGCTCACGATCCGTTACGGGGGACTCTTGCGCCACCCCGTCACCGACATCGCGACCGACGGCGGCAGACCGATGCCCAGCACCCCGGGCCTGATCGACCCTGCGACCGTGTACCTGGACGGGGCGAGCGGCTGGTATCCCGACCCTGGCGGACCCCTCACCTTCTCCCTCACGGTGTCGCTTCCCCCGGGCTGGAGGTCGGTGAGCCAGGGGGTCGAGGACGGTGCCGGGACGGTGGGCGGGACCGAGGGGACCCGCTGGACAGAGGGGACCCGCTGGGTAGAGCGCCGGCTCCAGGACGAGATCTACCTCGTGGCCGCCCCTTTCACGGTGTACCGGAAGGCGACGCCCCACGGCGAGGCCCAGGTCTACCTCCGGGCCCCGGATCCGGACCTCGCCCAGCGCTACCTGGAGGCCACCGACCGCTACCTGGACCTCTACAGCCAGCTCCTGGGGCCCTACCCCTACGGGAAGTTCGCGCTCCTGGAGAACACCTGGGAGACCGGCTACGGGATGCCCTCCTTCACCCTCATCGGCTCCCGGGTCCTGCGGCTGCCGTTCCTGCTGGAGAGCTCCTACCCCCACGAGATCCTCCACAACTGGTGGGGCAACGGGGTCTGGATCGACTACCGCGCCGGCAACTGGGCCGAGGGCCTGACCTCGTACCTGGCCGACCACCTCGTCCAGGAGCGGCAAGGACGCGGCACGGCCCACCGGAGAGCGGCGTTGCAGAAATACGCGGACTACGTCGACGAGGCGCAGGACTTCCCCCTCACGTCCTTCCGGGGACGCCACGGGGAGGTCACCCAGGCGGTGGGGTACAACAAGGCCCTGATGGTCTTCCACACCTTGCGCCAGGAGGTCGGCGAGCGGGCCTTCGTGGAGGGGCTGCGCCGGCTCTACCGGGAGCACCTCTTCCGCACCGCGGGCTGGGCGGACGTGCAGCGAGCCTTCGAGGCCGAGGCGGGGCGCGATCTGGGCTGGTTCTTCGCGCAGTGGGTCGAGCGCACGGGCGCGCCGAGGATCCGTCTGTCCGGGGTCACCGCGACCGCCGTGGGCGGCGGATACGCGGTGAGCGGACGCATCGAAGAGACCGGCACGGGCCGGCCGTATCGCCTGCAGGTGCCCGTGGCGGTACAGGGCGAGGGAGACTTGCCGGCGGTGGTGAAGACCGTCGCGCTCGACGGGCGGTCCGCCCCGTTCGAGGTGCGCACGAGCACGCGGCCCGTGCGCCTGCAGGTGGACCCGCGGTTCGACCTCTTCCGCCGGCTCGACCCTGCGGAGCTCCCGGCCTCTCTCGGCCGGCTCTTCGGGGCCCGTCAGCCCCTGCTGGTGCTACCCGGTGCGGCGCCGGCCACCCTTCTCCAGGCGTATCGGTCGCTCGCCGCCGAGTGGGCCCGTGGCGGCGGAGAGGCCGTGCTGGACAGTGAGGTCCAGAGCATTTCCGCCGATCGCCCGGTGTGGGTCCTGGGGTGGGAAAACCGCTTCCTCGCTGACGTGGCGGACGCCCTCGCCCGGCAGGGCGACCACCTCGAGGAGCCGCACCCGCGCGGACGGGACGAATTTGATGCCTCCCCCCCGGGGAGCAGCGGCCTCTCCGGCGGCCGGGTCACGCTTGCCGACCGGACGCTGCCGAGGGCCGGGCACGCCTTCACGCTCGCGCTGCCCCGCCGGGACGCGCCGTCCGCGGTGCTGGGCTGGGTGGGCGCCGAGGATGAGGCAGCCGTCGCGGGCATCGCCCGCAAGCTGCGCCACTACGGGCGTCAGGGCTACGTCGTCTTCGACACACCGAGCCTGCAGGCCGCCCTCCAGGGCGAGTGGGCGGCGCTCGATTCTCCCCTCGGCGTGGTGCTGGACCCCGCGGGGGCCAACACCCCCCTGCGGCTCCCGCCGACCCCGCCGCTCGAGCCCTAGGGACTTGCCCGAGCCTTCGCCCCGGGGATGCAGGCCCGAGACTGCACGGGCCCCTCAACCGTTTGCGCCGGCGTCGACCACCCGGAAGAGCCGCGGCGGGCGGCCGACCTTCGGTGGGGGAACCACGCGCTCGAGCCGCCCCTGCTCGACCAGGCTCTCGATGACCGGCTCGAGCTGCGCCGCCTTACGGAAGCGCCCCCGCAGCCGCTGCTGACACTCCCGCAGGGTGAAGGCCTCCAGGGCGTTGGCCCGGATCCAGCGCAAGACCAGGGCCGCATCGCCGATGCCCCGCGAACGTTCTTCGCCTGCATTCATCGCCGGTACCTCCTCTACCCGTACACAGAATAGAGGAGGCGCCTGAATCCAACCTTAAAACGGGCCGTACCCGGCCCCAGGAAGGCGGACCTCGGCACGCAGGCCGCCGAGGGCCTGCGAGCGGGAGAAGGCAAGGGAGCCGCCGTAGTGGTCCACGATCTCCCGTACGATGGGGAGTCCGATGCCGTGACCGGGGACCGACTCGTCGAGCCGGACCCCGCGCCCCGAGAGCTCTCCCAGCCGCTCCCCGGGGATGCCCGGACCATCGTCCTCCACGGTGAAGGCGAGGCCCGCGCCCTCACTCACCCGCAGGACCACCCGCTCTCTGGCCCACTTCGCCGCGTTGTCGAGGAGATTGCCGAAGAGCTCCAGGAGGTCCTGCCGGTCGCCCCGGAACGCAAGCCCTTCCGGCACCTGCAACTCGAAGTCGAGCGCACGTCCGGCGTGAGCCCGGCGCATCACCTCCACCAGGTCGGGGAGCTCCCGGGCCGGCGCGAAGCTCTCGGTCGAGGACGAGCGTCCCGCCAGACGGGCCCTCGCGAGCTCGTGATCGACCACCTCCTGGATCTTCGCCACGCCCTGACGCACATCAGGCCCGAGCCGCTCCCCTCCCCGCTCATCCAGGGCGTGAGCCAGCAGAGTGAGCGGCGTCTTGATGGCGTGGGCGAGATTCCCGAGGGCATTCCGCGAGCGTTCCAGGCGCTGATTCATCACCCCGAGGAGCCGGTTCACCTCGTTCACGAGCGGACGGACCTCCAGGGGCACGTCCTCGCACAGTCGGCCCACCTCGCCCGACTCGAGCCGCAGGCAGTCCTCCCGCACCCGCTCGAGGGGGCTCAGCCCCCAGCGGACCACCACCCCCTGGATGAGGAGCAGCAAGCCCATGACCGCCAGCGTGCCCACGGAGAACCACAGATGCATGCGAGCGAGGTGCTCCCTGACCGGGGTGAGGTCCTCGGCGACCATCAGACCCACCGGCCTGCCGGACACCACGTGCGTCTCGGCCCGCACGAGCAGCGGCTGGCCCCGCGGACCCCAGGCCTCGGAGATCCTCACCACGCCCGGTGTCTCCGGGGCACGCCCCGGGAGGTCCTCGCCGTGCAACGATCGGGACCGGACCTCGCCCCGCTCACCCGAGATGACGAAATAATGCCCGGAAAAGGGGCGATCGTAGACCGGCGCGACGTGCGTCGCGTCGAGCCGCAGCCCCCCTGCCTCTTCCACGTGCAGGCCCGCGAGGAGGGACTCCGTATCGTGCCCGAGCCGCGTCGCCACGAAGTCCTGGGCGATGAACCGGGGCGCCATCCCCGAAACGAGCCAGTGCAGGGCGAGCAGGATCACCAGCGTGACCACCAGCCAGCCGGTGAGCCGCGCCCGCAGGGAGAACACGTCAGTCCCCCTCGCCGAAGACGTAGCCCTGCCCGCGGCGGGTGCGGATCAGGTCCTTTCCGAGCTTCTGGCGCAGGCGATTGACGTAGACCTCGATGACGTTGCTGTCCCGGTCTTCGTCGAGCTCGTACACGTGCTCGCTCAGCCGGCTCTTCGACAGTACCCTGCCCGGGTGGTGCATGAGGTAGCGCAGGAGCCGGAACTCGGTCCCGGTGAGAGGGACCACCTGGCCGTCGGCCCGCACGGCCACCTGCCGGTCCTCGTCCAGGCGCAATCCCTCGGCCGCCAGGGAGGACTCCGCCTCGGGGTGGCTCCGGCGGAGGAGCGCGTTCAGACGGGCCACCAGTTCCTCCAGGTGGAACGGCTTGCCCAGATAATCGTCGGCCCCCGCCTTGAGGCCGTCCACCCGCTCGGACCAGGTATCCCGGGCCGTCAGTACGAGCACCGGGACCTGATTTCCCTCCGCCCGCCAGCCACGCAGCACGTCGAGACCACTCTTGCCGGGCAGCCCCAGGTCGAGCACGACCGCGTCGTAGGGCTCGGCCACCCCGCAAGACTCGGCCTCGAGCCCGTCAGCGGCGACATCGACGGCGAAGCCCGCCTGACGCAGCCCCGAGCGCAAGCGCTCACGCAGCGGCGCGTCGTCCTCGACCAGTAAGAGCCTCATCGCGCCAGCTTCCCCCCGGGAACCCCGGTCACGGGAGCACCGAGCCCTGCAGCCGGGGACCCCTCAGCTCAGCAGGTCGGCAAAACTGCGATAGCCGACGAAGTCGCCGGGTGCGACGACCTTGCCCTCGAGCAACTCGACCAGGCCATCGGCCCAGGCGATAGAGGAAAGGACCTCCGAGCCTTGGCGCGGGAAGAGCGTCGCCTGCGCCGTCCCGTCCGGCCCGGCGACCAGGCGGGCGCGCAGGAACTCCCGGCGCTTTCCCGCCCGCTCGTGCCGGAAATCCGCGGGCACCGAGAACCGCGGGACCTCGGGCCTCAGCACCCCCATGCGCCGCAGCAGGAAGGGCCGCACGAAGAGCAGGAAGGTGACGAAGGCCGAGACCGGATTCCCGGGCACACCCAGGAAATCCGCCTCCCCCACCCGGCCGAAGGCCAGCGGCTTGCCGGGCTTGACGCGGATCCGCCAGAGGTCCAGGCGGCCGAGCGAGCGCACCGCTGCCTTGACGTGGTCTTCCTCCCCGACCGAGACGCCGCCGGTCGTCAACAGGACGTCGGTGGCCCCGGAGGCCTCCGCGAGCGCCCGACGCGTCGTCTCGAAGTCGTCGGCAACGATGCCCAGGTCGCGGACCTCGCACCCGAGCATCCCGAGGAGGGACCGAAGGGTGTAGCGGTTCGAGTTGTAGATCTGCCCCTCGCCGAGCGGCAGACCGGGCTCGACCAGTTCGTCTCCCGTGGAGAACAGCGTGACGCGCAGGCGGCGGTACACCTCGAGACGAGCGGCGCCGACCGAGGCCGCCAGACCGAGATGCTGGGGGCGCAGCCGCTCGCCGCGGCCCACGACCTCGCTGCCGGCCCGGATGTCGCTGCCGCGGGGGCGAACGTTGTCACCAGCGCGTACCGGGCCGGAGAGGATCACCTCCCCCGCCTCCTCCCGGCAGTCCTCCTGGACGACGACCGCCTCGGCGCCCTCGGGCACCGGGGCGCCGGTGAAGATGCGCGCGGCTGTCCCGGGGACGAGGGGCTCGCCCCGGTGTCCAGCCGGGATGCGTTGGCTCACCCGAAGCCGCGTCTCGCCCGCGCCCGAGACGTTCGCCACGCGCACGGCGTAACCGTCCATGGCGCTGTTGTCCCAGGGCGGGACGTCGTGCGGAGACACCACCGGCCCTGCCAGCACGCGGCCCAGCGCGGCCGGCAGCTCCGAGGTCTCGGTGTCCTGTACGGGCCGGGCGCGCTCGAGCAGAAAGGCGAGCGCATCATCGAAAGAAAGCGTGGAGGCTTCGCCGCTCATGGGGGCAATGGGATACCGACGCTGCTGGGCGCGGGGCGCGCCTGCCAATGCAAACTACCGAAGCGGGGCAACACGCTGTCTGCCCCGCCTCGAAAGACCCTCGACTCCGCCCCGGGGCGGAGGGGGCTCCCCTGGGGAAGCCCCGCGCGAGACGGACGGCTACTTCTTGAACGTATTCTCGACCAGCGGCTTCGCGTCCGCCTGTGCCTGGTGGCACAGCGTGCACTTGTAACGGGACCCGTCCACTTCCTTGTCCACCTTGGTCGGTGAATTCCGCAGGTCCGTGTAGTGGCTCGCGGGCATCGGCGTCGGCATCCCCGCGGCGACCTTCTGGCCCATCTTGTCCGGCTGCTTGTGGCAGCTGACGCACATGTTCATGGTGGGCGTGATGTTCTCGTAGGCCGCGATCGAGTGCGGGATCATCGGCGGGGCATCCCCGAAGTAACGGGGCATCGTCCCCTGCGTCGTCGCGTAATCCCACGCCGGCGGGACGGGCACGTCGAAGACGCTCGACTTGCTGAGTCCCATCTCCTTGTCGTCCATCGCGGTGCCCGCAGCCTGCACGATGCCCGCGGCCGCCAGCGCCAATGCGGAAGCGATCAGAACGGTTTTGATTTTCATGCGACCCTCCTTTTGGGTGGTACCTGCGACTTTTCGAGCCCCGAATCCCCCGCGCGCCGTGCCGCCACGATACGGTGGCGCCAATCGAACCGCAGGGCATCCTCGGGGCAAACTGGAATACAGCTCCCGCAGTTGATGCACTCTCCTGAGGCAACCATGCCGGCCTCTGCGGCCTTCTTGAAATTCAGGACCTGCGGCTCCGGGCAGACCCGAACACACTCTCCGCAGCGGCTGCAGCGTTCGTCCACGAACGCAACCCGCACCTGCGCCGTGCGCTCCCCCAGCACCGCGTAGAAGGCCCCGAGCGGACACAGGTGCCCACACCAGCCATCACGCAGCACGAGGGCGTCGAACAGGAACACGCCGAGGACCGCGGCCCACCCGATACCCGCCCCGAAGAGGAGTTCCCGGTGGAACATCGAGATCGGGCTGACCCACTCGAACGCGGCCACACCCGCGAGGGCGGAGAGAACGAGGGTGAGTGCGAGCACCCCGTAACGGACCTTGCGGGTCACGTTGGCGAGGTCCCGGACCTTCAGGCGCTTGCGCAGCCAGGCCGCGGCATCGGTCACCAGGTTCATGGGACAGACCCACGCACACCACGTCCGCCCCCCGACGACTCCGTAGAACAGCAGGACCAGGCCCCCGCCGATCAGCACCTCGGCGGTCGGAAAGTAACCGGTGAGCACCGTCTGCAGAACGGCGAACGGGTCGGCGAGCGGCACGAGCCCCAGCACCTCGGAGGCCGAGTAGTTGCCCACCAGGAGCAGCCGGCCGAACAGGCTCCAGCCCCAGTGCAGCGACCCGAAGAAGAGCAACAGCAGGCCCGCCTGGACGGCGCGCCGGGCGATGAGGAAGCGCCACACGCGAAGCTTGCCCCCGAGGGTCGCTGGCATCACGAAGGGCCGCGCGGGCGGACGCCCCCCCCGCTGCGAACCCTCTCTGGTGTCAGGTGCCGTTGCCATGACTCCGCTCAGTCATTCAGATAATCGATGCCGGCCCCGGTCGTATCGCGCCCCGGTCCGGCCGGGCCCGCCTCCTGGGCCGGCACGAACTCCTGGGTGATCGGGGTGTCGATGGTCCACCCGAGCCGGTAGTGCGCCCCCATCTTTCCCTGCACGAGGTCCGCCTGGACGATGCGGATGGCCGGCACGTCCGTCGGGCACGCCTTCTCGCACACCCCGCAACCGGTGCAGTGCTCGCTGTGCACCAGCGGTACGAACACAGCGTGCTTGCTGGTCTTGCGCGGGTGGTGAGCGACCGTGATCGCCTGGTTCGACACCGGGCATTCCCGGTGGCAAACCTCGCACCGCAGACCCTGCCAGGACAGGCAGCTCTCGATGTCGATGACCGCCAGCCCCATGCGCGCCTGGTTGATGTCCGTGAGCCCCGGATCGAGGGCCCCCGTGGGACAGGCCACCTTGCAGGGGATGTCCGGGCACATGTAGCAGGGCACGTCCCGGGGCAAGAAGTACGGGGTGCCGATGGGGATGGACTCACCCGCGGCCGCCAGCTTCAGCGTGCCGTAGGGGCACGCCGGCAGGCACAGGCCACACTTGATGCAGAGCGCGTTGAACTCGGCCTCCGTGCCCGCCCCCGGGGGGCGGATCGCGAACGGCGTGGCCCGCGCCTGATTCTGCAGCAGGAACCACCAGACCAAGCCGCCCGTCGCCGCCAGAGCCGTGCCCTGGGCCGCCTTGATCAAGAAATCACGCCGCGACGATTCACTCACGACAGCCCAACGCCTTCCGGTCGATTTCCACAAAGCACACAGAGGGCACCGGGGATGGAACGCCTTTCACTCGGGGCCCTCTGTGGGCTCTGGGGTGGGCCGCCGGAGAACCGCGCTCCGACGGCCACCACGCGAGGCAGCCGGCCAGGAACGACCGGCCACCTCGTCCCCCACGGCTTACGCCTTGTAGACCTTCACCGCCGCCTTCTTGAAGTCAGCCTCTTTCGACTGCGGGCAGGTCACGTCCAGACACACCTTGTTCACGAACACGCCTTCGTCGTGGAACACGATGAAGGTGTATCCCTTGGGCATGGTGTTCCGGCCCTGGGTCTCGACCGTCGCCTGGATCTTCCCGCGCCGGGACTCGATCCAGACCAGGTCGTTGCGCTTCAGGCCCCGCGCCTCGGCGTCCTTCGGGTTCATCCAGAGCTGGGCGGCCGGATAGGCCCGGTGGAGCTCCTCCACGCGCCGGGTCATGGTGCCGGTGTGCCAGTGCTCGAGCACGCGGCCGGTGCAGAACCAGAGGTCGTAGTTCTTGTCCGGCGCCTCGGGCGGAGCGGCGTACGGCCGGAAGAAGATCTTGGCCTTGTCGCCGAGCTTCACCTTCTCCTCGCCCGTCACCTTGTCCAGATCACCCTTGGGCAGTTCCTTGAAGGCCTTGCCGTAGAACGAGAAGCCCTTGCCCTTCTCGACGTACGGGTCGTGCTCCTCGTTGTACCGCCACACGGTCTCCTTGCCCTTCACCACCGGCCAGCGCAGACCGCGCACCTTGTCGTCGTAGTAGAGGTCGAAGTCCCCCAGGTCGTGGGCGTGGCCACGGCCGAACTGGGCGTACTCCTCGAACAGCGCCTTCTCCACGAACCAGTTGACGCCGAGGTACTTGACGGTCTGGTTGTCGTGGCCCTTGGCGACCGGGTCCGGCCACTTGAACTTCTTGTTGGCCTCGGTCTCGAAAAGCACCTTGTAGAGCGTGTCCTCGGGCGAGTAGCCCATCTTCTCGGCCTCGGCCAGCACGCTCGGCAGCTTGCCGTCTTCGAACCCCTCCGCCTTGAGGCCGGGAATCGACTTCTCGCCCCAGACCTCCTTCAGTTTGAAGCGCTTGGAGAACTCCAGCATCATCCAGACGTCGCTGCGCGAATCACCCATGGGCGGCACCTGCTGGCGCCAGACCTGGGTGCGGCGCTCGCCGTTGCCGTAGGCGCCCCACTTCTCGAAGATCATCGACGCCGGCAGGATCAGGTCGGCCACCTTGCCCGAGACCGTCGGGTAGGGGTCCGAGACCACGATGAAGTTGTCCATGTCGCGCGCCGCCTTCAGCCAGTGGTTGGCGTTCGGCGATGCCTGGAACGGGTTGTTCACCTGCACCCAGCAGAACTTGACCGACCCGTCCTCGAGGTCGCGCAGGATCTTCATGATGTGGCTGCCGACCTTCGGGTTGAGCGTCTTCGCCGGCAGCTTCCAGATGCCCTCGGTGGTCTCCCGGTGCTTCGGGTTGGCGACCACCATGTCGGCGGGCAGCCGATGGGAGAAGGTCCCCACCTCGCGCGCGGTGCCGCACGCCGAGGGCTGGCCGGTCAGGGAGAACGGCCCGTTACCCGGCTGGGCAATCTTGCCGAGCAGCAGGTGGATCATGTAGAGCTGCTCGTTGACCCAGCTGCCCCGATAGTGCTGGTTGAAGCCCATCGTCCACCAGGCAGCGACCTTGCGCTTCGGGTCGATGTACCAGTCGGCGAGCTGCTGCAGCTTCTTCTTGTAGGCATCCAGCGGCTCGTCCACGTCGCCCTTGGAGAGCTCGGCGACGAAGTCGAGCGTGTAGGGCTCGACCGCCTTCTTGAAGTCCTCGAAGCTGATGACCCAGTGAGCGTCGGGGTTCGCCGCGCTCTTCTGCTCCACCACCTCCCCTTCCTGGCGGCGCTGACCGACGGCCTCGTACTTGTCCAGCGCGACCTTCAGCTCCTTCGCCTGGATGTCCTTCTCGGCCGGGAACGCGAACTTGTCGGTCGGGCGCATGCCGTAGCCGATGTCGTAGGGCCCGGTGACGAAGGCGCAGTGCTTCTCGACGAAGGGCTTGTTCCAGGCGTCGCGGGCGACGATCTCTCGGGCGATGTAGTTCGTGATCGCGAGGTCGGTGCCGGGCCGGAATATGATCTCGACGTCCGCGATGTGCGAGGTCTGGTTGCGGAACGTCGTCAGGTTCACCACCTTGACGTTCGGGTTGCCAATCTTGCGGTCGGTGACGCGGGACCAGAGGATCGGGTGATCCTCGGCCATGTTGGCGCCCCAGGACACGATCGTGTCGGTGTGCTCGATGTCGTCGTAGCTGCCCGCGGGCTCGTCGATGCCGAAGGTCTGCATGAATGCCACGACCGCCGAGGCCATGCAGTGCCGGGCGTTCGGGTCCAGGTTGTTGCTGCGGAAACCGCCCTTGATCAGCTTGGAGGCGGCGTAGCCTTCCTGGATCGTGTACTGTCCCGACCCGATGACGGCGATACCGGTCGGCCCCTTCTCGTCGTAGGCCTTGCGGAACTGCTTCTCCATCTCGTCCAGCGCCTGCTGCCAGGTCACCGGCGTGAACTTGCCCTTCTTGTCGAACTTGCCGTCGGTCATCCGCATCAGGGGCTGCGTGATGCGGTCCTTGCCGTACATGATCTTGCCGTTGAAGTAGCCCTTGATGCAGTTCAGGCCCTTGTTGACCGGCGCGTCAGGGTCACCCTTGGTGGCGACCACCCGCCCGTCCTTCGTGGCGATCATGATGCCGCAGCCCGTGCCGCAGAACCGGCACGCCCCCTTGTCCCACTGCCAGCCCTCTTCGCCGCCACCCGCGGCGGCCGCGGCGGCCTCGCCTATGGGCAACCCGACCGCCATGGCCGTGGATGCCGCAACACTGCTCTTCAGGAAATCACGACGGGTAACAGCCATAGCCAGCCTCCTCGAGTGTCGTGCTGTTATTCCAGCCTTGGGGTCCGGTCCTACTCATTCAGAAACGGCGGAACTCGCGCGAGGCCGTCGTCCTCCTCCAACTCCGACGGTATCGCGTCGATGATCTCGCTGCTGTCCTCGAATCGGTGGTGCACCATCTCGGCGAGCACCACGTACGGAAGGGCCTTGATGCGCTTGAGTCCGTCCACCTCGGCGCCGATGGTCTCCCCCTCCTGGGTGATGACGATCCGCCCGGTCGCGGGGTCGGTGTGGTGCACGTCGACCCCGGGTAGCGCGGCGAGCTCCAGGACTGCCTGCTCCAGGCGCTCGGGCGGAACGACGACCAGGATTCCGGATATGTTCATGGGCGGGGGGGGGGACCTACACGCAAGAGTCTAGACGAGATTAATAACAGCCGACACGCCAGATCCGCGAGCGCTGGATTGACCAACGTCAAAAGTTGATTGTGTGGATAGGGTAAGCAGCGCTCCAACCGCCGGCAGGCCACGCCCGCCCCCCTCCAGGGGCACTCGAACCCGCCGGGTGTCGGCACCTCCCTACTCGGAGGATGAGGTCGGGCTCAGGGGCAACCCGGGGTCCTCCGGCGGTCCCTCCTCGTCCGCCTCGGACACCTCGGCGAGACCGGTCCGGCCGACCAGCGGGGCGAGCTCCTCGAGCGCGCGCTGGTAGACCTGCCGCTTGAAGAAGACCACCTCTTTCAGGGGGGTCCAGTAGTCCACCCAGCGCCAGTCGTCAAACTCCGGCCGCTCGCCCCGGGTAAGGCAGACGTCTGTCTCCTCCCCCACGAAGCGCAGGATGTACCAGCGCTGCTTCTGGCCCACGCACAGGGGCTGGCGGTGGCGGCGGATGAAGCGCTCGGGCAGGCGATAGCGGAGCCAACCGCGGGTGCAGCCGATGACCTTCACCTGAGAAACAGTCAGGCCGACCTCTTCGTAGAGCTCGCGAAAGAGCGCCTCGTCGGGCCTTTCGTGCCGCCGGATGCCGCCCTGGGGAAACTGCCAGGCGTCCTGGCCCACGCGACGCGCCCACAAGACCTGACCGCCCTGATTGATCAGGATGATTCCGACGTTGGGCCTGAAACCGTCGGCGTCGATCACGGTTGCTGGCTTCGAGTGCTCTGGTAGGATTCTTGCACAAGGCCCTGGGCACGGCAAATGCCCGTCGTCCCCGGGGGATGGGTCCCGCGCACTCCACGTGCGCACTCCACGGGAGACCGGTCGTGCAGCTTGCCATCTTCGATCTCGACAACACCCTCATCGCCGGCGACAGCGATTACCTCTGGGGCGAGTTCCTCGCCGAGCTCGGCAAGGTGGACGCCGAGGCCTTCCTGCGCGAGCACGAGCGCTACTACGCCGACTACCTCGCCGGCCGCCTCGACATCGGGGAGTTCCTGCGCTTCCAACTCGCGCCGCTCGCCCGCTTCCCCCTTCCCGACCTGCTGGCGTGGAGAGAGCGATTCATCGAAGAGAAGATCCGCCCCATCCTCCTGCCAGCGGCGGCCGTCCTGCTGGAGCGGCACCGGCGCGCCGGTCACCGGTTGCTGATCATCACTGCGACCAACCGCTTCATCACCCGCCCCATCGCAAGCCTGCTCGGGGTCGAGGATCTGATCGCGACGGACCCCGAGACCTCAGCCGGCCGATTCACCGGGGAGGTCGCCGGGGTTCCCGCCTACGCCGCGGGCAAGGTGACCCGATTCGATGCCTGGCTGGAGGAACAGGGGCAGCCCGCGAGCGAGACGTGGTTCTACAGCGACTCGCACAACGACCTGCCCCTGCTCGAGCGTGTGGACCACGCCGTCGCCGTGGACCCGGACGAGACGCTGCGCACCATCGCCCGGAGCCGTGCGTGGCCCATCGTCCACCTGCGGGAGGGAGCCTGACGAAACCGGGCTCCCGTGGGAGCCCGGCGAGGGGAAATACCGGTCTCGATCCCCCCGGTCCCGCCCCGGACCACGCCGGGAGAACAGGGCCGCGGGTGGCGGCGTGTCAGGCAGCCGTCGGCGCCGCCACCACTGCCTTCTTCGCCCGCACACGCTCGCGCTTGCGGCGGATGCGGGCCTTCTCCTTCATGCGCTCCTTGCGCCAGAACTCCTTCTCGAAGCGCTTGCCCTCACGGGCGAGGAATTTCTCCTTCGCCTTCTCCAGACGTGCCACCAGACGCGCCTCGCGGTCGTCCACTGGCACCGCCTTCTTCCGGGTGGCCGTGCGGGCCCGAGCGGATGCGGCGCGCCGGCTCGTGGTCTTGCGGGCCACTGCCGCCCTGGCGACGGTGCGGCGCGCAGCAACCGCTTTGCGCGCGGCAACTGTCCGGGTCGTCTTCTTCGCCTTCGCCTTCGCCTTCGCCGCAGCCGGCTTGGCCGTCGCTTTGCGGCCTGCCACGGCCTTCCGGGCACCCGCCTTTCTAGTAGCAGCCATCAATCCATCCCCCAGTTGTCTGCCGATGTCCCCGCTCCGGAACGCGCTTCGTCGAATCATCATCGTTGCGTCGGACGGTTATTGCGTACTGTAGTTCAAAAACACAATCGGTCAAGCAATCCGTGTGGAATCAACCGAGGGCTGCAACGATCGCGTCGCGGACAGACTCGACCGGCCCCACGCCGTCGATGCGCACGTATTTCGGTGCACGCGGATCGCCGGAACGCGCAAGCCCGGAGTAAAAACTCACGAGCTGTGAGGTCTGGCTGTGGTAGACCGCAAGACGCTTGCGTACTGTCTCTTCCCGGTCGTCCTCACGCTGGGTAAGCTCCTCGCCCGTGACGTCGTCCTTGCCGGGGACTTTGGGAGGATTGAAGACGACGTGGTACGTGCGGCCCGACGGGAGGTGGACGCGGCGCCCGCTCATGCGCTTGATGATCTCCTCGTCTTCGGCCACGATCTCCACCACGTAATCCACGTCCACGCCCTGCTCGCGCAGAGCCTCCGCCTGGGGGATCGTCCGTGGGAACCCGTCGAAGAGGAATCCGCTCGTGCAGTCCGGCTGCCTGATCCGCTCCGACACCAGGCCGAGGATGATCGAGTCGGAGACGAGGCCTCCCTCGTCCATGATCTTCTTCGCCTGCAGACCGAGCGGTGTGCCGGCCTTCACAGCCGCACGGAGCATGTCGCCGGTGGATATCTGGGGGATCCCGTAGCGCGCCTTCACGTAATTGGCCTGCGTCCCCTTGCCGGCGCCCGGCGGGCCCAAAAGGATGAGTCTCATCTCGCGTTCCCTCCTGTTATCGTTGACGACGTGCGAGAAATCAGTATGCCCCACCCCCCCGATCCCCGCCAGCGCGCCACGCGCCGCAGAACGACTCCGCAGCCCCGCGTCACCGGCAGGCGCGACCCTGCAGCGGCACGCGAGAACGTCCGCCCGTGAAACTGGAGCGCACGGATGGCGGCGTCCGCGCCAGCGTGAGCGCCTATCGTGAGGGCGCGGTGACGGTCGACGGGAAGGTCCTGACCCGCAGCTTCCTCCTCAGCACGGACCGCCTGCTGCAGGATTGGCGCCCCACGGCGGCGGCCGAGCTCGCGGCCTCGGACTTCGAGGAGCTCGCGGCACTGCACCCGCAGGTGGTCATCGTTGGCACGGGACGACGCCGCGAACAGCCGCCAGCCCACTGCCTGGAGCCGTTGATCAGGGCGAAGATCGGTTTCGAGACGATGGACACGGGTGCGGCGTGCCGCACCTACGGTGTGGTTGCGGCGGAGGGCCGCAGGGTAGTGCTCGCCGTGTTGATGCCGCGAGGCTAGCCCTCGAACACGGTCTCCACGGAAAAGCCCTCCCGCTCCAGGATCTCCCGCAGGCGGCGCAAGGCCTCGATCTGGATCTGACGCACGCGCTCCCGGGTCACGCCGAGCTCGTTGCCCACCTCTTCGAGCGTCGAGCTCTCGTGGCCGTGCAGACCGTACCGGCGCTCCACCACGGCTCGCTGTTTGTCGTTCAGCTTCGACAGCCAGAGGTCGATGTGGAGCTGCACGTCCCGGTCCTGGAGCAGCAGGGAAGGGTCGGTATTCTGCTCGTCGGGGATGGAGTCGATGAGGGACTTCTCGGTGTCCTGCGTCCTCGGGACGTCCACCGAGGCGACACGCTCGTTCAGGCCCAGCATGCGCTTGACCTCCTCGATGGGCTTGTCGAGCATCCCGGCCACGTCCTCCGGACTCGGCTCCCGATCGAGAGACTGCGCGAGCTTGCGCGCGGCACGCAGGTAGACGTTGATCTCCTTCACCACGTGGATGGGCAGACGAATGGTGCGGGTCTGGTTCATCAGCGCCCGCTCGATGGTCTGACGGATCCACCAGGTAGCGTACGTGGAGAAGCGGAAACCGCGCTCGGGGTCGAACTTCTCCACCGCCCGGATGAGGCCGAGGTTGCCCTCCTCGATCAGATCGAGCAGCGCAAGGCCCCGGTTCATGTACCGGCGGGCTATCTTCACCACCAGCCGGAGATTGCTGGTGATCATGCGCTTGCGCGCCTCTTTGTCGCCCCGCTGCCCCGCACGCGCGAAACGCACTTCTTCTTCCGCGGTCAACAGGGGGGAGTAGCCGATCTCGCTGAGGTACAGGCGGGTGGCGTCCATCTCCCCTTCCGGGATGTCCCGGGGAAAGGAGACGGTCTCCGGCTCGGCCAGCGCGGGATCCTCCTCGAGATCCTCCGCCAGAGTCTCGACCAGCCCCTCGCCGATTGCGGGTTCGAGCAGCTCGTCGTCGCCGAGCGCTTCTTCGCTCGGCTCGCGGTTCTGTTCGAGGACTTCCTCTCGCTCCTCGTCCCGCTCAAGCATCCGAATCCTCCTGGGGCAGGTCCCGGCGCGGAAGGTAAATCAGCGGATCGACCGGCCTGCCGTCCCGACGGATCTCGAAGTGCAGCTTCACCCCCTGTGTGCCGGTCTGACCCATCTGGGCGATGCGCTGACCGCCCGTCACCGAGTCACCTTCCTTGACCAGGAGCTTGTCGTTGTGCGCGTACGCACTCAGATAGCTCTTGTTATGTTTGACGATGATAAGCTTGCCGTATCCGACGAGTCCACTGCCCGAATAGACCACTCGGCCCCGCGCGGCGGCGCACACGGGCAACCCCGTTCGACCGCTGATGTCGAGGCCCTTGTTGCCTCCCTCGGAGAACCCGCGCAACACGCGGCCCGTGGCGGGCCAGACCCACGCAAGCACCTCGGGCTGGACCTTCTTCGCCGATTTCGCCGACGTCACCGGCTTCCGGGGCTTCGTCTCGACCGCTGCTCTCGCCCTCTCGCGTGGTGCGGTTGCGACCTGCTGGCTCCCTGGATCCCGAGCCTCGGTGGCCACCGGCTGCTTCGTCGGCTCCGGCACCTCCCTCGGAACCTGGCGCCTCGTCAGCTCCGACACCTCCGTCGCAGCCTCCCGCCTTGGCGGTTCCTGAGGCCTGCGGGCACCCCGGACGCGGGGAGCGTCAGGGACCGAGATGGAACCCACCACAGCCCGCTCCTCGACCGGGGCCCTGACGCCACTGGAACCACAGCCGGCCAGGGTGAGCACGACCACTGAACCGAGCGCACATCTCCAGGTCCAGGTGCGGGCCCTCACGCGCCGTCACCCGGTCCCGGCAACCAGCGGCACGAAGCTCACCGCCTCGAGAGTGCGCTGTTGAAAGCCTTCCTCCTCGCGCACCATGAGCACGAGGCGTTGCGCGCCGCGCGTGCCCACGGGGGCGACCAGGCGCCCGCCGGGGGCCAGTTGCTCGCAGAGTGCCTGGGGGATCGACGGGGCCGCAGCGGCGACCAGGATGCCATCGTAGGGGGCATGCTCCGGCCAGCCGAGCGAGCCGTCGGCCAGCCGCAGGCGTGCGTTGTTGATCCTCAGCTGATAGAGCCGCTCCCGGGCCTGGTGCAGCAAGGCCTGGATCCGCTCCACGCTGAAGACCGCGGGCACGAGTTGCGCCAGCACCGCGGTCTGGTAGGCACAGCCCGTGCCGATCTCCAGCACCCGCTGGGGAGAGCGCTCCCCGATCAGCAACTCGGTCATGCGCGCGACGATGTAGGGCTGGGAGATCGTCTGACCGTGACCGATCGGCAGCGCGGTGTCTTCGTAGGCGCGGCTCGCGAGCGCCTCGTCCACGAAGATGTGGCGCGGAGTGCGCCGGATCACCTCGAGCACCGCCGGGTTGCTGATCCCCTGCGCGCGCAGGCGGTCGATCAGCCGGTCCCGCGTGCGCTGGGAGGTCATGCCGATGCCGTTGAATCGCGTGGTCACCGGACCCGCAGGCCTCCGACCCAGCGCGAGAGGTCCTCTATTGCCGCATGCCGAGTGAGGTCGACGTGCAGCGGCGTGATGGACACGTAGCCCCCGGCGAGCGCATGGAAGTCGGTGCCCGGCCCCGCGTCCTGTCCCGGCCCGGCCGGCCCGATCCAGAAGATCTCCCGGCCTCGAGGGTCGTGGGTGCGCACGACGGGCTCCGAACGATGCCGCTGCCCGAGGCGGGTGACGCGAAATCCCGACAGCTCCTCGGCAGGGACGTCCGGCACGTTCACGTTGAGGATCGTCGCCGGGGGAATGGGCGAGGTCTGGAGGCTTCGCACGAGGGACACCACCACGTCGGCCGCCGTCTCGTAGTGCTGGAACTGGTCCCCCACCAGCGACACCGCGATCGCTGGCAGTCCGAGGAAACGCCCCTCCATCGCCGCGGCCACCGTGCCCGAGTAGAGCACGTCGTCGCCGAGGTTGGCCCCCGCATTGATGCCCGCCACGACGAGGTCCGGCTCGGGGTCGAGCAACCCGGTGATCGCGAGGTGCACGCAGTCGGTGGGCGTCCCGTCCACATAGATGAATCCGTTCTCGGCGCGCCGCGCGCGCACGGGGTTGCGCAAGGTGAGCGAATTGCTCGCGCCGCTGCGCTCACGCTCCGGCGCCACGACGGAGATCTCGCCGACCTCGCCGAGGCGTCGCGCGAGACAGACGATGCCCGGAGCCTGGTAGCCGTCGTCGTTGCTGATCAGGATGCGCACGCGGCGAACCGGTCCGGACGCTCAGCGACGCAGCAGGAACTCCAACAACGCCTTCTGAGCATGCAGTCGGTTCTCCGCCTCGTCCCACACGACACTCTGGGGGCCGAGCAGGACGTCCTCGGTGACCTCCTCACCCCGGTGCGCCGGCAGGCAGTGCATGAACAGGGCGTCCGGTGCGGCCAGCCGCATCAGGTCCCGATTGACCTGGTAAGCCGAGAAGCGCTCGATGCGCTGGGTCTGCTCGGATTCCTGGCCCATGCTCGCCCACACGTCGGTCGCCACCAGGTGGGCCCCCGCTACGGCCTCCCTGGGATCTCGCATCACCTCGACCCAGCCCGAGCCGGCCGCTACCAACTGCGGGTCCGGTTCGTATCCCTCGGGCGAGGCCACCCGCAGCCGGAACTCCAGTTGCCGGGCGGCGTCGATGTACGAGTGGCACATGTTGTTGCCGTCACCGATCCAGGCCACCGTGCGCCCGGCGATCGAGCCACGGTGCTCGAAGAAGGTCTGCATGTCGGCCAGCAACTGGCAGGGGTGGTGCCGGTCGGTGAGCGCGTTGATGACGGGCACACCGGAGTAGGCGGCGAAGCGCTCGATCTTCTCGTGCTCGAAAGTGCGGATCGCCACGGCGTCCACCATGCGCGAGAGGACTCGTGCGGTGTCCTCGATGGGCTCGCCACGCCCGAGCTGGGTGTCCCGCGGAGAAAGGAACAGGGTCGCCCCCCCGAACTGGACCATCGCGGCCTCGAAGGAGACACGGGTGCGGGTGGAGGACTTCTCGAAGACCAGAGCGAGCGTCCGATTCTTCAGGGGCTCGTCGATCACACCGTCGCGAAGCCGCGCCTTGAGCTCGGTGGCGCGGTCGATCAGGGCGACGATCTCCTCGGAGGTCAGGTCGAGCAACGTGAGGAAGTGCCGGATAGCCATGGAAGCCTCACACCCGCGAGCAGAATTCGCGGATCAGGTCGGCGAGCGTGTCCGCCAGGAGGTCGGCGTCCCCGCGCGTCAGGATGAGCGGTGGAAGCAGGCGCACCACTCTCTCGGCCGTCACATTGATCAGCACCCCGCGCTCACGGGCCTGCGCGACCAGGTCCCCGCAAGGGCGCGCGAGCTCGACCCCGATCATCAGTCCCCTGCCCCGCACGGCACGCACGCAATGGAGCCCCTGCAGCGCCCCGGCCAGGCGTTCGCGCAGATACGCGCCCGTGGCCTCAGCGCGCTCCGCCAGCCGCGCCGACTCGACTGTCTCGAGCACCGCCAGGGCGGCCCGGCAAGCGAGGGGGTTGCCCCCGAAGGTCGAGCCGTGGCTGCCCGGTCCCATCAGTTCCGCCGCGGCGCCGTGCGCGAGACAGGCACCGATGGGAACGCCGTTCCCGAGCCCCTTGGCGAGGGTCATGACGTCGGGCAGGACCCCGTCGTGCTGATGGGCGAACCAGCGGCCCGTGCGGCCGATCCCGGTCTGGATCTCATCCAGCATCATCAGCCAACCCTGCGCGTCACAGATCCGCCGCACACCCGCGAGGTAACCGGCACCGGGCACGATGATTCCACCCTCCCCCTGCACCGGCTCCACGAGAACCGCCGCCACGTCCTTGCGCTCGCGCGCCACCCGCTCGAGGGCCTCGAGGTCGTCGTACGGAACCTGCAGGAAGCCCTGGACCAGCGGCTCGAAGCCCACCTGGACCTTGCGGTTCGCCGTCGCGCTCAGGGTGGCGAGGGTGCGGCCGTGGAAGCTGCCTTCCATGACGACGACCACCGGCACGTCCACCTGGAGGCCGTGCCCGTGCAAGCGGGCGAGCTTGATGGCCGCCTCGTTCGCTTCCGCACCGGAATTGCAGAAGAACGCCCGGCTCATCCCCGAGATCCGCCTGAGCGCGTCCGCCAACTCTTCCTGGGCGGCGATCCGGTACAGGTTCGAGGTGTGGACCAGGCGGCCCGCCTGCTCGCACAGGGCCTTCGTCACCGCGGGGTGGGCGTGGCCGAGGCCGCAGACCGCGATGCCCGCGACGGCATCGAGGTAGCGGCGACCCTCCTGGTCCCACAGCCAGACGCCTTCCCCCCGATCGAAGGTGACCGGTTGGCGGGCGTACGTCCGCATCAGGGAATCTGTCATCACGCACTTCCTGAACGCAAAGAGGCCGCCCGCGGCTGCCGCCCGGCGTGTCCTCAGCCGGCGAAGTTCTTCGCCACGAACTCCCAGTTCACCAGCCCCCAGAGGGACTCCACGTACTTCGCCCGGGCGTTGCGGTAGTCCACGTAGTAGGCGTGCTCCCACACGTCGCACGTGAGCAGCGCCGTATTCCCGCTCGTCATCGGCGTGCCCGCGTTGCTGGTGTTCACCACCTCGAGACTGCCGTCTGCATTCTTCACCAACCAGGTCCAGCCGGAGCCGAAATTGCCGACGGCCGAACTGGAGAACTTCTCCTTGAAGGCCGCGAAGGAACCGAAGGCCTTGTCGATGGCCGCAGCGAGCGCCCCCGTCGGTGCGCCACCGCCGCCCGGCTTGAGGCAATTCCAGTAGAACGTGTGGTTCCACACCTGGGCCGCGTTGTTGAAGACACCCCCCGAGGACTTGCGCACGATGTCCTCGAGCCCCATGGCCTCGAGCTCACTGCCCTTGATGAGATTGTTCAGGTTGGTGACGTAGGCCTGGTGGTGCTTGCCGTAGTGGTACTCGACCGTCTCCTCGGAGATGGTCGGGGCCAGGGCGTTCTTTGCATACGGGAGGGGCGGAAGCTCGAAGGCCATGGGAGTTCTCCTTTGGTCGACTCGCTGGACGGGGGCAGGACGGATGCCTGCAGCGTTTAAGGCAACGGGACCGCGGCGTAAGGTCGCCCCGCCCGAAGTGGAGCGAGTCTAGACACGGTGCCCGGGCGATTCAAGGCGCCCTCGTCCTACCAGCCGAGTTCACGCCAGAGGCAACGGCCACCGCTCGCCCGGTCCAGGGCGGCCAACCGGGCCTCGTGCGCGGCGGCCTCTTGCCCGTCCGCGTGATGGACGGGCAGCCGCGCGCGATTCCCGCTCCACGCCCCACCCTCTCCAGCCCGCTTCCCCATCCCCGCGGCGGCCCTCGGAACCAGGGAGAGCGTGACCTGCCCCCCCGTCATCGCAAGGTACACCTCTGCCAGCAACTGGGCGTCGAGCAGGGCCCCGTGCAGGTCCCGGCGCGAGTTGTCCACACCATAGTTCCGGCAGAGCGCGTCGAGACTGTTCTTCTTACCCGGATGACGCTCCCGGGCGAGCGCCAGGGTGTCCGTCACCGTGCAGTGGCGCTCCAGCGGCTCGAGGCCCACGGACAGTTGCGCAAGCTCCTGGTTCAGAAAGGCGACGTCAAAGGCCGCGTTGTGAATGAGGAGCTCCGCCCCGGCCAGGAACTCGAGCAGGTCGTGCGCCACGTCCGCGAAACGTGGCTTGTCCGCCAGGAACTCGTTGCTGATCCCGTGGACCTGGAGGGCGCCTGCTTCGACCTCACGCTCGGGGTTCAGATACTGATGAAAGGTGCGGTCGGTCACCCGGCGATTCACGATCTCCACGCACCCCACCTCGATGATCCGGTGGCCCTGTGCGGGGTCGAGACCGGTGGTCTCGGTGTCGAGGACGACCTGTCGCATGGATGCCCTTCTCAGTTCGGAGACTGACGGGCCGCCGCTTCGCGCGCCGCCGCGTCTACGCGCTCGTTTTCCGGGTGTCCGGCGTGGCCGCGCACCCATTGCCAGTCGACCGTGTGGGCAGAGCGCGCCCGATCGAGCCGCTCCCAGAGGTCGACGTTCTTCACCGGCTGCCCTGCCGATGTCTTCCAGCCCTTGCGCTTCCAGCCGGCGATCCACTCCGTGATGCCTCGCCGCACGTACTCCGAGTCCGTGTGCAGGCGAACGTGGCAGGGGCGTTTCAGCGCCTCGAGGGCGTAAATGGCGCCCAGCAACTCCATCCGGTTGTTGGTGGTGTGGGGCTCGCCCCCGGAGATCACCTTCTCGTGGCCATTGTAGCGCAGCAGCGCCGCCCACCCGCCGGGCCCCGGGTTACCGCGGCAGGCACCATCGGTGAAGGCCTCGACCCTGTCCCGCGTCACGCCGCCAGGTCCCCCCCGCGTCGAGTGGGTGGCATCTCCAGCCCGGGGTCCCAACGGGCCGACGGCTCGGCCAGGCGGACCCCAACGAGGCCCCGGCGCGGCAACCAGCGCGGCTTGATGGGCGTCAGCGTCGCGACGCGCTTGCGTGCGACGATCACGTAGACACCGCCGGTATAGGGCCACAGGCGGGCACCGATGGACTCCAGCCGGCGAAGCCGCCGCAGCAGCGCCGGACGGGAGAACGGCGGGCGGAAGAACACCATACGCACCTCCGTCGCCTCGAATCCGAGCAGCGCGAGCCAGTCCTTGACCCGCGTCGGACTGACGAAGCGCCCCGACCAGGGCGGACCGGCGCGTCGCCGCTCTGCGGCCCGCCACAGCCCGAGGAGGCTGAACGGGTTGAAGCCCGCCAGCACGAGGTGTCCTTCCGGGACCAGCACCCTCTCCGCCTCGCGCAGCGCCTCGTGCGGCGAGTCCTGAAACTCCAGTACGTGCTGCAGCACGACGACGTCGACGCTGTCGGCCGCGAACGGGAGCGCCTGGGGTGACCCCACGACCGACGTACACTCCGCGTCGAACCTCGGGCGCGCGTCCGTCACCCAGACACGGCTGCGGATGCGGCTGGCGCTGAGGGCCTGTGGGTCACACAGACTGCCCACCTGCAACAGATAGTAACCGAAGAGATTCGGAAGGAATTCCTCGAGCGCCGCACGCTCCGCCGCAAGAACCGCGCGGCCCGGCCAGGAGGTGGACCAGGCCCTCAGCCGAGCCCCCAGCGTCAACGGGGCCACGCCACGGGGCTCGCCACCGTCACGGACCGTGAACCACTGTCGGCACTCACCGATGTCTCCGCAGACGCTTGACCGACCGCACGCAAACTCCTACGCTACCAGCACGATGACAATAAGAGCGACCCGGCGCCTGATCGTCCCGGGGGTTCTGGTCGGTATTGTATCGCTCTCTTCCGGCTGTGGGCTCCAGCCTGCGCGCTCTGGTTTCGGCGCGGATGCGGAAGGGTGGGACTTCGGCCAAGTAACCTCTAGCGACGGACGTCCCGTGACCGACTCGGGCAGAGGCGCGGTCGCGTCCGACGTAAAGGCGTATCGGAGCGCCCCGCGTGGCCGCTTCAAACCGGAGCCCGGCAGCAAGGATTCCCCCGACCTGTGGGCGCGGATCCGCAGCGGGTTCAGCATGCCGTCGCCGGAGCAACCGGCGATCGATGCGGAAATCGACCGATACGTGCGCAATACGAGTTTCCTGGACCGCACGGCCCAGCGCGCACGGCCCTACCTGCACTACATCGTCGAACAGGTCGAGTCGCGGGGCGTGCCGAGCGAGATCGCGCTCCTCCCCATCGTCGAGAGCGCGTTCCAGCCCTTCGCGTATTCGCCGGCGCGGGCGTCCGGGATCTGGCAGTTCATCCCGGAGACGGGGCGGCGTTTCGGCTTGCGGCAGAACTGGTGGTACGACGGGCGTCGCGACATCCTCGCCTCCACCCGCGCCGCTCTGGATTATCTGACGGCCCTGCGCGATCAGTTCGGTGGCGACTGGCAACTGGCGGTCGCCGCGTACAACTGCGGCGAAGGCGCCGTGGCCCGAGCGGTCCAGGAGAACCAGCGGGCGGGGCTGCCGACCGATTTCTGGAGCCTGTCCCTTCCGGAAGAGACCCGCAGCTACGTGCCGCGGCTCCTCGGGCTGGCGCGCGTCGTCGCGAGCCCACGCGCGTACGGGGTGCAGCTCGCCGCCATTCCGAACGAGCCGTATCTCACCCGGGTCGGGCTCCAGGGTCCCGTCGACCTGAACGTCGCCGCTTCGGCAGCGGGGATTCCGCTGGCGGACCTGCGCCACCTGAACCCCGGCTTTTCGCGCTGGGCGACGGACCCCGACGGGCCACACCACCTGGTACTGCCGATCCACAAGGCGGACTCCTTCTCTGCGCGCCTGAGCGAGATGCCCGAGCACGAGCGGCTGCCCTGGAGGCGCCATGTGGTGCGCCGCGGTGAGACGCTCGCGATGTTGGCAAGCCGCTTCGGGACGACACCGGACACGTTGCGTGAGGTGAACCAGCTGAGCGGCAACCGGGTCCGCCCCGGGAACGTCGTCCGCGTGCCGCTTGGCGCCAAGACCGCAAACGCCGCCGTCCTGGTCGCCGATGCATCCGAGGCCGTGGCCCAGCCCGCGTCCCGCTCCGCTGGCGAGGACGAGAACAGGGGACGGAAGACCCCCGCGACTCTCAGGGTGAGCGAGCCGGCAGCGGTCACCCAGAAGTTCGTCGTCCGTCCGGGCGAGACGCTCTACTCGCTGGCTCGCCGCTACGGCGTGACGCCGCAGGCGCTGGCGAGCATGAATGGCATCTCGTCCAAGACTGGCGTGAAGGCGGGCCAGACCCTGGCGGTCCATGTTCAGGACGATCGCACCGTGGTGGCCAGCGCAGGCGGGCCGCCCAACAAGACCGAGGCGGGCCAGAAGGGCGGCAAGGCCGAGCCCGAGAAGGCGACGAGGCCCGATGCCGCCGCCTCCGCCCCAGGCAAGAAGGCAGCCGCCACCCAGGTAGCCAGTGTCGTAGCGCCTGCCAAGCCTGGCGCTGCGAAGCCCGACACTGGAAAGGCGTCCGCCGCGGCCACGAAGACAGCGAAGACGGCGAAGACGGCGACGCCCGAGTTGATCCGTTACAAGGTGAAACCCGGCGAGACGCTCTGGGCGATCTCCCAACGCTTCGGTGTCAGCCCGGCGATGCTCCGGCGCTGGAACAAGCTCGGGGAGAGTCAGGGAGTACGGGCAGGCCAGGAGTTGAACGTCTACCGCGAAGACACACGCGTCGCGCGAGCTGGTTGACCCCCTCTCCGTACAGACTTCCTGCCGCCGGGCCACCCCTGGGGCCCTCGGCGCCTCGCGGCCGTCCGCCCACTCCATGAGTTCCGGTCCAGACGAAACCCTGCCCGGTCACGGTCCCGCTGACGCTCCGCGCAAGCTCGGCAAGTACGAGTTGCTCGCGCCCATCGGGCGGGGTGCGATGGGCGTGGTCTACCTCGGCCATGACCCCTTTGCGGAACGCCCGGTCGCCATCAAGGTAGGAGGCATCCCCACTTCCGCCGAGGCCGCCCGGCTCTCGCACCGGATCTTCTTCAACGAGGCCCGGCTCGCGGGCCTGTTGAAACATCCGAACATCCTGTCCGTCTACGATGCCGGCGAGGAGGACGGGCGGCCCTACATCGTCATGGAGTACGTGGAGGGGTCGCGGACGCTCAAGGACCACTGCCAGGCGGACTCCCTCCTGCCGCTGCGGCGCGTGGTGGAAATCGCGTTCAAGTGTGCGCGTGCGTTGGACTACGCGCACCGCGCGGGGGTCATCCACCGGGATATCAAGTCGAGCAACATCCTGCTGACCCCCAACGGCGACGTGAAGATCGCGGACTTCGGCATCGCCCGCAAGCTGCACTCGGACACCACGCAGGTCATGGGGATGGTCGGGTCACCGCGGTACATGTCTCCCGAACAGGCCCAGGAAGCGGAGCTGACCCACCAGACGGACCTCTACTCGCTCGGCGTCGTGATCTACGAACTCCTCGCCGGGCGCACGCCCTTCCAGGCGGAGAACCTCTCGAGGCTCATCTACCGCATCGTCCACGACGCCCCACCGCCCGTGCGCACCCTGCGCGCGGACATCCCCCCGGAGCTCGAGGCCATCGTCATGAAGGCGCTGGCGCGGGACCGCGCCCAGCGTTACGCGATGGGCAACGAGATGGCGGCCGACCTCTCGCAGGCCTTCGACCACCTGGACGGCGTCGAGGCCCACGTCGAAGAGCAGGAGCGGTTCGAGAGCGCCCGCAAGCTGGAGTTCTTCTCCGAATTCTCCGACGCGGAGCTGTGGGAAGTGGTGCGTGCCGCCAGCGGCCACCGTTTCACCGGCGGTGACCGGATCGTGAGCGAGGGCGCGATCGAGGATTTTTTCTACATCATCGTGTCGGGTGACGTCATGGTGAAGAAGGGGTCCCGGGTTCTGAGCTCGCTCGCTGCCGGAGACTGCTTCGGAGAGATGGGCTACTTCGGAAAGGTGCCCCGCAGCGCCAACATCGTCGCCCTGAACGACGTCTCCGCCCTCCGGCTCGGCGCGAGCCACGTGGAACAGGTCTCCGCCGGGGCCCAACTCCGATTCCTGCGGGCCTTCGTGAAGACGCTGGTGTCCCGGCTCGGCAAGACCAGCGAGACCCTCGCGCGCCCCTGAGCGTCGGGCGCGATGCGCCCTGCTTCTTCCCGTTACGACGAAGGGTACAGGTGGCAGGCCACCCGGTGGCCGGCACCGACCTCGACCGTCTCCGGATAGGTCTCACGGCACACGTCCACGGCCTGAGGGCAGCGGGGGTGGAAGTGGCAGCCCCGGGGCGGATGGGAAGGAGACGGCAGCTCGCCCTCCAGGTGGATCACCGCGCGCCCGCTCGTCGGGTCGGGGACCGGCACCGCTGAGAGCAGCGCCCGAGTGTAGGGATGGGCGGGGCCGCGAAGCACCGCGCCCACCGGACCTCGCTCCACGATCCGGCCCAGATACATCACCGCGACCTCGTGGGCGAGA
Organism: Gammaproteobacteria bacterium; assembly: GCA_017999615.1. Lineage (NCBI taxonomy): Bacteria > Pseudomonadati > Pseudomonadota > Gammaproteobacteria > Gammaproteobacteria bacterium. The sequence continues at coordinate 631,315 of JAGNLM010000001.1, read as the reverse complement.
TATTCCACGACCGCCAGGTTGTGGGTGATGAACAGGTAGGCCAGCCCCAGGCGGTCCTGCAGGCTCCGAAGCAGATTCAGGATCTGTGCCTGCACCGACACGTCGAGCGCGCTCGTCGGCTCGTCGCACACCACCAGCCTCGGCTCCACGGCCAGGGCGCGGGCGATCGCGATGCGCTGGCGCTGACCGCCCGAGAACTCGTGGGGGTAACGGTCCGTGGCCCCGGGGCCGAGTCCCACCTGCGCCAGCAACTCTGCCACCCGGCTCCGTCGTGCAGGCCGGTCCGGCAGCGTGCCCTGGGCAAGCATCCCCTCCACCACGATGTCCCCCACCAGCATGCGGGGGTTCATCGAGGCGTAGGGGTCCTGGAAGACGATCTGCAGTTCCCGCCGGCGGCGTCTCAGGGCCGGGCCGGAGAGGTGGGTCAACTCCTCGCCGTCGAAGCGTACCGAGCCCGCGGTCGGGCGCCGAAACTGCAGGATCGCGTGGCCGACTGTGGTCTTCCCACAGCCCGACTCCCCCACCAGGGCGAGCGTGCGCCCCGCCGCAAGGTCCAGGTCCACCCCGTCGACGGCGCGCACCTGCGCGACGACCCGCTGCAGGAGCCCGCGGCGGATGGGAAAATGCACCTGCAGCCCCTGGATCCTCAGCAGGGGTGCCGGGGTCCCCTCCTCGGGAACGGCCATGGAGGTCCGGGCCACGGCGGGGCCGGAAGGCAGGCCGGGCGCCGCGTCCCGGCCTTCCGCGTACAGATGGCAGCGCACCCCTTGCCCCTCCCCGAGCGGGTGCCAGCCGGGCGCCGCGGCGCGACAACGCGCCCACGCCTGCTCGCAGCGCGGGGCGAAGCGACAACCCGGGGCGTCCTCGGTCAACGACGGCACCGTCCCCGGGATGACCTCGAGCGCTCCGCCCCGTTTTCCCACGGCAGGCAGGGCCGCGAAGAGTTTCCGCGTGTACGGGTGCAGGGGTCGGGCGAAGAGGCTGGCCGTCGCACCCTCCTCGACCACCTGTCCGGCGTACATGACCGCCACCCGCTGCGCCGACTCCGCCACGACCCCCAGGTCGTGCGTGATCAGCAGGACCGCCATTCCCCGTTCGCGGCGCAGCCGCTCCAGCAGTTCCAGCACCTGGGCCTGAATGGTGACGTCGAGCGCGGTGGTCGGCTCGTCGGCGATCAGGAGGTCCGGCTCACCGGCCAGGGCGCTGGCGATCATCACTCGCTGCTTCATGCCGCCGGAGAGCTGGTGCGGGTACTCGCTCACCCGCCGGGAAGGGTCCGGGATGCCGACCGCCTCCAGCAGCTCCACGGCCCGACGCAGCGCCGCCCGGCGCGACAGTCCCCGGTGCCGGCGCACGCCCTCGGCGATCTGGTCGCCCACGGTCAGCACCGGGTTCAGCGAGGACTGAGGCTCCTGAAAGATCATGGCGATGCGCCCGCCCCGAACGGCGCGCATGGCGTGCTCGGGCAGGCGCAGCAGGTCGGTCCCGTCGAGCCGTACGCTGCCGTCCACGACCCGCCCGGCCACCGGCAGCAAACGCAGGATCGAGAGCGCCGTCATGGACTTCCCGCACCCCGACTCCCCGAGGATCGCGTGCGTCTCCCCGGGCATCACCGTCAGGTCCACGCCGTCGACCGCGCGCACCGTCCCGCCCGGCACGCTCAGCGACACCCGCAGGCCACGGACCTCGAGGAGGGCCTGCGCGGAGGCGGTCACGCGGGACGCTCGCTGCCCCGCAGGCGCGGGTCGAAGGCGTCGCGCACCACGTCGGCGAAGAGGTTGGCGGAGAGCACCAGGGAGAACATGAAGACGAAGGCCGCCGCGAGGGACCACCAGACGACCGGCTCCCGGGCGAGCTCCAGGCGTGCGCTGTTGATCATGTTGCCCCAGCTGATGGTGGTCGGGTCGACGCCGATGCTCACGTAGGACAGCACGGCCTCGGCCAGGACGAGCCCGCTGAAGTCGAGCACCACCGTGATGAGGACGATGTGCATCACGTTGGGCAGGATGTGGCGCGACAGGATGCGTCCGCTCGCCACACCGAGGGCCTGCGCCGCCAGCACGAACTCCACCTGGCTCAGCTTGAGCGTCTCGGCGCGCAGCAACCGGGCGAGGCCCGTCCAACTGGTCACCCCCAGGATGATGCTGAGGAACAGCAGTCGCAGGTCTGCACGCTCGGCAAGGCTCTCGAAGTCGTCGGGGTGGTTGGCCATGTAGACCTGCAACATCAGGACCGCCGCCGCGATCAGCAACACCCCCGGTATCGAGTTCAGCGTGGTGTAGAGATACTGCACCGCGTCGTCGACGAGCCCCCGGAAGTATCCGGCCGAGATCCCGAGGGCGATGGCGAGGGGGAGCATCACGAGCGTCGAGACCGTGCCGATGACGAGCCCGGTGCGAACGCTCTTCAGGGTCTGGTACAGGACGTCCTGACCCACCTTGTCGGTGCCGAGAACGTGGTAGGCGCCCGCAAGGGCGACACCCAGGGTCACCAGGGTGAGCAGTACCCCCGCGGTCGCCAGGAACGCGCGCCAGGGCCACTGCCAATGCCCGGCCCAGAGGGCCCGCCAGAGGGGCCCGAACCGATCTCCTCGCCGGGCTGTCCGAACCGCGACGAAGAGGGCCACCAGGGCCAGCCAGAGGGCGATGCTCGCACCGAGTCCCGCGAGGGTCCGGAGCGCGATGTCCGCCCCCCTCCTGCCCGGGTCGCTCAGATGCGCCCCGCCGTGGACCAACCGGGGGTACTCCCGCGCCTGCCGTCCCCCCCCGAGGTCGAGGGTCTCCTTCGCATAGGCGTGGGTCCCGAACGGTGCGGAGTAGGTCTTCTCGACCCGCTCGCGCAGGGGCCAGACGAGAAGGTCGAAGACGCTCACGACCTCCGTCGAGTAGTGCTCGGCGCTGCCCCCCTCCTCCGCCCCGTCGAGCCGTGGGTGGAAGTGCAGCGAGTCCAGCAGGCCGACGGCGACGAAGGCTGCGAGCACCGTCCCCGCGGCGACCCCCTTGGGGCTGCGCGCCACGCGCCGCCAGGGCTCGCGCAGGTGCTCACGGCGTCGCGCGTGCAGACCGAAGACCAGCGCCACACCGACGAGGGTGAAGATCAGGGCATCGGTCCAGAGGACGACCGGCGCAATCACTCGAGGCGCACCCGCGGGTCGACGAGCGTGTAGGAGATGTCGGTCAGGAGCAGCCCCACGATGTAGAGCACCGACCCGAGGAACACCATGGCTCGGACCACCGCGAAATCCTGCTGGTGGATGGCGTCGATGGTGTAGCTGCCGAGGCCGGGGATGCCGAAGAACGCCTCCGTGATCAGGCTGCCCAGGAACAGCAGCGGCAGTACCACGACCACGCCGGTGAGGATCGGGATGAGGGCGTTGCGCAGAACGTGCTTGAAGAGCACGGCACGCTCGGCGAGCCCCTTGGCGCGGGCGGTCCGCACGTAGTCCCGGCCCAACTCTTCCAGGAAGAGCGTGCGGTACCAGCGCGTGCCTGACCCCACACCGGCCGCGAGGCTGACCAGCACGGGCAGGACGATGAATTTCAGCGCGTCCAGCCCCCCCTCGTAACCGGAGATGGGGACGAGACGGAGCAGCTTCCCCACGAGGTACTGCCCGCCGATGATGTAGAAGAGGCTGGACACCGACATCAGCACCACGGCGAAGACGACCCCCCAGGCGTCGAGGTACGTGCCGCGGAAGAACGCGAGCGTCATGGCCACCGTGACGTTCACCAGCAGCCCCACCAGGAGCGCCGGCACCGCGATGGCCAGACTCGGCCACGTGCGCTCGGCGATGTCGCGGGAGATCTCCCGGCCCTCGTCCGAACGCCCGAAGTCGAAGGCGAACAGTCGCACCGACTTCTGAAAGAAGATCGTTTCGGTCAGCGCGGCGAGCCCCGGCTCGGGCGCGTTCCAGAAGAGGGGGCGGTCATATCCCCGCTCGGCCTTCCACTTCTCGATGGCCTCCGGGGTCACGCGCTTCACCCCGAGGTGCAGGCGCGCCATGTCGTCCGGGCTGTTGACGACGAAGAAGAGGAAGAACGTCAGCACGTTCACGCCGACCAGGATGGGCAACGCGTAGAGCAGCCGGCGAGCCAGGTAGGCGATCACAGGGCGCCCCGGTGCTGGCGACGCCGGTAGCCCGCGATGGCCGGCACGAGCGAAAGGAGGACCGCGGCGCCGCCGGCCACGACCGGCCAGAGCACGGGGCGGTTCCACTCGGCGAGACGACGGGCCCTCAGGTCCGGGTCGACCCGGCGGTACTTCAGCGTGTTGTTCGCCATCAGGTTGACCTTCACGTTCGAGTACCAGCCGTGGTGCAGGGAGTAGGCCTTCGGGTGCAGCCCCCACATCCAAGGTGCGTCGCGGCGCGCGACCTCCACCGCACGGTCGATGAGGGCCTGGCGCTCGGGGCCGTCCTCCAGATCCTTGAGCGCCTCGAACAGGCGGTCGAACTCGGGGCTCGCGTAATTGGAGGCATTCTCCCCCCCGTGTTCCACCTTCCCGTTGGGCCCGTAGAGCAGGAAGAGGAAATTCTCGGGGTCGGGGTAATCCGCGTTCCATCCCCACTGGTAGATCTGCGCGGTACCCTTGCGCATCTTCTCCTGGAACCGGTTGTAGTCGGTCGCGCGCACCGCCAGTTGCACCCCGATCTTCGCGAACTGCTTGCGCATCCAGTCAAGCCGGGCCTTGTCGTCGGGGCCCGAGGCCGTGGTGTCGAGATTCAGCAGCAGGGGCTTGCCGGTCGCCTGATCGCGGCCGTGGGGAAAGCCCGCCTGCGCCAGCAGCCGCTTCGCCTCCTCGAGACCCCGGCGCGCGGCCCCGCCGTCGCGCCAGAGATAGACGTAAGGGTTGACGCCGGCATTGCCCTCGCGGTGTCCGAAGATCCCGGGCGGAACGGGCCCCTGCGCCGCGACTCCCCGGCCGTTGGCGAAGATGGAGATGAATTCCTCGAAGTCGACAACGATGGAAAGGGCCCGGCGCAGGAGGCGCGCGGGCTCGCCGTGGCCGCCGACGACGGGGTCGAGCATGTTGAACCCCGTGTACGAGGTCGAGACCCGCACCGCCGTCACCAGGCGCACGCCCTGCCCGCTCAGGCGCTCCGTCACCTCGGGGTCGCCCTGGCTGCCGAGACGTACCGCCTGGTCGAAGCTGTCGGAGGTGATGCCGGAGGCGTCGTAGTACCCCTGGAGGAACTTGCTCCAATAGGGGATGTCCTCCTTCTCCAGGCTGTAGACGGCGCGCTCGATGAACGGCATGGGCTTGCCGGCGTCTTCCAGCAGGCCGAGAGACCGGTCCTCGGGCTCGCCCTCTCCCGGGTACGGCTCGCCCCGAAAATTCGGGTTGCGCACCAGCACCATGCGCCGGTTCGGGTTGTTCTCCACCAGCATGTAGGGGCCCGTGCCGACCGGATACCAGTCCAGCACGAGGTTGCGTTCCGCCATTCCGGGCTGCGCGTAGAAGCGATCGACCTCCCAGGGCATGGGGGCGAAGAACGGCATCGCCAGCCAGTACAGGAACTGGGGATACTTCCCGCGCACGGTGATCCGGAAGGTGTAGCGATCCACCACCTCCGCACCCGGGACCGGAAACTCCCGCAGATCGAGAAAGGCACCCTCGCCCGCCCTTTGCTCACGCCCGGCGAGGGCCGCGCGCAGGGACTCGCCGTACCCGGTGAGGCCCGCGATGTACTCACCCATCACGCCGGCAATCGGAGAGTGGAGCCGCGGGTGGGCCATGCGCTTGATCTGATGAACGTAGTCCTCGGCCACCAACTCGCGCGTGCCGGTGCGTGGAAAGTCGCCCAACCCGCGCACCCGATCGAGCGCCCCGGGCGGCAGGTCGAGGTACAGCGCCCTTCCCTCCTCGTCACGCGCGAAGGCGGGGTGCGGCTGATAGAGGATCCCGGGCTGGATCCGCACCTCGTACACGGAGAGCGCGACCGCCGCGGCCGGCGCGTCCGGGGCAAGCGTGCGCCCCTGCGCGTCCCGATAGACCGGCTCGGGCATGGCCGCGGCCGTGAGGGGCACCAGTTGATACGGGCGCTTGAGGTAGTGGTACTGGAGGGGCGGCTCGTAGATCTGGCCGATGAACGCGTATTCGTTCTCGCTGTACGAGCGCACCGGGTCCAGGTGCTTCGGGCGCTCGGAGAAGGAGCTGAAAAGGACGTTTCCGCCGGCCTGTGCCCGCGGGTAGGGATCGTTCCAGGGCTGCGGTCCGCACCCCGCGAGGGCAGCGGAACACACTCCCGCCAGCAGGCGCAGGCACCGCGGGGAGAGAGCGAAAAAGCTGCGCGAACGAGGCGCCAAGCAGGTTTGCCTTTGGGGGGCCGACCGATTATAACTCGCCGGCATGCTCACACACTCGGGGGCTAACGCCATGGGTTTTCTCGAAGGGAAACGCGGCCTGATCGTCGGACTCGCGAGCAACCGCTCCATCGCCTGGGGGATCGCGCAGGCGATGCACCGTGAGGGCGCCACCCTGGCGTTCACCTACCAGAACGACAAGCTGAAGGACCGGGTCGAGAGCCTGGCGCCGGAGGTCGGCTCCAACCTGTGCCTGCCCTGCGATGTGTCGAGCGACGCGGAGATCCAGGCGCTCTTCGACCGGCTCGGCCGCGAGTGGGGCGCACTCGACATCCTGGTGCACTCGGTCGCCTACGCGCCAAAGGAGCAGCTCGAGGGCAACTTTCTGGACACCGTGACCCGCGATGGGTTCCGCACCGCCCAGGACATCAGCGCCTACAGTCTCGCCGCGCTCGCGAAGGGCGCGCGCCCACTCATGCGCGGGCGCAAGGCCGCGATCGTTGCCATGACCTATCTCGGTGCGGTACGCGCCGTGCCGCACTACAACGTCATGGGGATCGCCAAGGCGAGCCTGGAGGCGACGGTGCGCTACATGGCGGACAACCTGGGCCCCGAGGGGATCCGGGTGAACGCCGTGTCCGCGGGTCCCATCCGCACGCTCGCCGCCGCCGGGATCAGCGACTTCCGGCGTCTCCTGGACTACAGCGAGCGCAACACCCCGCTGCGGCGCAACGTCACGATCGAAGAGGTCGGAAACGTCGCGGCCTTCCTCTGCTCCGACCTGGCCGCGGGGGTGACCGGAGACGTCGTGTACGTGGACAGCGGATTCCACGTCACAGCGATGGGCTCCGGCCCGCTCTGACTCCCGCCTGACGCCCGCGCCGCCGCCTGACGCCCGCGCCGGAACCGGGCTCCAGAGACGGACTCTGTAGCCCGGTGTCCCGGACCGCCGCAGGCCTCAGAGCCGGTCGTTGTAAACCTCGACGCTCGCGCCCGTCCGCAGGGTCTCGACCAGGGAATCGTACGTCGCCTGGCCATAGGCCTGATCGAGGATGCGGTCCGCGGGCGCGCCCGCCTTCTTCGCGGCAGGCTCTCCGTCGAGGACCGACTGCAGCGCGATCACCGCGGCATCCCCGTTGGCGACCGGGGTGGTGCCAAAGACCCGTTGCTCCGCGACCGGCTTCGGCAGTTGGAAGACACGGGCGGTGATCGCCGGGTCGATGCCGCTCGCGCGACGTTTGCCCTCGACCACCTCCACCCACTCCAGGCCCTCGCGCCGCGCCAGCTCGGTGCGATCGAGGCCCCCTTGCAGTTCCTGCGCGACCGCTCGTGCCGCGGCCTCGGCCCGTTCCGTCGCCGCCCGAGCGGTCAGCCGCTCGACGATCTGCGCGCGGACCTCGTCCAGGGAGCGCTGAACCGCAGGCCGGACGTCCCGGGCACGCAGCACGATGACACGCCCCCCGGACAACTCCACCGGCTCCGAGTTGTGCCCCTGCTGGAACACCTCTTCAGCGAAGGCAGCGGAGGCGAAGCGGGGCTCCACCGCGATGCCCTCCCCGCCCTTGCGGGAGAAGAAACCGGTGCTGAGAACCTCGAGCCCCAGCGCCTTGGCCGCGGGCTCCAGAGAGTCCGGGTGCTCGAAGGCAAGGTTGGCGAGCCGCTCCCCCTGCTCGAAGTAGGGCGCCTCCGAACGCTCGAGTTGGACCTCGCGCAGGAGCGTGGCCCGCACGTCCTCGAAGGAGCGATCGCCGAAGCTCGCGCGCTGGGAGTCGTAGCGTTGCCGGAGCTCCTCCTCGGAGACTCCCACGCCGGCGGCCAGCGCTTCGCGCGACACCTCCACGTACTCGGCGTCGACCTGCTCGGGCGAGAGGAAATCGGACTGGTGCTCGCGATAGAACTCCTGCACCTGCTCGTCGCTCACCTGCACCTGGCCCCGGTAGCGCGCGGCCGGGATGACCAGGTACGCGAAGCTCCGCCGCTGCCCCTGGAGGCGCTCGAGCCGCTCGCGCTCGGCCCCTGTCAGGAAGGCGGCCTCGACGACCCCTTGTTGCAGTTGCCGGATGACCAGCGATCGACGGAAGCTCTGCTCGAACCCTCCGGGGGCGTAGCCCTGGCGGTGGAGCCAGGCTTCGTACCGGTCGCGGGAGAATTGCCCGTTGGACTGAAAGGCCTGCTGCGCGTGGATGAGCGTGGCGAGATGCTCGTCACCCACCGTCATTCCCTTGCGGGTCGCCCGGTCGACCAGCACCGACTCCTCGACCATCCCGTTCAGGGTCTCGCGCTTCAGGCGGTCTTCGGCGGCCTCGTCCAACTCGAGACCGCTCCCCATGACCGTCTGAAGGCGATAACGCTGCTGCTGCAGAGCCTGCTGGAACTCCCTCACCCCGATCGGGGTGCCGTCCACCTCGGCCACGACCATCGAGCCGCCGCCGTGGAAGTACTGGTTGATGCCCCAGAAGGCGAAGGGGACGATGATCATCACCAGCAGGATCGTCATGAGCCAGGAGTGGGCCCAGCTCCGGATGTCCTCTAGCAGCATGGCAAGACCCCTGTGGAACGGCGGCCTGGCGGTCCCGCTGCCGGAGCGGCCCACGGCCCCCCTGCGGCTGGACCCCCAAACCAAAAGGGGTGTGCCGTTCTGGCACACCCCCGGTCAGGTATTGGCGGAGTGGACGGGATTCGAACCCGCGACCCCCGGCGTGACAAGCCGGTATTCTAACCAGCTGAACTACCACTCCGAGACAGGCTGGTGGGTGCTGAGGGGCTCGAACCCCCGACCCTCGCCTTGTAAGGGCGATGCTCTCCCAGCTGAGCTAAGCACCCCAAGGCATAGCGTCAATTTACCGCATCCTTGAGGGCCTTGCCAGCCTTGAACACTGGCGTCGAGGAGGCGTCGATCTGGATCGTCTCCCCCGTCCGCGGATTGCGGCCCGAGCGGGCAGGCCGCTCCCGCACCGAAAACGTCCCGAAACCCACCAGCGTCACGCTCTCCCCGGACTTGAGGGCGCTGGTGATGGCGGCGACCATAGAGTCGACCGCCCGGGCGGCGGAGGCCTTCGAGATGTCCGCGTCGGCCGCGACCGCGTCAATCAGTTCTGCCTTGTTCATTCGGATCCCCCATCGTTCGTTATGGCAGCTGCTGGCTCTTCGACCGTCCCCGGGACTCTAGACCGTCACCCTGGACGAACGGGGCTTATACCAACAGCCTTCCGAGAGTGTCAAGAAATGCGCCCTCCCCGCCCCGCGTGACCACGCCGGCGAAGGGGCGTCGCCACCACCGCCGGCTCAATGCGTCGTCGCCACCCCGCCCCGCTTCCTGCCGGCCGCCTTGCCCTCGCGCTTCGCGACGGGCGCCTCGGGAGGAGGCTCCAGCTTCTCCGCCTCCATGGGCTGAGGCAGATGGAGCAAGGCCATCCCCAGCACCTCGTCGATCCACTTGACCGGCCTGATCTCCAGGTGCTGCTTGATGGTGGCGGGGATCTCCGTGAGGTCCCGACGGTTTTCCTCCGGTATCAGGACCGTCCGCAACCCCCCCCGCAGGGCGGCCAGGAGTTTCTCCTTCAACCCGCCAATGGGCAGAACCTCTCCCCGCAGCGTGATCTCGCCCGTCATCGCCACGTCCGATCGCACGGGGATCCCCGTCAGCACAGAGACCAGGGCCGTGCACATGCCGATACCCGCGCTCGGGCCGTCCTTCGGGGTCGCGCCCTCCGGCACGTGGATGTGGATGTCGTGCTTCTGGTAGAAGTCGGGATCCACACCGAGGCTCTTGCAGCGACTTCGCACCACCGTCATCGCGGCCTGGATCGACTCCTGCATCACGTCGCCCAGCTGCCCGGTGTGGATGAGCTTGCCCTTTCCGGGCATCACCGCGGCCTCGATGGTCAAGAGGTCCCCGCCGACCTCGGTCCAGGCGAGCCCGGTCACCTCACCGATCCGGTCCTGCGCCTCTACCTTGCCGTAGCGGTAGCGCTTGACCCCGAGATAGGTCTCGAGATTGCGCGCGCTCACCGTGACCTTTCGGCGCCCGGGAGTCCGCACCAGCTCCTTCACCACCTTGCGCGCGATCTTGGCGATCTCGCGCTCGAGGTTGCGCACGCCAGCCTCTCGCGTATAGAAGCGGACGATGTCGCGGATCGCGCTGTCAGTAATCCTGAGCTCGGCCTCCGTGAGGCCGTTGTTCTTGATCTGCTTCGGGATAAGGTAGCGGGTGGCGATGTTGAGCTTCTCGTGCTCCGTGTAGCCCGAGAGCCGGATGACCTCCATCCGGTCGAGCAGCGGCGGCGGGATGTTCAGCGTGTTCGCCGTGGTGACGAACATCACCTCGGACAGGTCGTAGTCGACCTCCAGGTAATGGTCGTTGAACGAGTTGTTCTGCTCCGGGTCCAGGACCTCCAGCAGGGCCGACGCCGGGTCTCCCCGGAAATCCATCGACATCTTGTCGACTTCATCGAGCAGATAGAGAGGGTTGCGCACACCGGACTTCGCAAGGTTCTGGAGGATCTTCCCCGGCAGCGCCCCGATGTACGTGCGCCGGTGGCCGCGGATCTCCGCCTCGTCCCGCACGCCCCCGAGCGACATGCGCACGAACTTGCGATTCGTGGCCCGCGCGATCGAGCGTCCGATGGACGTCTTGCCCACCCCCGGTGGGCCCACCAGGCAGAGGATCGGGCCCTTCAGCTTCTTGACGCGCTGCTGCACCGCAAGGTACTCGAGGATGCGCTCCTTCACCTTCTCCAGGCCGTAGTGGTCCTCGTTCAGAACCGCCTCGGCGGCGCCCAGGTCGAAGCGGATCTTGCTCCTCTTCTTCCAGGGCACGTTGACGAGCCAGTCGATGTAGTTCCGGACGACGGTCGCCTCGGCCGACATCGGTGACATCATCTTCAGTTTGTTCAGTTCGCCCACGGCCTTGTCCCTGGCCTCCCGCGTCATGCCCGCCTGCTCGATCTTCTTGCCGAGTTCCTCAATCTCGTTCGGAGCCTCGTCCAGGTCCCCCAGTTCCTTCTGGATGGCCTTCATCTGCTCGTTCAGATAGTACTCGCGCTGGCTCTTCTCCATCTGCTTCTTCACGCGGCCGCGGATGCGCTTCTCCACCTGAAGCAGATCGATCTCGGTCTCCAGCAGCCCGATCAGCGCCTCCATCCGCTCGCGCGTATCCTCGATCTCGAGGATCTTCTGCTTCTGATCGAGCTTCACCGCAAGGTGCGCGGCCACGGTGTCCGCCAACCGCCCCGGAGACTCGATGGACGACAGGGACGCCAGGATCTCGGGCGGAACCTTGCGGTTCAACTTCACGTACTGCTCGAACTGCGTCAGCACCGAGCGGCTGAGGGCTTCACCCTCACGCTCGTCGGTCTCCTGAGCCTCGAGGACCCGAACCTGCGCGAAAAAGTACTCGTCCTCCCCGAGGAAATGGACGATCCGCGCCCGCTTGACCCCTTCCACGAGCACCTTGACGGTGCCGTCCGGAAGCTTCAGCAGCTGGAGGATCGTAGAGAGCGTTCCGATGCGGTAGATGTCGTCGGTGGTCGGGTTGTCCTGTGCCGCACTCTTCTGCGCAACCAGCAGGATCTGCTTGTTCTCCTCCATCGCCCGCTCGAGTGCGCGGATGGACTTGTCGCGCCCCACGAACAGGGGGATGACCATGTGCGGGTAGACGACGACGTCCCGCAGGGGCAGTACCGGACTCCCCAGTGTCGGTTCCACCACCTCGGACGGCTTGTTGGATTCGACCACGGAAGCCTGCCTCTCAGTCGCCCGCAGCCCGCTGCTGCTTGTCACCCCGATACATGATGAGTGGCTTGGTCTCGCCGCCGATCACCGCCTCGTCCACCACGACCTTCGCGACGTTCTCCAGCGACGGCAGGTCGTACATGATGTCCAGCAGAACGTGCTCCAGAATCGAGCGTAGTCCCCGCGCCCCGGTCTTTCGCTCCATCGCGCGCTGGGATACCGCCCTCAGGGCCTCCTCCCGGAACTCCAGGTCGACTCCCTCCATCTGGAAGAGCTTCTGGTACTGCTTCACCACCGCGTTCTTGGGCTCGGTCAGGATCTTGATCAGCTGATCCGTGTCGAGCTCGTGCAGCGTCGCGAAGACGGGCAGGCGCCCCACGAACTCGGGAATGAGTCCAAACTTGATCAGGTCCTCGGGCTCCACGTCCTGGAGCAGCTGGCTCACTGACTTCTGCTCGGCCTTGCCCTTCACTTCCGCCGCGAAGCCGATGCCGCCCTTTTTCGACGATCTCGCCTTCACGATCTTGTCGAGACCGTCGAAGGCGCCACCGCAGATGAACAGGATGTTCGAGGTGTTGACCTGCAGGAACTCCTGCTGGGGATGCTTGCGCCCACCCTGCGGCGGAACCGAGGCGATCGTCCCCTCGATCAGCTTCAGCAGGGCCTGCTGCACGCCCTCTCCGGACACGTCCCTCGTGATCGAGGGGTTCTCGGACTTGCGCGAGATCTTGTCGATCTCGTCGATGTAGACGATGCCCGTCTGGGCCTTCTCCACATCGTAATCGCACTTCTGGAGCAGCTTCTGGATGATGTTCTCGACGTCCTCGCCGACGTAGCCCGCCTCCGTGAGGGTCGTCGCGTCGGCGATCGTGAACGGCACGTTCAGGAGACGAGCGAGCGTCTCCGCAAGCAGCGTCTTGCCGCAGCCCGTGGGCCCGATCAGAAGGATGTTGCTCTTCGACAGCTCCACGTCGTCGTTCTTGCCGCCGTGGTCCCGCCGCTTGTAGTGATTGTATACGGCGACGGACAACACCTTCTTCGCGTGATTCTGGCCGACCACGTAGTCGTCCAGGATCTCGTTGATCTCCCGCGGGGTCGGCAGCTTGCTGCCCTTGGAGGTCCCGGACTTGTCCTGGACCTCTTCCCGGATGATGTCGTTGCAGAGCTCGACACACTCGTCGCAGATGAACACCGAGGGGCCCGCGATGAGCTTGCGGACCTCGTGCTGGCTCTTGCCGCAGAACGAGCAGTAGAGCAGCCGGTCGCTGTCTCCGTTCCTGCCCTGCTTGTCGCTGCTCATACGCTACCTCGCTTCCAGACGTCGGCGACGGAACCCGCGCACCCTGGCTCGCCTACTTCGCCGGGGACTCGCGCCGGCTCAGGACCCCGTCGATGAGGCCGTACTCCACGGCCTCGGTCCCACCCATGAAGAAGTCGCGGTCGGTGTCCTGCCGAATCCGCTCCAGGGGCTGGCCCGTGTGGCGGGACAGTATCTCGTTCAGGCGCTCCCGGGTCTTGAGGATCTCCCGCGCGTGAATGTCGACGTCCGTTGCTTGGCCCTGAAAACCACCGAGCGGTTGGTGAATCATGATCCTCGAGTGCGGCAGCGCGTAGCGCTTGCCCTTGGCGCCACCCGCCAGGAGCAGCGCGCCCATGCTGGCCGCCTGCCCGACGCACATCGTGCTCACGTCCGGCTTGATGAACTGCATCGTGTCGTAGATCGCGAGACCCGCGCTCACCAGCCCACCGGGGGAGTTGATGTAGAGGTGGATGTCCTTGTCCGGATTGTCCGACTCGAGGAACAGGAGTTGGGCGATGATCACGTTCGCCACGTGGTCTTCCACGGGCCCAACCAGGAAAACGACGCGCTCCTTGAGGAGGCGGGAGTAGATGTCGTAGGCACGCTCGCCCCGCGCCGACTGCTCGACGACGATGGGGACGAGGTTCAGCGCCCGCTCTTCCGGACCGCTGGCGCGGTCAGCAAAGTGTGGCATTTCGCGTTCAGCCTCCGCCGGGAGTCTGCCCAGGCTTCATCACGGCGTCAAACGTCGTGGGCGAATCCGTGACCTGTGCCCGCTCGAGGATCCAGTCGACCACCTGGTCCTCCAACACGACGTTCTCCGCGTCGGCCAGACGGCGCTTGTCGGAATAATACCACCGCACCACTTCCTCTGGCTCCTGATAGGTCGAGGCGATGGACGCCACCCGGGCGCGAACCCGCTCGGGGTCGACCTTGAGCTCGTTCGCACGCACGACCTCCGACAGGATCATGCCGAGAGCGACCCGCCGCCGCGCCTGGTCCTCGAACAGCGTCAGCGGCAGCTCCAGGGCCGGCGCCCCGCCGCGGCCCTGGACCAGGCCTTCCTGGGCCTGGCGCCGAAGGGCCTGGGCCTCGGAGTCCACCAGGACCTTGGGGACATCCAGCGGAATGGCGGCCAGCAGGCCGTCCATCACCGCCGTCTTGACCCGGCCCTGAAGGTTCTCGCGCAACTCGCGCTCCATGTTCTCCCGCACCTCGCGGCGCAGGGCAGCCTCACCCCCATCGGCGACCCCGAAGCTGGCGAAGAAGCCCTCGTCCATCTCCGGCAGCTGCGGCTCCTCGACCCTGTGGGCGGTGATCTTGAAGAACACCGTCTTGCCCGCGGCCGAGGCGTTGCGATGGTCGGCCGGGAAGTCCACGGTGACCTCACGCTCCTCGCCCGCCCGGATTCCGGCGAGGCGCTCCTCGATCTCCCCGACCAGCCGGTGGGTGCCCAGCTCCACGGGCACCTCTTTGCCCGCATTGCCCTCCAGAGGCGCCCCGTCCACCGAGCCCTCGTAGTCGAGCACCACGCGGTCGCCCGTCTGGGCCCCACGGTCGACCACCCGCCAGGTCTGCCGCTGCCGGCGCAGGGTCAGGATCATCTGGTCCACGTCCTGTTCCTTTACCTCGGCAACGGGACGACTGACCTTGAGCTCCTTCAGGTCCGGCAAGCTCAGCTTCGGGTACACCTCGAACACGGCGGTGTAGGAGAGCCCCTGCCCAGGGGCCGCCGCCAGCTCGTGGATGGTCGGCCCGCCCGCGGGCGCCAGGGAGTTCTGGGCGACGGCGTCGGCGAAGCTCGAGCGCAGGATCTCCCCCACGACCTCGTCCCGGACCTGCCGCCCGTAGCTGCGCTCCACGACCGGCGGTGGCGCCTTGCCTGGACGGAAGCCGTGGATCCGGGCCGTCTTGCCCAGTCTTCGCAACCGGCTCTGCACCTCCGAGGCAATCCGCTCCTCCGGCACCTCGACCGTCATCCGCCGCTCTAGGCTTCCCGTCGCTTCCACTGTGACCTGCATGTCGCTACCTCAGAGACACTTCCACGTGACTGGACGCGAGGCGCCCCCGCGCCCCGCGAGATTCGCCCCGTTCCCGGGGCCCTTCAACCCTGGGGAGGGATGGTAACTGGCGTGCCGCCGGCCCGCGCGCGGCAGCGCACGGGCCGCCCGCCCTGGACGCACCAGGGGCAGGAGCTTGGTGCGAAAGGAGAGACTCGAACTCTCACGGGTTGCCCCACTGGAACCTAAATCCAGCGCGTCTACCGATTCCGCCACTTTCGCAGGGGATCGCGGTCGTGGGCGGCCCTGCCCCGGATTATACGTCAGTCGCCCTGACTGGGGCGCCGGATGATGTAGCCCCCGGACTTCTCGTCGAGCTCGAGGCCGAGCAGGCCCCGCGCCTGCGCCTCCTCCAGCAGCTTGCCGAAGGTCCGGAAGCCGTGATAGGCCTCGTTGAAGCCCGGCCGCCGGCGCTTGAGGGTCTGCTTGATCATGGACCCCCAGACCTTCTCCTCGTCCCCCCGCTCTTCGAAGAGCGACTCGACGATCTCCATGACCAGGTCGAGCGCCTGCTGCTGCTTGTCCTCCTCGCTGGGGACCGGGGCCGGCTCGGTGGGCGCGGCCTTCGCCACGGGTTTCTTACGCGTCCTGCGCTGCTTCTCGCTCTCGCGCACCAGGTCGTCGTAATAGATGAACTCGTCGCAGTTGGCGATGAGCAGGTCGGAGGTGGACTTCTTCACCCCCACGCCGATGACCGCCTTGTTGTTCTCCCGCAGCTTGCTGACCAGGGGCGAGAAATCCGAATCCCCGCTGATGATGACGAACGTGTCGACGTGGGATTTCGTGTAGCAGAGGTCGAGCGCGTCCACCACGAGCCGGATGTCGGCGGAGTTCTTGCCCGACATGCGCACGTGCGGGATCTCGATAAGCTCGAAGGACGCCTCGTGCATCGAGGCCTTGAACTCCTTGTACCGCTCCCAGTCGCAGTAGGCCTTCTTCACGACGATGCTGCCCTTCAGGAGCAGGCGTTCGAGCACCTTCTGCATGTCGAACTTCGCGTACTTGGCGTCGCGCACGCCGAGTGCCACGTTCTCGAAATCGCAGAAGACGGCCAGGTTCTGGGTTCGTTCTCTATCGCTCACGGATGGGTTCTCGTTGGGAGCCAGGGCTGCGGCCGAAAGGGGCCGTCGGTGGGATCGGGTCCACCGGGGCGGGTTATCATAAGTGGAGCATAGAGGGCCGGGCCGCCGGACCGCAACGCCGGGCGTGGGGGGAACGGGTGGACACGAGCAAGCTGGACCGGGTGGTCGCCGAGGCCCGCAAGGCCCAGACCGCACGCGAGCGGGACTACCGGGAGCAGGCCCTGAAGCTCTACCCCTGGGTGTGCGCCCGCTGCGGGCGGACCTTCGACCGCCCCAACCTGAGCGAGCTCACCGTCCACCACAAGAACCACGACCACGACCACAACCCTGCGGACGGCAGCAACTGGGAGTTGCTCTGCCTGTACTGCCACGACAACGAGCACCAGCGCCAGCTCGAGGCCCAGGGGCTCTCCGCGCCGGGCGCCGGGGCCGGGCCGGGCAAGGCCGCCACCCATCAGCCGTTCGCCGCGCTGAAGGACCTGCTCCGAAGCCGCTGACGCGAGGGTCACCCCGCTCAATCGCCCCCCCGGGGGCAGTTCGAGATGCATTCCCACTCGACCGTCTTCCGGCCCCCGCAGGCGCGGAAGCAGCCGTCGTACTCGAGCTGGCAGCCACAGTCCTGGGCGCAGGCGCGCCAGAGGTAGCGCCGGACCTCCTCCGCGCGGTCGGGCGCCCGCGGGGGCGGACCGGCGTAGCAACCGTACCACGGGTCGTACCAGGGGCCGCCCCAGGGCAGGTACCAGCTCGAGCCCACCGACCAGAGGTCGTGACCGTGGTGGTGCCCACCGTAATAGCCCCACCCCAGGCCAATGGTCGGGCCACAACCCCACGCCGCCGACCGGTAACGCGACAGGTCGGCCTCGTAACGGTCCACCAGGCGGTCGGCGTGCGCCTGCGCCGCAGGCTCCGCGTCGACCAGACAGGCCTGATGGGCGACCCGGCAGCGGTCCTGACAGGCCTGGAGGACCTGGGGGCAGCGCTCCGCACAGGCCCGGCCCTGGGGGTCCGCGGGCGGGTCATAGTGGAACACGGTCTGGTAACGCGGCCCCGCACAGCCCGCCAGGACGAGCTGAGTAGCCAACAGACTCCAGTACATCCAGGGGCGGTTCACCCTTCACTCCCTCCGGACACCGACGCGTTGCGGGGGCAGACCGAACGCGTGCCCCTTCAGCCTCGACTATAGACAAGAAAACCGGCCGAACGCTCCCGTGCGGGCGAGGCGCCAGGCACGCGGGCGGCCCAGCCCGTCCTCGCGCCCCGGGCGTTGCGAGGCGAGGCCAGCCATCCCCTTGCCGTGCCCCTCGGGCCGGTCCATGCTCCACCATCGAGGTCTGAGGGACCGTCGCGCCGCATCCCCTGCCCGACGGCATTGCCAGGCGCGATGCTCGCTCTTCCGTTACACCCTTTGGGAGGAACACCGCACATGTGGGTCTTTCTGAACAACGCCATGCTGTCCATCGTCGCCCAGCGGTCCCAGCCCGGGACCCTGCTCGTCCGCGCCTGCACCGCGGGAGACATCGAGCGTGTGTTCCCCGACGTGAAGGTCTCGGAGACACCCACGGCGGACTATCGCTACCGCGCGGAGATCTCCGCCGAAGAGGTCGCTAGGGCCCTCGCCGCCCAGGTCCGCGCCATCGACTACCCCAACTTCAAGGCCACCGTGCGCGACGCCGGGCGCCTGAGCGCCTATCACGACGTGTGGGACGTGATGGCCCGCTACCAGGAAGTGAAACACCCGCGGGACCGCTGAGAACGCCTCGCGCGCCGGGCCCCGGAGGAGTCGTTCGCCCATGCAGATCACCTTCCACGGCGGCGCGGGAGAGGTCACCGGCTCCTGTCACCTGATCGAGGCCAACGGGAGGCGGCTGCTGCTCGACTGCGGCCTCGTCCAGGGCTCTCGAAAGGAGGAGGAGCGCAACCGGGCCCCGTTCCCGTTCGAGCCGGGCAGCATCGACGCCCTCGTCCTGAGCCACGCCCACATCGACCACTCGGGGCGTCTCCCCTTGCTGGTCAAGGCTGGCTTCAGCGGCCCCATCTACACCCACCGGGCCTCCCGCGACCTCTGCCGCATCATGCTCCAGGACGCGGCCTACCTGAACGAGCGCGAGGCCGAGTGGGAGAACCGCAAACGCGAGCGCAAGCACCTGCCCGCGGTCACCCCACTCTACGACCATCAGGACGCCCAGCGGGCGGTGCGGCGGATCCGGGGGCTCGGCTACGACGAGCCCCGGGAGGTCCTGCCCGGAGTCCGCGTGTGCCTGCGCGACGCGGGGCATATCCTGGGCTCGGCCATCGTCGAGCTGACGCTGGTCGAGGGCGGCACCGAGCGCAAGGTCGTCTTCAGCGGCGACCTCGGGCAACAGGGGATGCCGATCCTTCGGGACCCCACGCCCATCCGGGAGGCGGACCTGGTGCTCCTCGAGAGCACCTACGGCGACCGGGCACACCAGTCCCGGGAGGCCACGCTCGCCGAGCTGGGCACGGTGCTGAAGGGGGCGCGCGAGGACCGGGGCAACGTCCTCATCCCGGCCTTCGCGGTCGGCCGCACCCAGGACCTGCTCTATCTCCTCGCCCGGCACTACGAGGAGTGGGACGTCGGGGACTGGCAGGTCTTCCTCGACAGCCCGCTCGCGATCGAGGCCACGGCGATCTACGCACGGCACAGCGACCTCTACGACGGGGAGGCGAGCGCCATCTGGCACCGGCGCGAGACCGCCTTGCCGAACCTGCATCTCATGCACACGGCCCCGCAGTCCATGGCGCTGAACCGCGTCCGGACCGGCGCCATCATCATCGCCGGCAGCGGCATGTGCAACGGCGGGCGCATCCGCCACCACCTCAAGCACAACGTCTGGCGCGAAGGCTGCCACGTGGTCATCGTGGGCTTCCAGGCCGAGGGGACCACGGGGCGGGCCCTCGTGGACGGCGCGAAGCACATCAACCTCTGGGGCGAGCGGGTCCGCGTCGCCGCCCGCGTGCACACCATCGGGGGGCTGTCGGCCCACGCCGGTCAGGACGGCCTGCTCGCGTGGTACGCGGGATTCGAGCGCCATCCGCCGGTCGCCCTGGTGCACGGAGAGCCCGCCGCCCAGGCAGCCCTCGCCGCCCGCCTGGCCGCCGACCACGGCGTCCGAGCCCTGACCCCCGCGCGCGGTCAAGGAATTGACCTGACGGGACTACGACGGTAGCCGTCAGTACGCACCCCCCCGGGGGCCGAAGCCACCTCCCCGGACCGGGGCACGACCCATCCGGTCCCACCGCGTTGCGGGGTGCAGCCGGTCTGCCCAGGGGCTAGACTCTAGGCCGCGCCGACGGCCTGTCGTGGCGTCGACGGCGACGCGTTCCAGGGCAGTTGCCTGCCGCCACTCCACTCTGACAGGGGGCTTTCCATGACCGACATCGTTGGACTGCTCGGCGCCGAAGCCGAGTCGCTCCTCTCCCACACCTGCCGGACGATATCGCGCGAGTCCCTGCACCTGCCCGGACCGGACTACGTCGACCGCGTGGTCGCACCGAAGAACCGCAGCCCCCGGGTCATGCGGAGCCTGCAGGGGCTCTTCTCCCAGGGCCGCCTCGCAGGCACGGGCTACCTCTCCATCCTGCCGGTCGACCAGGGCATCGAGCACTCCGCGGGCGCCTCCTTCGCGCCGGCCCCGATCTACTTCGACCCGGAGAACATCGTACGGCTCGCGATCGAGGGCGGATGCAACGCGGTGGCCTCGACCGTGGGGGTGCTGAACGCGGTCGCGCGCAAGTACGCGCACAAGATCCCGTTCATCCTCAAGATCAACCACAACGAACTGCTCACCTACCCCGCGGTCCACGACCAGACCCTGTTCGCCTCGGTCGAGCAGGCCTTCGACATGGGCGCCGTGGCCGTCGGGGCCACCGTCTACTACGGGTCTCCCGAATGCCGCCGCCAGATCCAGGAGATCTCGGAGGCCTTCCAGCAGGCCCACGAGCTCGGGATGGTCACGGTGCTCTGGGCCTACCTGCGCAACCCCGCCTTCCAGCAGGGGGGCACCGACTACCACGTGTCGGCCGACCTGACAGGCCAGGCCAACCACCTGGCCGCCACCATCGAGGCCGACATCGTCAAGCAGAAGCAGGCCGAGAACAACGGCGGCTACACCGCCCTGAAGTTCGGCAAGACCCACGCCAAGGTCTACTCCGAGCTCACCACGGATCACCCGATCGACCTGGTGCGCTACCAGGTGGCGAGCACCTTCATGGGCCGCGCCGGCCTGATCAACTCGGGCGGCGGCTCAGGCCAGAACGACCTCGGCCAGGCCGTGCGCACGGCCGTCATCAACAAGCGCGCCGGCGGAATGGGACTGATCTCGGGCCGCAAGGCCTTCCAGAAGCCCATGGCCCAGGGCGTCGAGCTGCTGCACGCGATCCAGGACGTGTACCTTTCGGCGGACGTGACCGTCGCCTGAGCGCCAAGGCCGGGGCCCGGGCCGGGGCCAAGCCCCGGCCCGGCGACCGAAGCAGTAACCGCGGTCCCCGCCCCGAGGCGTGCGCCGCCCGAGCGGCGGGGAATGGCGGCGGCAGTCCGCCGTCACCGCTCAGCAGTCAGCTGCCAGCAGTCAGCAGTCAGCAGATGGAGAGCTCGGCCCCGCAGAGGAGGCGAGCGGCGCCGGGAAAACGTGACGAGAAGACCTCCTCGGCGCGTTTGCCGGTGCAGTGTCCTACCGCACACTGGCGCAGCCCCAGGCCGGCCAGCTCGTCGACCGCCCGCTCGACGGCCCCTGCGGAGCTCGCCCCCAGGTGCAGCCCCCCCACCAGCCAGGCGAGCGGCACGCCGGGGCGCAGCCGCGCCACGTGGTCGAGGATGTTCACGACCCCCGAGTGGGCGCAGCCGCAGATCACCGTCAGGCCGCCAGCACCCTCCACCACCACTGCCTGGTCGTCCTCGAAGCGGTCAGGGGTCTGACCGTCGGCGTCCAGCACGAGGAAGGCGTCCTCGTTGCCCGGGTGACGGCGGGGAATGGCGCCCGTCACCCAGACCCCGGGGCCCGCGGTGGCAGGCCCCGAGGCCAGCGTGACACTCACCCCCGGGGCGGCGAGCGCTTCTCGGCTCGCCACCGGCATCCCGATGGAGCGCGGGGAGCCCGTCCGCAGGCTGAAGCGCTCGCGGGCGGCCGACGGGTGCAGGAAGACCCGCAGGGGGCGACCCCCGCGGGCCGCCACCACCGCCGGCAGCCCCCCGGTGTGGTCGTAGTGCCCGTGGCTCAGGAGCACCGTTTCCACTCGCCCGAGGTCGAGCCCTAGGCGCACCGCGTTACCGGCCAGCACGCCCGGGTCGGGACCCGTGTCCACGAGCAGCACCGCGCCGCCCGACTCGAGCCACAGGCTCAACCCGTGAGCGGCCTCGCAAGGAGGCCCGGCGCGGTCCTCGACCAGGACCACGAGACGCTGGCCCGCCACGGGCCCCGGGGCCGACCAGGCGGGGGTCAGGACCGCACGTCCCCGACGGGGATACCCAGCGCGTCCGCCACGCCCTTGCCGTAGGCCGGGTCGGCCTTCAGGCAGTTGCCGATGTGGCGCATCCTGACCTTCTCGTCGACCATCGCCATCTCCGCCGCGGTGTTCGCGAACAGCACCTGCTGCTGCGCCGGCGTCATGAGGCGGAAGAGCAGCCCCGGCTGCGTGAAGTAGTCGTCGTCGTCCTTGCGGAAGTCCCAGTGGTAGGCGGCGCCCTCGAGCGCGAGCGGCGGCTCCATCACCTCCGGGCTCGACTGCCAGAGGCCGAGGCTGTTGGGCTCGTACCCCTTGGTGCTCCCGTAGTTCCCGTCGACCCGCATCTGGCCGTCGCGATGGTAGCTGTTCACGGGGCAGCGCGGCCGGTTCACGGGGATCTGCCCGTGGTTCACACCGAGGCGGTAGCGCTGCGCGTCGCCGTAGGAGAAGAGGCGCCCCTGCAGCATCTTGTCCGGCGAGAAGCCGATCCCGGGGACGATGTTGCCCGGGTTGAAGGCCGACTGCTCCACCTCGGCGAAGTAGTTCTCCGGGTTGCGGTTCAGCTCGAGCACCCCGACGTCGATCAGCGGGTAGTCCGAGTGCCGCCAGACCTTCGTCAGGTCGAAGGGGTGGAAGCGGTACGTGGCCGCGTCCTTCTCCGGCATGATCTGGACCTGGAGGTCCCAGCGCGGGAACTCTCCCCGCTCGATGGACTCGTAGAGGTCACGCTGGTGGCTCTCGCGGTCTTTCGCGATGATCTCCGCGGCCTCGGCGTTGGTCAGGTTCTGGATGCCCTGCCGGCAGCGCAGGTGGAACTTGACCCAGAACCGCTCGTTCGCGGCGTTGATGAAGCTGAAGGTGTGGCTGCCGAAACCGTGCATGTGGCGGTAGGTGCGCGGAATGCCGCGGTCGCTCATGACGACGGTGACCTGGTGCAGCGCCTCGGGCAGCAGGGTCCAGAAGTCCCAGTTCGTCTGGGCGCAGCGCATGTTGGTGCGCGGGTCGCGCTTCACGGCGTGGTTGAGGTCCGGGAACTTCAGCGGGTCGCGCAGGAAGAACACCGGGGTGTTGTTGCCCACGAGGTCCCAGTTGCCTTCCTCGGTGTAGAACTTGATGGCGAACCCGCGGATGTCGCGCTCGGCGTCCGCCGCGCCGCGCTCCCCCGCCACCGTCGAGAAGCGCACGAACAGGTCCGTCTTCTTGCCCACCTCGGAGAAGATCTTGGCCTTGGTGTAGCGCGTGATGTCGTGGGTGACGGTGAACGTCCCGTAGGCACCCGAGCCCTTGGCGTGCATGCGCCGCTCGGGGATCACCTCGCGATCGAAGTGAGCCAGCTTCTCCAGGTACCAGACGTCCTGGAGCAGCATGGGGCCCCGCGGCCCTGCGGTCATGACGTTCTGGTTGTCGGCGACCGGGGCGCCGCCCGTGGTGGTCAGCTTCTTCTCACTCATCAGACTCTCCTCTCTCGTGCCCTGTGGCGTTCGAACTCACGACGTTTGAAATTGCGACGCTGCAACTCGCGGCGCGTCATTCCTCAGCGCGGCGACTCTCGTCGCCCGCCTCCATGCAGGCCGCACAGATACCCCGCACCTCCACGTGGGAGCTCAGGACCTGACCGAAGCGGGTCACGGTGCCCGGCACCGGCAGCGCGTCGAGCTCGGGGCTGTCGAAATCCCGCAGCGCACCGCAGCGCACGCAGAGGTAGTGATGGTGCTTCTCCAGATTGGCCTCGAATCGGACGCCGCCCTGCCGCGGACCGAGGGTGGTCAGGAGCCCGAGGTCAGTGAGCAGCCAGAGCGTGCGGTACACGGTATCGAGCGACACCGTCGGCATCTCCGGACGCACGGCGTTGTAGACGGCCTCCGCGGTCGGGTGCTCCACGCTCGCCGCGACGGCCCGGAAGATGACGAGGCGCTGGTGCGTGAGCTTGACCCCGGCCTCCCTTGCGACCGACTGGAAGCGCTCGAGCCGACTCTCGACCTCGAGGTCATCGACCATCCGGGGATCCGCTCCTGGTTGCGGAGAATACGCAGATAGTAACCTACTCCTGACAAGCGGCGCGTGCAAGCGTTGCGGGGACGCGGGGCCACTCAGCGTTCGGGGGTGGGGTCCGGGGCAGTGGCCGGTCGCACCGGAGGCTCCAGCCATTGCCCGGCCAGAATGGACAGGACCGCGTAGCAGGCGAAGAAGAGCGTCCCCACCTGGAGCTCGGCGCTCATGAATCTCTGGTGCTCGCTCGCGAGGAAGGCGAGGATCCAGCCGGTGAGACACACGTCGGCCATGGACCACTTGCCGATGCGGTGAACGATCGAGAGGACCCCCCTGCCGAGGCGCCCCGAGGACACCGCCGCCACCCCCATCACCACCGTCTTGGCGAGTGGCAGGATCACGCTGAAGAGGAGGATCGGGATCCCAATGGCATAACTGCCGTGGGGGCCGAGGAGGGCCAGGATGGTCGAGAGGATGCCGCGGGACTCGAAGTAGAGCACGACCTTGCCGACGGCCGGGAGCTCCTGTGCGGCGGTGAGGGCCATCGCCGGAGCCAGGAGGCCGGCAACAAGGGCGATGAGCGAGGCGACGAGGAGCCCCACGACGACCGTGCTGCGGCGCCTGCGGGCTGCGACCGCGAGCAGGACGCCCGCGGTCGCAGCGCCGACGAACCCCAGGAACTGGAGGTGGGCATCGCGGCGCGCCCGGGCCGCGGCCTCCCGCTGGGCGTCGAGGGTGCGGATCTCCTTCTCGTAGCCCTCCAGAGGGAAGACCGGGAGCTCGCCGAGCCAGCGCTTGACCGCCCGCCTGAGCTGCGCGTTGGGCTCTGCCTGGGCGGCGAGCGTGGTCGCCCGGGTCTCGTAATCGACCGCGCTGCCATACGCCGACCACGCCATCCACCCGGCGAGTCCACCGAAGAAGAAGAGCGCGAGCAACGACAAGCGGAGGTCCTGCGTGAGTTTCATGCCCTTCCCCCTTCAGCGGCCGGTCCGGGACAGGAGCGGGCACCGGAAAGCTGGCTTATAGTGCGCCCACGCAGACGCCGCCAGTAGACCATGGCTCACCGTAACTCCTCGCAGCCGCCCGTCCCCCCCGCGTTCGGGACCCGGGCAAGCCCCCGGACCGGACTCAGGACGTCGCCCGGGCCATGGCGCTGCTCTGGACCTACCGACCCCGGTCGGCGGTCCACGACCTGTTGCGCCTGATGGGGGCGAATCAGGCGAGCGGTCGTGTCTATACCCAGGAAGACGTCCGGCTCGCGATCCGGGAGCTGCAGGACCGCGGCATGCTGGTGGCGATGCCCCATCGCGAGGGCTACCACCGGCTGACCGACGAGCTGCGGGCCCGGCTGTACCGGGAGGCGCTCGAGGAGGGGCAGCGCGAGCGGCTGCGGGAGGCCCTCTTCCGTTTGGAGTCGTTCGAGCCGCAGCAGGCCCGGTATTACTGGCCGGTCTACGACTTCTCGGCCACCGTGGCATTGCTGCGGGTCGTGCTCTTCTCCGGCATGCCGGCGGCCGAGATCGAGCCGATGGCCAAGGTCCTCGCCCGCAGCCCCGACTGGGGCGAGATCCTGAGAGGGGCCGCACTCGATGCCTTCGACGGACCGAGCTTCGAGTACGTTGACCCGGCGTAGCAAAAGGACCTCCTGTACATGGCCGCGGTCAATCTCAGTCGGTCCTGGGACCCGACCATGGTTCCGCCCACCGACTGGGCCCTGGCCAAGCTGGACAGCGACCGCACCCGGCTGATGGCGGCCATCGGGGGAGAGAGCGTCGGCACCCGGCGTGACCTCGAGGCCGAGCGGGCCGGGCTTGCGACCGTGCTCCACGCGCTGCCTTTCCTCGAGGAGCCCGGCGAGGCGCAGGCCGGGCTCGAGTGGGTCGTGGACGACCCCGAGGACGCTTTGACGATGGTCGAGACCCTGCCCCGCCTGGAGGCCGTCGGGGCCGTGGACTGGCCCAAGGGCAAGAGCGTGCGGGTGCTCACCGTCGATGCGCGGCGCGTGAGCTTCAAGGTCGAGGCCCAGCGCGACTGGTTCCGGTTGATCGGCCAGGCGACCCTCGACGAGGGCCGCGTGCTGGCGCTCGAGCAGCTCCTCGCCGCCGCACGCGGGCGAAGCCGCTTCGTGCCCATGGGCGAGGGCCTCTACGTCGCGCTCACCCGCACCCTGAAGGAGCGCCTCGCCGAGCTGGAGGCGGTCGCCGAGCTCGACCGCCAGGGCACGCGGCTTCCCCGCCCCGCAGCGGGCTGGCTCGAGGGCGTCCTCGAGGGCATGCCGCTCGAAACCGACGCCGGCTTCCGGGACGCCATCGAGCGGTTGCGCATTGCCCAGGACGAATCGCCTCCGCTGCCTCGCGCCCTGCAGGCGGAGCTTCGCCCCTATCAGGAGGACGGTTACCGCTGGGCCATGCGTCTCGCCTCGGCCGGCCTCGGCGGTTGCCTCGCGGACGACATGGGCCTCGGCAAGACGCTGCAGGCGCTCGCCGAGAGCATCCTCGCCGAAGGCGAGGCCACCGCCCTGCCCTCGGCCGAGGAGCTGATCGCCCTGATACGGGAGGGCTGAGACCACACGGCGCCGCGTCCTGGTTGAGTGCGGGGGGGCACGGATGCCGACAGCCAAGGCCATTCTCGCCGCGTGGGCGTGCAACTCCGTGCCGAGCGGATCCCGAGCTCTGCAAACCGGCCCTATCTCTTCTGTAGTCCAGAGACCACACCGTAGCAGTCGGCCAGGACCGGACCTTCGGCAAGAGCAGCAGCAAACGTTTGTGCCTCCATCTGCCGGAAGCTCAGCGCGTCGCGGCCCGATTCAGAAGTGCCAGCCCACATCCATCCGCGCGTGCAGTACGCGAACTACCAAGATGCCGCTCTCGGAAAGTCGGTAAAAGACGACGTGGCTCTCATGGCTGAAGCGGCGGTAGCCGGGCCGAACATTGTCGGCCGTAGTACCCATGCCCGGATTCTCGCTCAGCAACTCGAGGCAACGCTTTAACGACTCATAGTACTTCTCGGCTCGAAGCAGGCCGAACTCCGCCACCGATTGGTCGAGAATGGCCTCGATGTCCTTGGCGGCCGCCGCGGAGAGGTCAATCGTTGACACGGTGCCGTGCATTCACATCATTCCAAATCCCCGAGATATCTCGGCCCGAAATCCCACTGGTCTCTCCGGTGACCAAGGCCTGTACCAACGCTTCCCGCTGGGCCTGATCCTGCTGGTCGCGGCGGATCAAGTCACGGACGTAATCGCTGGCGTTACTGAAGTGGCCAGTCTCGACCTGAGTCTCGACCCACGCCTTCATCGGATCGGGAAGGGAAACGTTCATCGTCGCCATTCGGGTAGCCTCCTGGAGTCAGACTGACACATGATGACAAACTTTGCCATCTCCCTTGTCGGGGGGGCCGTCAGGCAGTCAGCCCGGAGGTCTGCTCAGGGTCGGGACCACCCGGTAGCCGCCAGGCTTTGAAGGTCCGGAGTCAGACGCATAGCTGACGGTCAGAGCCGGCGGCCGCGCGCCGACCCGCACCCGGCGCCAGCAGGCAGGTGTCAGATTTTCCGACAGGGCTGACCCCAAACCCCAGGATCGCGGGCACCGGGGGCTCCCGGTCTCCCTTCGGCCAGCTACGGACTACAGCCACCACGGTCGTGGGGCCGGTCTACCCTGCTTGCGGACATTGCGGTGACCATGAGGAGTCGCGGTCGCTGAGCGGAGGCGTTGACTAGGCCTAATGCTTCGGGTGGCGGCCTGTCATTTAGGCGGTGCACCGGGTTGCTGGCTACGACCGCCCGGAGTCGGCGATCAGCGGCGCCGTTCGCGCCTGGCGGGCACGCGGATGGTGTCGATGAACGCGGCGAGGGCGGGCGATAGTTGGCGTCGTCCGGGGTAGTAGAGAAAGAAGCCGGGAAACGGCGGACACCAGTCCTCGAGCACGCGCACAAGCTCCCCCGCCTGAAGCAGGGGGGCCACCTGCTCCTCGATGACGTACCCCAGGCCCACACCGGCCAGCGCAGCGTCGACGACCATGCCCTCGTCATCGAAGATGAGCGGCCCTTCGACCGCCAGCTCGATGCTGTGATGCGCCTTCTCGAACTCCCACTTGTAGAGCGTGCCGGGGGCCGGTGACGGCAGGCGGAAGTTGATGCAGCGGTGGGTCCGAAGATCATGCGGCGTTGCCGGCGGTGGACGGGACGCGAAATACTGCGGCGCGCCGACGACGGCCATCCGCTGCGGTCCCGACACCGGTACGGCCACCACGTCCTTGTCCAGCGACTCGCCAAGGCGGATACCGGCGTCGAACCGCTGCGCGACGATGTTGGTCAGCCCGGGGTCGATGACGATCTCGAGGACGATCTCTGGATAGGCCTGGGTGAACCGGGGCAGGACGGGGGCCACCACCATGCGCGCGGCCGAGCGCGAGGTGGTGATTCGGACGTGTCCCGAGGGCCGGTCGAGCAGACGCCCCAGGTCCTCGACCGCGTTGGCAATCGCCTCGAGCGCCGGGCCGAGGCGGGCCAGCAACCGTTCGCCGGCCTCCGTCGTCGAGACACTGCGCGTGCTGCGGGCCAGCAGGCGAATGCGCACGCGTTCCTCGAGGCGGCGCAGCGTGTGGCTGAGCGCCGACGGCGACACCCCGAGCCGCGTGGCGGCCCGGGTAAAGCTGCGCTCCTCCGCGACCACCGCGAACGCCGCCAGGCTGCCCCAGTCTTCCCGGTCCATTCCTGACAATTTCTCAATACCTCATGCGAACTATACGCCTATATCACTGATGTGGCCGCGCGCATCAGCTCGCTCACGAAATGGCGAAGGCGAGGAGGCAATGTGGAAAAGCGCAAGTTGGGAACCAGCGGCCTGGAGGTGTCGGCCCTCGGCTACGGTGCAATGGGCAACAGTTTCGGCTACGGGCCCGCGGCGGACCGGAAGGAAGCGACCCGGGTCATCCGTACGGCATTCGACCACGGCGTGACGTTTTTCGACACCGCCGAAGCGTACGGCCCCTTCACCAACGAGGAGCTAGTAGGCGAAGCCGTCGCGTCGTTCCGTCACGACGTGGTGATCGCCACGACATTTGGCTTCAAGATCCAGGACGGCGCCATCGCCGGCCTCGATAGCCGGCCCGAGCACATCAAGGAGGTCGCCGACGCCTCGCTCAAGCGCCTGAAAGTCGATGCCATCGATCTTTTCTACCAGCACCGGGTCGATCCAGCCGTGCCAATCGACGACGTCGCCGGCGCAGTGAGGGATCTGATCCAGGCGGGCAAGGTCAAGCACTTCGGTCTCTCGGAGGCCAGTGCGCGGACTATCCGCCGCGCGCACACCGTCCAGCCCGTCACCGCCGTGCAGACCGAGTACTCGGTGTGGACCCGCGATCCCGAGGCGGACGTACTGCCAACCTGCGAGGCGCTGGGGATTGGCTTCGTGCCGTGGAGCCCGCTGGGTCAAGGCTACCTAACCGGGAAAGTCGACCCGGCCATGGCCTTCGACCCCGTCTCCGACCTGCGCGCGACGTTCCCGCGCTTTACGGCGGAGGCGCGGAAGGCCAACTGGCCCGTGGTCGAGCTGCTGGCCCGCATCGGTTCGAGAAAAAAGGCCACACCCGGTCAGATTGCCCTTGCCTGGCTGCTCGCCCAGAAGCCCTGGATCGTCCCGATCCCGGGAACGCGAGGGCTGGATCGCTTGGAGGAGAACCTCGGGGCGGTAGGCGTCGAGCTCACTGCAGACGACCTCCGCGAGATCGAAGGTGCCCTCGCGAAGTTCGAGGTGCAGGGGGCCCGCCTTTCCGAGATGCACATGCAGCTCATCGACCGCTGATCGCGCCCGCCGGCGATGACGACCATCGGTCTCGACTTGGTTAGGGAGGAAAGAATGCAGATGCGCAAACTGGGACGCAGCGGTCTCGAGGTATCGGCGATCGGGCTCGGCTGCATGGGGTTGAGCTATGGGTATGGTCCGGCAACGGACAAGGTAGCGGGCATCAAGCTGATCCGCGCCGCATTCGAGCGCGGCGTCACGTTCTTCGATACGGCCGAGGCCTACGGTCCAGGCGCGAACGAGGAACTGGTCGGCGAGGCGTTGCAGCCGTTTCGCGATCGCGTGGTGGTTGCGACCAAGTTCGGATTCAAGGGCGGGCACGCGGACGCGGGCCTGGATAGCCGGCCGGAGCGCATCCGGCAGGTCGCGGAGGAGTCGCTCAAACGCCTCAGAACCGACCGAATTGATCTCTTCTACCAGCATCGCGTCGATCCGAGCGTGCCGATCGAAGACGTCGCCGGAACGGTCAAGGAACTGATCCGCGCCGGGAAGGTGAACCACTTCGGCCTGTCGGAAGCGAGCGCGGAGACGATCCGCCGCGCGCACGCCGTTCAGCCCGTTGCCGCTGTCCAGAGCGAGTACTCGATGTGGTGGCCCGAGCCGGAGGAGAGGATCCTGCCGACGCTCGAAGAACTGGGCATCGGCTTCGTGGCGTTCAGCCCCCTTGGCAAGGGCTTCCTGACCGGCGCCATCGACGAGACGACGACGTTCGATCGCACCGACTTCCGCAACACGGTGCCGCGCTTCACACCCAAGGCCCGCCAGGCGAATCAGGCCCTGGTCGGCCTGCTCCGCGACACCGCGGCGCGCAAGCACGCAACACCGGCGCAGATCGCGCTCGCGTGGCTGCTGTCGCGCAAGCCGTGGATCGTCCCGATTCCAGGCACAACGAAGCTGCATCGGCTCGAGGAAAACATCGGCGCTGCTGCGGTCGAACTGACGGCCGAGGAAATCGGCGGCATCGACGCGGTGCTGTCAACGATCACGGTGCAGGGCGCGCGCTACTCGCCGGACCGGCAGAGGTTGGTCGGTCGGTGATGCGCTACCAAGACGCTAGGTGCAAGCGTGGACGTCACACCGCCTCGCAGTCCACGATGAGCGAAGCAAAGGAGGTGCTTAAATGACCAGCGCCAGCTCCAACGCAAAGGCCTACGCCGTCGCCGATGCAACGGCGCCGCTCGCCCCGACGACAATTGCGCGGCGTGGCCTGACGGCGCGCGACGTGCAGATCGATATCCTCTTCTGCGGCATCTGCCACTCCGACCTGCACTACGCCCACAACGAATGGCCTGACGTCCTGCCGGCCATGTACCCGTGCGTCCCGGGCCACGAAATCGTGGGGCGGGTCACGAAGGTCGGCCCGGGCGTGACGAAGCACGAGCCCGGCGACCTCGTGGCGGTTGGCTGTCTGGTCGATTCCGACCACACCTGCCCGAACTGCCAGGCCGGGCTCGAGAACTTCTGCCCGAACCTGACACTGACGTTTGGCTCGGTCGACCGGCACGGTGCGGCTCCGATGACCTTCGGTGGCTACTCCGACAGCATCGTGGTCGATGAGCACTTCGTGCTGCGCGTGCCGCCGAATCTGGACCCTGCCGGAACGGCCCCGCTCTTGTGCGCCGGCATCACGACGTACTCGCCGCTGCGGCGTCAGGGGATCGGCAAGGGCAAGAAGGTCGGCGTCGTCGGCCTGGGCGGGCTGGGTCACATGGGCACGAAGTTCGCCCGAGCCTTCGGTGCCCACGTCGTCGTCTTCACCACCTCCCCGCGCAAGACCGATGACGCGATCCGCCTCGGCGCACACGAGGTCGTAGTCTCCCGCAATGCGGACGAGATGAAGCAGCACGCCGGCTCCTTCGACTTCATCCTCGACACGGTTTCGGCAGACCACGACATCAATCAATACCTCAACTTGCTGCGGCTCGACGGAAACCTCACGCTCGTCGGCGCGCCACCGAAGCCGCTGGCGCTGTCGTCGTTCGCGTTGATCCTCGGCAACCGCAGCGTCGCGGGCTCGAACATCGGCGGCATTGCCGAGACCCAGGAGATGCTCGACTTCTGCGGGCAGCACGAGATCACGGCCGACGTCGAGGTCATTCCTATCCAGAAGGTCAACGAGGCCTGGGAGAGACTCGTCAAGGCCGACGTGAAGTACCGCTTCGTGATCGACATGGCGTCGCTGAAGGTCTGACATCCACCTCGCACCTACCAGGAGGCTCTCATGAAGGCGCTCGCCGCGACAGCGATGTCGCTCTCTCTCTGCTCAGCCCGGTCTGGGTCCAGGCAACCGAGGCCGGCCCCGCACAAGGGTCCGCGGCCACCGCGGGCGCGGCGGCGGCACAGCGGCTGTTCGGCGACGTCGCACCCAAGTTGGCCGAGCTCACCGACAACGTGCTGTTCGGCGACGTGTGGGCGCGTCCCGGCTTGTCGCCGCGGGATCGCAGCCTCGTGACGGTCAGCGCCCTGACCGCGCTGAACCGCCCCGATCAGCTGCGGTTCCACCTCGCCAAGGCCCGCGAGAACGGCGTGACCCAGGACGAGCTGATCGAGACCATCACCCACCTGGCGTTCTACGCGGGCTGGCCCAACGCGGTGACGGCAATCGCCGTGGCCAGGGAAGTCTTTCAGAAGAACTGACCCCTGCTGTGCAAGAACAGGCCAGGAGCCAGAACGGAGAAAGTCCTATGAGCAAGATCCCCATCAGTAGAGACGGAGAGGACGACCTCCTCAGACGCGATCGCCGCGAGTTCATTCTGTCAGGCCTTGCTGTGGCAGCCGCCGCGGTGTTCCCGCGCATCGCCGCCAGTGCTCCGGCAACGCAACCCACGGTGAGTGCTCGCCGCATGCTCGGCACGCTGGAAGTCTCGGCGCTTGGGCTCGGCTGCATGGTCATGAGCGGCATCTACGGACCACCCAGAGACAGGCAGCCCAAGGACAAGCAGGGAATGATCCGGCTGCTCCATGCCGCCGTCGATCGTGGCGTCACCTTCTTCGACTCCGCAGAACTCTATGGTCCGCTGACGAACGAGGAACTCCTGGGCGAGGCGCTCGCGCCTTTTCGCGACCGGGTGGTGATCGCCACGAAGTTCGGCTACTTCGGCGCGCCGGGCGTCCGGCCGGAGCTCAACAGCCGCCCGGAGCGCATCAGGGCATCGGTAGAGGGATCGCTCAAGCGTCTCAGGACCGACGTCATCGACCTGTATTACCAGCACCGCGTCGACCCCAACGTGCCGATCGAGGACGTCGCCGGGACGGTGAAAGAGCTGATCCAGCAAGGCAAGGTTAAGCACTTCGGCCTGTCCGAGCCGGGCCTGCAGACGCTCCGCCGCGCCCATGCTGTCCAGCCGATCACCGCGATTCAGAACGAGTATTCCCTGCTGTGGCGGGAGCCGGAGGCAGAGGTCCTGCCCACGCTCGAGGAACTCGGCATCGGGCTGGTGGCGTACACGCCCTTGGGGGCCGGCCTTCTCACCGGCGCGATGAACCAGGACACGCGGTTCGACGGCTCGGATTACCGTAGCCGCGTTCCCCGGCTGGCCCCCGCGGCGCTGACGGCGAACCTGGCACTGGTCGACCTGCTGCGCGAGTGGGCGCGGCGCAAGGGAGCTACACCCGTCCAGATCGCGCTGGCCTGGCTGCTCGCGCAGAAGCCCTGGATCGTTCCCATCCCGGGAACCACGCAACTTCCCCATCTTGATGAAAACCTCGGGGCGGTCGCAGTCGAGTTCACCCCCGACGAACTGAAGGAGCTCAATGCCGCCGCCTCGACCATCAAGTTGCAAGGGGCTCGCTTGCCTGCGCCCTCGCTGGAATTGACTCGGCGCGAGGCACCACTCAAGAAATAGCGCATCAAACAATGCTGGGTGCATGCCGGGCAGGCGGCAAATGGAGGGGCTATGCGGGTCGGCATCCTGGGCTCCGGGCTGATGGGCGGCAAGCTCGGAACAATCTTTGCGCGAGCGGGACACGAAGTGGTGTTCAGCTATGCCCGCACCCGCCGGAAGCTCGAGACGCTCGCCCGGGAGGCCAAGGGCACGGCAAGGGCCGGCACTCCGTGCGAGGCGGCGGAGGAATCAGACGCTCTCTTGCTTGCCGTGCATTGGCCTCGAGTGGACGACGTGCTGAGCCAGGCCGGCGATCTTTCGAACAAGGTGATCGTCAACTGCTCCTTGCCGATGAACGCCAGTAACACCGACCTCGTCGTCGCCTACACCTCCTCGGGTGCCGAGCGGCTGGCGAAGAAGGTGCCGAAGGCCGCGATCGTTTCGGCGTTCGGCACGGTGCCGAGCGAAGTGCTGTTCGACGTCTACGCCGCCCGACGCAAGGCAAGCCGCCCAAGTCTCGTGTACTGCGCCGACGATTCGGCGAGCAAGATAGTGGCCGCCGAACTGATCCGTGATGCAGGGTTCGATCCTTGCGATGCGGGCCCGCTGCGGATCGCCCGCTACACCGAGCCGTTCGCGTTGCTCGTTGCCCAGTTGGCATACGGGGTAGAAGCGAACCCGGCACTGGCGTACCGGTTCGAGCGGGTTGGGGATAGCAATGTCCAGCAAGGCCACGCACGGGCCGCTCGATTGAGCATGACTCGCGTGCCTCCCCCGGCCGAGTCCTGCTGAAGGGCATCACTGGGCATGGTTTCCTGGCTCGGTGTCGAAGCTGCTGACCCCGTTGTTGAGTCGGCCGTGCGCCAGATCCGCAGCCTCTGGGACGCCCATGGACCGCTTTCTGTGCGAAAGCTGCCGTTGGCCGGACACCGGCTATGTCTGGGTCGGGTCGAAAGGGGGAATTCCCAGGCCGGACGCCATCCGGGGACCTGTAAGAATTTCCGATACCGTCGGATCACGTAGGCGGATCCGCCCGGGTTCGCGCCGCGCGTTGCCCGCCCGGCGCCCACGGGCCGCTTCGCCACGGTAAGCCGCCCTTCCCGAGCCCGCCCTTTCGCCAACACCGCATCGCCCGTTCCACCGCCGCGAGCCCCCGCCCCTCCACCGCCTCCCGCATCTGCGCGACCCGGGCATAGCGCTTCGCCCAGCGCGTCTCCCACACGTGGCGCCCGACCCCGAACTGCTCGGCCAGCACCCGCGCCCCCCAGGGCCGCCAGCCGAGGCCCCCGCAGGCGGGGCAGGTCCCCCGCACCGACCTCGCCCTCCAGCACCTCCCCCGCCCCCGCGCAGGTCCGGCACACCCGCGGGTTCCGCCGGCGCTCGGCCACCGCGACCTCCAGCAGCTGGCGGATGGCGGTGGCCGTGACCACGGTCTTCCCGAGCCCCATCTGGGCCCAGAGACTGGCGGCCGGGCGCTCCATGAGCGGCGTGCACCAGGGCGCGCTCCACGGTGCGCTCGGGGGCGTCGGCCGCCCGGGCCGGGACGCGCCCCCCCCCTCCAGGGCCTCCGACGACTGACGACCATCCCTCGCGCGCGAGGAGGCGTCGCCATCAGGGGCGTATGTCATGGTTCCTCCGTTGCGTTGGTCCTGTTTCGTTGCGGTCAATAGGGCTTTCTCGGTCGTTCGGTCGTCAACTTCTCGGCTTCGGTCGTCGTCGCGGTTTCGCTTCGGTCGCGGCTAGAAGGGCACGTCATCGGGGTGTCCGTCGGGTCCTCGGAGGGGGCCGCCGATGGGACGGCCGTCGGCGCGTCCCTCGCACCGCTCGAAGGCCTTCTGCTGGCCATAGGGGCCCATCGGCCGGCCCCTGCCGACCAGCGTCTTGCGCGCGACCGCCCGGGTCAGCCCGGGGGCCGGAGGCCCAGGGATCACGCTTCGGAGCGATTGAGAAGATCGGGGGCGGGGCAAGGGCCGGGAATGGCTGGAGCGCCGATGCGGTTCCCGACGGTCCCATTGGAGCGTTGGACCCGCAGAATTCAGCTTTGACGCGGTAGCCCGTTAGCCTCAGAAAAGCAGCCACGGAGCGGCTACAAAACAGGGATTTCTGCTTTACCTGTCCCTTCGAACGTCTTCTAACAGTCTGTTTTTGTTGGTGCCGGTGGAGGGAGTCGAACCCCCGACCTACTAATTACGAATCAGTTGCTCTACCGACTGAGCTACACCGGCACACTGGCGAGAGAGTATAGCGGCCGCTCGCGGTGTGGTTAAGTCCCTTCGAGGTGGTACCGTCAGCGGCCCCAGGCTCATGCCCCTGGGCTCGATGCCCCCCGTCGGCCCCGGCTGACCGTTCGTCGGGTGCCGACTGACAGAGCACCCTCCTCCTGCTACTTCCTCGTCCAGGCACGGTCTGACCGCGCCTGCCCTCGACTCCCGTGCCAGATGGGGTCCGCCGGAAGGACGGTTGAGACCGACCGAACCCTCGGGGCAGACGCCTGGGGTATCCCATGAAGCCGAGGACACTGCCACCGCTCGCCCTCCTCCTCACCCTCCTTGCGACGGTACCCGCCAACGGGGCGACCGTGAGCCGCGTGACCGACCTGGGCAGGGACGGCAAGCACTACTACACCGTCGCCTGCAGCGACGGCAGCAGGGCGAGCATCGTGGTCGCGGAGTCGCCCCGCAGCATCTGCATCGTGGCCGACCACTTGGGCCGCAGCTGCCGGCCCGACTGGACCGTGGACAACGCAGCCGCCTTTGCCTGCCGCACGGCGCCGCCGCGTCCTGCCGCGCCATGAGGCCGGTCATGGGCCGGCCACGGGGATTCACGCTGGTCGAGCTCGTCATCGTGGTGACGGTGGCGGCCATCCTGCTCGTCATCGGCGTCCCCGCCCTTCAGGACCTGGTGCGCAACAACCGGCTCGTGACCGAGGCCAACAATCTGGTGGCGCATCTGAGTCTGGCGAGGAGCGAGGCGATCAAACAGCGCTTTCCGGTCGTTGTCTGCAGTTCCGCGGCACCCGACGCGGCAGTGCCCGCCTGTGACGGTGGCACGGACTGGAGCGCGGGGTGGGTCGTGTTCTTGGACGAGAACGGGAGCAGGACACCGGACGGCGAGGTGGACATCCTTCGCCGGAACGGCGCGGTGAAGGGCGCGATCAACATGCGGGCGATCGGCGGCACGGTAACGTTCTCACCCCGTGGCAGCACCGAGGAGGGCGGGGAATTCACCCTGGTTCTGTGTGACGAGCGGGGACGGGAAAAGGGCCGGGAGGTTCAGGTCGCCCGTATCGGCCGCGCTCAGGTGATCAAACCACCCCTCGTGGACTGCGTGCCATGAGGCCCATGCCACGCGCCCCCGCTTCTGGCACCCCCGGCGTGCGACCCGGTCTCCGAGGCTTCAGCCTGCTGGAAGTTCTCGTCGCCCTCCTCGTCCTCGCCATCGGCCTCCTGGGTCTCGCGGCGCTGCAGGCGCGCGGGGTCAAGTTCAACCACGAGGCCTACGCCCGAAGCCAGGCGACCTACCTCGCCTACGAGATCATGGACCTGATGCGGGCCAATCGGGCGAGAGCGCCTCAGTACGTCACGACCAAGCTCGAGCGGCCCTGCGACTGCGACCCACTGCTCTCCACCAACGTGGCCAATGACCTGTGCTGCTGGACCGACGCTCTGGAGGCGGCCCTGCCGTCCGGTAGCGCCGTCCTCACGCAAACGACCGGAGCCGGCACACCCGACGAAAACGACGACCGGTTCGAGGTCACCATCCGCTGGCTGGAGCGTGGCGCGAGAGACGCCCGGAACGAGAGCGAATGCACCCAGGGCGGCACCCTGGAGGCCACGCGTGCCTGGGACAAGTCTGGAACTGGTTCCGAGGGGTTGTGCCTCGTGAAGCAGACCTGGACCTTCGACCAGGTCTGGAGACCCTGACGATGGCCCTATCTTCCCCCACCCGCTTTGCGCGCGGCCTGAGCCTGGTGGAGTTGATGGTGGCTCTCGTGGTCGGCCTCCTGCTGACCGCCGGGGCGATCTCCGTCTTCCTGTCCAACAAGAGCACCCACGAGGTCACCAGCGGTCTCTCCAGGCTGCAGGAGAACGCCCGGTTCGCGCTCGAGACGATGCTGCGGGACCTGCGAATGGCCGGAGGGGTTGGCTGCGTCGACAACGTCGGCGCCATCACCAACAAAGCTATGAGTGCCGGGGGTTCGCGAGGAGTCCTCTGGGACCTCGGTGTTCCAGTGTCACCGCCGGACCAGCCTCCCGGAGTCGGGGTGGAAGGGCTGGACAACGTTCAACCGGGCACTTCGCTTTGGTCCGCCTGGGCCAGCCCTTCAGAGAAGTCCCCGGAAGACATCATCGAAGGCACCGACGCAGTGACGGTACGCTATCTCGAGGGACCCGGGAAGCGGCACGAAGGCACGGTCTCGGATATCTTGGTCGGGGGAACCCCCGCAGTGTTAGACGACCTCGACGTCTCCGCCGGCGACTATGTCGGGCTCGTGGATTGCTCCGCCGGCGTCCTGTTCCAGGTCTCGCAGACGTCCGGTGCCACGGTGACCTCCGCATCGTCGGAGTCAGGTTCCGGAAAAGATTTCTATCCCCGGTTGTTCCGCCTGCACGCCGCCCGCTACTACGTGGGAGCCGTTAGGGCGGAACCCGGCAGTGCGGCTGAGAATTCTCGCTCGCTGTACCGCCAGACAAAGACCTTGGAATCGCCCCCGGAAGAGATCGCTCCGGGCGTCGAGAACATGCAGATCCTCTACGGCATCGCCAGCGGGGACGCACCGGAGGCGTACGTCAGTGCCGGGGACCCGGAACTCGACACCCCGGAGGAGTGGCGGAGCGTCGTGAGCATCCGGTTCGGGCTGCTCCTGCGAACGGTGGACGAGCAGGGAGCGGAGCCGGACACCAGGGCGTACGACCTCTTTTCAGGCCGCTCCTTCCCGAGTCGCGAAGAGTGTGGCAAGGGTCCCGGCTGCGTGGACCCACCGGACCTGCGCGTCCGGCGCCGCGTGTTCACCACCACGGTCTATCTCCGGAACCGCACATGATCGCCAGATCCAAACCCAGAGCGGCTTGTCCGCGCTCGCGACCTCCCTCGGCCGAGCGGGGCGCCGTCCTGATCGTCTCTCTCATTTTGCTCGCGGTGCTCACGCTGCTGGGTCTGAGCACCATGAGCACCACCTCCCTGGAAGAGAAGATGGCGGCCAACACGCAGGAGAGCGTGCGGGCGTTCCAGATCGCGGAGACCGGGCTTGCCCGGGCATTTCGCACACCTGGGCTCTCCGAGGTGACCACGATGGAGTCTGAACCGGTCAAGCTTGCCGATTCGCAGCGGAAGGTGGGAAACGTCACCTACGTGATACGTCAAGACGGCGAGTACCTTCCACCCCTCGGATCTCTCTTCAGCGCCACGCGCTTCCGCTCACAACACTTTGATGTCGAGAGCACGGGGGAGACCTGGAGCGGGGACGAATCCAACCGCATCCGCTCCGTTCATCACGCCGGCGCCTATCAGATCATCCCCAACTTCCAGAACTAGGGCGCGCCCCCCCGACGTCTCCAGGAGACAGAGGCATGAAACGCCGTACGCTGCTCCCCTTCACCCTGGCCTTCGCAACGGGTGTCGCCGCCGGTCTGCCCGCCGCGTCTCTCGCGGACGACACCGAGGTCTATGTCGGCTCGGAGGAACTCGCCCAGTCCCAGGGAATCCGCCCTAACGTCCTGGTTATCCTCGACACATCGGGCAGCATGAGCGAACTGGTGCCGGGCACCGGCAAGAGCCGCCTGGAGAACATGAAGGAGGCCCTGCACTCTCTTCTCGACGGACTCAACAACGTCAACGTCGGCCTGATGCGCTTCAGCAACCCCGGGGGTCCGATTCTCCTGCCTGTCGCTCCCATCGACGCCGACGCTTCGGAAGCCCTCAAGTCCGGCCAGGCCGACGTTCTCGCCCGCCTCTCCGATGGGGCGGACGACGTGGAGGAACTGAAGTCGACCGGAGAGATGGACTTTTTCAGCAGCCGAATTGAGTTGGTGGACACCCCCGCCTTCGGCCCTGAGACCGTCTTCGCCCGGAGCGTCGAAGCGAGCGCGGACGACGCGGAGGAGGTCTACATCGGCGGGATGGGTGGCGCCGGCCTGCTTGACCTCACGAGCTCGGAGCTCGAGATGGTCAGGGACGGTGACGGGACACGGCGCGGCGGGGTCGTATTTCGAGGAGTCTCCATTCCGAGGGGCGCGTACGTGACGGCAGCCGAGTTGCAGTTCACGGCCGCCCAGAACGACGCAGCGGACACGACTCTCGAATTCAGGGGCTGGGCGGCAGACGATGCTGGCGTGTTTTCGCCTCAGCTCAAACCATCCAGTGCGGCCCTGACGCAGACGACCTCGAAGGTCGTGATGTCGGGCATCGCGCCCTGGACCAGCGGGCAACGATACGTCACCGATGACCTCTCGCCCCTCCTCCAGGAGATTGTCGACCGCCCGGGTTGGGCGGAGGGCAACGGCCTCGGCATCCTGGTGACGGGAACCGGGCTGCGGCAGGCGAAGACCTACGACAGCGGCAGCGACGCCCCGAGGCTCGCCGTCGTCTACGGCAGCGGCAACCCTGGCGAACAACGCGTGGGCCTGCGGTTCCGCAATCTGGGCATCCCCCAGGGCGCTACCATCGACAGCGCCGTCCTGGAAGTCTCTCCTTCCCGCACCCTTTCGGACCCCGTGACATTGCGAATCTACGGGGAGAACGTCGGAGACGCCAAGCCCTTCGACTCCAGTCAACAGTCCTTGAAAGAGAAATTCGAGCGCAAGACTTCCACCTCGGTGGACTGGCCCATGACCACGGAATGGACTGCGCGGGGCAGCCAGGGCCAAGCGCAGAGGTCCCCCGACCTTTCAGCGATCCTCCAGAAGGTGGTCGACCTCGGCGATTGGTGCGGAGGAAATGACTTGGTTCTCCTCATGGAGAAGGCCGGCGGAACTGGCTGGAGGTCCGTCTACAGCTATGACGGCGACCCGAACTTCGCTCCGGTGCTGAAAGTGAATTACACCTTTGACGGGGCCGCGCGCGGGGGAACCGGATGCGCGCTCCAGACCCTTCAGCGCCAGGTCCGGGCCGGCAGCGATGAC
Organism: Gammaproteobacteria bacterium; assembly: GCA_017999615.1. Lineage (NCBI taxonomy): Bacteria > Pseudomonadati > Pseudomonadota > Gammaproteobacteria > Gammaproteobacteria bacterium. The sequence continues at coordinate 590,637 of JAGNLM010000001.1, read as the reverse complement.
GCCGAGCAGGCCGACGAAAGTGGGACGATGCAGTTGGTCGACAAGATCCTGGACATGCCGAACGCGGAGAAGACCCGCCAGACGGTCGGGATTCGGTTCCAGGATATCCCGATCGAGCGGGGTTCCAAGGTTCTTGACGCTCGTCTCGTATTCACGAGCCGCAACTCGAGGGAGTCCGGAACCTCGATCGTCATCTACGGTGAAGCGTCTGACGATGCTGCGCCCTTCACGGCCAAGGAGCGTGACCTGACCCTGCGCGCCGAGACCACCGCCTCGGTCACCTGGAATTCGTCCTCACCAGATGCTCCTCTCGACGCATGGAGAATGAACGAGTCTCATGAGACACCCAACCTGAAGGCCATCGTCCAGGAGGTCGTCAACCGCGCTGGCTGGGAACCCAGAAATTCACTTTCCTTCATCATCAAGGGGGGTAACGGACAGCGAAAAGCGTACAGCTTCGACGACAGCCCCGCCCAGGCGCCCGTGTTGAGAATCACCTACGAGGCCAAGCAGGGCGCCTCCAGCGCGTCTTCGGCCAGCGTCCGGCAGCTCCTGAAGCAGACGGTCACCGAACTCCAACACGGCGGCTGGACACCGATCGTCGACACGCTCTACGAGGCAGCCCGTTATTACCGGGAAGAGGGGGTCGTTCATGGCGCTCGCCGGGGGGATGGGACGGACGGTGACGCGGTCACCCTCAACACCCGACTGAGTCATCCGTCTTCCTACGAGGGCGGCACGGTCGTCCGCGAGACGGGGTGCACGGACGCCAATCTTGGGGCCGAGGCCTGCCGCACCGAGAAAATCGAGGGCAATGCCCGTTACGTCTCCCCCATCCGGGAGCTGTGCGGCTCGAACTACATCATCCTGCTGACCGATGGGGAGGCGAACAACAACCATTCGGCGGACCTCGTGCGGAAGATGACCGGCGTGTCGTCCTGCGAGACGAAGCTCTCCGATGGGACGGCCGTCACCACGAGCGCCCCTCCGGGGCCTTCCGAGGAGTGCGGCATCGACCTCGGGCGTTTCCTCCACGAGAAGGATCAACTGTCGTCCCTGGCCGGCAACCAGACCGTCTCGACCTACACCATCGGCTTCAACCTGGACTCCAGCGATTCAGCGCAGTCGCATGCCATCCAGTTCCTCAAGGACTTGGCAAAGGAGTCCGGCGGGCAGTTCCGCACGGCCACCACGGCGGCCGATCTGACTGAAACCTTCAAGTCCTTCTTTCTCGACATTCTGAATCGCAGCACGTCGTACGCTGCTCCGAGTGTCTCGGTGAACACCTTCAACAAGCTCTACCACCGCAACGACGTGTACCTGTCTTTGTTCGAGCCGTCGGACCGTATCCGCTGGGTCGGCAATCTCAAGAAATACCAGTTGCGGACGGACCCAACCCGATGCCCTGGTGGGGTCTTCACCAAGGAGTGCAGTCTCGGTGAGATCCTGGACCGCGACGGCGTGGAGGCCATCGGGCCTGATGGCCGCATCAAGGATGGCATCAGTAGTTTCTGGAGCTCCGGGGACGGCAATGAGATCCAGGAAGGCGGCGCCGGCCGCGCAGGTCCCCCCAGCGGTGACCGCCGTGTCCTGACCCACGTGGTCACCTCCCCCCCTTCCCACGGTCTCTCCGGCCTCAGTCACCGGGTCACCGTCTCCAATTCCTCGATTACGAACGAGATGCTGGGGCTCGAGGCGAGTGCGAGCACGGCCGCCCGCAAAGCGATGATCGATTGGGTGCGGGGCGTCGACGTGGACGACGAGGATGGAGACGAAGACAGGGTCGAGGACCGCTACAGCTTTGGCGACCCCTTGCACTCGAGCCCGCTCGCAGTGACCTACGGCGGCACGGACACCGCACCCGTGGTCAAGCTCTTCGTCGGCACGAACGATGGCGGGTTGCGGATGATTGATGCGGAGAACGGCCAGGAGGAATGGGTCTTCTATCCGCCGGAGACCCTCTCGATGCAGGCCCGGCTCCGCGCCAACCCCAATGGCCAACACGTGTACGGCATCGACGGCACCCCCACGGCGTGGAGGCGGGATGGAGACGGTGACGGGACGATCGGAGACTCGAGCGGCGACTTCCTGCGCATCATCTTCGGCATGCGGCGCGGGGGTAGTCATTACTTCGCCCTCGACGTGACCCCCGGCAGCCCCCTCACCCAGCCGGGCGTCATCGGCCCCACCTATCCCACGTTCCTCTGGCGAATCGACGGCGGAAGCGCCGAGTACCCGAGTCTGGGCCAGACGTGGTCGCAGCCGGTGGTCACAAAGTTGCGAGTGGGCAGCGGCGCGCAGGGCGGGAGCGAGGTCAGGGAGTTCCTGCTCTTCGGTGGGGGGTACCACGAATCCCAGGACACTGCCTTCGGTCGGAGCCCCTTGGGCAACGCGGTCTACATCGCAGACCCGGCGACCGGCGAGCGCAAGTTCTGGGTCAGCGGCACCGCTCACTCCTCGGGACCCGGCGTCAAGGTCCTGGACATGCAGCACCCGATTCCCTCGGACCTGGCGCTCATGGACTCCGACGGTGACGGCGCCACCGACCGCATTTACGTCGGGGACACCGGTGGCCAACTCTGGCGCATCGATCTGGCCCCTGCTTCCGGGGAGTCTGGCATCAGCGCGGTCGTTGGAAAGCTCGCGACGGTTTCCAGCGACAAGAGTCAGAAGGACCAGCGCAAGTTCTTCTATCCACCGGATGTCGTGCAGGCGCTGGACAGCAAGTATTCGGGGGTTTCACGCTACGACCTGGTCGCGATTGCGAGTGGGGACAGGGAGCACCCCTTGAGCGAGGCGGTGGCCGACCGGCTCTACGCCTTCCGCGATTTCGTCTACAGCCCCATGGTCGACGGGAACGGCGACGGGTTGGCGGACGACTACCCGAGGAAGATTTCGGGAGAGTCTTCGCCGAACTCGTTGATTTCGGGCGCCCCGTTGCAGGGCCCCCTGGATGGTCCACCGGCCGCTGCCGGTGACCTCTTCGACGCGACCCAGGTGGACGATGTCGAGGCAGGAGGCACCACGAATCTCTCGCAGTTGCGCAGCGCAGCGGGTTGGTACCTGCGCTTGACCCAGCCCGGTGAGAAGGGGCTTTCCTCGCCGGTCGTGCTCGCAGGCAAACTTTTCCTCACGACCTTCACTCCTCAGCCCACACAGCTGGGGGACGTGTGTCAGTTGATGGAGGGCGGGGGGCGCCTCTACGGCCTCGACGTCCTCAACGCGGAGCCGAAGTTCAACTGGGACACCCTGGACGAGGTCACGGTCAAGGACCGGGTGTACGAGTTGGCCGCAGGCATCCCGTCGGGTGCGGTTCCGATCTTCCAGAAAGAGGGGGTGACCCTGCTCATCGGCGTCGGGGGCGGTGTGGAGGCAGTGAACCCCGAGCTCTCCCTCGGACCCGTCCCGACCTACTGGTTCCAGGAGTGATCCGCGTGTCGACCACCAACCAGGAGCGCCACGCCCTCGTCACGAAGCCGTACGAGCCGCGAGGGCGGACGAGAGGGCGGGCCCCTCCCGGCTTTACCCTGATCGAACTGATGATCGTGGTGGCGATTGTCGGGATCCTCGCGGCCATCGCCTACCCGTCCTACACGGAGTACGTGCGCCGCGCGGCGCGGGCCGACGCCCAGGGGGCCCTGACCGGCCTGGCGGCGGTGATGGAGCAGTGGTTCTCGGACCACAACACCTACGGGGAAGTGGCTGGCAAGAACCCGCTCACCGCAGGCCTTCACCCTGACTACTCGCCGCTGGACGAGCCTGAGGCCAACCGCCGCTACAACCTGAAGATCGAGGCAGCAGGCGCCACCGGCTACACCCTGAGCGCCACGCCCCAGCCCGGGACCGTGGTGGCCGACAACGGCTTCCTGGAGCTTGACTCCACCGGCCGCCGGGGCTGGGACCGGGACCACGACGGCACCATCGACGACAACGAACGCACATGGGAGCGCTAGCCGGAAGGCTGGCGGCATCGCCGCACCGGCAGGAGGTTGTTCACCGCAGAGACACAGAGACGCAGAGATGCCAGGGGCACGGGGAGGCAGCGGGACTTCCCCTTTTCCCACATCGAAATGCCTATTTCCTCTGCGCCTCTGTGTCTCTGCGGTTCGCTCTCGCCAGCCGGCGCCTACAGCAACTCCCGCGGCAACCCGAACGAGACGTCCTCGGGCTCTGCCTCCACCTCGACGACCCGCTCCGTGCCCCAGGCGCGCAGGCGTGCGACCACCCCCTGCACCAGGCTCTCCGGGGCGGATGCGCCCGCGGTAACGCCGACCACCGCACGCCCCACCACCCACTCCGGGCGCACGTCCTCGGGACCGTCCACGAGGTAGGCGGCCTTGCCCGCCTTTTCGGCGATCTCCCGCAGCCGATTGGAATTCGAGCTGTTGCGCGAGCCGACCACCAGCACCACGTCGGCCTGGCGGGCGAGGTAGCGCACGGCATTCTGCCGGTTCTGGGTGGCGTAACAGATGTCGTCCTTGCGGGGGCCGACGATGGCGGGGAAGCGTTCCCGCAGCGCGCGGATGACCTCCGCGGAGTCGTCCACCGAGAGCGTGGTCTGGGTCACGTAGGCGACCCGATCGGGGTCGCGAACGTGGACCTGCGCCACGTCGGCGGGGGTCTCCACCAGGTGCATCGCGCCAGCGCCCTTTCCGGCGCCCGCCGCCTGACCGAGCGTGCCCTCCACCTCCGGGTGGCCGGCGTGGCCGATCAGCACGACCTCGAAGCCCTCCCGCAGGTACCGGACGACCTCGTTGTGGACCTTGGTCACCAGAGGGCAGGTGGCGTCGAAGACCCGCAGGTTGCGCCGCGCGGCTTCTTCCTGCACCTCGAGGGGCACCCCGTGGGCGCTGAAGACGAGGGTGGCCCCCTCGGGGACCTCGGCGAGGTCGTCCACGAAGACCGCCCCCCGGGCCCGCAGGCTGTCCACCACGTAACGGTTGTGGACGACCTCGTGGCGGACGTACACGGGGGGCCCGAAGCGGTCCAGCGCCCGCTCCACGATGGCGATGGCGCGGTCGACACCGGCGCAGAAACCGCGGGGGTTGGCGAGAGTGACTTGCATGGCGTTCCGTCCCGAGCCGTTCCGTCCCGAGTCGTTCTCTCCCGAGCCGTTCGGGGCCACGCCCGGGAGGCACCGGCCCTGGCGCGCGCCCTCAACCGCCCGCGGGCTGCGGTTCCGTCCCCCTGACCTCCAGGACCTCCACCTCGAAGACGACCGAGCGTCCGGCGAGCGGGTGGCTGAAGTCGACCCGGACCCCGCCCTCCCCCGCCTCCAGGACCGTGCCCGCGACCTCCAGGCCCGAGGGGGCGGTGAAGGCCACCACCGCTCCCGGCTCGAGCGCCATCCCCGGCGGGAAGTCCGCCCGCGGCAGGACGTGGACGGCCTCAGGGTCCGGCAGACCGAACGCCTGCCCGGGCGCCAGATGGAAGGTCGCCCGGGCGCCGGCCCCCAGGCCCAGCAGGAGCGCCTCGAGGCCCTCTTCCAGGGTCCCGTCGCCGACCGTGAGCACGAGCGGCTCGCCCTCCTCGCTCGCGTCCACGAGTGTCCCGTCGGCGAGCGAGAGCCGGTAGCGAAGAACCACCCGGGCCCCGTAGTCGACGACCGTCCCGGATTCGCCGGGCGTCCCGTATTCGCCGGGCGTCCCGCGGTCGACGGCCGTCACGGCTGAACCCAACCCCTACCGATCACCCTCTGCGCCTCTGTGCCTCTGCGGTTCACCCCGCGATGCCCCCCACCCCCTGCCCCTGCCCCGTCCCGCGCAGGGCGTCCACCAGCAGCACCGCGACACCGAGGGTGATCGCCGAGTCCGCCAGGTTGAAGGCCGGCCAGTGCCAGCGGCCGTAGAACACGTCGAGGAAGTCCACCACGTAGCCGAGGACCAGCCGGTCGCCCAGGTTGCCGATGGCCCCCCCGAGCACCAGCGCGAGGGCCGCCGAGACCCACCACTCGCCGCGCGGCACGCGGCGCATCCAGAGCACCACCGCGACGCTGACCCCGGCGGCGACCGCGGCAAAGAACCACCGCTGCCAGCCCCCGGCCTCACTGAGGAAGCTGAACGCGGCGCCCGTGTTGTGGGTGAGCGTCAGGTTCACGAACGGCACGAGGGGCAGCGGCTCGTGGAACACGAGCAGCGTGCTTGCCAGCCACTTGCTCAGCTGGTCGAGCGCGACGACGACCGCGGAGACCCAGAGCCAACGCATGTCAGGCAACCCGCCTCATGTCACCCAAACCACCGCGTCCAGCCAACCCGCCGCACTCAGGCGAACCGGCGCTTCTCGCCGTCGCCGGCGACGTTCTCCACGCAGCGCCCGCAGAGCTCCGGGTGGTCCGGGTGACTGCCCACGTCCTCCCGGTGGTGCCAGCAGCGCACGCACTTCCCGTGGGGCGACCGGCTGACCGAGACACCGATCTCCCCGCTCCCCGGCAGGACGTGGGTGGCCGCGGTCTCGGGCTTCTCCTCCACCGCAAACACGTGGGCGCTCGAGGTGATCAGCACGAACCGCAGCTCCTCGCCGAGCTTCGCGAGCTCCCGCCGCAGCCCGGGCTCGGCGTAGAGGCTCACCTCCGCGTCGAGTGAGGACCCGATCTCGCCGCCCGCGCGCAGGGGCTCGAGGGCCCGCAGCGCCGTCTCGCGTACCGCGATCACCGTGTCCCAGAAGGCGGGCCCCATCTCGGTGTCCTCGAGCGGGTAGAGCCCCTCGTACCAGGTGGCCAGGAACACGGACTCCTCGCGCACGCCGGGCAGGTGCTGCCAGATCTCCTCGGCGGTGAAGCTCAGGACGGGCGCGAGCCAGCGCACGAGGGCCTCGGCGATGTGGAACATCGCGGTCTGGGCCGAGCGGCGCGCCAGGCTGTCCGCGCGCGTCGTGTACTGCCGGTCCTTGATGACGTCCAGGTAGAACGCCCCCAGGTCCACCGTGCTGAAGTTGTGCAGCATCTGGTAGATGAGGTGGAACTGGTTCTCCTCGTAGGCCTTGCGCACCCGCTCCTGCAGGCGCCAGGCCCGGTCCACGACCCAGCGGTCGAGCGGCAGCATCCGGGGGGGCGACACGGTGTCGCGCGCGGGGTCGAAGCCGTTCAGGTTGGCCAGCAGGAAGCGCGCGGTGTTGCGCAGCCGTCGATAGGAGTCCGACATCCGCTTCAGGATCTCGTCGGAAACGCTCATCTCGGCACGGTAGTCGGTCGCGGCCACCCACAGCCGGAGCACGTCGGCGCCGAGCGTGTTGACCACCTCCTGGGGTGCGACGACGTTGCCGCGGGACTTGGACATCTTCATGCCCTCGGCGTCCACGGTGAACCCGTGGGTCAGCACCGCCCGATAGGGCGCGACGCCTCGCATCGCGACGGAGCTAAGCAGCGAGGACTGGAACCACCCCCGGTGCTGGTCCGATCCCTCCAGGTACAGGTCCGCCGGGAAGGCGAGACCCGCCCGGCGCTCGAGCACCGTGAAGTGGGTGACGCCCGAGTCGAGCCAGACGTCCAGGGTGTCGCGCACCTTCTCGTATTCGGCCGCCTCCGCGCCCAGCAGCTCCGCCGCGTCGAGCTCGAACCAGGCCTCGATCCCCTGCTTCTCGACCCGACGGGCCACCTCCTCGATGAGCCTCGGGGTCTCGGGGTGCAGCGTCCCGGTGTCGCGGCGCACCAGCAGCGGGATCGGCACGCCCCAGGTCCTCTGGCGCGAGATGCACCAGTCGGGGCGGTTCTCGATCATCCCCGTGATCCGCGCCTCGCCCCACGCGGGCTCCCAGGCGACGCCGCGGATAGCCTCCAGCGCCTGCCGGCGCAGCCCCCCCTGGTCCATGCTGATGAACCACTGGGGGGTGGCGCGGAAGATGATGGGCGTCTTGTGCCGCCAGCAGTGCGGGTAGCTGTGCCGGAACGGCTCCACGTGCAGGAGCGCGCCGCGCTCGCGCAGCACCGCGACCACGTGGTCGTTCGCGGCGAGCACGTGCTCGCCCGCGAAGATCGCGGTCCCGGGCACGAAGCGGCCCTCACCGTCCACGGGGTTGTCCACCGCGAGCCCGTAGCGGGCGCCCACCACGAAGTCCTCCTGGCCGTGCCCGGGGGCGGTGTGCACGGCGCCGGTGCCGGCATCCAGGGTGACGTGCTCCCCGAGGATGACGGGCACGGGCCGGTCGTAGAAGGGGTGGCGAAGCGCGGTGCCCTCGAGGGCCGCGCCCTTCACGAAGGCGAGCGTCGCGTAGTCCTCCACGCCGTAGCGGACGAGCGACGCCTCGAGGAGTCCCTCGGCGAGCACCAGCCGCTCCGGTCCCGCGGGCGTGGTGACCTGCACCAGCACGTACTCCAGGTCCGGGTTGAGCGCGACCGCCTGGTTGGCCGGAAGCGTCCAGGGCGTGGTGGTCCAGATGGGCACCGAGATCGGCCCCCCCCCGGCATCGGCGTTGAGCTCCAGGCGGTCCAGGAAGGAGCCCTCGTCGATGACGCGGAAGCGCACGTCGATGGCGGGCGAGGTGCGGTCCTCGTATTCGACCTCGGCTTCGGCGAGTGCCGAGCCGCACTCGGTGCACCAGTGCACGGGCTTGTAGCCGCGGTCCAGGTGGCCATTCGCGACGATCCGGCCGAGGGCACGGATGATGTCCGCCTCGACCGCGAAATCCATGGTGAGGTAGGGGTTTTCCCAGTCCCCGAGGACACCGAGACGCACGAAGTCCGCACGCTGGCGCTCCACCTGCTCCCGGGCGTAGGCCCGCGCGGCCCGCCGGAAGGCCGCGGCGTCGACCCGCTCCCCGGGCTTGCCGATCTTCTTCTCCACCTGCAGCTCGATGGGCAGCCCGTGGCAGTCCCAGCCGGGGACGTAGGGCGCGTCCAGGCCGTCCAGCGAGCGGGCCTTGACGATGATGTCCTTCAGAACCTTGTTGACGGCGTGGCCGATGTGGATGTCGCCGTTCGCGTACGGGGGGCCGTCGTGCAACACGTAGCGGGGCCGGCCGGCGCGGCCCTCGCGCAGGCGCTGGTAGAGCCCGCCCTCGGTCCAGCGCCGGACCGCCTCGGGCTCCCGCTGGGCGAGGTTGCCCCGCATGGGAAACGCCGTCTGGGGCAGGTTCAGGGTGTTCTTGTAGTCGGCCACGCCGTCGTCTCTCCAGTCTCTACCGCTGGGCTACGCCCCCCCCGGCCGGGGCTGTCGAAGAAGGCGCGGGCCTGCGCCTCGTCGCGCTCGATCTGGGCCCGCAACTCTTCGTACGAATCGAACTTGCGCTCCTCCCGGATCCGGAACAGGAACTCGACCCGGACGTGGCGCCCGTACAGGTTCCCGGAGAAATCGAGCAGGTGGACCTCCAGGATGGGCACCGCGAGCCCGCCCGCGATGGTGGGCCGGTAGCCGAGGTTGGCGACGGCCGGCGCGGGCTGCTTCGCCACGCCGCGCACCTGACAGGCGAAGACGCCTAGCAGGGGAACCGCGCGCCGCAGCAGGTGGATGTTCGCGGTGGGGTAGCCGAGCGTGCGGCCCCGGCGGTCACCGTGCGCCACGCGGCCATGGATGGCGAAGGGGTACCCCAGCAGGGTCGCCGCCCGCTCCAGGTCGCCGCTGCCGAGCGCCTCGCGCACCGCGGTGCTGCTGACCCGCTTGCCGTCGATGACGAAGGTCGCCTGCTGACCCACGTCGAAACCGTGCCGGCGCCCGGCGGCCTGCAGCCACTCGTAGTCCCCCGAGCGCCCCTGCCCGAAGCGGAAGTCGTCGCCCACCAGTACGAAGCGCGCGGCGAGCCCGTCCACCAGGATGCGGTCGACGAACTCCTCCGGCGTGATGGCGGCGAACTGCGCGTCGAACCGCACGCAGAGCACGCGGTCCACGATGTCGAGGTTGAGGGCGCTCAGCTTTTCGCGCAGGCGCGTGAGCCGCGGGGGCGACCGGTCGGGCCGGAAGAACTCGAGCGGCTGGGGCTCGAAGATCATGACCACCGAAGGCAGCCCGAACTGGGCCCTGCGGGCCGCCAACTGGTCCATGACCGCCCGGTGACCCCGGTGCACGCCGTCGAAATTCCCGATGGTCACGACGCACCCACGGTGCCGTGGGCGCAGGTTCTGCAGTCCTCGTATCAGTTCCACCGGAGGGTCCGCATCGGAGCCAGGGGCCGCGGCCGGCGGCCGCGCAAGGGTGCGATTATAGGGCCCCCCGCGCGTCAGACACGAGCACTCGGAAGCAGGTCGCGCTTGCGGAAACCGAGCAGGGCGAGGGCGCCGAGATAGGCGGCGACACCCGCGAGGACCCAGAGCCCGAGGTCGAGCAGCCGGGACCGGGCCGTCAGGTGGGTCCAGACCGCAGTCTCGGCAGGGCCGAAGAAGAGCAGCCCCGCGAGCGCCACGTTGGCGGCGAGAACCCGCAGGAGGAATGCCGGCCAGCCGGGGGCCGGCTGGTAGACGCCCTGGGAGCGCAAGAGCCGGTACAGGAGCCCCGCGTTGACGAACCCCGCGAGGGAGGTCGAGAGCGCCAGGCCCGCGTGTGCGAGGGGGAAGATGAGCATCAGGTTCATGACCATGTTCGCCGCCAGCGCCACCACTGCCACACGCACCGGCGTGCGGGTGTCCTGGCGGGCGTAGAAGGCAGGCGCCAGGACCTTGACCGCCATGAACCCCACGAGCCCCGCGGAGAACGCCACCAGGCTGAGCTGAGCCATGTAGACGTCGGCCGAGCGGAATTCCCCGTGCTGGAAGAGCGTGGCGAGGAGCGGCCCCGCGAGCAGGCCGAGACCGATGGTGGCCGGCAGCCCGAGGAGCAGCACGGAGCGCAGGGCCCAGTCGACCGTGGCCGAGAAGGATTCGTGCGCCCCTTCCGAGAAACGCCGGGACAGGCTCGGCAGGATCACCGTGCCAAGCGCGATGCCGAAGATCCCGAGGGGAAATTCCAGCAGACGGTCCGAGTAGTAGAGCCAGGACACGCTCCCGGTCTCGAGGAAGGATGCGAGGAGCGTGTCGAGCAGCAGGCTCACCTGGGCCACCGAGACCCCGAAGATCGCCGGCAGCATCAGGCGCATCACCCGGCGCACGCCCTCGTGACGGAACCCGAGGCGCGGGCGGACCAGGAAGCCCCGGCGCCAGAGGAACGGCAACTGGAAGAGGAGCTGGGCGAGCCCGCCCGCGAACACCCCCCAGGCGAGGGCGACCACGGGCTCGTCCATGCGCGGGGCGAGCCAGAGCGCCGCCGCGATCATCGCGAGGTTGAGGAAGGCCGGCGTCACGGCCGGCACCCCGAAGCGGTCGTAGGTGTTCAGGACGCCGCCCGCGAGCGCGGTCAGCGACACGAAGAAGAGGTACGGGAACGTGATGCGGAGCATCTCCGAGGCCAGGGAGAACTTCTCCGGCTGGTCGAGGAAGCCCGGCGCGAAGGCGAGCACCAGGAGCGGCGCCGCGATGGCCCCTGCGATCGAGACCAGGAGCACCACCAACCCCAGGGTGCCGGAGACGCTCGCGACCAACTCGCGCACGGCGGGCTCCGGCTGCCGGGTACGATACTCGGAGATCACCGGCACGAAGGCCTGGGAGAACGCCCCTTCTGCGAACAGGCGGCGCAGCAGGTTGGGGATACGGAAGGCGACGAAGAACGCGTCGGTGCCGATGCCGGCGCCACCAAGCGTGGCGATGAAGACGTCCCGGATGTAACCGAGGACCCTGGACGCGGTCGTGAGCAGTCCGACGAGGGCGGTCGAGCGGAGGAGTCGCGGGCTCAGGGGAGAACCTCGGTCAGGGGTGGGCGGGTGGCGTGTCCGCGTTGATTATCGCAGAGCCGGAGCCCGTGCCGAACATTGACACCGAGGCGCGCCCGCGGCATGCTTCCGCGTCTTGATTTGAGCCCAACGGATTCAGGAGAGAACGCTTGGCCAACAATACCCAGGCCCTGAAGCGGGCCCGGCAAGCCGAGGACCGCCGCCAGCAGAACACGTCCCAGCGCTCCATGCTGCGCACGTACGTGAAGAAGGTGGTCGCAGCGATCGCCGGCGGTGACGCCGATGCCGCCAAGGCGGCGTACCAGGCAGCGGTGCCAGTCGTGGACCGGATGGCCGACAAGGGCATCATCCACAAGAACAAGGCAGCCCGCCACAAGAGCCGCTTGAACGCCCGCATCCGGGCGATGCAACCCGCTTCCTGATCCCCGCCGGGGCAGACGGCCGGACTCGAACCCTGATCCGCGCGGAGGCATCGCCCTCTGCGCGGGTTATGTATTTTGGCGAGGGTTACGTCTCCGGGCGAGGGTCCTGCCCACTCTAGCCGGCTTCGCCCGTCCGCTCAGTCCGTGACCACCAGGTTGTCGCGGTGGATGACCTCGGGCTCGTAGACGTAGCCCAGCAACTCCTCGATCTGGCTGCTCGGCTTGCCCGCGATCCTTCGGGCCTCGTCGCTGCCGTAGTTGACGAGGCCACGGGCGACCTCGCGCCCGTCGGGCCCGATGCAGGAGACGAGCTCGCCGCGCCCGAAGCGCCCCTCCACCTCCCGCACGCCGACCGCGAGCAGGCTGCGTCCGGATTCCCGCAGCACGCGGGCCGCCCCCTCGTCCAGATGCAGGCGGCCCTTCGAGCGCAACTGCCCGGCGAGCCACTGCTTGCGGGCGCCGACGGCCGCCTGGCTCGGCAGCAGCAACGTGCCCACTTCCTCGCCGGCGCCGATGTCGAGCAGTACGCCGTCACGCCGCCCGGGGGCGATGATGGTGGCGGTTCCGGAGTGCGCCGCCAGGGTCGCCGCGCGCAGCTTGGTCTGCATCCCGCCGCGCCCGAGCGAGCCGCTGCCCCCCGCCATCGCCAGGAGCGCCGGGTCGCCCGCCCTTCCCTCGCGCACCAGAGGCACCCCCGGGTGGGTCCGCGGGTCCGCCTCGTAGAGCCCGCCCTGGTCGGTCAGGATCACCAGCAACTGGGCCTCCACCAGGTTCGCCACCATCGCGCCCAGGGTGTCGTTGTCGCCGAGGCGGATCTCGTCGGTGGCCACCGTGTCGTTCTCGTTGACGACCGGGACCACGCCGAGACCGAGCAGCGTCCGCAGGGCGCTGCGGGCGTTCAGGTAGCGGTCACGGCGGGCGACGTCATCGTGGGTCAGGAGCACCTGGGCCGTGTGCAGGCCGTGCTCCTTGAACCGGGACTCCCAGACCTGAACCAGCCCCATCTGCCCCACCGCCGCGGCGGCCTGGAGCTCGTGCACGGCCTTTGGGCGGCTCGCCCAGCCGAGCCGCCGCATGCCCTCTGCGACCGCTCCCGAGGAGACGAGCACGATCTCGGTGCCCCGCTCGCGCAGGGCCGCCATCTGGGCGACCCACCCCCCGATCGCCTCGCGCGCGAGCCCTCGGCCGTCGTTGGTGATGAGGGCGCTGCCAATCTTGATGACCCAGCGGCGCGCGGCGCCGGTCCTCTTGCGGTTGCTCATGGGCTCTCCGACGGCTCGGCAGCCGGTGTCTGCCCCGCCGGCTGAGACTGCAGGAAGTCCATCGCCCGTCGGGTGAGCGCCTCGCAGCCCTCAGCGGTCAGGCCGGACACGCAGAAGTGGGGACCCCTCCAGCGCAGCCGCCGGAGGATGTCCCGGCAGTGCCGCTCCCGGTCCTCCGGGGGCAGAAGGTCGATCTTGTTCAGCACGAGCCAGCGGGGGCGCGCCGCGAGCTCCGGGCTGAACCGGCGCAGCTCGGCCGCGATCGTCCGGGCGTCCTTCACGGGGTCCGACTCGGGGACGAGCGGGGCCACGTCGACCACGTGCCAGAGCAGCCGGGTACGCGACAGGTGGCGCAGGAAGCGCGTGCCGAGGCCAGCCCCCTCGGAGGCGCCCTCCACCAGTCCCGGGATGTCCGCAACCACGAAGCTGCGGTCCGCGCCGACCCGCACGACACCGAGCTGCGGGTAGAGCGTCGTGAAGGGGTAGTCCGCGACCTTGGGCCGCGCGGCGGAGACGGCCCGGATCAGGGTCGACTTGCCGGCGTTCGGGAGGCCGAGCAGACCCACGTCGGCCAGGAGCTGCAGCTCGATCCGCAGCCGCCGGGCCTCTCCCGGCTCGCCGGGCGTGGTCTGCCGCGGGGCCCGATTGGTGCTGCTCTTGAAACGGACGTTGCCGACGCCGTGCCGGCCGCCGCGGGCCACGAGGAGCTCCTGGCCCGGAGCGACGAGATCGCCCAGCCGCTCCCCCGTGTCGTCGTCGTAGACGAGCGAGCCCACGGGAACCCGGACCTGGCAGTCCTCACCGCTGCGCCCGGTGCGCTCGGCGCCCGCCCCCGACTGGCCGGACTCGGCGCGGTAGCGGCGCTGGAAGCGCAGGTCCACCAGGGTGTTGAGGCTCTGCTCCGCGACCAGCAGCACGTTGCCGCCGTCGCCGCCGTCCCCGCCGTCGGGGCCACCCCGGGGGATGAACTTCTCGCGACGGAAGCTGAGGCAGCCGTTGCCGCCCCGACCGGCCTCCACCTCGATAGTCGCCTCGTCGACGAACTTCACCGAATCGACCTCAGAAACAGAAGAGCCCCGTGGCGACGGGGCTCCTCAGGCTGGCACCCCGTGGGGGCGCTCAGACCGGCTCGACGCGCACGTGCTTGCGGCTCTTCGGGCCCTTCTCCTCGAACACCACGCGCCCGTCGGCCGTGGCGAACAGGGTGTGGTCACGGCCGCAACCGACGTTCGTGCCGGGGTGGAAGTGGGTGCCCCGCTGACGGACGATGATGTTGCCCGCCGTCACGAGCTCGCCACCGAAACGCTTGACCCCCAGCCGCTTCGATTGGGAGTCGCGACCGTTGCGGCTGCTGCCGCCTGCCTTTTTATGAGCCATCTCGCCTTCTCCCGCAGGTTCAACCGGCAGTGATGCCGGTGACCTCGATCTCGGTGTAGTCCTGCCGGTGACCCTGGCGCTTCATGTAGTGCTTGCGCCGGCGCATCTTCAGGATGCGGACCTTGTCGGCCCGACCGTGGGCCTTCACCTGCGCCGTCACGCGCCCGCCCTCCACGTACGGCGTGCCGACCCGGACCGCACCTTCCTCACCCACCATCAGGACCTGGTCGAAGTCGACCTGCTCGCCCGGTTCCGCGGCAAGCCGCTCGACGCGCAACTTATCCCCCTGCGCGACCCGGTATTGCTTGCCGCCCGTCGTGATCACCGCGTACATGCCACCATTCTCCCTGCCGAGGCCGATTGCCGGGGACCCCCGCAAAACGGCGCGCCTTCACGAAGCCCGAAAGTTTAGGCGATTCCCCCAGTCGGCTCAAGCGCCCCGTTTCGCGGCCTTGACAGCCGGAGAGCGCCGCTCCTAGCATCCGGGGCTGCTTCGCTCGGGTTCCCACCATGCAGATCGACGAGGTACGCGCGCTGGTCGCACGCGACATGTCTGTCGTGAACGACCTGATCCTCGAGCGCCTGCGGTCCCAGGTCACCCTCGTCAACCGGCTCGGCCACTACATCATCGACAGCGGCGGCAAGCGGCTGCGCCCGCTGCTCGTGCTGCTCAGCGCCCGTGCGTTCGGGTACGCGGGGCCCTTCCACGTCAACCTGGCGGCGGTGATCGAATTCATCCACACCGCTACCCTGCTGCACGACGACGTCGTGGACGCATCGGAGCTGCGCCGGGGCCAGGAGACCGCCAACGCGGTCTGGGGCAACGAGGCGAGCGTCCTGGTGGGGGACTTCCTGTACACCCGGGCCTTCCAGATGATGGTCGAGGTGGGGAGCCTGCCGGTGATGGACATCCTCGCCGAGACCACCAACGTCATCGCCGAGGGCGAAGTCCGCCAGCTCCTGAACTGCCACGACCCGGAGGTCACGGAGGCGCGCTACCTGGAGGTCGTGGAGGCCAAGACGGCGAAGCTCTTCGAGGCCGGTTCCCGCCTCGGCCCGGTGCTCGCCGGCGCCGCGCCCTCCGCCGAGCGGGCGATGTCCGCCTACGGCATGCGTCTCGGCACGGCCTTCCAGCTGGTGGACGACATGCTCGACTACCGCTCCTCCCCGGAGGAGAGAGGCAAGAACATCGGCGACGACCTGGCCGAGGGCAAGCCGACCCTGCCGCTCATCCACGCGATGCGCGCCGGGACGCCCGAGCAGGCCGCGCTCGTACGCAGGGCCATCGAGGAAGGAGGCCGCGATCAGATCGGGCCCATCCTGGAAGCGATTGAGTCCACAGGGGCCCTCGCGTACACTCTGCGCGTCGCGCGGGAGCAGGCGGATCGCGCGATCGCCGCCCTCGAGGGGGTCCCAGACTCTCCCTACAAAGAGGCCCTGCGGGCGTTGGCCGAGTTCTCGGTCCGACGCACGCACTGACCCGCGCGTTCCCGCGGAACGCCGGGGGGCGCGCCCCGGCAGGTCTCCCCTGCCGGAGCTTGAGAACGTGAATTCGGGGTGTAGCTCAGCCTGGTAGAGCACACGGTTCGGGACCGTGTGGTCGGAGGTTCAAATCCTCTCACCCCGACCAATCCTTCCCTGAAACCCCTCTCGCGCCGGCCGGCCCCCCGGGTCTCGGGCGGGGGCGGCTGCGTCCCACAGGGGCTCGCCGTAGAATGGCAGCGCTCGAGGTCACCTTGCGAGACACACCGTGAGACTCACGCTGCAGGAATTCCGGGCCTGGGACAACAAGTGCGTCACGCTGCTCGGGATGTCGGGCGTCGGCAAAACTCGCCTCGCCACGCTCCTGCGCCGCCAGAACTGGTTCCACTACTCCGGCGACTACCGGATCGGAACCCGGTACCTCGACGAGCCCATCCTGGACAACATCAAGCAGCAGGCGATGCAGGTCCCCTTCCTGCGGGACCTGCTGCGCTCGGACTCGATCTACGTACGCAACAACATCACGGTCGACAACCTGCAGCCCGTCTCGAGCTTCGTCGGTAAGCTGGGCAACCCGGAGCTGGGGGGCCTGTCGCTGCACGAGTTCAAGCGCCGCCAGGCCCTGCACCGGCGCGCGGAGATCCTGGCGATGAGCGACGTCCCGGAGTTCATCGGCAAGGCGCGCGACATCTACGGGTACCGGCACTTCGTGAACGACGCCGGGGGGAGCCTGTGCGACCTCGAGGACGACTCGGTCATCGAGCTCCTCGACCGCCACACCCTGATCCTGTACATCCAGGCCACCGAGCACGACGAGGAGCAGCTCCTGCTCCGCGCCCGCACGGATCCGAAGCCGCTCTATTACCGCGAGGCCTTTCTCGACGAGGAGGTCACGGCCTACCTGCGGGACGAGGGCCTGCAGTACGTGGCCGAGGTCGACCCCGACGCGTTCGCGCGTTGGGTCTTCCCCAAGCTGTTCCGCTCCCGCATCCCCCGCTACGAGGCGATCGCGAGGACGCGCGGGTATACCGTGACGAGCGACGAGGTCGCCGCCGTGGCCGACGAGTCGCATTTCCTCGCCCTGCTGGAAGAGGCGATCTCCCGGGGCCGGTGAGCCACCCAGTCAACGACGGAGGATCCCCATGCCCCTGGTTGCCCACTCCGCACTGCCGACCTTCCAGCGCCTGCGCGCGGAGGGCATGCA
The DNA here is from genome assembly GCA_017999615.1 of Gammaproteobacteria bacterium. Classification (NCBI taxonomy): domain Bacteria; kingdom Pseudomonadati; phylum Pseudomonadota; class Gammaproteobacteria; species Gammaproteobacteria bacterium. Next base: position 573,202 of record JAGNLM010000001.1, on the reverse strand, counting down.
CGTCATCCCCGCCGACTGGGCGGTGCACCAGGACATCCGCGAGCTCCACATCGGGCTCCTCAACATGATGCCCGACGCCGCACTCGCGGCGACCGAGCGCCAGTTCTTCCGGCTGGTGGGCGAGGCGAACCCGATCGCCCAGTTCTACCTCCACCCCTTCACCCTGAGCGGGCTGCCGCGCAGCCCCCAGGGGCTCGAGCACGTGCAGAAGTACTACGAGCCGTTCGAGAAGCTGAAGGAAGAGGGGCTCGACGCGCTCATCATCACCGGCGCGAACGTCACGCATCCCGACCTGTCCCAGGAACCTTTCTGGGAGCCCCTGCGTCGGGTCACCGAATGGGCGCTGGAGAACGTCACGTCCGTGCTGTGCTCGTGCCTGGCCACCCACGCCATGATGGAGTTCCAGCACGGGCAGAGGCGGCGCCCCCTCGGGTTCAAGCGCTGGGGCGTCTTCGCCCACGAGGTCGTCGACCGGACTCACCCCCTGGTGAACGACGTGAACACCCTCTTCGACGTCCCCCACTCCCGATTCAACGAGGTCAGCCGGGAGCAGTTCGAGGCGAGCGGGCTGCACGTGCTGGCGGAGAGCCCCGTGGCGGGCGTGCACCTCGCCGTGAGCGCGGACGGGCTGCGGGTGGTGTACTTCCAGGGCCACCCCGAGTACGACACGATCAGTTTGCTGAAGGAGTACAAACGGGAGGTGACCCTTTTCGGTCGGTCCGAGCGGCCCGACTACCCCCCCTTCCCCGACCACTACTTCGGCCTGCAGACCCGCGCCATCCTGGAAGAGCACCGCGAGCGCGTCGTCGCCGCCATGGAGAGGGGTGACGACCCGCCGGAACTGCCGGAAGACCGGATTGCTGCGAGCCTGCACAACACCTGGCACGACACCGCGGAGGCGGTGGTGGGCAACTGGATCGGCGTCGTGTACCAGGTCACCAACCACAGCCGGCGCCAGCCCTTCATGGCGGACGTCGACCCGGCAGACCCCCTCGGCTGGCTGGCGGCCCGGGGCGGGCGAAGAGCTGGCCGCTAGACGCCCCCAAGCGAGGCCATCAGGCGCGTGTAGAGGCGGTCCTTCAGGAACACCCGGTGGGTCTTCAGGGCCTCGATCGTCACGTCGGCGACCGGCTGGCCCAGCTCCTCCAGGCGGCGGATGTCCGCGTCGAGCTCTTCGTACTCGCGCAACGTCCGGGAGAAGCCGTCGTCGCTCGCCTGCAGTTCCGCGATCTCCCGGGCGAACTGCGGGAACTCGTGCAGCAGGTCGTGGGACTCACCGAGCATGTTCTTCTCCTCCACCCTGTGCCAGGGGCCCATGGTACGGCATGGGAGGGAGGATGGAGAGGGCCGCCGGCTCAGTCCGGACCGGCGGGCCGCGCCCTCTCGGCGCAGCCGCATTCTCCCGCCGAGTGGATGGCCTCGAGCTTGCGGTACAGCGTACGCTCGCTGATGCCCAGGCGCGCCGCGAGCTCGCGGCGGTCCCCGCGAAAACTGCGCAGGGTCTGCAGCAGGTACCGGCGCTCCGCCACCTCGAGCGGCACAATCCCGCAGTCGTCCGGCCCCCCCCCCGCCCCGCTGCCCCCGGTGCAGGTGCAGTCCCGGGGCAGGTGCTCCACGGAGATGGTGTCCCCGTCGGCGAGCAGCGCCGCGTGCTCCAGGATGTTGCGCAGCTCCCGCACGTTGCCGGGGAACGCGTAGCGCCGCAGCGCTTCCATGGCCGCCTCGTCCAGGCGCAGCCGTCGCTCCCCCGCGGTCCGCTGCAGGAGCGACTCGATGAGCAGGGGCAGGTCCTCGGGCCGGTCACGCAGCGCCGGGAGGTCCACCGGAAAGGCGCTGATCCGGTAGTACAGGTCCTGGCGGAACGTGCCCTCCGCGATCATCCGTTTCAGGTCCCGGTTCGTGGCGCAGACGAGGCGGAAATCCGCGTGCAGGGACACGGCGCTGCCGACCGGGCGGTAGGTGCCCGTCTCGAGCAGCCTGAGCAGCTTGACCTGCTGGGCGAGGGGGATGTCGCCCACCTCGTCCAGGAAGAGGGTCCCGTCGCGCGCGGCCTCGATGAGCCCCTGTTTGCGGGACACGGCACCGGTGAAGGCCCCCCGCTCGTGGCCGAAGAGCTCGCTCTCGAAGAGCGTTTCCGAGAGGCCCGAGCACTCCACCGGGACGAAGGGGCCGTGCGCGCACAGGCTCGCCGCGTGGATCGCCCAGGCCGCCAGCTCCTTGCCCGTCCCCGACTCGCCCTGCAGCAGCACGGGCGTCCGGCTCGGCGCCACCCGGTTGATGCGCTCGAGCATCCGGTTGAACGCGGGTGCGCGGCCCACCATCGCGTGGGTGTTCGCGCGCACCGTCGAGACCTGCGGCCGCCGGACGTGCTCCACCACCCACGCCACTCTTCCCGACTCGTCGCGGACCGGCAACGTCTCCACGTCCACGTGCTCGTCGCCCCGGGGGGTCGAGTGGACGTGCAGCACACGCTGGCGCTGTCCGCCCTCGAAAGACCGCTGCAGCGGGCAACTCTCGCCCGCCAGGTCGCAGGGGACGCGGTAGCCGTGCGACACCTCGTAGCAGCGCGCCCCGGGCTGAATCCCCCCCGGGGCGTAATCCCGGCGGTAGGCCTCGTTGGCGGCGACGATGCGGTACTCCGGGTCGAGCAGCGCCGCGGGCCCCTCGAGGCATTCCAGCAGGCTCTCGTTCGTCACCGCCATCTCCCCACCTCCCCGGGCAATCCCAGCGCCTACCGACAATAACGGCAGCCTCGCGGGATGCATTATGTCACTTCTGTCACACGCACGGGGTTTTCCGGCGGGCCCAAGACTTGACTGAAGACAAGTCCATTCGTAACCGCTAATATAATCAGCGGCTACGGAACGCGCTCAGCGCCGGAGGCGTCGCCCGGGCGGTGATCCGCAGACCGGCACACGGTTTGCTCGGGACGGAGACGTACCGGACGCTCGCTGCGCTCCAGCGGTGCCTCAGGCACCGCCCCGCCGCGAGCCACGAACCAGGGCTCGAGAGGTCGAAAACGATGGTCTACTTCGTCTATGGCTTGGGCCTCACGGTGGTCCTCTGGCTCTTCGTCCACGACAGACCCAGCGCACTCCTTCAGGCCGATTTCATCCTCTGGTGGCTCATCGTGAGTGGGATCCTGCTGGCCTGCTGCAGCCGGCTCCCCTGCCGCCTCTGCCAGCTCATGCCCGGCGCGTTCGGCGCGTCGTGCAAGTCCCTGTCCTGTCCCACGGACTTTCACGCCGAGAGCGACGGCAAGCCTTCCGCATAGCCCGCCGCCGGGCCTGCGCCCCTCCCGCAAGACCGGCCTCAGGCCGGTCTTCGCGTTTGACGGGCCCCACGAAACTCCCCGATGATCCGCCCTGGGATCACCTCAGGAGAAGTGCCAGTGCGCATCGCGGTCGTCGGTGGGGGTATCAGCGGTCTTTCGGCCGCCTTCTATGTGAAACGCCGTCGGCCCGAGGCCGAGGTGGTGTTGCTCGAGCGCGACGCGAAGCTCGGCGGGACGATGCAGACCGTGGAGGTCGACGGCTTCCGGTTCGAGGCGGGGAGCAACGGTTTCCTCAGCAACAAGCCCGACACGCTGGAGCTCGTGCGCGAGAGCGGGGCCGAACCTCTGCTCATGCGCAGCAACGACGCCGCGCGCCTGCGTTACGTCTACAGCGACGCCCTGCACCGGTTGCCCGAGGACGCCATGAGTTTCGTGCGCACGCCCCTGCTCAGCCTCGGGGGCAAGCTTCGCGTGCTCGGCGAGGTGCTGGTGCCGGCTCGGCGCGAGGGCAGCGAAGAGACCCTGCAGCAGTTCGGCTACCGCCGGGTGGGGCGCGAGTTCACCGACGTCTTCCTCGATGCGATGGTCGCCGGGATCTACGCCTCGACTCCCGACCGCATCTCCGTCAACGCCGCCTTCCCCCTGGTGGTGCGCCTGGAGCGCGAATACGGCGGCCTGTTCAAGGGCATGCTGAAGAAGCGCAAGAAGGAGGCAGGGCCCGGTGGCGTGCTGATGAGCTTCGTGCGCGGGGTGAGCACCTTCACCGAGCACCTGGGCCGGGCGATTCAGGCCGACGTGCGGCTCGGGGCCGAGGTGACCGGCCTCGCCCGCGAAGGTGCCACCTGGCGCCTCAGGGGCCCCGGCCTCGAGGTGACCGCAGACCGGGTGATCCTGACCACGCCGGCCTACGTCACGTCCCGCCTGCTCGCGCCCCTCGATGCGGAGGCATCCAAGCGCCTGGACCGCATCGAGTACTCGCCCATCGCGGTCATCGGCCTCGGCTACGAGCGGCTCGCCCACCCCTTGAACGGCTTCGGTCTGCTCACCACGACCTCTGCCCGCAAGCCCATCCTCGGCGTGCTCTGGGACAGCTCGATCTTCCCGGACCGCGCGCCTCCGGGGAAGAAGTCACTGCGCGTCATGATCGGCGGCCAGCGCGACGCCGAGCTCAGCGCGGGGAACGAGGAGGCCCTGCTCGCCCTCGCCCGCCGGGGGGTGGCGGAAACGATGGGCGTGACGGAGACACCCTCGGCGACCTTCGTCCAGCGCTGGTCCAGGGGCATCCCCAACTACCCCGTGGGGCACCTGGCGAACGTCGACGCGATCTTCGAGCGCGTGCGGGGTCTCCCCGGGCTGCATCTGACCGCGAACGCCTACTACGGCATCGGCCTGAACGACTGCGTATCCCAGGCCCGAGCTTGCGCGGAGCGCGCCACGGCGGATTGAGTGCCGTTCCGGTGGCCGGTTGCCATCGCGACCGGCCACCCTCCCTCGACGGGCAGGGTCCCCTGCCCTAGAGATCCACTTTCGCCGCGCGGGTCAGCTCGGCGAAGCGCACCCCGCGCAGGGTGCGGATCTCGTCGCTGATCCGCTCGATCTCCGGGGGGTGCCCGGAGATGATGATGGTCTCCAGGCAGTTGTGGTGATCCAGGTGCACGTGCGTGGAGCACAGGATGTGCACGTACTGGTTGTGCTGGATCTCCATGATCTTGTGTGTCAGGTCACGGTGGTGGTGGTCGTAGCTGATGGTGAGCACGCCGACCACGTCCTTGCCCTCGTCCTGCCAGCGGTCCTCGACGAGCTTCTCCCGGATCAGGTCGCGCACCAGCCCCGAGCGTGACTCGTAGCCCCTGGTCTGCACACGGCGGTCGAGGGCCGCGAGCAACTCTTCCGGCAGCGACACCGTGAAACGGATGGTCTGGTCGGCCACCGAGCCGCTGCCCTTGCTCATTCGGGCTGCCACTGGGGGGCGGAGGCTTCGATGAGGTTCACCAGCGAGGCCGTCTCGCGCAGGCGCCGCGCCAGGATCGCCGCCAGCGAACGGAACAACCGGCCGTAGATGCTGGGGTACTTCCGGAGCAGCGGGTCCAGGATCTGCCCGTCGACCACGTAGGCCTCCACGGGGTCGTTGGCGATGATGTCGGCGCTCGCCGGCGAGCCGTCGATGAAGGACATCTCCCCGAAGATCTCCCCGGGCCCGAGCCGGGCCAACTCGAGAGGGAACCCGGCGCTGTTCTTCTCCACCCGCACATGCCCTTCCCGCAGCACGTAGAGCGCGTTGTGGTGGTCGCCCTCGCGCACGATGGGCGCCCCGGGGCTGAACCGTGAGACACCGCCCTTCTCGAGCAGCGCGCGCTCTTCCTCATCGCTGAGATAAGGAAAGACCTTCTGCATCAGCGCATCCCGCGTGACACTCCACCGTCCACTATAGCCGCAAGCCGACCGCCTCGCCCAGTGACACCGAGGGGTCCCCGCAGGGCGGGCAGGAGGGCGTCAGTGCCCGCCGCCTGAAGGGTGCAGCGCCTGGTGCGCGGCAGCGTCCTCCACGGAGAGCCCGGCCAGCTGCTCGTAGTGGTGGAAGCGCTCGTTCACCTCCTCCTGCGCGGCCTTCGCGAAGTGCTCGGCGGCCTCCGGGTGCCTGCGCCAGAGCGCGCTGAAGCGCGTCTCGGCACGGGTGAACTCCGAGTAGGGGATGTCCGGACGCTTCGAGTCGAGCTGCAGAGGGCTCTTGCCCTCGGCGATCCGCCGCGGGTCGTAACGGAAGAGCGGCCAGTGCCCACTGCGTACCGCGAGCTCCTCCTGCTGCAGCGCGTGCTCCAGGTCGACCCCCTGGGCGATGCACGGGCTGTAGGCCAGGATGAGCGAGGGACCCCGATAGGACTCGGCCTCCAGGAACGCACGCACCGTCTGGACGTCCTTCGCCCCGAGAGCGACCTGGGCGACGTACGCGTGCCCGTAGGTCATGGCCATCATGGCCAGGTCCTTCTTTCCCGTCGCCTTGCCGCCCGCGGCGAACTTCGCGATGGCCCCCCGGGGGGTGGCCTTGGACATCTGCCCGCCGGTGTTCGAGTACACCTCGGTGTCGAGGACCAGCAGGTTCACGTCCTTGTCGGAGGCGAGCACGTGGTCCACGCCACCGAACCCGATGTCGTAGGCCCAGCCGTCGCCACCCATGATCCAGACGCTGCGCCGCACCAGATATTCCGCGACCCGCTCCAGCTCGCGCGCCCAAGGCGAGTCCAGCGCCGCAAGGCGGCGCCGCAGGTCGGCGACCCGCTCGCGCTGGTCGTAGATCCCCGCCTCGTCGCTCTGGTCGGCCTCGAGGATGGCGCGAACCTGCTCGGCGCCGATGGCGTCGCCCAAACGGCGAAGCAGCGACCCCGCGTAGGCGCCCAGTTGGTCCACCGCCAGGCGGAAGCCGAGGCCGAACTCCGCGTTGTCCTCGAAGAGCGAGTTCGCCCACGCGGGTCCACGTCCCTGGGCGTTCGCGGTCCACGGCGTCGTAGGGAGGTTGCCGCCATAGATGGAGGAGCAACCCGTCGCGTTGGCCACCAGCATCCGGTCTCCGAACAGCTGGCTCGCGAGCTTGACGTAGGGGGTCTCCCCGCAGCCGACGCACGCGCCCGAGAACTCGAAGAGCGGCTCGCTCAACATGCAGCCCTTGATGGTGGTCCACTTGATCTCGCGGCGATCCAGCTCGGGCAGCGACGAGAAGAACTCCCAGTTCACACGCTCCTGGTCGCGCAGGGGCGGCTGGGGACGCATGTTGAGCGCCTTGTGCTCGGGGCTCGCCTTGTTCCGGATGGGGCAGATGTCCACGCACAGCCGACAGCCCGTGCAGTCCTCCGGGGACACCTGGTAGGCGATGTGCAGACCTGCGGGGAAGTCCTTGCCCTTCACCGCGACGTGCTTGAAGGTGTCCGGCGCATGGGCCAGCGCCTCCGGTGTGATCACCTTGCTGCGGATCGCGGCGTGGGGGCAGACGAGCGGGCACTTGCCGCACTGGGTGCAGAGCTGCTCGTCCCACACGGGGATCTCGAGCGCGAGATTGCGCTTCTCCCACTTCGCCGAGCCGATCGGCCAGGTGCCGTCGGTCGGGAAGACGCTCACCGGAAGCTGGTCACCGCGCCCGGCGATCATCTCGCCGATCACCTCGCGCACGAAGACGGGGGCCGCCGCCGAGACCGGCGGTGGCCGGTCCCAGGAACTGCTGACCTCGGCGGGAACCGGGATCTCGAAGAGATTGGCGAGCGTCGTGTCGATCGCCTGGAAGTTCTTCGCCACGACCTCCGGACCCTTTTTGCCGTAGGTCTTCTCCACGGCGTACTTGATCCGGGCGATGGCCTCCTCGCGCGGCAGCACGTCGGAGATGGCGAAGAAGCAGGTCTGCATGATCGTGTTGATCCTGCGTCCCATGCCGGTGTCGCCGGCCACCCGGTAGGCGTCGATGACGTAGAAGCGCAGCTTCTTGTCGATGAACTGGCGCTGCATCTTGCGCGGCAGGCTCTCCCAGACGCGGTCCGCGGGGACCGGGGAGTTCAGCAGGAACACCGCACCCGCCCGCGCCTTCTCCAGCATGTCGTAGCGCTCGAGGAAGATGGGCTGATGGCAAGCGATGAAGCTCGCCTCACCGTCCCCGATCAGATAGGGCGACACCGTCGGCTTGGGCCCGAACCGCAGGTGCGAGACCGTGATCGCACCGGATTTCTTCGAGTCGTAGACGAAGTAGCCCTGGGCGTTGAGGTCGGTCTCCTCGCCGATGATCTTGATGGTGTTCTTGTTGGCGCTCACCGTGCCGTCGCTGCCCAGGCCATAGAACAGCGCCTGCACCTGCCCTGCGTGGGCGTCGGTCGCGAAATCCGGGTCCCAGGCGAGGCTGGTGTGGGAGACGTCGTCGTAGATACCCACCGTGAAGCCGTTCTTCGGCTTGGCCTTCGAGAGTTCGTCGAGCACGGCCTTGACCATGCCGGGGGTGAGCTCCTTGGAGGAAAGGCCGTAGCGCCCCCCCAGCACCCGCGGCATCGCCGGCAGCCAGGTGCCACCGTTGCTGAGGTGCTGGGCGATCGCCGTCACCACGTCCTTGTAGAGGGGCTCCCCGTCCGCACCCGGCTCCTTGGTCCGGTCCAGGACGGCAATCCGGCGCACCGTGCGCGGCAAGGCCTCGACCAGCTTCTCGCCCACGAACGGACGGTACAGGCGCACCTTCACGAGGCCCACCCGCTCCCCCCGGCGCACGAGGAATTCCACGGCCTCCTGGCAGGTCTCCGCGCCCGAGCCCATGGCGACCAGGACCCGCTCCGCGTCGGGCGCCCCGACATAGTCGAACAGGCGGTACTGGCGCCCCGTGAGCGCGGCAAAGCGGTCCATGGCGCCCTGGACGACCCCGGGAAAGGCGTCGTAGAAGGGATTGACGCCCTCCCGACCCTGGAAGAAGACGTCCGGGTTCTGGGCCGTGCCGCGGATCACCGGGCGGTCCGGAGAGAGCGCCCGCGCCCGATGGGCGGCGACCCACTGGTCGTCGATCATCGCCCGCACGGTCTCGCGCTCCACCGCTTGGACCTTGCTCACCTCGTGCGAGGTGCGGAAGCCGTCGAAGAAATGCACCACCGGCACCCGGCCTTCGAGCGTGGCGGCCGAAGCGACGGTCGCGAGGTCCATGACCTCCTGCACCGAGTTCGAGGCGAGCATGGCGTAGCCGGTCTGCCGCACCGCCATCACGTCGCTGTGGTCGGCGAAGATCGACAGGGCGTGGGCCGCCACCGTGCGCGCGGCCACGTGCATCACCATGGGGGTCAGCTCCCCGGCGATCTTGTACATGTTGGGGATCATCAGGAGCAGGCCCTGGGACGCCGTGAAGGTCGTGCTCAGGGTCCCTGCCTGGAGTGCGCCGTGGACCGCGCCGGCCGCCCCCCCCTCGCTCTGCATCTCCACCACCTGGGGCACCACGCCCCAGAGATTCTCGCGGCCCTCTTCGGTCCACTGCTCGGCGAGCTCGCCCATGGGCGAGGACGGGGTGATGGGGTAGATCGCGATGACTTCGCTGGTCAGGTGCGCGATCGCCGCCGCCGCCTCGTTGCCGTCCAGGGTCAGGGTACGTGGTTCGGCCATGCTCGTCTCCCGCAGTGTCGGGTGCCCCCCCTCTCGCACGCAGAGGCAGGAGACCCCAAATCAGCCTAATGGGCACATAACGCTAAGCTTATCATTTGGACCACCACCTCCCAGTCCTATGACGGGGATCAAGAACGGGGGACTCTCCCCCGTCGGGGAGAGGTCCGCACCTCCCGTCGGAGGGGTCGTTCCGGGGATCCCTGGGGAAACCGGGCACCGCACGGATCGGCCCGCCCCGGCCCCGTCAGCTTCGGCGGCGCGCGTCCACCACGTTGTGCAGCTGGTTCAGCCGGGCGAGCAACTGGGCCAGCCGCCCGGCGTCGGGGACCTCGACCGTGAGCCGCATGTGGGCCACGGACGTGTCCCGGTCCGTGAAGACGTTCACGCTGGTCACGTTGAGCTTCTCGTTGGCCAGCACCTGGGAGACGTCCCGCAGCAGGCCCTGACGGTCGTAGGCCTCGATCTGGACGTCGACGGGATAGGTGCTCACCGAGCCGGTGCTCCAACTCACGTCGATCACCCGGCTCGGGTCCGCCGCCGCGAGCCGCAGCGCGTTGGAACAGTCCTGTCGATGGATGCTGACGCCGCGGCCGTGGGTGATGTAGCCCGTGATGGGGTCCGGAGGCACCGGCTTGCAGCACCGGGCGAGGTGGGTCATCAGGTTTCCCACCCCTTCGATGGTCACGTCCCCACCGCCCGTCGCCCGCGCGGGCTTCAAGGGGCGCTCGAGCGGGCTGACGCGCGGCAGAACCTCCTCCTGGAGGGCACCCGCGAGCTGGGCGGGCCCGACCTCGCCCCGCCCCACGGCAGCGCAGAGGTCTTCCGTCTTGCCGAGCTTCAGGCGCTGGGCAAGCTTCTCCAGGCCGACCTCGCTGACCCCGAGGCGCCTCAGCTCGCGTTCGAGTTGGTCCCGGCCGGCTGCCACACACTTGTCGTAGTCCTGCTGCTTGAACCACTGCCGGACCTTGGCGCGCGCCCGCGAGGTCTTCAGGAAGCCGAGGCTCTGATTCAGCCAGTCCCGGCTCGGGGCGCCCTGGCGGGTCGTCAGGACCTCCACCTGATCGCCGTTCCGCAACTCGTAGGTGAGCGGCACGATCGACCCGCCCACCTTGGCCCCGCGGCACCGGTGGCCGACGTCGGTGTGCACGGCGTAGGCAAAGTCCAGCGGCGTCGCCCCGCGCGGAAGGTCGATGACCTGACCCTTTGGGGTCAGCGCATACACCCGGTCGTGGAAGACCTCCGTGCGGAAGCGCTCCAGGAAGTCTGCCGACCCGGCCCCCTCGCCGCCCGGCTCCAGGAGCTGGCGGACCCAGGCCACCTTGTCCGCGAAGGCCGCGTCCGCCCGCGTGCCTTCCTTGTATTGCCAGTGCGCCGCGACCCCGAGCTCCGCGTGGCGGTGCATCGCGTGGGTGCGGATCTGGACCTCGAGCGCCCGCCCCCCGGGTCCCACGACCGCCGTGTGCAGCGACTGGTAGTGGTTGCCCTTGGGGTTCGCGATGTAATCGTCGAATTCCTTCGGGATGTACTGCCAGAGTCCGTGCACGATGCCGAGGGCCGCGTAGCAGTCCTTCACGCTGTCCACCAGGACGCGCACCGCGCGCACGTCGAAGAGCTGATCGAAATCGAGCCCCTTCGCCTGCATCTTGCGCCAGATGCTGAAGATGTGTTTGGGCCGGCCGCTCACCTCGGCCCCGATCCCCTCCGCGCTCAGCGCCTCGCGCAGCCGGTCCACGACCGCGCCGATGTACCGCTCGCGGTCCACCCGGCGCTCGTCCAGGCGCCGGGCGATCTCCTGGTAGCGCGCCGGCTCCAGGTGCCGGAACGAAAGGTCCTCCAGCTCCCATTTGAGCTGCCAGATGCCGAGGCGGTTGGCGAGCGGGGCATAGATGTCGAGCGTCTCGCGCGCGACCGCCTGACGTTCCTCCTCGGGTGCCTCGCGAACGCTTCGCAACAGCACCACCTGCTCGGCCAGGCGGATGAGGATGGCGCGCAGGTCCTCGGCCATGGCGAGGAGAAGCTTGCGCAGGCCCTCGAGGCGGGCGAGCTCCGCGCCGCGCTCCGCCTCCGGCGCCCGCGCCCGGTATTCCCGAATGGCGTCCATGCGGCTCGCACCCTCGACGAGTCGACCGACCGACTCTCCGAAGCGCTCGCGCACCGCCTCGAGGTCCAGGGTGCCGCCCGTGACCGCAGGGTGGAGCAGGACCGCGGCGATGCTCTCGTGGTCCAGGTTCAGGCCGAGAAGCACGCGGGCCGCCCCGAGACCCTCCTCGCGAACGGCTGCCGGCAGGGTGCCGCAGCCCTCGGTCCAGGCGCGGTCGATGAGCCGGGCCTGTTCCGGCGCACGGCGCTCGAGAAGATCGGGCGGCACCGGGGCCGGCACGGCACCACCCGGGGACGTGGTTGCACCCACCTCTCTTTTCGTGGCCTCCCCCATGGGGCCGATTGTCCCACACGTCCCAGCGGTCCGCTCCCCCGGTCCCCCCGCCCTCCCCTGCGCACCCGGTTCCGGAGGTCCCACCGCTGCCGCAACCCGCGCCGGTCTTGCGTGACCCACTTGCGCCGAGTACCGTCCCGAGACCATGAGCACCGAGCTTCTCATCAACGTCACACCCCGCGAGACCCGGGTAGCCCTCGTCGAGAACGGGGTGCTGCAGGAGGTCTTCATCGACCGCGCGAGCTGCCGCGGCCTGGTCGGGAACGTCTATCGCGGCCGGGCGTCCCGGGTGCTGCCCGGCATGCAGGCCGCATTCGTCGACATCGGCCTGGAGCGGGCCGCCTTCCTGCACGCATCGGACATCGGCGGCCAGCGCCCCGTCATCCCCCACACCGAGCCGGGCGCGGAGGACCGCCGCCTGGAGTGCCCGGACCGTACCGAGCCAGCGGAGTCCTCCACGACGCTGATCGAGGGCGAGGTCCCGGTCGTGGAGGACATCACGATGCTCGTGCAGGAGGGCCAGGAACTGCTGGTCCAGGTGATCAAGGACCCCCTCGGCACGAAGGGCGCGCGCCTCACGACGCAGATCTCCCTGCCCTCCCGTTACGTCGTGTACATGCCGGACACACCGACCGTGGGGGTCTCGCAGAGGATCGAAGACGACGCCGAGCGCAGCCGACTGCGCGAGATCGCCCGCACGGCCCTGGCGGGCGCCGAGCACGGGAGTGCCGAGTCGCCCGGTCCGGGCGGGTACATCATCCGCACCGCGGCCGAGGGACTGCCCGCCGAGACCCTGCTTGCCGACATGGAGTTCGTGCAGAAGCTGTGGCGCTCGCTGCAGCACCGGGCCGAGAGGGTCGCCGCACCCGGCATCGTGCACGAGGACATCCCACTCCTCATGCGGGCGCTGAGGGAGATCGCCGCCAAGGAGGTGGAGCGTGTGCGCATCGACTCCCAGGAGGCGTACGACCGCCTGGTGGCGTTCGCCGGCCAGTTCATGCCGGACATGCTGGCACGCATCGAGCCCTACGCGGGCGATCGCCCGATCTTCGACATCTACGGCGTGGAGGACGAGATCCAGCGGGCCCTCGAGCGCAAGGTGCCGCTCAAGTCGGGAGGTCACGTGGTGATCGACCAGACCGAGGCGATGACGACCATCGACGTCAACACAGGCGCCTTCGTCGGCCACCGCAATCTGGAGGAGACGATCTTCCGCACGAACCTGGAGGCCGCCCAGGCGATCGCACGCCAGCTGCGCCTGCGCAACCTGGGCGGCATCATCATCATCGACTTCATCGACATGTGCAGCGAGGAGCACAAGCGGCAGGTGCTCCGGGCGCTGGAGAAGAGCCTCGAGCGCGACCACACCCGCACCCACGTGAGCGAGGTCTCCCCGCTCGGCCTGGTGCAGATGACCCGCAAACGGACCCGGGAGAGCCTGCAGCACCTGCTCTGCGAGCCCTGCCCCTTGTGCGGAGGCCGCGCGTCGGTGAAGACCGCGGAGACCGTCTCCTACGAGATCTTCCGCGAGATCATCCGTCAGGCACGGCAGTTCGAGGCGGAAAAGCTGCTGGTCCTGGTGTCGCGGGAGGTCTCCGACCGCCTGCTCGAGGAGGAGTCGTCCACGGTCGCCGAGCTCGAGTCCCTGATCCGCAAGCCCATCGAGATCCAGGTCGAGCCGCTCTACTCCCAGGAGCAGTACGACGTCGTCCTGATGTGAGCCTCCCCCTCGCCGGCGCGAGCCCCCGCCCATGAACCTCCGGCGCCTGCTGCACCATCCCCGCCTGGCCGCAAGGTGGGCTCTCGCGGCGTCCCGAGCCGCGGCGCCCTATGTTGCGGTCGGCATCGTGCTGTTCGCCGTTGGCCTGGGGGCGGTCCGCGGGCTGGTGGGCATGTTGCCGGCCCAGCACGCCCGGCTCGAGGCCTGGGCAAGCAAGCAGGTCGGCCATCGCCTCACCGTGGACCGGATACGGTTCGGCTGGTCTGGCTGGAACCCGGAGCTCTGTCTCGACGGGCTCACGGTATTCGGCGCCTCGGGCGAGAAGGCCCTGGGACTCGCGCGGGTGGGGCTGCGGCTCGACCTGCTCCGCAGTCTGCGCGAGTGGGCCCCCCGGCTCGGCTCCGCCGCGGTCGACGGGCTCGGTCTCACCATCGTGCGCGACGCGGACGGCGCGCTGGTCCTTCGCGGCCTCGGAGGCGGGGGTGAAGACGCAGGGCTTGCCGCCATCCTCCTCCGGTCCGAGGCCGTGGTGGAGCTCCGCGACAGCGAGGTCACCTGGGTGGACGAGGGCCGCGGTCTCGCGCCGGTGCTCCTGACCGGTGTCCAGCTCAGGGTCCAGAACGACGGCGACCACCACAGCATCCGGGCGAGCGCCGATCTCCCCAGCGGCCGCGCCCGTCTGGCACTGGACGCCGACGGGGATCTCCTGGGGAGCCAGTGGCAGGGTCACTCCTACGTGGAGGCACAGGGTCTCTATCTCGCCCGTTGGGTCGGGAGGTCCCTCGCGCCCCTGACCACCCACGGCGGGTCCGCCCAGCTCGAGCTCTGGACGCAGTGGAGAGACGCGCGTCCCCAGGGCGCGTCGGGCTCGTTCGCCGTGCACAGCACCGCGCTGGAGTGGGCCGGACAATCCCTCTATCTCCAGGAGGCCCGTGGGCGTGTGCGGTTGGAGCGCGTGGAAGACGGTTGGCACGCGGCGCTCGCGGACTATTCCCTGCAGACCGATCGCCTCACCCTGACGGGAGGCGCCATCGAGGCCCGTGTCGCCGGACGATGGCCGGAGTGGCAGGTCCTGGTGCACGCACCGTCGGCCGCGATCCGCGCGGCGCGCCCGGACATTCCCGCGGTCGGGTCGGTGCCCGCAGCGCACCTTTCCGCCGGAGCACCGCCGGGTGAGGATGCCCCCGGCCCGGGCGTCGCGAGGGGCCTCCAGTGGCTGCTGTCGGCCTCGCCGCGCGCGGGGCTGCGCGACCTGTGGGTCCGTCGCGACCCCGCACGCCCGGGCGGGGTCGCCTGGAGCGCCGCGTGGCAGTTCGAAGGCGCCAGCCTGCAGCCGAGCGACCGCCTGCCGGGCGTGCGCGGGCTCGCGGGGCTCGCACGCCTCTGGGACGCACGCGGAGAGGTGCAGCTCACAGCCGGACCGGTGGTCCTCGAATGGCCTGCGGGGTACACCGAGCCCGTGGTCCTCGAGAGCGTCGCGGGGCCGGTGGAGTGGGACGTGGCCGGAGCGCCCGGGTGGCGCGTGAGCACCCCGGGCCTCACCCTGAGCACCGCGGACTTCCGGCTCGCGCTGGCCGGCTCCGCCCGGGGTGCGGGGGCCGAGGCCGGTCGGGCGTACCTGAGTCTCGTCGCTTCGTCCGACGGACTGCCGCTCCCGAGACTTGCGGCCTATCTACCGGACCGGGTGATGAAGGCCCGGACCGTCCAGTGGCTCTCCCATGCCTTCGAGCAGGGGGACGCGCGCCGGGTGGACCTTCTCCTCCACGGACCGCTTTCCCGGTTCCCCTACGGCAAGGGCGAGGGGCGGTTCGAGGTGAGGGTGGACGTCGATGACGTCGCGCTGCGCTACGAGCCACGCTGGCCGGTGCTCACCCAGTGCCATGGCCTGGTCGGCTTCGACGGACCGCGGGTCCGGATCGATCTGGCCCGGGCCAGGGTATACGACGCGCCGGTGACTTCGGCCTGGGGCGAGATCGACGACCTCTCGAGCGAGTTCCCCTGGCTGCACGTGGAGGCGCGGGGGGAGCCGAGCGGGGCCGACGCGTCGCGCTTCATCCGCGAGAGCCCCCTGGACCCCGCGGCCAAGAACCGCTTCGGGGACGTGACGGTCGACGGGACCCTGGGACTGAAGCTGACGCTCGACGTACCCCTCGCCCACGACGACCCCCAGGACACCCGGTTCGCAGGCACCGTCACGTTCCGGGGCAACCGGGCCGTGCTGCGCCGCGCGATTTTCACCGGTGCGTCCGGAGACCTCACGTTCGACCGGGAACAGTTCGCCGCACGGGGGCTGCGCGCCCAGATGGGAGAGGTCCCGGTGACCCTCTCCGTGGAGCCGGGGGCGTCCAACGGCCAGCCCACGACGCGCCTGCGCGTGGCCGGCTCGGTCAGCGTGGAGCAGCTCGCCCGGAGCCTCTCGGCGCAGGCCACCGCCGAAGGCCTCTGGCCCGTCGTCCGCCCCCGGTTGCGGGGCACGGCCAAGTGGGAGGCCACAGCCGATGTCGCCGCGGCGGCCGGCAGCGGACCCGGTGCGGTGCGCCTCGTGGTCGAGAGCGACCTCCGCGGACTCGAGGTGTCGCTTCCGGCACCGTTGAAGAAGGGTGCTCAGGAACGCCGCGCCCTGCGCGTCGAGTCGACCCTCGGCCCGACGACGATCCAGACCGTGCGGGTACGGCTCGGCGACCAGCTGAGCGCTGGCCTCGCCTTCGGCCCGTCGGCAGCGCAGCCCGCCGTCCAGGGCGTCGACGTCCGCGTGGGCCCCGGCGCCGGCACACCCGCGGACCCCGCCGCCCCCGGTCTGCGGGTCTCCGGAAGCCTCCCCGAGCTGGCGGTCGCGCCCTGGCTCGAGTTGGCCGAGGCCTTCGAGACGCCCAGGGTACAGCGCAAAGGCACCCGCAGTGCCGTCGACGGCCTCGCCCTCGAGCGCATCGACCTGAACGTGGGGCGGCTGGTACTCGGCGAATTCGAGGTGGAGAAGACGCGGCTCGGCGTCCAGGCGCAGCCCCGGGGGGGTCTGCAGGTCAGCCTGGAGGGCAAGGGAGCCGCCGGCACCGTGACGGTCCCGCCAGGGGGGGACGACGCGCCCATCGCAGCTTCCTTCGAGCGCCTGGCCCTCCAGACCTCGAGCGTCAAGGGTACACCGGTGCAGCTCCCGGACCCCCAGGGCCTCCCCGCCATCGACGCCAGCTGCAAAGACCTCCATGTCGACGCGCGAGCCCTCGGATCCCTGGTGCTCACCACCGGGCCCACCCCCGGGGGCATCGCCCTGCGTACGCTGCGGCTGGAGGGACCGGAGCTCGTTGCCGAGGCCACGGGGGACTGGACCGGCGCAGGCAACCGGCAGGGCTCGCGCCTGGACGCGAGTCTCAAGAGTCCCGACCTCGGCCGTTTCCTGCGCACGCTCGGCTACGACGAGTCCGGGATCGAGGGTGGCCGGACGCGCCTGCAGGTGCAGGCCCGTTGGCCGGGGAGTCCCGCGGCCTTCGCGCTCTCGGCCGTCCGGGGGGAGGTGACCCTGAAGGTTCGCGACGGCGCCCTCATGGACGTCAGCCCTGGGGCCGGACGGGTCTTCGGCCTGCTGAGCGTCCAGGCGCTCCCCCGCCGGTTGACGCTCGACTTTCGTGACCTCTTCGGAAAGGGCTTCCGCTACCGCAGCATCGACGGGACGTTCCGGCTCGAGGGAGGCAACGCCCACACCGAGGACCTGGTGGTCGAGGGGAACGCCGCGCGCATCGACATCCGCGGTCGGGTGGGGCTCGCCGCCGAGGACTACGACCAGCGTGTGACGGTCCTGCCCCGGCTCTCCACCACCCTCCCCATCGCCGGGGTGCTGGCCGGAGGACCGATTGGCGCCGTCGCCGGCCTCGTCGCGGGACAGGTCTTCAAAGACCAGATTGACCGCGTGGCCCAGGTCGAGTACACGGTGAAGGGCCCCTGGACAGACCCCGTGGTGGAACGGGTCGGCGCCGCGGCAGGTCCTCCCCACCAATGAGCCCCTCCCCCCGACCCACCGAGCCTGCGGTCACCGTCGGCCTGTCCGGCGGGGTCGACTCCGCCGTCTCCGCCCTCCTCCTCCAGCGCCGGGGCGCCCGGGTCTCTGCCGTGTTCATGAAGAACTGGGAGGCGGACGACCGCGACGGGTACTGCGCCGCGGCCGAGGACCTGGCGGACGCGCGGGCCGTGTCCGAGCGTCTCGGTGTGCCGCTCGACGCCGTCAATTTCTCGAGCGCCTACTGGGACCGGGTGTTCGAGCGCTTCCTCGCGGACCACCAGGCCGGCCTGACGCCGAATCCGGACGTGCTCTGCAACCAGGAGATCAAATTCCACGCCTTCCTCGAGCACTCCCTGGGCCGCGGTGCCGACCGCATCGCGACCGGCCACTACGCCCGGGTCGCGCGCGTGGGGGGGCGCTTTCGCCTGCTGCGGGGCGCAGACCGGGAGAAGGACCAGACGTACTTCCTCTACACCCTCGGGCAGGACGCGCTGGCACGGGTCGAGTTCCCCGTGGGGCACCTGACCAAGCCCGAGGTGCGCCGGCTCGCGGCCGAGGCTGGGCTGCCCAACCACGCGCGCAAGGGCAGCACCGGGATCTGCTTCATCGGCGAGCGCCGCTTCCGGCCCTTCCTGGCGCGGTTCCTCCCGCGCAGCCCCGGTGAGATCCACAACGTGGCGGGAGAAGTCGTCGGGCACCACGAGGGGCTCGCCTTCTACACCCTCGGGCAGCGGCGCGGGTTGGGCATCGGTGGCCGCCAGGGCGCCCGGGCGGCACCCTGGTTCGTGCTCGCCAAAGACCTGGACCGCAACGTCCTCGTGGTCGCCCAGGACCACGATCACCCGGCCCTGCTGAGCTCGCTCCTCACCCTGCGGGAGCTTCACTGGGTGGCAGGGAGCGCACCGGCGGCTCACCTCGAGTGCACCGCACGCATCCGGTACCGGCAGGCGGAGCAGCCTTGCCGCGCGACTCCCCTTCCCGGAGACCGCTGCCGAGTGGAATTCGCCCGCCCCCAGTGGGCCGCTACACCTGGCCAGTCCGTCGTCTTCTACGACGGCGACGAGTGTCTCGGCGGCGGAGTCATCGAGCAGGCCGACCCCGGCGCCGGGGCCGGGGGGTCCCCGTGAGCCCCGCGCGCGCCCACACCGACCGGGAGCGCGCAGCCGCCCTCGCCGGCGTCTTCCAGGCCGCCCGTCTGGTGACCCGCGTCGCGCGTCACGGGGACGCACCCACGGGCGCCCTCGAGGCAAGCCTCGCGAGCGTCCTGCAGCTCGACGCCGAATCCGTGGAAGCCGTCTTCGGCAGTGCGGCGGGAATCGCCGAGGGGCTCACGACGATGCTCCAGCAGTTGTCCCCGGGTACTGGCGCCCGCAACCTGGAGGTCACCCGCTACGTCATCGGGATCCTGCACCTGGAACGCAAGCTGTCCCGCCGCCAGGACCTGCTGCAGCGGATTCGAGAAGGACTGGAGACCCTGCTCGCCGGTCCCGGCACCCCCGCCCCGGGAGCGGCCGAGACGGTCGAGCGGCTGGCCCAGATCTACCTGGCGACGGTCGCCACGCTCGGCCCGAGGATCATGGTCCACGGGGAACCGACCCTTCTCGCGCGCCCGGAGAATGCGAGCCGGATCCGTGCACTGCTGCTTGCCGGGGTGCGGGCCGCGGTCCTCTGGAGGCAGTGCGGAGGGTCGCGCCTCGGCTTGCTCCTCGGACGACAACGGATCCTGAGGGCGGCGAGGGAACTGCTCTGATCAGGAGCCGCGGTCGGCCGGGATCCTGAGCACCTTTCCCACCGGCAGGGACTCGCTGAGCAGTCCGTTCGCGGCACGCAGGGCATCCGGCGTCACCTGATAGCGCGCGGCCACGGCGGCCAGGCTGTCGCCCTGCCCGATCACGTGCCGACGCGCCGCGAGCAAGGTGCCCGGGGGCGCATACTCGTCGAAGTAACGCCGCATCCCCGCGAGGATCGCGCGGGCGACGGACTTCTGGTAACGGGCATCGGTCAGGCGCCGCTCGTCGTCGGGGTTCGAGATGAAGGCGGTCTCCACCAGGATCGAGGGGACGTCCGGCGACTTCAGGACCATGAAGCCCGCCTGCAGGACCGAATTGCGGTGCAGCTCTCCGACCCCGCGGAGCTCCCTGAGGATCCGGTCGCCGACGTTCAGGCTCGCCTCGATGGTGCCGGTCTGGGACAGGTCGAGCAGCACCGACGCCAGCAGGTCGTCCTTGTCGTCGAGCTTCACCCCACCGACCAGGTCTGCGGCATTCTCGCGCTCCGCGAGCCATCGCGCCGCCTCGTTGGTCGCCCCGCGCGGGGACAGGGCGTAGACCGAGGACCCGCTCACCTTGCGGTCTTCGTAGGCATCGGCGTGGATCGACACGAGCAGGTCGGCCTTGTGCTTGCGGGCCGTTGCCACCCGGGTCCGCAGGGGCAGAAACACGTCCCGGGCCCGCGTCATGACCGCCCGCATCCCGCGTTCCTGGCGCACCAGTTGCTGCAGCTCCCGGGCGATCCCGAGGACGACCCGTTTCTCCTGGACGCCCGTCGGTCCGATGGCACCGGGGTCCACACCACCGTGCCCCGCGTCGATGGCGACCACCACGTCGCGCGGCGGCGGCTCGGCGGCCCGGGCAGGGGGAGAGGAAGCCCGGGCGGGGCCCCGCAGGGGCTCGAGCTCCACGGCAAGGCGATGACCGGCCGCCCCCTCGGGGCGCAGCAGGAAGGTGCGGGCCCGCGCCGGCTCCTTGAGGTCGAGCACCAGACGCAGGTCTCCGTTGCCCCGCTCGGAGGAACGGATGCCGGAGAGGATGCGGCCCTCCGGCGGGGAGTCCAGGCGTCGCGAGGGGCGGGCGTTGCGCAGGTCCACCACCACCCGGTCCGGAGAGCTCAGGCTGAAGACCTGGTGCTCCGCCGGCCCCGACAGATCCACGGTGACCCGGACCCGCTCGGCCAGCTCCTGGGCGCGGACCGCGGCCACCCGCACGTCCGCCGGGGCGCCCCGAGCGACCCCTGCGGCCGCCGCGAGGACCAGGAGTCCCACCGCCCAGCCCAGCCGCCGAATCCGTTCCTGCAGAGCCATCCCCGAAACTTTCCGCTCAATTATTAGAAGGATGCCTGTTAAATCTAAGCCCGTATCTACATTTGATCAAGGACCCGCCGGCCGTGGTCGGTCTCTGCCGTCAGCTCCAGGCGGCGCCCCGTGCCGCGGTACTCGATGCTGACCCACACGTCCGGACGGGGAAGGTGCCCCGCCCCGCGCTCGGGCCACTCCACCAGCCAGAGCACCCCCGGCTCCAGGTAGTCGCGCAGCCCGAGGTATTCCAGTTCCTCCGGGTCACCGAGCCGGTAGAGGTCCAGGTGGTACACGGGGAGGGGGCCGACCGCGTAGGGCTCCACCAGCGTGAAGGTGGGGCTGCGCACCGGCCCCCGGTGCCCGAGCCCCCGCAACACCCCTCGCACCAGGGTGGTCTTGCCGGTCCCGAGGTCGCCGGTCAGGTAGACGATCGCCCCGCCCGAACAGGCCCGCCCCAGCCGTTCCCCGAGCGCCGTCATCGCCTGCTCGTCGGGAGCGTGCTCGACCCGCGCACCCACGGCCCTTCGCGCGACCGCTTCGGCCAGTCCCGGTGGGCGGGAGACCTCTTCAGGGCCCACCGTCGGACCCCGGGCGGTGCGGATTCACGAGACTCGTCAGATGGCCGAAGAGGTCGCTCGGGAGAAGACCGCGCTCACCCCCGCGCGCCGCGGCGTCCGCGGCCTCGGCGTGCAGCCACGCCCCGAGGCGCGCGGCTGCCCCCGCTGGGACACCCTGTGCCAGGAGCCCGGCCACGACACCGGTCAGGAGGTCTCCCATGCCCCCGGTCGCCATGCCGGGGTTTCCCTGCGTGCAGATCGCCGGCGGACCCTGCCCGTCGTCGACGACGGTCCCGTTGCCCTTCAGTACCACGACCGCGCCGAAGCGCTCCCGCAGGCTCGCCGCCGCCACGAGCCGGTCGTCCTGCACCTGCGCGGTCGAGATGCCGAGCATCCGGGCGGCCTCGCCCGGATGCGGCGTCAGAACGCGGGGGGAGGCAAGGGTCGTGCCCTGCGGCGCCATGGAGAGGGCGTCGGCGTCGACCACCTGAGGCAGTCCACACCCCAGTGCGGCGGCTGCCAACTCCCGGCCCCAGCTGCCCTGGCCGAGACCCGGCCCCAGGGCCACGACCGTCGCCCGTGCGAGCAGCGGTGCCAGGTCCGAGGCCCGCTCGACCCCTCGGGCCATCAACTCGGGCCGTGCGGCGATCATCGCCCCCACGTGCTCCGGGCGCGTGGCGACCGTCACGAGACCGGCCCCGCAGCGCGCCGCCGCCTCGCCCGCCAACCGTGCGGCCCCACCGTAACCGTGATCGCCGCCGACGACGAGGACGTGGCCGAAACGGCCCTTGTGGGCATCGCGGCGCCGGGGCGCCAGCCAGACCCGCCTCAGGGCCTCGCCGTCGAGGCGCAGGGCCGCGGGCTCCTCTCCTTCCAGCACCGAGCGAGGAACCCCGAGGTCGTGGAACACCACCCGCCCGCAGTAGGCCGGACCCGCACCGGTGAAGAGCCCGGGCTTGAGCGCGAGGAACGTGACCGTGACCGAGGCACGCACCGCCGCGCCGAGCACTTGCCCCGTGTCCGCGTGGAGCCCCGAGGGGATGTCCAGGGCCAGCGTCGGCCGGCCCGCCGACCGGATCGCCTGCACGGCGACCGCCCACTCCCCCTCCAGGGGACGGTCGAGCCCCGTTCCCAGGAGGGCGTCGACCAGGACGTCGGCGCCGCGCAGCGCATCGGCCCGAAAGGGCTCCAGCGGGACCCCGGCCGCGCGGGCCCCCTCAGCCGCCCCGGCGGCATCCCCCCGGAGCCTGGCGGGGTCCGAGACCGCCACCGCGCGGGCCACCAGGCCGGCCTCGCGGGCCAGCCGGGCCACGACGTACCCATCGCCCCCGTTGTTGCCCGCACCGCAGACGACCGCCACCGCGCGGGCCTCCGGCCAGCGGGCCCGCAGCGCGCGGAAGGCGGCCTCCCCGGCCCGCGCCATCAGGGTGGCCCCCGGGATCCCGAGCCCCTCGATGGCCGCGCGGTCGAACCCCCGCACCTGCGCCGCCCGGTACAGGCCCGAGGGCATGCGGGCAGTCGGGTCCGGGGAGAACGCGTCGCGCATCGCTCAGCTCAGGCGCAGGAAGTGGTCCCGGTAGAAGGCGAGCTCCCGGATCGACTCGCGGATATCGTCGGCGGCCCGGTGGCTCGATTGCTTCGTCAGGGCGGCGGCGAGCTCCGGGCGCCAGCGCAGGGCCAGCTCCTTGAGCGTGCTGACGTCCACCGCCCGATAGTGGAAGTGGCGCTCGAGCGCCGGCATCCACCGGGCGAGGAACCGGCGGTCCTGACACACGCTGTTGCCACACATGGGCGAGCGGCCGGGGGGCACGTGGGCCGTGAGGAAGTCGACCGTCAGGCGCTCGGCGTCGGCCTCGCGCAGGGAGCTCCGCCGGACGCGGTCCAGCAGACCCGACCGCCCGTGCTGCTGGACGTTCCACTCGTCCATCTCCGCAAGCACGCCTTCCGGCTGGTGCACGGCCAGCACGGGGCCCTCGCCGATGACGCGCAGCGCAGCGTCGGTCACCACCGTGGCCACCTCGATGATCCGGTCCCGCGCGGGGTCGAGCCCGGTCATCTCGAGGTCGATCCAGATCAGGCTGCCCGCGTCCCGTGCCATCGTGCCTCCCCGGCAAACGCCTTCACAGTCCGCATGTTAGCAGATGTTCCGCAGGCCGGTCCGAGCTCCGGGCTCGGGCCTTCCCCCCGCGCACCCGGGCCGCAGGGGCCGGTCCCGAGGTCAGACCTCCCGGCGTCCCAGGAAGGCGTGGGCGAGGGTTCCGCTGTCGACGAACTCGAGCTCCCCGCCGACGGGCACGCCGTGAGCGATGCGCGTCGCCCGCACCCCGCGCTCGCGCGCCAACTCCGCGATGTAGTGGGCGGTTGCCTCGCCCTCGACGGTGGGGTTGGTGGCCAGGACCAGCTCGCGCACCCCGCCTTGCGCCAGGCGGGCATCCAGGGCGTCGAGACCCAGGTCGACGGGACCCACGCCATCGATGGGCGACAGGTGACCGAGCAGGACGAAGTACTGGCCGCGGTAGTCGGTCGCCTGCTCCAGCGCGACCACGTCGGCCGGGCTCTCGACCACGCAGAGCAGGCCCGCGTCCCGGTGCGAGCTCGCGCAGGTCGCGCAGAGATCACCCTCGGTGTAGGTCCGGCAGCGGCTGCAGTGGCCGATCCGGACCATGGCCTCGTCGAGGACGCCGGCGAGTCTCCTCCCCCCTGCCCGGTCGCGCTGCAGGAGGTGGTAGGCGATGCGCTGCGCCGACCGCGGACCCACGCCCGGCAGGCAGCGCAGGGCGTCCATCAACTGGTCCAGCAACCGGCTGCCGGTGCCGGCCATGGGGCCTCGAGCCCTCAGAAGGGGAGCTTCATGCCCGCGGGCAGGCCGAGACCGCTCGTGAGCCCCGCCATCCGCTCCTGGGTCGTCCGCTCGACCTTGCGGACCGCGTCGTTCACCGCCGCGGCCACCAGGTCCTCCAGCATCTCCCGGTCCTCACCGAGCAGGCTCGGGTCGATGGTCACGCGCCGCACGTCGTGGCGCCCGTTCATGACCACCCG
The DNA here is from genome assembly GCA_017999615.1 of Gammaproteobacteria bacterium. Taxonomy (NCBI): domain Bacteria; kingdom Pseudomonadati; phylum Pseudomonadota; class Gammaproteobacteria; species Gammaproteobacteria bacterium. The sequence continues at coordinate 549,006 of JAGNLM010000001.1, read as the reverse complement.
CACGAGCCCCGCACCGGACTCGCCGGTCACCTCGATGGTGGCGAGCTCCTCCTGGGCCTTCTGCAGATTGGCCTGGAGTTGCTGCGCCTGCTTCATGATGTTGCCCAAGCCACCCTTCATCGCGTCCGCTCCTGTCGCTGCGGCCGGTCGCCCGCCCGCGCCTCACGTTTCACCGTCGGTCTCCCCGCCGGCCCGCACCGATTCCTCGATCACCGACGCAGAGAACGCGTCGCGCAGGTGCTTCACCGTGGGGTCCCGGTCGAGGACCCTGGCCGCCACCCCGCGCCGCTCGGCGAGCTCCCGCCTCGCCCGCTGCGTCGGGCTCTCCGCCCCGTCGAGCGGGCCGACTTCGATGGACAGCCGCATGGCCCTCCCGAGATGCGTGGAGAGCGCCCGCTCCAGCTGACTCTCGCGCCCCGCCCCGCGCATCTGGGCGTGGGCTGCGTCCACGCGCAGGCGCAGCCGGTCCTCCTCCCGCCCCAGCAGGACGCTGTTCATGGCGAGCTCCCGGGCCATGCCCTGGAGGGGCAGCGCGGCGACCAACGCCGGCCAGTCCATGGGATCCTCGCCGTTCGACTCGCCTCTCGCGGCAGGGGGCGGGGCCTGCGGGGCCCCGGCGACCGGCCCGGCGCCCTTTCCCGTCCGTGCCGCGGCGGCCGCGGGACCCTCCGGGGCAGGCCGCGGCCGTGCCGCACCCGGAACTTCCCGCGGCGCCGGCGCAGCCTGCGGCGCTCCCTCCGGCCGGAAGGCCAGCATCCGCAGGACGGTCATCTCGAGCGCGGTCTTCGGGTCCGGTGCCAGGGGCAGGTCCCGGCGCCCGAGCAGCGCGAACTGATACCAGAGCTGCACATCGCCCGGAGCCAGCGCGCCCGCCAGGGCAGCCACCCGAGCGGGGTCCTCGCCTCCTGCCGGGGCCTCACCGAGCAACTGCGTGAGTGCCACCTGGTGCAGCAACGCCGCCAGCCGCACCAGGACCTCCTCGAGGTCGGGCGCGCCTTCGGCGAGGTCCCCCGCCCTTCTCAGGACCTCCCCGGGGTCTCCGGCCGCCAGCGCCTCCGCCAGGGCAAGGAGCGCCCCGCGGTCGAGCGTCCCCAGCATCTCCCGGACCGCAGCCTCGCGCACGGTTCCGCCGCCGAACGCGATGGCCTGGTCGAGGAGGCTGAGGCCGTCGCGCACGCTGCCGTCGGCCGCGGCCCCGAGGGCCTCGAGCGCGGCAGGCTCGGCGGACACCCCCTCCGCAGCCGCCACCCGCCCCAGATGAGCCGCGATCCGGCCCGCCCCGAGGCGCTTCAGGCTGAACTGCAGGCAGCGAGAGAGGACCGTCGCAGGCAGGCGCTGGGGATCGGTGGTCGCGAGCAGGAACTTGACGTGGGGCGGTGGCTCCTCGAGGGTCTTCAGCAGCGCGTTGAAGCTGTGGGCCGAGAGCATGTGCACCTCGTCGATGAGGTACACCTTGTAGCGGCCCCGGGTCGGGGCGTACGGGACGTTCTCGAGCAGGTCACGGGTGTCCTCGACCTTGGTCTTGGACGCGGCGTCCACCTCGATGAGGTCCACGAACCGGCCCTCGTCGATCTCGCGGCACGCCGCACACTCGCCGCACGGGTGTGCGGTCACCCCCCGCTCGCAGTTCAGGCACTTGGCCAGGATCCGGGCGATGGTCGTCTTGCCGACGCCCCGCGTGCCGCTGAACAGGAAGGCGTGGTGCAGGCGCTGGCTCTCGAGCGCGTTCGCGAGCGCGGTCACCACGTGAGCCTGACCGACCACGTCCTCGAAGACGCGCGGGCGCCACTTGCGGGCCAGTGCCTGGTAACTCATCTCTCCGGGCCGACGCGAAGGAGAGGCGGCTCACCCCGGCCACACCCCGGCACACGCATCCGCTGCTGCCGCTGCTCCCTTCCGGGCCTGACGGGGTTCACAGCCTATCGTTGCGGGGGGACCCGGGCGAGCCGCCATGGGGCGCGGCCGCCTCGGCAACCGCGCCGTCAGTATACGCCATGCGCCTCACCAGGACCTTGTCCACCCGGCGCCCGTCCATGTCCAGCACCTCGAACCGCAGCCCCGCCGCCTCGAACACCTCCGCCGGGGCCGGGACACGGCCGAGACTCAGCATGACGTAGCCGCCGACGGTGTGGACCTTGAGGGAGTCCTCCCCGGGCAGTGCATCCAGGTCGAAGCGCTGCTTCAGGTCGTGCAGGTCCATCATCCCGTCGACGAGCCAGCTGCCGTCCTCGCGCTCGACCGCCTCCGGGGTCTCCTCGGCGGCTCCGGAGGGCAGCGCGCCGACGATCGCCTCGAGGACGTCCGTGAGCGACACCAGGCCCGCCACCTCACCGTACTCATCGACCACGAGGGCCGTGTGCAGTTGGCTGCGCTTGAAGTGCGCGAGCAGCTGGATGAGCGTCACCGTCGTCGGCACGAATAGGGGTGGGGCGGCGACCGCAGCGAAGTCCAGCTCTTTCCCCGTCAGCAGGCTGCGGAGCAGGGCCTTGGCGGTGACGAAGCCGACCACGTTCTCGAGCCCCCCCACGCACACCGGGACCTCCGAGTAGGTGTCCTCCAGGAGCCGAGTGCGGTTGACGGCGAAGGGCTCGGCCGTGTCCACGTAGACGATGTCCATGCGGGGCGTCATCACCGCCCCCACCCGTCGGATGTCGAGCCGCAGGATGTTCTCCACGAGCTCCAGCTCCGTCCGCTCGAACACCCCCTCCTGCGTTCCCTGCTCCATCAGGATCTGGATCTCCTCCTCCGTCACCGACGGCTCGCTCGGGCGCCGGACCCCGAGAAGCCGCAGGACCCCTTCCGTGGACAGGCTCAGCAAACGCACCAGGGGCCGCGAGAGCAGCGAGAGCCGGTGCATCGGTCGGGCGACCCGGACCGCGATCGTCTCGGGGTGCAGCATCGCGATGCGCTTCGGGACCAGCTCGCCCACGATCAGGGAGGCATAGGTGATGAGCGCCACCATCAGCGCGAGAGCGATCCCCTCGGCGTGCGGCGCGGTGAGCGGCCAGCGCTCCAGCCAACGCTGGAAGGACTCCGCGAGGCTCGCCTCGCCGATGGCGCCCAGCAGGACCCCGATACCGGTGATTCCCACCTGGACGGTCGACAGGAAGCGCGTCGGCTCGGCGGCCAGCTCGAGCGCGCGGGCGGCCCCCGGCCGGCCGTCCTCCGCCATGTGCTGCAGACGCACGCGGCGCGAGGAGACGATCGCGAGCTCGGACATGGCGAAGAGCCCGTTCAGGGAGATGAGGAGCAGGAGAAGAAGGACTTCGGGCAGCATGGACGATGACACCTCGGGTGGGCCGGGCCGCCGTGCGGCGAGGCGCTGGGACCGCGCGGGCGGTCCTCGGCGAGCTCCTCGGCGAACCTTCAGAATGCCAGGAAGCGCGGCCGGAAGGGGAGCCAGAGCACGGAAAGCTCCTCCGGTCAATGGGTTGACTCTGCCGATGAGGGCCTTACAGTTTGCGGTTTCGTCTCTGGGGAGAGTCAGGAATGAGCGAGGGCCACGCCGGCAAGCGGGGCAAGGGGACTGTTTTCGTCTTGCGGGAGGTCTGCAAGGGCTGCTCGTATTGCGTGGACTTCTGTCCCCCACACTGCCTCGAGCTCTCCAAGGAATTCAACGCGAAGGGGTATTTCTTCCCCGTCCTGGCCCGCCCCGACGAGTGCACGGGGTGCGACCTCTGCGGGCTGTACTGCCCCGACTTCGCCATCTTCGGCGTGCGCTACAAGGACCTCGAGAAGCGGCGCGGCGCGGCGCCGGCGGCCGAAGCCTCTCCCGACAGCGCAGGGGAGGTGAAGCCTTGAAAGCCGACCCCCGTGGCGTTCTGACCGGCGACCACTTCATCGACGGAGACCACGCGGCCTGCGAAGGCGCGCTGGCCGCCGGTTGCCGTTTCGTGGCCGGTTACCCCATCACCCCCTCCACGGAGGTCGTGGAGCGCTTCGCGAGCCGCATCCCCCTCGTCGGTGGGGTCTTCATCCAGCTCGAAGACGAGTTGGCCTCCTCCATCGCGATCCAGGGAGCGGTGTGGGCGGGACTCAAGGCGATGACCGTCACCTCGGGGCCCGGCCTCTCCCTCATGATGGAGCACGTGGGATACGCGGCGATCACCGAGACCCCCCTGGTCATCGTCGACGTGCAGCGCGGTGGCCCTTCGACGGGGCTTCCCACCCTGCCGGCCCAGGCCGACATGATGCAGGTGAAGTGGGGCTCCCATGGGGACTACGAGGTGATCGCGCTCTCCCCCCAGTCGCCCCAGGAGTGCTTCGACCTGATGATCCAGGCCTTCAACCTGGCCGAGACCTACCGCGTGCCGGTGTTCTTCATGATGGACGAGGTGGTGGGCCACATGACGGAGCGGGTGACCATCCCGCAGGCCTCGGAGATCGACGTCGTCGAGCGGCGTTGGACGAAGAAGAAGCCCGGGGAGTACCGGGTCTTCGAGGCCGGTGAGGACCTCGTGCCGGACATGGCGAAGACCGGGGACGGCTACCGGATCCACGTGACGGGCCTCACCCACGACGACCGGGGTTATCCCGTCATGAACCCCGCGGCCCAGAAGAAGCTCATCGAGCGTCTGGTCGGCAAGGTCCGACAGAACCGCGACAAACTCCTCGACGTGCGCGAGGATGGCGTCGAGGAGGCCGACGTCGTGGTCGTGTCCTTCGGGATCACCTCGCGCGTGGCTGCCGCGGCCGTCGAAGAGGCCCGGCACCGGGGCGTCAAGGTGGGGCACCTGCGCCTGGTCATCGTGTGGCCCTTCCCGGCCGAGCGCGTCGCCGCCCTCGCTGGCCACGCGAAGGCCTTCGTCGTCCCCGAGATCAACATGGGCCAGATCGTGCAGGAGGTCGAGCGGGCGGTCGCCGGGCAGGCGAAGGTCGTCTCCATGCCGCGCCCCGGTGGCTCGGTGCACGAGCCCGAGGCGATCGTTGCGAAGATCCTGGAGGCCGCCCGATGAGCGCCTGCGAAGAACAAGCCGTCTGCGGGGTCGAGGAAACGCCGGAGCACGCGGTCCTTCCCTTCCTGCGCAAGGACCGCATGCCCCACATGTGGTGTCCGGGTTGCGGCATCGGGACCGCCGTCAACTGCTTCGGCCGCGCGCTGGCCGAGTCGGGCCTGGACCTCGACAAGACGACGCTCGTGAGCGGAATCGGCTGCACCGGCCGCGTAGCCGGTTACGTGAATCTCGACTCCTTCCACACCACCCACGGCCGGGCGATCCCCTTCGCCACGGGCATGAAGCTCGCGAATCCCGAGCTCAAGGTCGTGGTCTTCTCGGGGGACGGGGATCTCTTCGCGATCGGCGGGAACCACTTCATCCACGCCGCGCGCCGCAACATGGACCTCACCGTCATCTGCGTGAACAACTTCACCTACGGCATGACGGGAGGCCAGGTGGCCCCCACCACGCCTCCGGGGGCCATCCAGACCACGATGCCCTTCGGCAATTACGAGCCGTCCTTCAACCTCCCTCACCTGGCCGACGCCTGCGGCGCGGTGTACGTGGCCCGCTGGACCGTGTACCACGTGAAGCAGCTGACCCGGGCCATGAAGGAGGCCATGAATAAGAAAGGGTTTTCCTTCGTCGAGGTCCTGGCGCCCTGCCCTACCCTCTACTCCCGGAGGAACCGTCTGGGCAACGGTGTGGAGCAGCTGAAGTACTACAAGGAAAACAGTGTCCTCAAGCACGGTGCCCCCACGGCGGAGCTGGACATCGGGTACCAGGGGGAGATCGCGGTGGGCAAGTTCGTCGACCGGGATCGGCCAACCTGGCTCGATGCGATGAACGGCCACCACGCGAAGGTCATCGGCGAGCAGTATCGGCCCTGGGGTGCGCGATGAAAACGGAGATCCGGGTCAGCGGCCTCGGCGGTCAGGGTGTCATCCGCTGCGGGATGATCATCGGGATGGGCGCGTCCATCTACGATGGGAAGCACGCGACCGTGCTCCAGTCCTTCGGACCCGAGGCCCGGGGGAGCGCGTCGAGCGCCCAGGTCACCGTCTCCGACGCCCCCATCGGCTACCCCTACGTCAAGCACGCGGACATCCTGATCCTGATGTCCCCCGACGCCTACCGGCAATTCGGGGCGACGCTCAAGCCGGGGGGGCTCCTCATCTACGAGAGCGAGCTCATCACGCTCGACCGGCCCCTGCCCGAGGGCGCGCGGGCGTTCGGGGTCCCTGCTTCGCGGTTTGCCGAAGAGCTGGGGCGGCGCATCATCCTCAACGCCGTGATGGTCGGGGTGTTCGCGGGCCTCACGTCGGTCGTCTCGCCGGAGGCGCTGGAGAAGGCGGTGGGCGAATCCGTGCCGAAGACCACCCGGGAGTTGAATCTGACGGCCTTCCGCAAAGGCCTGGAGTACGTCCGGGGCGCCTGACCACCACCGTGCGTCCCGAGAAATCCGTCGAAAAATAGCCCCGGAGACGGGCGCCCTGCGCGGCGCGTGCTCAGCGTGGTCCGGGACAGCGCACCACGGGATCAGCCGCCCCGCGCCGGCTCAACCATCGCCGCGCGACTGCTCGACCCAGATCAGCCCGCCGACGTCGATGCCGTAACCCCGGGCCTGCTCCAGGAGCCGCGCCCGGACGTCCTCGGGCAGCCGCTTCTCGCGGGCCAGGATCCAGAGGTAGTCCCGGTCGGGGCCCATCACCAGGGACCACGCGTACTCCTTCTGGTCGAGCGCCACCACGTGGTAGCCACCGTAGAAGGGCCCGAAGAAGGAGACCTTCAGCGAACCGCGGCCGCGGTCACCGGTGAAGAGTGCCCGCCCGACCGCCTCCCGCCAGCCCCCCCGCTTCGGGTCGTAGCCCCGGTTCACCACCTCGACGCTACCGTCCGCCCGCAGGCGATAGGTGGCGCTGACGTCGGTGAGACCCCGCTCGAAGGAGTGGTCGAGACGCGCGATCTCGTACCACTTGCCGAGGTAGCGCTCGATGTCGAAGGGCGTGACGGCGGAGACCCCCTCGGGGGGCGCGGTGGAACACCCGCTCGTCCCGAGCAGTGCGGTCAGGAGGACGGCCGCGAAGTGCACGGCCAGCCTGAGGGAACGGCTCGCGCCGGTGGGGTCGGGCATGGTCACGCACCTGTCGGGGGGGCAGTGGGGTTGGCGGAGAGGGTGGGATTCGAACCCACGATACGGTTTTAGCGTATACACGCTTTCCAGGCGTGCGCCTTCAACCACTCGGCCACCTCTCCGGCGGCTGCCCATCTCGCCTGCGGGTCCCCTTCCTGGAGTCGTGCAGGCCGACGCGCCCGTCAGGGCACAGGCAGGGGCGGAAGGGTAAACCACGGCCGGCGACCCTGGCAACGTATACTGCCCGGGATTCGAGGCCCTGGCCGTATAATCCGGCCTCATTGCCTCCAGGACCGGAGCCGCCCCCCCCCGATGAGCAACAGCTTTCAGACCCGCACGACCCTGACGGTCGGCGGACGCGACTACGAGGTCTTCAGCCTCGCCCGCCTCGGCCAGCACTTTGACCTGACGCGGCTGCCGTTCTCCCTCAAGGTCCTCCTCGAGAACCTGCTGCGCCACGAGGACGGGGTCAACGTCGGCGCCGAGGACATCCGGGCGCTCGCCGAGTGGAGCCCCGGCGACAACGCCGAGCGCGAGACGGCCTTCGCCCCGGCGCGCGTGCTGCTTCAGGACTTCACGGGGGTCCCGGCGATCGTCGACCTGGCGGCCCTGCGCGATGCCATGGCCGCCCTCGGCGGGGACCCCCGGCGCATCAGTCCCCTGACACCGGCCGAGCTCGTGGTGGACCACTCGGTGATGGTGGACTACTACGGGACACCCGAGGCCTTCGAGCAGAACGCGCGCCTCGAGCTCGAGCGCAACCGCGAACGCTACGCATTCCTGCGCTGGGGCCAGCAGGCCTTCGCCAATTTCCGTGTGGTCCCGCCGGACACGGGCATCGTCCACCAGGTCAACCTGGAGCACCTCGCCCGGGTGGTGTTCTCGGTCGAGAGAGACGGTCTGTGGCGCGCCTATCCCGACACGGTCGTCGGCACCGACTCGCACACTACCATGGTCAACGGCCTCGGCGTCCTCGGCTGGGGAGTGGGCGGGATCGAGGCCGAGGCGGCGATGCTGGGCCAGCCGATCAGCATGTTGATCCCCCCGGTGGTCGGATTTCGCCTGACCGGGCGCCTTCCGGAGGGCGCGACGGCGACCGACCTGGTCCTCACCGTCACCCAGATGCTGCGCCGCAAGGGGGTCGTGGGGAAATTCGTCGAGTTCTGCGGGGACGGGCTCGACGCGCTGCCGCTCGCGGACCGGGCCACGCTGGCCAACATGGCCCCCGAGTACGGGGCGACCTGCGGCGTCTTCCCCATCGACGCGGAGACCTTGAGGTTCCTGGAGCTCACCGGGCGCCCACCCGAGCAGGTGGCACTGGTCGAGGCCTATGCCCGGCACCAGGGCCTGTTCCGCGAGCCGGGCACACCCGTGCCCCAATACAGCGACCGGCTCGAGCTCGACCTGTCCACCGTGCAGCCGTGCCTCGCCGGTCCCAAACGGCCCCAGGACCGGGTCCCCCTGGCATCCGCCCAGGCCTCCTTCCGGGAGGCCCTGGCCTCCGCCACGCGGGACCGTGTCGGTAGCGGCAGCGCCCGGGTCTGGATCGGTGAGGGCCAGGTGGAGCTCCGGGACGGCGCGGTGGTGATCGCGGCGATCACCAGTTGCACCAATACCTCCAACCCCGCGGCCATGGTCGCCGCGGGACTGGTCGCGAAGAGGGCGGGCGAGCGCGGCCTCAAGGTGAGGCCGTGGGTGAAGACCAGCCTGGCACCCGGCTCCCAGGTGGTGACGGAATACCTGCGCCGGTCCGGGCTCCTCGCGCCCCTGGAGCAGCAGGGCTTCGCGGTCGTGGGGTACGGGTGCACCACCTGCATCGGAAACTCCGGCCCGCTCCCCGAGGCGGTGAGCCACGCCCTGCGCGAGGGGGACATCACCGCCTGCTCGGTGCTCTCGGGAAACCGCAACTTCGAGGGGCGGGTGCACGCCGAGGTGAAGATGAACTACCTCGCCTCGCCCCCGCTGGTGGTGGCCTACGCCCTGGTGGGCACCCTGGACGTGGACCTCACGACCGAGCCCCTCGGCACGGGCTCCGACGGCCTGCCGGTGTTCCTGCGCGACGTCTGGCCGACCCAGCGCGAGGTGCAGGACGTGCTCGCGGAGGCGATCGACGCGGACATGTATCGGCGCGTCTACCGCGACGTCTTCGCCGGAGACGCCCGCTGGAACGCGCTCGACGTCCCGGCGACGGACCGCTTCCCCTGGGACCCCGAGTCAACCTACGTCCGCCACCCGCCCTACTTCGAGGGGATCGGCCCCCCGGGGATCCAGGAGATCCGGGGCGCGCGGGCCCTCGCCATCCTCGGTGACAGCATCACCACCGACCACATCTCTCCCGCCGGTTCCATCAAGGCGGACAGCCCCGCCGGGCACTACCTCGTCGCCCACGGCGTGGCGCCGAAGGACTTCAATTCCTACGGGGCCCGGCGTGGCAATCACGAGGTGATGGTGCGCGGGACCTTCGCCAACATCCGCCTGCGCAACCTGATGGCACCGGGCACCGAGGGCGGCTGGACGGTGCATCAGCCCTCGGGCGAGACGCTCAGCATCTACGACGCGGCGATGCGCTACCAGTCCGAGGGGGTGCCGCTCGTCATCCTTGCCGGGAAGGAGTACGGCAGCGGCTCGTCCCGGGACTGGGCGGGCAAGGGGCCGCGCCTGCTCGGTGTGCGCGCCGTCATCGCCAGCAGCTACGAGCGCATCCACCGCTCCAACTTGGTGGGGATGGGGGTGCTGCCGCTGCAGTTCCTCGACGACCAGGACGCGGGCACCCTGGGCCTCACGGGGCGCGAGACCTTCGACCTGGAGGGGTTGGAGGGTGGCGTGCGGCAGATCGCCGTCCTGGCCACCTCGCCCGCCGGGGACGTGACCCGCTTCAAGGTCCGGGTCCGGATCGACACGCCCAAGGAGTGGGAGTACTACCTGCAAGGCGGCATCCTGCCCTACGTGCTCCTGCAGATCGCGGCCCGATAGCCGGCGCAGGCGGCGGTCCCCCGGAGGTGCCCCGGCGCGGGCGGACGGCGGTGCGAGACCGATGACGCGAGAGGTTCCGTACGGGAGCTGGGCCTCACCCCTGGGACCGGCGGACGTGGCCGCGGCCTCCGTCCGCCTCGGGTCACCCCGGGTGGACGAGGGCGTCAGCTACTGGACCGAGACCCGCCCCTTCGAAGGCGGTCGCACGGTACTGGTGCGGCGCCCTGCGGGCGGCGTCGCGAGCGACCTGACGCCGCCCGCCTACAGCGTGCGCAGCCGGGTCCACGAGTACGGCGGGGGCGCTTACGCAGTCCGCGCGGGCACGGTGTACTTCGTCAATCTCCACGACCAGCAGGTCTACCGGCAGGCGTCCGGGGCCGACCCGGAACTACTCGGCCAGTCCGGCCCCTGGCGGCACGCGGACCTGGCGCTGGACCCGGCGCGGGGACGCCTGCTCTGTGTGCGCGAGGAGCTCGCGTCCGGGGCCGAGCCGCGCTCCTCGCTGGTGGCCTTCGGACTTGCTGCGGGGCGGGGCAGCCCGGCGCGGACGCTCGTCGCCGGACCCGACTTTCTCGCCTCGCCCCGCGCCTCTCCCGACGGCGCAAGCCTCGCCTGGCTCGAGTGGGACCACCCGGACATGCCCTGGGACGGCACCCGGTTGCGGGTGGCGGAGCTCGGAGCGGACGGCGTACCGGAACGGACCGTGACGGTGGCCGGCGGCCCCGGGGAGTCGGTGTTCCAGCCCGAGTGGGGTGCGGACGGCAGCCTGTGCTTCGTCTCCGACCGCAGCGGGTGGTGGAACCTGTACCGCTGGACGCGGGGCCGGCTGGAGGCACTGGCGGCGGCCGAGGCGGAGTTCGGGCTGCCCCAGTGGCTGTTCGGCATGAGTACCTATGCAGTCCTCGGCGACGGGTCCGTCGTCTGCGCCTTTGCCCGCGACGGCAGCTGGCATCTCGGCCGCATCGCGGCCCCCGGGTCCGCCCTGGAGACCCTCCCCACCCCCTTCACCCTCGTCGCGGACCTCTGGCCGGACGGCGACGGCGTCGTCTTCACCGGGGCGAGCCCGGACACCGACACCGCCGTGCTCCGCCTGGACCCCGCCACGGGGCAACTCGACGTCCTGCGCGAGGGGGGCTCAGTCCCCCTCGCGCCCGACTGGCTCTCCCGGCCCCGGGCGGTCACCTTCCCCGCCGCGGGCGGCGCCCACGCCCACGCCCTCTTCTACCGCCCCCGCAATCCCGAGGCGACCGCCCCTGCCGGCGAGCGTCCGCCCCTGCTGGTCCGGTGCCACGGCGGGCCGACGGGTGCCGCGACCCCGGCCTTCGACGCGGTCGTGCAGTTCTGGACGACCCGCGGCTTCGCCTTCGCCGACGTCAATTACGGTGGCAGCAGCGGCTACGGGCGGGCGTACCGCCAGCGCCTGGAGGGCCGCTGGGGGCTGGTGGACGTAGCGGACTGCGTGGCGGCGGCGCGCCACCTCGCGGAGGTCGGGGAGGTCGACCCCCGGCGAATCGCCATACGAGGCTCGAGCGCGGGCGGCTTCACCGTCCTGGCGGCGCTCGCCTCCGGGCAGACGTTCCGGGCAGGAGCGGTCTACTACGGGGTGAGTGACCTGGAGACCCTCGCGCGCGACACCCACAAATTCGAGTCGCACTACCTGGACCGCCTGGTGGGCCCCTATCCCGAGGCCGCCGAGACCTACCGGGCGCGCTCTCCCCTGCACCACGCCGACCGGATCAGGGCGCCGGTGATCTTCTTCCAGGGGCTCGAGGACCGCGTCGTTCCCCCCGACCAGACCGAGCGCATGGTGGGCGCCCTGCGCGAGCGAGGCATCGCGGCGGAGTACCTCGCCTTCCCGGGGGAGCAGCACGGCTTCCACCAGGCCGAGACCATCCGCCGCTGCCTGGAGGCCGAGCTCGCGTTCTACCGCCGCGCGCTCGGCCTCGGTCTCTCCCTACTCCGCGACCTTGGGTAACCGCTGGAGCGCCTCGTGGATGGCGCTCTCCGGGTACTCGTAGTCCTCGAGGTCCCCGGCGAAGTACTTGTCGTAGGAGGCCATGTCGAAATGGCCGTGCCCGGACAGGTTGAACAGGAGCGTCTTCGGCTCGCCCGTCTCCTTGCAGCGCAGCGCCTCCTCGACGCAGGCGCGGATCGCGTGTGAGGACTCGGGGGCCGGGATGATGCCCTCGGCGCGCGCGAACATCACGCCCGCCTCGAAGGTCGCCAGTTGGGGCACCGCCACCGCCTCCAGCAGCTTCTCGTGGACCAACTGGGAGACGAGCGGCGCGGCGCCGTGATAGCGCAACCCTCCCGCGTGGATCCCGGGGGGCATGAAGTCGTGGCCCAGGGTGTACATCTTCATCAGGGGCGTGTAGCCAGAGGCGTCGCCGAAGTCATAGGCGAACACCCCCTTGGTCAGGGTCGGGCAGGAGGAGGGCTCGACCGCGACGATGCGGAGATTTCGCGCCCTCTTGTCGCCGGCCGCCTTGTCGGCGAGGAACGGGAAGCTCAGGCCGGCCAGGTTGCAGCCGCCGCCGCAGGGGGCGAAGATCACGTCCGGGTAGTCCCCGACCTTGTCGAATTGTTTCTTGGCCTCCAGGCCGATCACGGTCTGGTGCAGCAGCACGTGGTTCAGCACCGAGCCGAGCGTGTAGTTGGTGTCCTTGCGCGAGGCCGCCTCCTCCACCGCTTCCGAGATCGCGATGCCCAGGCTGCCCGGGCTGTTCGGGTCCTTCGCGAGCACCGAGCGCCCCGCCTGCGTGAGCTCCGAGGGGCTCGCGAAGACCTCCGCACCCCAGGTCTTCATCATGGAGCGGCGGAAGGGCTTCTGCTCGTAGCTCACCTTCACCATGAAGACCCGCGCCTGCATCCCGAGCATCTCGGCCGCCATGGAGAGCGCGCTGCCCCACTGGCCGGCGCCGGTCTCGGTGGTGAGGCGATTGAAACCCGCCATCTTGTTGAAATAGGCCTGGGCCACCGCCGAGTTGGGCTTGTGGGACCCGGCCGGTGAGACCGACTCGTTCTTGAAGTAGATCCTGGCGGGGGTGCCGAGCATCTGCTCCAGGCGGTGCGCCCGCACCAGGGGCGAGGGGCGCCAGATCCGGTAGATCTCCCGCACCGCTTCGGGGATGGGGACCCAGCGCTCCCGGGACACCTCCTGCTCCAGGAGGTTGCCGGGGAAGATCGCCAGCATCATCTCCGGCTTCAGCGGCTTGCCGTCGGACCCGAACGACGGGTACGGCGGGTTCGGCATGTCGGCCACCACGTTGTACCAGTGGGTCGGGATCTCGTTCTCGTCCAGCAGGATCTTCGTGTGCACGGCTGAACCTCCTCGGAGCCGATGGTCTACGGGGTCAAGAAGCTTTGCCGCACCACCGTCGAGTGCCATGTCCGGGCCACAACAGGCCGCGGCCGGTCCACCGGCCGGTACGGGATCCAGTGTGCAGGTATACTCCCGCCCGAACCAACCTGCCACCGTTCCCTTTTGCGAGGCACCCGATGGGCGAGCTCGTCTCCGAGTTGCTCGGCAACCCCTACCTCCAGGCTACCCTCCTCGGCCTCGTCGAGGGAGCGACGGAGTTCATCCCGGTGTCCTCGACGGGCCACCTCATCCTGGTGGGCGACTGGCTCGGGTTCAACGACGAGCGCGCCAAGACCTTCGACATCTTCATCCAGCTGGGCGCCATCCTCGCGGTGGCGTGGCTGTACCGGCAAAGGGTGGCGCGACTCGCCAGGGTCTGGGGAGGGGCGCCCGAGGACCGCCGACTCGTCGTCAACCTCCTGCTCGCGTTCGTGCCCGCGGCGGCAGTCGGCCTTCTGACCCATCACTGGATCAAGGCCTACCTCTTCACGCCCTGGGTTGTGGCCGCGGCGCTCGTGCTCGGGGGTGTCGCGATCCTCGTCATCGAGGCCCTCGAGGTGCGCCTGCGCGTCCCGGCGATGGACGACATCCCTCCCCGCACGGCGCTCGGCATCGGCATCGCCCAGTGCCTGTCGCTCGTCCCGGGCGTCTCGCGCTCGGGTGCGACCATCATGGGCGGCCTGCTCCTTGGCCTGTCGCGCACGGCGGCGACGGAGTTCTCCTTCTTCCTCGCCATCCCGATCATGCTGGCGGCGACCACCTTCGACCTGGCGAAGAGCCAGTCGGCACTCTCCCCGGCCGACCTGCCACTCTTCGCGGTGGGCTTCGTGACGTCCTTCTTCAGCGCGCTTCTCGTGGTCAAGCTCTTCGTGCGCTACGTTTCCCACCACAGCTTCGCGGCCTTCGCCTGGTACCGGATCATCTTCGGCGCGCTGCTGCTGGGCTACTACTACAGCCATTCGACGGGACCGGCCGCGGGCTGACGGCCATCCGACCCCGGCCGGGTACGACGCCCCTATACTGCAGGTCTCTGCACGAGGCCGCGGAGGCACCATGGACCTGACACCGCTCACCGCCGTCTCTCCCATCGACGGCCGATATGCCGGGAAGACCGCGGACCTGCGACCCATCTTCAGCGAGTACGGGCTCATCCGGCACCGGGTCGAGGTCGAGGTCCGCTGGCTCGAGCACCTGGCCAGCCGAAGCGAGATCGCCGAAATACCCCCGCTCGGCGAGCGGGCACGCAATCTCCTCGGGGGCATCGTGGAGCAGTTCGGCGTCGAGGATGCCCAGCGGGTCAAGAACATCGAGCGCACGACCAACCACGACGTCAAGGCGGTCGAATACTTCCTGAAGGAGAAGATCGCGGGTAACCCCGAGCTGGCCGCGGTCTCGGAGTTCATCCACTTCGGCTGCACGTCGGAGGACGTGAACAATCTCGCCTACGCCCTGATGCTGCGCGAGGCCCGCACCCAGGCGCTGCTGCCCGCGATGGACGAAGTCGTCCAGGCGCTCGGCCACCTGGCCCACGCCCTCGCGGACCGGCCGATGCTCGCCCGCACCCACGGCCAACCCGCCTCGCCCACGACCGTCGGCAAGGAGCTGGCGAACTTCGTTCACCGGCTGCGCAGGCAGCGCGAGCAGGTGGTCGGCATCCCCCTGCTCGGCAAGATGAACGGCGCCGTGGGCAACTTCAACGCCCACCGGGCCGCCTATCCCGAGGTGGACTGGGAGCCTCTGGCGCGCGACTTCGTGGTGAGCCTCGGCCTCGTCTGGAACCCCTACACCACGCAGGTCGAGCCCCACGACTTCATCGCCGAGCTCTTCCACGCGGTGTCCCGCTTCAACACGGTCCTGATCGATCTCTGCCGGGACCTCTGGGGCTACGTCTCCCTTGCCTATTTCAAGCAAAAGACCAAGGCCGGCGAGGTCGGGTCCTCGACCATGCCGCACAAGGTGAACCCCATCGACTTCGAGAATGCGGAAGGCAACCTCGGGATCGCCAACGCGCTGTTCGAGCACCTCGCCGGAAAGCTGCCCGTGTCGCGCTGGCAGCGCGACCTCTCGGACTCGACCGTCCTGCGAAACCTGGGCGTCGGCGTCGCCCACTCGGTGCTGGCCTACCAGGCGACGCTCGCCGGCCTCGGCAAGCTCGAGGTGAGCCCGACCCGGCTGGCGGAGGACCTGGACGAGCACTGGGAGGTGCTCGCCGAGGCCGTGCAGACCGTCATGCGCCGCTACGGGGTCGAACAACCCTACGAGAAGCTCAAGGCGCTCACGCGCGGCCAGGAGGTCGACCGCGCGGCGCTCGTCGCGCTCATCGAGAGGCTCGAGATCCCCGCGGGGGCCAAACGCACCCTGCTCGACCTGACGCCGGCCGCCTACACCGGGATCGCGGCCCGCCTCGCACGGGAGATCTGAGGCGTCATGGGCGCGGTGTTGCGAAGCCTGCCGGCGCGCAGCCTGCTGACGCTCACCCTGCTCTTCGGAGCGGCGGCGCCCGGCCACGCCGAGGAGGGACAGGCCCTCACGATTCTCCACTTCAACGACCTCCACGGGCAGCTCGAGCCGGTCGCCGACCCGGCGACGGGCCGGACCCTCGGTGGCATCGCCCGGCTCGCCTCGGCGGCGCGCGCGGTCCGCGCCGAGGATCCCGAGCGCCCCGTGCTGCTGCTCTTCGCCGGGGACCTCCTGCAGGGCACGGTGACCTCCACCGTGTTCCTCGGTCTGCCCGACCTGGGATTCCTCGGCGACGTGGGGGTCGACGCCGCGGTCGTGGGCAACCACGAGCTCGACTATGGGCAGACGCACTTCCGCGACCTCCTGGCAGAGGCCCGCTTCCCCATCCTGGCCGCCAACCTGCGGGCCGAGCCGAGCCCCTTCCCGGTGCGGGACTCCGTCGTCCTGGCCCCGCCCGGCGGGCCTCGGGTGGCGGTGCTCGGGCTCGTCACCGACGAGCTGACCGCCACCACGCACCCCCGGAACATCGCCGGGATCCGCGTCGAGGACCCCGTGGCGGCGGCTCGCCGACTCGTGCCCCGACTGGAGCGGGAAGCCGACCTGGTGGTCGTGCTCTCCCATCTGGGCGTGGCGGAGGACCGCCGCCTGGCTCGGGAGGTCCCGGGGGTGGACCTGGTGGTGGGCGGCCACAACCACCACCTCTTCCCGGAGCCCCTCATCGAGAACGGCGTTCCCGTCCTCCAGGCAGGCGACCGCGGTACCCACCTGGGGCGCCTGGACCTCCGGGTGCGTGACGGCCGCGCCGAGGTCGTCGCCTACCGGGTCCTGCCGATGGACGAGGGCGTTCCGGAGGACGCGAGGCTCGCCGCGGAAGTGCGGGCCCTCGCCGACCGGCTGGAGCAGGAGGTCGCGGTGGTGGTGGGGCGCAACGCCGTGGAGCTGGACGCCAGCCGGGAGCGGATCCGGCGCGGGGAGAGCAACTTCGGGAACTTTCTGGCCGACCTCGCGCGCGAGCTCACCGCCGCCGACATGGCCCTGTTCAACGGCGGCGGCTTCCGGGCCTCGATCCCGGCGGGCGAGGTCCGGGTGAAGGACGTCTACCAGGCGTTTCCCTTCGGCAACGAGCTCGTCACGGGCACCCTGACCGGCGCCCAGGTCCAGGCGGCGCTCGACCGCTCGGCCTCCCTGGACCCCCAGGACAACCCGGGAGGTTTCCTGCAGGTCTCGGGCCTGCGCTACGCCATCACGAACGGCAGGGCCGGGGCCGTCACCGCGGCCGGCGAGCCGCTCGCCCCCGCGGCCCGCTATCGCGTGGTGCTGCCGGACTTCCTCGCCGAGGGGGGCGACAACTACCTCGTGCTGAAGGAGATGGAGGACCGGGTGGCCACCGGGCGCCTCATCTCGGACCTGGTGATGGAGGCCTTCCGGGAACGGGGCGAAGTCTCGGTGACCCTGGACGGGCGCATCACCCGCCCCACCGTAGAGGCCGGCCCACCCCGGCGCTGACCGAGGCGGCTCTGCCGCCATTCAGGCCAGCGGGATCGCCTGCTCCAGCAGGGAACGCACGGACCGCATCCCCTCTTTCAGGTTGAGCTCGATCTCCTCCATCGAGAGGACACCCGGCCCCCGCCCGGCCGCCGCGTTGGCGACGACGGCGATGGCCGCGTAGCACAGACCCAGCTCGCGCGCGAGGGAGGCCTCGGGCATCCCGGTCATCCCCACGATGTCGCAGCCGTCCTGCTCCAGACGGTCCACCTCCGCCGCGGTCTCCAGGCGCGGTCCCTGCGTCGCGCCGTAGACGCCGCGAACCGCGACCTCGAGCCCGGCGCGTTGCCCGGCCTCGATCAGGGTCTCGCGCAGGGGCTCGCAGTAGGGCTCGGTGAAATCCACGTGGACCACGTGATCGAGCTCGTCCTCGAAGAACGTGTGCGCCCGCCCGTAGGTGTAGTCGACGATCTGGTGGGGAACCACCAGTCGCCCGGGCAGGTCGAGCCCCGGGCGGATGCCGCCGACCGCGTTCACCGCAATCACCTGGCAGGCCCCTGCCTCCCGCAGCGCCCAGAGATTCGCCCGATAGTTCACCCGGTGCGGGGGGATGGTTCCGCCCGGCCCGTGACGGGCCAGGAACACCACCGGGCAGCCGTGGAAGAGCCCGTGCACCAGCGGCGCCGAAGGCGCTCCCCAGGGGGTGGTCACCGTATCCCGGCGCAGGACCTCGAGCCCCTCCAGGGCGGTGAGCCCAGTGCCGCCGATGAGTGCCACGGTCCTCACGCGCCCTCCTCCCCCCGACCGGTCACAGCCCCCGGACGGCGAAGATGCCGGGGGCGTTGCGCAGGTAGCCGCGGTAGTCCATTCCGTACCCGAAGACGTAGCGGTCGGGCACCTCGAGCCCCGTGAAGTCGGCCCGGCGCAACCCGGGCTTTCTGTCGTGCCGCTTGTGCACCAGGACCGCGCTGTGGACCCGGGCGGCACCGGCCCCCCGGCACCAGTCGAGGATCTCCGTGAGGGTCAGCCCTTCGTCCAGGATGTCGTCCACCACCACGACCACCCGGCCCGAGAGGGGCGTCGCCGGTCTTGCCCGCCACTCGAGCCCCCCGCCCCGGACCCCGCCGCGATAGCGCGTCGCGTGCAGGTAATCCACCTGCAGCGGGAAGGGGAGCCGCCGGAGCAGGCAGCCGAGCGGCGCCATGCCGCCCACCATCACCCCGAGTAGCAGGGGGTCGAGCTTGGCCAGACGCTCGGTCATCGCGGCGGCCATCCCGTCGAGGGCCGCCTCCACGTCCCGTTCCGAGTGCAGGAGGTCCGCCTCCTGCTGGACCCGGCGGACCTCCTCGGGGGTGGGCACGGCGCTCACCATGGCTCACCGCTCCTCTTCGGCCCGGCCGCCGGCGGGGGCGGCAAGAGCGCGGCGCCCCACGCGGTCCCGGGCGAACTGCCAGGCGGAGCGCCCGCTGCGCGACCCGTGCGCCAGCGCCCACCGCAGGGCCTCCCGGCGCAGGTCCTCCGGGTCCTCCTCCCCTGCGCCCAGACGGGCCACCCAGGCCCCCGCGATCTCCAGGTAGTCCTCCTGACCGAAGGGGTAGAAGGAGAGCCAGAGACCGAAGCGCTCGGAGAGCGAGATCTTCTCCTCCACCCCCTCGCCGGGGTGGATCTCGCCGTCCACCGTGCGGGCCTCCAGGTTGTCCTGGAAGTACTCCGGCATCAGGTGCCGGCGGTTGGAGGTCGCGTAGATCAACACGTTCTCCGGCAGCCCCGCGACCGAGCCGTCGAGGGCGGCCTTGAGCGCCTTGTAGCTCGGGTCACCCGCCTCGAACGAGAGGTCGTCGCTGAACAGGATGAAGCGCTCGGCCCGGGCGTCCAGCGCCGCTACGACGTCCGGCAGGTCGACGAGCGCGTGGGCGTCCACCTCGACGAGCCTCAGCCCCTCGCCCCAGAGCTCTTCGAGCAGCGCCTTGACGAGCGACGACTTGCCCGTGCCCCGGGCGCCCCAGAGCAGCGCGTTGTTGGCGGGCAACCCGGCGAGGAACTGGCGGGTGTTGCGGAGCAGCGCCGCCTTCTGGGCGTCCACGCCCCGCAGGTCCTCGAGCCGCACGCGGTGGGGGTGGCGAACCGCCTCGAGGAACCCGCGCCCCCTCTCGCGCCGCCAGCGGAACGCGCGGTACAGGTCCCAGTCCACGGGAGGCGGCGGGCCGGGCACCAGGTGCTCGAGCCTCGCCACGAGCCCGTCCAGGGCCGCCAGGACTCCCGCCCAATCGGGCTCGCTCACGGGACCAGGCGCCGGTACTTGATCCGGTGCGGCTGGTCGGCGTCCTCGCCTTTGCGCCGCCTGAGCTCGGCGTGGTAGTCGGCGTAGTTGCCCTCGAACCACACGACCTGGCTCTCACCCTCGAAGGCCAGGATGTGGGTCGCGATGCGGTCGAGGAACCAGCGGTCGTGGGAGATGACCACGGCGCAGCCCGGAAACGCCAGCAGTGCCTCCTCGAGCGCCCGCAGGGTCTCCACGTCGAGGTCGTTGGTGGGCTCGTCCAGCAGCAGGACGTTGCCGCCGCTCTTCAGCAGCTTCGCGAGGTGGACGCGGTTGCGCTCACCCCCCGAGAGGTCGCCCACCCGCTTCTGCTGGTCGGGGCCCTTGAAGTTGAAGCGCCCCACGTAGGCGCGGGACGGCACCTCGTACTTGCCGACCACGATGATGTCCTGGCCGTCGGAGATCTCCTCCCACACCGTCTTGCTCCCCTCCAGGGAGTCACGGCTCTGGTCCACGTAGGCGATCTGTACGGTGGGTCCCACCCGCAGCTCGCCGCCGTCGGGCGCCTCGCGCCCGGTGATCATCCGGAACAGCGTGGTCTTGCCGGCCCCGTTCGGACCGATGACCCCGACGATGCCCCCGCGCGGGAGGTTGAACGAGAGCCCGTCGATGAGAAGCCGGTCGCCGAAGCCCTTCTTCAGGTCGACCGCCTCCACCACCAGGTCGCCCAGTCGCGGCCCCGGCGGAATGTAGATCTCCTTCGTCTCGCTTCGCGCCTGGTACTCCTGGGAGGACAGCTCCTCGAACCGCGCGATCCGGGCCCGGCTCTTGGCGTGCCGGCCCTTGGGGTTCGCGCGCACCCACTCGAGCTCGGACAGCATCGCCTTCTGGCGGGCGCTCTCCTGCTTCTCCTCCACCTCGAGCCGGCGCTCCTTCTGCTCGAGCCAGGAGGAGTAGTTGCCCTCCCAGGGGATCCCGCGGCCGCGGTCGAGCTCCAGGATCCAGCCGGCCACGTTGTCGAGGAAATACCGGTCGTGGGTGACCGCCACCACGGTTCCCGGGTACTCCTGGAGAAACCGCTCGAGCCAGGCGACCGATTCGGCGTCCAGATGGTTCGTGGGCTCGTCCAACAGGAGCATGTCCGGAGTGGAGAGGAGCAGCCGGCAGAGCGCCACGCGCCGCCGCTCGCCGCCGGAGAGTCGGGTGACGTCGGCGTCCCAGGGCGGCAGGCGCAGGGCGTCGGCGGCCACCTCGAGGCGGCGGTCCAGGTCGTGCGCGTCGGCCGCGTGGATCAGGTTCTCGAGCTGGGCCTGCTCGGCAGCCAGGGCCTCGAAGTCGGCGTCCGGCTCGGCATACGCGGCGTACACCGCGTCCAGCCGCTCCTGTGCCTGCTTGAGCGCCGCGAGCGCCTCCTCCACGTTTCCGCGAACGTCCTTCGCGGGGTCGAGCTGCGGCTCCTGGGGCAGGTACCCGATCCGGATCCCCGGCTGGGGCCGGGCCTCGCCGAGGATCTCGGTGTCGACCCCCGCCATGATCCGGAGCAAGGTCGACTTGCCGGATCCGTTCAGACCGAGCACCCCGATCTTCGCCCCGGGGAAGAAGGAGAGCGAGATGTCCTTCAGGATTTCCCGCTTGGGGGGCACGACCTTGCCCACCCGGTTCATGGTGTAGATGAATTGCGCCATTGGGACCGCCGAGTCTCGCCGAATTCGGGCGCCATGATCGCACAGACCGCCAGGCCTGTCCCTAGACCGCCGCTGCAGGGTGGGGCGCCCCTCTGGTAGACTTCCAGGCTCACGATCTGGCCGTCCTGGTGCCTGGCAATCGAGGGAAAACCATGTTTTCGAGCGACATGACCATCGCGGGCTTCGATGACGAGCTCGCCGCCGCCATCAGAGCCGAGCGCCGGCGCCAGGAGGAGCACATCGAGCTCATCGCCTCCGAGAATTACGCCAGCCCCCGGGTGCTCGAAGCCCAGGGCTCGGTGCTGACCAACAAGTACGCGGAAGGCTACCCCGGGAAGCGTTACTACGGCGGCTGCGAGTTCGTCGACGTCGCGGAGCGGCTCGCCATCGAGCGGGCCAAGACCCTCTTCGGCGCGGCCTACGCCAACGTCCAACCCCACTCCGGCTCGCAGGCCAACGCCGCCGTCTACATGGCGCTGCTCAGCCCCGGCGACACCATCCTGGGAATGAGCCTCGACGCAGGCGGCCACCTCACCCATGGGGCCAAGCCGAATTTCTCCGGCAAGATCTACCGCGCCGTCCAGTACGGGGTGGAGCGGGACACCGGGCTCATCGACTACGCCGAGGTGGAGCGCCTCGCGCTCGAGCACCGGCCGAAGATGATCGTGGCCGGGTTCTCGGCCTACTCCCGTATCGTGGACTGGGAGCGCTTCCGGGCGATCGCCGACGCGGTCGGCGCGTACCTCTTCGTCGACATGGCCCACGTGGCGGGCCTCGTGGCGAGCGGCCTCTACCCGAGCCCGGTACCGGTGGCGGACGTGGTGACCACCACCACCCACAAGACCCTGCGGGGACCCCGCGGGGGACTGATCCTCGCCCGCTCCAACCCGGAACTGGAGAAGAAGTTCAACTCACTGGTCTTCCCCGGGACCCAGGGTGGGCCCCTGATGCACGTGATCGCCGCCAAGGCGGTGGCCCTCCAGGAGGCGCTCCAGCCGGGCTTCCGCGAGTATTCGCGGCAGGTGGTGAGCAACGCCCGGGCCATGGCGGGGGCGTTCCTGGAACGCGGGTTCAAGGTGGTCTCGGGAGGTACGGACAACCACCTGTTCCTGCTCGACCTGGTGGCCCGGGGAGTCACCGGGAAGGAGGCCGACGCCGCCCTGGGGCGGGCCAACATCACGGTCAACAAGAATGCCATTCCCGGGGACCCGCAGCCGCCGATGGTGACGAGCGGGATCCGCGCGGGCACACCCGCCGTGACGACCCGGGGGTTCTGCGAGGCAGAGTGTCGGGAGCTGGCCGGCTGGATGTGCGACATCCTGGACGACGTCCGCGACGAGGCGGTCATCGCCCGGGTCCGGCAGCAGGCGCTCTCCCTCTGCGAGAGATTCCCCGTCTACTCCCCGGCGTAAGGCGCGGTGCGCTGCCCCTTCTGCGGAGCGCCCGATACCCGCGTGGTGGATTCGCGCCTCGGGGGCGAGGGCGACTCGGTGCGGCGCCGGCGCGAGTGTCTGGAGTGCAAGGAGCGCTTCACCACCTATGAGACCGTCGAGCTGAGCCTGCCGCGGGTCGTGAAATCGGACGGCAGCCGCCAGCCCTTCCTCGAGGAGAAGCTGCGGGCCGGCATGGCGCGGGCCCTGGAGAAGCGGCCGGTGGGGGCCGACGACCTGGAGCGGGCGGTGAGCCGCATCAAGAAGCGCCTGATCGCCCACCCGGAGCGGGAGATCGCGAGCCGCACCATCGGCGAGTGGGTCATGGACGAGCTGCGCGGGCTCGACCAGGTGGCGTACGTGCGCTTCGCCTCGGTCTACCGCAAGTTCCAGGACCTGCAGGATTTCCGGGACGAGGTCGAGCGCCTCCAGCACACCCTCTCCCCCGAGCAGAGGAAGCAACAGCTGCCCCTGCTGCCGGAGGAGCGTTAGCCCCGCACCCATGTTCTCCGGCGACGACCACGGCCACATGGGTCGCGCCCTGCGCCTCGCGGAGCGCGGGCTCTACACGACGGAGCCCAACCCCCGCGTCGGCTGCGTGCTGGTACGGGACGGTGCGGTCGTGGGTGAAGGCTGGCACGAGCGCGCGGGCGAGCCCCACGCGGAGGTCCTGGCGCTGCGCGCCGCCGGCCCACGGGCCGCAGGCGCCACTGCCTACGTGACGCTCGAGCCCTGCGCGCACCACGGCCGCACGCCGCCCTGCACCGAGGCGCTGGCCGCGGCAGGCGTCACACGGGTGGTGGTGGCCATGGAGGACCCCAATCCCCTCGTCCGGGGGGCGGGGCTCGCCCGGCTGCGGTCCGCCGGGGTCACCGTGGAGTGCGGTCTGCTCGAGGCGCAGACCCGCGCCCTCAACCCCGGTTTCGTGATGCGGATGACGCACGGCCGGCCGTACGTAAGGGCCAAGCTCGGCATGAGCCTGGACGCCCGCACCGCCATGGCCTCGGGGGAGAGCCGCTGGATCACGGGGCCCGAGGCCCGCCGGGACGTGCAGCGCCTGCGCGCGCGCAGCGCCGCGATCCTGACCGGGATTGGCACCGTGCTCGCCGACGACCCGTCCCTGACCGTACGGGCCGCGGACCTCGGGGAGCCTCCGCCCCCGGGGGGCTGGCGCCAACCCTTGCGGGTGGTCCTCGACCCCCGCCTCAGCACGCCCCCGAGCGCAAGGATGCTCACGGTGCCGGGCCGTACCCTGATCGCGACCTGCTGCCCGGACGAGGAGGTCCCCGAGGCGATTATCGACGGCACGGCCGAGGTGATACGATTCCCGGGGCACAGCGACGGCATCGACCTGCTGCCCCTGCTCCACTACCTGGCGCAGGAAGAGGAGGTCAACGAGATGCTGCTGGAGGCGGGGGCAACGCTGAGCGGGTCCATGCTGCGGGCCGGGTTGGTGGACGAACTGGTCCTGTATGTGGCACCGAAGATCCTGGGGTCGGACGCCCGCGGCCTGTTCCGCTTGCCCGGGCTGGAGCGGATGGAGGAGGCCGTCGGACTGGAGATCCTGGAGGTTCGCGCCATCGGCAACGACTGGCGCGTCACGGCCCGGCCCTCCGTCCCGTAGCCCAAGGCATGTTCACCGGCATCATCGAGGCCGTCGGCAGGGTGCTCGCGCGGGAGGACCGGCGAGGCGACGCGCGTCTGCGGGTGGCCGCGGGCGGCCTCGACCTCGGCGACGTGCGGGTCGGTGACAGCATCGCCGTGAACGGGGTGTGCCTCACCGCGGTCGAGCTTCCCGGCGACGGGTTCTGGGCGGACGTGTCGGCGGAGTCCCTGTCCCGGACGACCCTCGGGGCGCTGCGGCCCGGCGACCCGGTCAACCTGGAAAAGGCGTTGACACCCACCAGCCGGCTCGGGGGCCACCTGGTCGCGGGCCACGTGGACGGCGTCGGCCGGGTCCTGGAGCGCCGCCCCGAGGCGCGGTCGGTGCGCTTCGTGATCGAGGCCCCTCGGGAGCTCGCCCGTTACATCGCCGAAAAGGGCTCCATCGCGGTCGACGGGGTCAGCCTGACCGTGAACCGCGTGGAAGGCGCCCGCTTCGATCTCAACATCGTCCCCCACACCATCCAGGGGACCACGATCGACCAGTACCAGCCGGGGCGCCCGGTGAACCTGGAGGTCGACGTGATCGCCCGCCACCTGGAACGCCTCCTCCTGGGCGACCGCGCCGCGGAGCCCGCTGGCGGCGTGACCCTGGAACTGCTGGCCCGCCACGGCTTCGTGAAGTAGACGCGGCGGCTCCGGCGGCACACCCGAGCACGGATCCGGAAACCATGGATTTCAACACCATCGAAGACATCATCGAAGACATCCGCGCCGGCCGCATGGTGCTCATCATGGACGACGAGGACCGGGAGAATGAGGGCGACCTGATCATGGCGGCCTCCCTCGTCCGGCCCGAGGACATCAACTTCATGGCCCGGCACGGACGGGGGCTCATCTGCCTCACGCTCACCCGCGAGCGCTGCGAGCAGCTGCGGCTCCCGTTGATGGTGCGCGAGACCTCGGACGCGCACCGCACGAACTTTACCGTCACCATCGAGGCCGCCCGCGGCGTGACCACCGGCATCTCGGCGGCCGACCGGGCCACGACCGTTCGCGCGGCGGTGGCCCCCGACGCGCGCCCGAGCGACCTGGTCCACCCCGGGCACGTCTTCCCCATCATGGCCCAGCCGGGCGGGGTCCTGACCCGCGCGGGCCACACCGAGGCCGGCTGCGACCTGACGCGACTCGCCGGGCTCGAGCCGGCGGCGGTGATCGTCGAGGTCATGAAGGAAGACGGGACGATGGCGCGCCGTGCCGATCTGGAGGAATTCGCCCGAGTGCACGGGATCAAGATCGGGACCATCGCCGACCTGATCCGCTACCGGATGATGAACGAGAAGACCGTCCAGCGTGTGGCCGAGTGCGACATGCCGACAAAGTTCGGCCGCTACCGCCTGGTCGCCTATCGCGAGACGGGGACCGGCGTCGCGCACTTCGCCCTCGCCATGGGACAGGTCTCGCCGAAGGAGCCTGCGCTGGTGCGCGTGCACATCCAGGACAGCCTCTGCGACCTGTTCGACAGCCAGCGCGAAGAGTGCGGTTGGCCGCTGAGCGACGTGATGCACCACATCTCCGAGACCGGCTCCGGCATCGTGGTGGTCCTGCGCCAGCACGAGGATTCCGAGGACCTGCTGCAGCGGGTGCTCCATTACCGGGACCGGGACCACGGCGAGGAGATCGCGCGCCGCGAGCCGGGAGAGAATCTCCGGACCTACGGCGTCGGAGCCCAGATCCTGCTGGACCTCGGTGTGCGGCAGATGCGGGTTCTGTCCGCCCCGAAGAAGATGCACGCCATCTCGGGCTTCGGTCTGGAGGTGGTGGGGTACGTGACCGGTCAGCCTGAGTGAGGCGGGAGGGGACGATGACAGACGTGACCATGCTCGAGGGCGAATTCCGCGCGGAGGGTGCGCGCTTCGCGATCGTCGTGAGCCGTTTCAACAGCTTCGTGGTGGAGAACCTGCTCACCGGCGCCATGGACGCCCTCACCCGCCACGGGGTCGCCCGCTCCGACGTCACCATCGTGCGCGTGCCGGGCGCGTGGGAGATCCCCCTCACGGCCCAGCGCCTGGCGGCGAGCGGGCGCTTCGACGCCATCGTGGCCGTCGGCGCGGTCATCCGCGGGGGCACGCCGCACTTCGAGTACGTGGCGGGGGAGACGGTCAAGGGCCTCGCCCAGGTCACCCTGGCGCACAGCGTCCCCATCGGGTTCGGTGTGCTCACGGTCGACAGCATCGAGCAGGCGATCGAGCGCGCGGGCACGAAGGCCGGCAACAAGGGCGCCGAGGCCGCGCTCTCCGCCATGGAGATGGTCAGCCTCCTGCGCAAGATCTCCCCATGAGCCCTCCCGCCGGGCGCGGCCACCAGGCCCGCCGACACGCCCGGCGCGCGGCGCTCCAGGCGGTGTACCAGTGGCAGATGACGGCCCAGGAGCCGGCCGACATCGAGCGCCAGTTCCGGGAAGAGCAGGACATGGGGCGGGTGGACACCGAGTACTTTCACGAGCTCGTTCACGGCGTGCCCACCCGCGTCGCCGAGCTGGACGCCTTCCTCGCCCCCCTCCTCGACCGTCCGCTCGCCCAGGTCGATCCGGTGGAACGGGCCATCCTGCGACTCGCGGCCTACGAGCTGGCGCAACGCCCCGAGGTCCCCTACCGCGTGGTCCTCAACGAGGCGGTGGACATCGCACGCCTCTTCGGCGCCGAGCAGGGCCACCGCTACGTGAACGCGACCCTCGACCGGCTGGCGCGCCAGCTCCGCCCCCTCGAGACCGGGGGTTCCCAGCCGGAGTGACCCTGCCCCCGGGACCCGGCGCGCGAAGGGCAACGCAGGCGGGAGTCGGCCAGGAGGCGCCCCGCCCCTGGGGCGCGGTCGGCGTGCCCCCGGGTGCCGCGCTGGTCGTCGCCGTGGACACGCTGGTGGCAGGGGTCCACTTTCCCCTCGAAACCCCCGCGGCCGCCGTCGGCCACAAGGCGCTCGCCGTGAACCTGAGCGACCTGGCCGCGATGGGCGCGAGCCCCCTGGCCTGCAGCGTCGCTCTGAGCCTGCCGGCGTCGGCCCCTTGGCTCGAGGAGTTCCATCGGGGGCTGCAAACGCTGGCGGGCCGCTACGGGGTGCGGCGGGTCGCCGAACACCACGTCTTGGGCCCTCTCCGGGCCACCGTGGAGGTCTACGGCCACGTGCCGGAGGACGCAACCATCCTGCGCCGGGGTGCGCAGCCGGGCGACGAGGTGTACGTGTCCGGCACCCTGGGCGACGCGGCCTTTGCTCTCGAGATCCTCCGGGGCCGACACCCGCTGGCCCCCGCAGTCCTCGCGCGGGTGCGGGACCGGCTGGACCGGCCCGAGCCCCGCGTCGCACTGGGCCTCGCGCTTCGTGGGCTGGCGAGTGCGGCGATCGACGTGTCCGACGGGCTGGTCCCGGACCTGCGGCACGTGCTGGCCGCGAGCCGCGTGGGCGCCGAGGTAGAGGCCGCCCGCCTGCCGCTCTCCGAGACCCTGCGCGCGGCGCTGGATCCGGTGAGCGGTTGGCGGTTGGCGCTGGGGGGCGGGGACGACTACGAACTGCTCTTCACGGCACCCGCGGGGCGCCAGGACGAGGTCTCCCGGGCGGCACGCAAGGCCGGCGTCTTGGTGACCCGGATCGGCCGTATCGTCGCCACACCCGGCCTCGCCTGTCACGGCCCGGGCGGCGCACCCCTGGCCTTGCCCCACGGTTACGAGCACTTCAACCTGGCGGCCGCGCCACCCGTACCGGCGTGATTGGCATATCGAGCTTTCGACCCACCGGCCGCTACAGCTGCATAGACCAGGAACCATGGGGACCACGGCTCGCGCCCCCACGGGAAGCGCGGCGAGAAACCGGGGCGCTTTCGTACTACACTCTTCCGCGCGCTGGCTGAGGTCTCCGTGAGCCATCGGGGGGTGGATCACGCATGGTGGATAACCGGATTCTCCGCACCGCTGCGCTGACCGGGCTCGGTTGCGCCGCAGCCCTTTTCCTCTTTTCGTCCCAGGCTCGTGCCGACATCTACCGCTACGTGGACCCGCGCGGCACGGTCCACTTCACGGACAAGCCCTCGCACCCGGGATACAAGCTCTTCATGCGCTCGGAGGCGAAGCCCGCCGTGCCGACGGGGCTGGCGGAGGCGCGCGCGGCCCTGCGGGCCCGCCCGGCGAGTAAACGCTCGTCCGGTTCGAAGGAGTTCTCGCCCCTCGTGCACGAGGCCTCGCAGCGCTGGGGCGTGAGCCCCGCACTGGTCCACGCCGTGATCACCGCCGAGTCCAACTACGACCCGGAGGCCCTGTCCCGGGCTGGAGCCATGGGCCTCATGCAGCTCATGCCCGGGACTGCGCGACGCTTCGGGGTCGCAGACCCCTGGGACCCGGAACAGAACGTCCACGGCGGCGTGCGCTACCTGCGCGAGCTGCTGGACCGTTTCCAGAACCTGAAGCTCGCCCTGGCCGCCTACAACGCCGGGGAGGGTGCGGTGGAACAGCACGGAAACCAGGTCCCTCCGTACGGGGAGACCCAGACCTACGTGCAGCGCGTCATGGGGCTCTTCTTCCGCAATCTCGATCGGGACGGCTGACGCCCCGCCGGCGCGGCATCCGCGCCCATCCCAGTTCCCTGCCCCGGGTGCCACGTCCGGCGCGAGGCCGGAGCGCGATGCGCCGCGCCCTTGACAGCGTACAGGCATTCCCTTACACAGCCTACTGGATCTTTATTAAAGGTTAATTCGGGCCCGGGCGGCCCAACCCGAATCCACGGGGGCGTAGACCATGGGGACGCAGGAGTCCGAAGCGCAGTCCTTGCCATTGCCGGCCCTGGACGCCGGCAGAGGCCTCGACATGGAGGAGTGGGAGCTCCATCGCACGGCGCACGCCGTCAAGGCGATGGCGCACCCCCTGCGCCTGCGGCTGCTCTGCCTCATCGGCGGGGGCGAGGTCTCGGTGCAGGAGCTCACGAACCGGGTGGAGCAGACGTCCCAGAGCAACGTCTCCCAGCATCTGGCGCACATGCTGGAGCGCGGAGTGCTCGGAAACCGCAAACGGGGAAACCAGGTCCTGTACCGCATCCGCGATCAGCGCGTCCTGTCGTTGATGGTCGCGATGCGCTCGGTCTTCTGTCACGAGAGCCACTGAGGCTCCCCCCCCGCCCGCGCCGGCACCGGGCGCGCGTCCCCGCGTGTCCCTGAGCGAGTTCGCCCTGATCGAGCGGTATTTCGACCGGTCCCGGCGGCGGGCGGACGTCCGCGTGGGGATCGGGGACGATGCCGCAGTCCTGATGCTTCCTCCCGACACCGAGGCGGTGGTCGCGGGGGCGAGCCGGTCGGTCGAGACTCCGGACTCCGGGCTACCGCCCCCGGCCGAGTGGGCCCACGGCGTGCTCGAGGAGGCCCTCGCGAGGCTCGCGGCAGCCGGTGGGACACCGGCGTGGCTCACGCTCGCGATCACCCTGCCAACCCCGGACGTGGAGTGGGTCGAGGCCTTCAGCGGGACCCTCCTCGAGCTCGCGGCACGGGCCGGACTCGAGTTGGTGGGTGGAGACACCACCGCCGGACCCGCGTCCGTCACGCTACACGTCCAGGGCTGGGTCGCGAAGGAACACCCCGATCCCCGCGAGCGCCCCCCACGCGCGGCAGAGGGCTGCCCCCGGTCGCCAACACCCGCGCCGCGCACCGAGGGGGAGCTCCTGAAGCGGGCGGAGGGGCTGGCCGGCCGGCGGCTCGAGGAGCTCGGCCGGGCGTTCGGGCTGGCGGCCCCCCCCGACCTTCGTCGGGCCAAGGGCTGGGCGGGACAGCTCGTCGAGGCGTGGCTTGGCGCGGACGCGGGGTCGCTCGCCGAGCCCGATTTCCGGGCGCTGGGGATCGAGCTGAAGACACTGCCCGTCGGAAGGGACGGTGCGCCGCTCGAGTCCACCTACGTGTGCACCGTCCCCCTCGAGGGTGCGTGCGCCGAGACGTGGGAGGCCAGCTGGGTCCGGCGCAAGCTCGCCCGGGTGCTCTGGGTGCCCATCGAGGCCGACCGGGGGATCCCCGTGGGGGCACGCCGAATCGGCAGCCCTCTCCTCTGGTCCCTGGAGCCGGACCTGGAGGAAACGCTGCGGGCGGACTGGGAGGAGCTGATGGAGATGGTCTGTCTCGGCCGTCTCGGGGAGCTCTCTGCGCGAGCCGGTACGTTCCTGCAGGCGCGTCCCAAGGCCGCGAGCTCGCGGACCCTCTGTCGAGGGGTCGGCGAGGACGGAGCCCCTGTCTGGACGAACCCGCGCGGCTTCTACCTGCGGACCGCCTTCACGCGGGAGGTCCTCCGCCGGCACTACGCCCGGCCCCGCTGACCCCCCGAACGCCCAGCCACCCGCCGCCCCGCCACCCTCTGCCCCGGGCCGGCGCCGGACTCCGGGCCCCGTGGTACATTGAAGGCGACGCGATTGCGGCAGATGAGACCATGACCGCCCCAGGTCCTCTCCCTCCCGAGCGGCTCCATCGCCGCTGCGACCCCGAATCCCTGCCGTTCGCATCCACCGACGAGCTACCGGACCCGGAGACCGTCGTGGGCCAGAAGCGCGCCATGGACGCCCTGCGCTTCGGCACCGGGATCCGTCAGCCCGGCTTCAACCTGTTCGTGCTGGGGCCGCCCGGCCTGGGCAAGCACGAGGTCGTCCGCCGGGTCCTCGAAGAGCGCGCCCGCACGGCGCCGGTGCCGTCCGACTGGTGCTACGTGCACAACTTCGCGCAGCACCACCGGCCCGTCGCCCTGCGCCTGCCCCCGGGACGGGGGGCAGCCCTGCGCCAGGACATGGTGCAGCTGCTCGAGGACCTGCGCAGCGCGGTCCCCTCCGCCTTCGAGAGCGACCCCTACAGGACGCGGGTGCAGGAGATCGAGGAGGAGTTCAAGGAGCGGCAGAGCCAGGCCTTCGGCGAGCTCGGTCACGAGGCGAACCAACAGGGCATCGCCCTCATCCACACCCCGACGGGCTTCGCCTTCGGTCCCGTGAGGGACGGGGAGGTGCTCTCACCCGCCGAGTTCGAGAAGCTGCCGAAGGATGAACAGGCCCGGGTCGAGCAGGCGGTGGCGGCGCTTCAGGAGAAGCTCAAGCGCCTGCTCGCGCGGGTACCCGGTTGGCAGAAGGAGACCCGCGCCAAGCTGAAGGAGCTCAACCGGGAAGTGGCCCGCTTCGCCGTCGGCCACCTCATCGACGAGTTGCGCAAGGCCTACGCGGAGCTTCCCCAGGTCCTCGCCTATCTCGACGCCGTGGGGCAGGACGTCGTCGAGAACGTGGACGATTTTCGCAAGTCGGACGAAGAGCGCCCGGCGTTTCTCGTCTTCGGGGGTGGCGGGGGCCCCTCCTTCCGGCGCTACCGCGTGAATCTCCTCGTGGACCACGGCCGCAGCCCCGGGGCTCCCGTGGTCGTGGAGGACAATCCCATCTACCAGAACCTCATCGGCCGCGCCGAGCACGTCGCGCAGATGGGAACCCTGGCCACGGACTTCACGCTGGTCAAGCCCGGGGCGCTGCACTGGGCCAACGGCGGGTATCTGGTGCTGGATGCACGCAAGGTGCTGATGGCCCCCTACGCATGGGAGGGGCTGAAGCGCGCCCTGTCCGCGCGCAGCATCCGGATCGAGTCCCTCGGCGAGATATTGAGCCTCATCAGCACGGTGTCGATCGAGCCCGAGCCCATACCCCTCGATGCGAAGGTGGTGCTGGTGGGGGACCGCGCGCTCTTCTACGCGCTGCAATACCTCGACCCCGAGTTCTCCGAGCTCTTCAAGGTCCTCGCCGACTTCGACGAGGAGATCGAGCGCACGGACGACACGCAACTCGAATATGCGCGACTCCTCGCCTCGGTGGCCCGGCACGAGGGCCTGCGGCCTCTCGAGCGGGACGCCGTGGCCCGGGTCCTCGAGGAGAGCGGGCGGCTGGCGGCGGACACCGAGAGGTTCTCCACCGCCCTGCAACGGGTGGCCGATCTGCTACGGGAGGCGGACTACTGGGCCGGGGAGGCCGGGCGCGGCCAGGTCCGCGCCGACGACGTGCAGCGCGCCGTGGATGCCCGGGAGCACCGCTCGAGCAGGGTGCGCGAAAGGGTCCAGGACGACATTCGGCGGGGGACTCTCGTCATCGACACCCGGGGCAGCGCCGTTGCCCAGGTGAACGGCCTCTCAGTCATCCAACTCGGCGACTACGCCTTTGGCCAGCCCTCCCGGATCACGGCGACCGCCCGGCTCGGCGACGGGAAGGTCGTCGACATCGAACGCGAGGTCGAGCTGGGCGGGGCCATCCACTCAAAAGGGGTGCTCATCCTCTCCCACTTCCTCGCTCGCCGCTTCGGGCGCAACCAGCCGCTGTCCTTTTCCGCGAGCCTCGCCTTCGAGCAGTCCTACGCCATGGTGGAGGGCGACAGCGCCTCACTCGCCGAGGCGTGCGCCCTTCTCTCCGCGCTCGCGGACCTCCCGGTCCGCCAGTCGCTCGCGGTGACGGGGTCGGTGAATCAGCGCGGGGACGTGCAGGCGGTCGGCGGCGTCAACGAGAAGATCGAGGGCTTCTACGAGGTCTGCCGCCTGCAGGGCCTCGACTCCCGGCAGGGGGTCCTGCTCCCGGCCGCCAACGTCAAACACCTGATGCTGCGGCGGGACGTCGTGGAGGCGGCGGAGGCCGGGAGCTTCGCCGTGTACCCCGTGAGCACCGTGGACGAGGCGGTGGAGCTGCTGACCGGCCTGCCCGCGGGCGAGCCCGACGGGGATGGCCTCTACCCGCCGGACACGGTGAACGGACGGGTGCAAGCGAGGCTGGCGGAGCTGACGGTGCTCGCCCAGACCTACGCCACGGCGCTGAGGGGCGTTTCCGAGGAAGATGAGCCCGACTGAGCGGGGCCTCGAACGGATCCTGGTGGCACTGGACGCCTCGGCCAGCGGCCGCGCGGCCCTGGCGGCTGCCGCTGCACTGGCGGCCGAGCTTCAGGCCGAGCTGCTCGGCCTCTTCGTCGAGGACGCCAACCTCCTGCGGCTCGCCTCGCTCCCGCTCGGCGCCCGGAGCGCGTGGGGGCCTGCGGCCGCGGAGACCCGCGACGAGGAAACGATGGCGCGGGCCCTGCGCGCGGAGGCGGCACGGCTGCGCGACCTTCTCGCCCGGGAGGCCGAGCGCCTGCACCTGAGGTGGTCGTTCCGGGTGGCGCGCGGCGCCGTCGCGCGGGAGCTCGTCGAGGCCGCGGAGCGCGTCGACCTGGTGGTCATGGGCTCGGCGGGAGGCAACCCCGCGATCGGCGGCAGCCTCGGGTCCACGGCCCGTGCCGTGGCGCAGCTCTCACCGAGCAGCGTGGCGTTCCTCAGACCCGGCGCCGTTCCGGGCCGACCCGTTGCCGTCCTCTGCGACGGCTCCGGGGCCGCCCTGCGGGCCCTGGCGGTGGCCGGCCGGCTCGCGCGCGAGGACGGGCGGAATCTCGTCGCCCTGGTGCCCTCCCGGGCCCAGGGGCGAGCGCCGAGCCTCACTTCCGAGGTCGAGGCACGCCTGCGCGCCCAGGGGCTGGAGGCGAAGGTCCACGAGGTCCCCTCGGAGAGCCCCGGGGCCCTCGCCGCGGAGGTCCGTGCCGCGGGCGGCCACCTGCTGGTTCTGCCAGCCGGTCACCCGCTCTGCGAGGCAACCGCGTTCGCCGCGCTGCTCGAGCGCGTCGGGTGCCCGGTCGTCATCGCCCGCTGAGGCCGACTCAGTGGCCCCCGGTGAGGGGCACGAACGCCACCGGAAGCACCTCGGTCTCCGACACCAGCCCCCCCTCCCCCTTCTGGAGCAGGAGGAGACGCTGGGGCAGATAGGGCTCGCCCACCGGGATCACGAGGCGCGCCCCGGGCTTCAACTGCTCCACCAGGGCGGGAGGAACGGCCCGCGCGGCCGCGGTCACCAGGATCCCGTCGTAGGGCGAGTGCTCCACCCAGCCGTGATACCCGTCGCCGACCCGCGTCTCGACATTGAGGTAACCGAGCGCCGCCAGCCGCTCGGAGGCCCGCACCGCCAGGGCCTCGATGATCTCGAGCGAATACACCCGCGACACCACGCGGGAGAGAACCGCCGCCTGGTATCCGGAGCCCGTGCCGACCTCGAGGACCACGTCTCCCGGCTCGGGGTCCAGCAGGTCGGTCATCAGCCCCACGATGAACGGCTGGGAGATCGTCTGCCCGTGCCCGATGGGCAGGGGACCGTCGTCATAGGCGTGGGGACGCATCCCCTCTTCCACGAAGGCGTGCCTCGGGACGCGCCGGAGCGCGTCGAGGACGCGGTCCGAGACCCGTGCACGCCCGGTGAGGCCGCGCGTCAGCGCGACCTCACGCTCGATGTCGCGGAGCATGCGCTCCGCCTCGGTGTCGCGGCTAGAGGGGTGCGTGGCGCGCCACCTCCTCGCGTTTCTGCTCCCGGCGCACCAGCTTCACCAGGTCGGAGAGCTCACCCACGATGAACTGCAGCAGGTCGTCCATGGTCAGGATCCCCACCAGCTCGCCGTGGTGACCCACGATGGGCAGCCTGCGCACCCCCATGGCGCGCATGCGCATGATGGTCTCCCAGATGCCGTCTTCCTCGCGGGCCGTCAGCAGCTCCGCCCCCATCACGTCCCCCACGATGACGGTCTCCACCGGGACCTCCTGGGCGAGGATCTCGATGGACAGGTCCCGGTCGGTGACGACCCCGACGGGCTTCAGAGGCTGCACGCCGTCGGCGACGACGACCACACAGCCCACGTGGAACTGGCGCATGAGCTTCGCCGC
This sequence comes from Gammaproteobacteria bacterium, assembly GCA_017999615.1. Classification (NCBI taxonomy): domain Bacteria; kingdom Pseudomonadati; phylum Pseudomonadota; class Gammaproteobacteria; species Gammaproteobacteria bacterium. The sequence continues at coordinate 513,922 of JAGNLM010000001.1, read as the reverse complement.
CCGCACCACCGGCGCGCTCTTCTCGATGGTGACGACTTCACGGTTGCAGATCTCGCCGACCGACATGGTGCTCTCCTCCGTCTTGGTTAGTGCGCCCCAGCCATGCCGCCGCCCCTGCAGCCCTGGAACGGGTCGCCGATGTCCGAGCAGGGCCGTCGCTCGCGGCGCACAGCCCGCGGCCCCTGAACGTGCGTTGTATTCTAACTGCCGGGTACTTGCACGGCGACCGCGCTGCGGTCACAGGCGATCGAGATCAGGGGGACGATGGACACCACCCGACCCGGGAGTACCTGGGAGCACTTTCCCCACCAGGCGGACATCGGAGTCCGCGGCCGCGGAGCGACGCCCGCCGAGGCCTTCGTGCAGGGCGCCCTGGCCTTGACCGCGGTCATCGTGCCCCCCGCGGAGGTGGCAGCCGCGCATCCCGTCGAGCTCGTCTGCGAGGCGCCCGACCTGGAGTTGCTCTTCGCCGATTGGCTGAACGCCCTCGTCTTCGAGATGGCGACCCGCCGCATGCTGTTCGGGCGCTTCGAGGTGCACATCGACGGAACCCGGCTGCAGGCCACCGCCTGGGGTGAGCCCGTCGACCGAGACCGCCACCACCCGGCCGTGGAGGTGAAGGGCGCCACGTACACCGCCCTGCGGGTCGCCCGGGAGCCCGACGGGGCCTGGGTGGCCCAGGCGGTGGTGGACGTCTGAGAGTCCGCGGTGTCGTACCCTTAGGGGTGACCCGACCACACCCCGGACAGGGCAGCCGCCCCGAGCGACCCATGGACACCTCCCGCCTCGCCCGTGTCAGCGAATTCGAGTGGCGCATCGCCCCGCAGGGCCCGATGCGCGTGCCGGGCGTCCTGTATGCAAGCGAGACGCTCCTGCGCGGCATGGACGACAAGGTCTTCGAGCAGGTCTGCAACGTCGCGAGCCTGCCGGGGATCGTCCAGGCGTCCTACGCGATGCCCGACGCCCACTGGGGCTACGGGTTTCCCATCGGCGGCGTGGCCGCGTTCGACCCGGCCGAGGGCGGGGTCGTCTCGGCCGGCGGTGTCGGCTTCGACATCTCCTGCGGGGTCCGCTCGCTCCACACGGGGCTCACCCGCGACGACGTGGAGCCACTCCGGCGCGAGCTCGCCGACGACCTGTACGCCTTCATCCCCGCCGGGCTCGGCAGCACCGGGGCGGTCCGCCTCGATGCCCGGCAGATGGACGCGATGCTCGCGGGCGGCGCCCAGTGGGCCGTCGAGCAGGGCTGGGGCGGGCACGAGGACCTGGAGCGCATCGAGGAGCACGGGCGGATGCGCGGTGCCCGCCCGGACCAGGTCTCCGAGCAGGCGAAGAAGCGTCAACGCTCGGAGATGGGCACGCTCGGGTCCGGCAACCACTACGCCGAGGTCCAGGAGGTGGTCGAGGTCTACGACCGGCAGACCGCGGCCGCCTTCCATCTGCGCCCGGGCGACATCCTCGTCAGCATCCACTGCGGGTCCCGGGGCCTCGGACATCAGATCGGCACGGATTTCCTCAAGCACATGGCGGTCGAGGCGCCGCGGCACGGGGTCTCGCTGCCCGATCGGGAGCTGGCCTGTGCACCCATCGATTCCGAGCTCGGCCAGTCCTACCTCGGGGCCATGCGGGCCGGCATCAACTGCGCACTCGCCAATCGCGAGATCCTGACCCACCTGACCCGGCTGGCGTTCGCCGAGCGATTCCCCCGCGCGGACCTCAGGCTTCTCTACGACGTCTCGCACAACACCTGCAAGGTCGAGGAGCACGAGGTCGACGGGCGCAGGCGGCAGCTCTTCGTGCACCGCAAGGGCGCGACCCGCGCGTACGGTCCCGGCCACCCGGACCTGCCCGCAGCCCTGCGCGCGGCCGGACAGCCGGTCCTCGTCGGGGGCACCATGGGGACGTCCTCCTACGTGCTGGTGGGCACCACCGAGGGCGAGGGTCGCTCCTTCAGCTCCGCCTGCCACGGCGCCGGGCGCGCCATGAGCCGCCACCAGGCCACCCGGCAGTGGCAGGGGCGCGACGTGCTGGAGCGCCTCGCCCGCGACGGGGTCGTGGTGCGCAGTCCCTCCCTGCGCGGGATCGCCGAGGAGGCGCCGGGCGCGTACAAGGACGTCTGCGCGGTGGTGGACGCGACGGAGTCCGCGGGCCTCGCCCGCAAGGTGGCCCGCCTGAAGCCGCTCGTCTGCGTCAAGGGATAGGGTATAGTCACCGCGAGACCCGCGACTGTGGCGAACCACGTGGATCCCCAGGGAAACCCTCCCGCGAACACCGGCCCGGGCCCGGCCTGATCGGACGTGCTCGCGAAGCTCATCGTCCTCCTGGGCGTCGTGGTGGGCGTCCTGCTCGCCCTGCGCTGGTTCACCCGCACTCCGCCGCGCCAGGTCACGCGTCTCCTGCGACGAATCGCGATGGGCGTCCTCGTGGGTGGCGCCATCCTGCTGGCGGCCACCGGCCGCCTGAACTGGGTGTTCGCCGCGCTCGCCGCCGCCGTGCCGCTGGTGCAGCGCCTGGCCTCCCTCCTCCAGATCGCCCCGCTCCTGCAACGCCTGATGGCGACGTGGAGGGGCCAACCGGACCCGCAGGGGACCCGGGGCAGTGACCCGGGGGACCAGGGGCCGACCACCCGCGCCCAGGGACCCATGACGCGTGCGCAGGCCTACGAGGTCCTCGGGCTGAAGCCCGAGGCGACCGTGGAGGAGATCCGCGAGGCCCACCGGCGGCTGATGCAGAAGGTGCACCCCGACCGGGGTGGCTCGGACTACGTGGCCGCGCTCGTCAACCGCGCCAAGGACGTGCTGCTGAAGGGCTGAGCCTCGGCCCTCAGCCGAGCTGCTCGCGGATCGCCAGGAAGCGCACGTCCGGCCAACGCTCCAGGGTCAGGTTCAGGTTGACCTGGCTCGGCGCCAGATAGACCAGCTCACCCGCGTGGTCCGTGCCCAGGTTCCCCGCATTGCGGTCGCGAAACTCCGCGAGCCTGCGCGCGTCGTCGCAGGCGACCCAACGGGCGGTCGCGACCGGGACCGGCTCGAAGGCACAGTCCACCCGGTACTCGTCACGCAGGCGATAGGCCACCACGTCGAACTGCAGGATCCCCACCGCGCCCAGCACCACGTCGTTGCCCGCGAGGGGCCGGAAGACCTGGGTGGCCCCCTCCTCGCAGAGCTGATCCAGGCCCTTCTGAAGGGCCTTCGCCTTGAGGGGGTCGCGCAGTCGGACCCGGCGGAAGATCTCGGGGGCGAAATTCGGGATGCCGGTGAACTTGAGGGGCTCGCCTTCCGTGAAGGTGTCGCCGATCCGGATCGTCCCGTGGTTGTGCAGGCCGATGATGTCCCCCGGGTACGCCTCTTCCAGGTGCGCGCGGTCGGAGGCGAGGAAGGTGAGCGCGTCGGAGACCCTGATCTCCTTGCCGGCACGCACGTGGAAGAGCTTCATCCCCTTGCGGTAGACACCCGAGCACACGCGCAGGAAGGCGATGCGGTCCCGGTGCGCCGGGTCCATGTTCGCCTGGATCTTGAAGACGAAGCCGCTGAAGACTCCTTCCTCCGGCCGGACCTCCCGGGTCTCGGTCGCGTACGGCTGCGGGGCGGGGGCCCACTCCACGAAGGAGTCCATCAGCTCGTCGACCCCGAAGTTGTTCAGCGCGGTGCCGAAGAACACGGGGGTCAGGGCGCCCGCGCGATAGGCCGCGAGGTCGAAGGGGTGGCTCGCGCCCCGCACGAGCTCCATCTGCTCGCGCAGCTCCGCGGCGTAGGGCCCCAGGGCCTCTTCGAGCAGCGGGTTGTCGATGCCGTGCAGCACCCCGCCCTCGCTCCAGCGGCGGGCAGCATTCGGGGCGTAGAGGTGAACGGTGTCGTTCAGGATGTGGTAGATGCCCCGCAGCTCGCGGCCCATGCCGATGGGCCAGGTGACGGGCGCACCGCGGATGCGCAGCACCCGCTCGATCTCGTCGAGGAGCTCCAGAGGCTCACGCCCGTCCCGGTCCAGCTTGTTCACGAAGGTCACGATCGGCGTGTCCCGCAGCCGGCAGACCTCCATCAGTTTGACCGTGCGCTCCTCGACACCCTTGGCCGCGTCGATGACCATCAGCGCGGCGTCGACGGCGGTCAGGGTGCGGTAGGTGTCCTCCGAGAAGTCCGCGTGACCCGGGGTGTCCAGGAGATTCACCACCCGCCCCCGGTACGGGAACTGCATCACGGAGGAGGTGATGGAGATCCCCCGCTCCTTCTCCATCTGCATCCAGTCCGAGGTGGCGTGACGCGCAGCCTTGCGCGCCTTGACCGTCCCGGCCATCTGGATCGCGCCCCCGAACAGCAGGAGCTGCTCGGTCAGGGTGGTCTTGCCGGCGTCGGGGTGGGAGACGATGGCGAAGGTGCGGCGGCGGGAGGTTTCTTCGATGTGGGTGGACACGGGGGCTAGAGAGACGAAGCCCCGCTCGAGGCGGGGCTTCGCGTCGAAGTGGCTCGACGTTACGTCAGGCGGGGCTGACCTGCCGGGCCTGCAGACCCTTGGGGCCCTTCTCCACCTCGAAGTTGACCCGCTGCCCCTCGGCCAGGGAACGGAACCCGGAGCCCGCGATCGCGCTGTAGTGCACGAACACGTCCTCGCCACCGTCCGCAGGCGCGATGAAGCCGAAACCCTTGGCGTCGTTAAACCACTTCACTGTTCCAGTACGCATAGGTAACTGCCTTTCCTCAAAGAATCATTCAGAGTGTGCCTTGCTTGCAGGCTCTCGGCGGGGATGTTACGGGGTAGACCCAGCGGGATTTTCCGGAACGACCGACGCGACGCAACTGCAGGCCCCCCTATGAGAGCACACTTTTCGCGTGATTGCCAATCCTGCCGCCCGCCCCCGGACGCCCCCCCACGGCCGGGGGCCCCGCCACCCCCCCTCCGCGGCTCCTCGCGGGGCCGGCCCTGCCCCAGGCCCCGGGGCGCCGGCGTCCTCGCTGGGCGTCCGCGCTGTCTATAATGCGCCCGAACGATACGCTCGAACCCGCGCGCGCCCCGAAGGAAACGAGCCGACCCATGCCACCCCGCAGCAAATCGCTTCGCAACAGCCACCCCGTGCCCGGCCTCACCGAGCTGCCGGCCCTCGGCCTCGACGCGGCGAGCCTCTCCCTCGATTTCCGCCGGTATTTCAGCCACACGCTGGGCAGGGACCGGCACTGCCGCTCGGTGCACTACCCCTTCGAGGCGATCGCCATGGCCATCCGCGACCGCCTGATGCAGCGCTGGAAGAACACCTTCGACGCCTACTACGCGCAGGACTCGCGCCGCGTGCACTACCTGTCCCTCGAGTTCCTGATGGGCCGCAGCCTGAGCAACGCGATGTTGAGCCTGGGCATCACCGACACCGTGCACCGCGCGCTCTACGACCTCGGCATCTCGCTCGAGGAGCTCGTGGACGCCGAGCACGACGCGGGGCTCGGCAACGGAGGCCTGGGGCGGCTGGCGGCCTGCTTCCTCGACAGCTGCGCGGCGCTCCAGCTGCCCGTGATGGGCTACGGCATCCGCTACGAGTACGGGATGTTCCGCCAGCGGATCGAGAACGGGTTCCAGGTCGAGGAACCCGACCACTGGCTGCGCGACGGCAACCCCTGGGAGCTGGAGCGCCCCGAGTACACCCGCCGGGTCCAGTACGGAGGGCGCACGGAGACCTACCACGACGAGCGGGGCGAGTGGCGCGTGCGCTGGGTCGACAGCCAGGACGTTCTCGCCCTGCCCTACGACCTCCCGATCCCCGGGTACCGCAACGGCACGGTGAATACGCTGCGGCTGTGGAAGGCAGCGGCAACCGACGAGTTCAACCTCGGCGAATTCAACGCGGGGAGCTACCCCGAGTCGGTCGCGGCGAAGAACGCCGCAGAGCACATCACGATGGTGCTCTACCCGAACGACGCCAGCGAGAACGGCAAGGAGCTGCGCCTGCGCCAGCAGTACTTTCTCGCCTCGGCCACGCTGCAGGACGTGATCCGCCAGTGGCAGCGCTTTCACGGCAAGGACTTCAGCGAATTCGCAGAAAAGAACTGCTTTCAGCTGAACGACACGCACCCCGCGATTGCGGTCGCCGAGCTGATGCGCCTGTTGATGGACGTCTACGGCATGGGCTGGAACGAGGCGTGGGGCGTCACCAACCGCACCATGGCCTACACCAACCACACGCTGCTGCCCGAGGCCCTCGAGCGCTGGCCCGTGCGCCTGTTCCAGCACCTGCTGCCCCGCCTTCTCGAGATCATCTACGAGATCAACGCCCGGTTCCTGGCCCAGGTCGCCCAGCGCTGGCCCGAGGAGCCCGGCCGGTTGCAGCGCATGTCGATCATCGAGGAGACCGCGGATCCGCAGGTGCGCATGGCCTATCTGGCCATCGTCGGAAGCTGCTCCGTCAACGGCGTCGCCGAGCTGCACTCACGCCTGCTGCGCGAAGGGCTGTTCCGCGACTTCTACGAACTGTGGCCCGCGAAGTTCAACAACAAGACCAACGGCGTCACGCAGCGCCGCTGGCTGGCGGCCGCCAATCCCGGCCTGGCCGGGCTCGTCAGCGAGGCGATCGGCGATGGCTGGGTGACCGACCTGGGCCAACTCGCCCGGCTCGCGCCGCTCGCTGGGGACGCCGCCTTCCGCGAGCGCTGGGTCAAGGTCCGGGAGGCCAACAAACAGCGGGTTGCCGAATTCGTCCGGCACGAGAGTGGTGTGTCGGTCGACCCGGCCGCGATGTTCGACGTTCAGGTCAAGCGGATCCACGAGTACAAGCGCCAGCTCCTGAACGTCCTGCACCTGATCCACCTCTACCTGCGGGTGAAGGACGGCGAGACCGCCGACTGGACCCCGCGCACGGTCGTCTTCGGAGGCAAGGCCGCCCCCGGCTACGCGATGGCGAAGCTCATCGTCAAGCTCATCAACAACGTCGCCCGGGTGCTGAACGAGGACCCGGCGGTCGCCCCGTTCCTGCGCGCGGCGTTCCTGCCGGACTACCGTGTGTCGGGCATGGAGGTGATCGCCCCGGGCACCGACCTCTCGGAGCAAATCTCCACCGCCGGCAAGGAGGCGTCGGGGACCGGGAATATGAAGTTCATGATGAACGGGGCGGTCACCATCGGCACCCTGGACGGCGCCAACATCGAGATCCGCGAAGCGGTCGGAGACCCGAATTTCTTTCTCTTCGGGCTCACCGCCCAGGAGGTCGAGTCCCTGAGGGGACGCTACGACCCGCAGGGCATCGTCGCGGGCGACCCGGCCCTGCGCCGGGTGCTGGAGCTGGTGCGGTCGGGACACTTCAACCGGTTCGAGCCCGGCCTCTTCGACCCCATCGTCGCCGCCGTCACCAGCCCCCACGACCCCTGGATGGTCGCCGCCGATTTCCGCGCGTACGCCGAGGCACAACAGCGGGCGTCGCAGGCATACCGCGACCGCGGGCGGTGGACACGGATGAGCGTCGCCAATACGGCGGCCAGCGGGCGGTTCTCCTCCGATCGCACCATCGCCCAATACGCGAGCGACATCTGGAGGGTCGAGCCGGTGGCCCCCCTGCCGCTCGCCTGAAGGGGCGCCGAGACACACACCTTCGCCCGGCCGGTCCGGGGAGAGAGGGGACGGGCATGACGGAACTGCGGCGCATGGCCTACCTTTCGGTCGCGGCTTCGCTCGTGACCATGGGACTGAAATTCCTGGCCTTCTGGCTCACCGACTCGGTCAGCCTCTTCTCCGACGCCGCCGAGTCCTCGGTCAACCTGCTGGCCGGCCTCATCGCGCTCGCCGCCGTCACCATCGCCCATCGGCCCGCGGACGACGACCACGCCTACGGGCACTACAAGGCCGAGTACTTCTCGAGCGGGGCCGAGGGGACGCTCATCCTGGTCGCGGCCGCCACGATCGTCTACGCGGCGGCCGGCCGCTTCCTGAGCCCCGCTCCCCTCCCCGACCTCGGCCCCGGGCTGCTGGTGGCCGCCGCCGCGGCCGGGGTCAATTGGGTGGTCGCCACGGCCATGCTCCGGGTCGGGCAGCAGTACGACAGCATCACCATCGAGGCCGACGCCCAGCACCTGATGACGGACGTCTGGACGTCCGGAGGGGTCATCGCGGGGCTCGTGGTCGTGATGCTCTTCCCCCAATGGACAGTGCTCGACCCGCTCATCGCGTGCGTCGTGGCCATCCGCATCGTGTACACGGGGGTGGACCTGGTGTCCCGGTCCGTGCACGGGTTGATGGACCTCTCCCTGCCTGCCGGGGAGCGGGCCCGGATCGAAGAGGCCCTGCGAGAGACCTGCGGCCCGGACGCGTCCTGGCACAACCTGCGAACCCGCAAGTCGGGCTCCCGCCGGTTCATCGACTTGCACCTGACGGTGCGGGGGGCCACGACGGTGCAGGAAGCCCACGACCTCTGCAACAGCATCGAGGCCGCGATCGGGGCGCGTCTGCCCAACGCGCACGCCACGATCCACGTGGAGCCCGAAGAGGACGAGAGCTCCTGGGACACGCCGCTCGGCGGCCCGGGAACCGGCGCGAATCATGCCGTTGACAGGGTGGGCACGGCGCCGGAACATTGAGCGGCGCGGACCCGCCGGGGAGACTCCGACAGGCGGGGTGGCGGGTCCCGTAACTCACCCCGGGGGACTCTCTGCATGCCGAGCCTTTTGCGCGCCCAGGCCGCCGCCGGGCTCTTGCTGTGCGCGTCTCTCGCGAGCGCTGCGGAGCCCAAGACCGTCAGCGTCTACAACTCCCCCGACTACGTCGCCGAAGACACGGTCGAGAACTTCACGCACGGGACGCACATCCAGGTCACCTACGACGTCTACGACGCCTACGAGACCCTCGACAGGACGCTGACGGCGGGCCGGAGCGGATACGACGTGGTCTTCTCCCCTGCCCAGCCCATCGCCCAACGCCACGTCGCGAGCGGTTTGTACCGTCCCCTCGACCGGGCGAAGCTCTCGCGGTACAGGAACCTCGACCCCGGGATCCTGAAGGCCCTGGAGAAGGTCGACCCCGGCAACCGGCACCTGGTCCCCTACATGTGGGGGACGACGGGAATCGGATACAACGCGGCCCAGGTCCGGGAGGCGCTGGGGGAAGGGGCCCCGGTCGACAGCCTGCGCATGCTGTTCGACCCGGAGGTCGTCTCCAGACTCGCCCGTTGCGGCGTCGCCGTCCTGGACGACGAGGGACAGGGCCTCGGCGCCGCGCTCATCTATCTCGGGAAGGACCCCAACAGCACGGAGGAGAAGGACATCGAGGCAGCGGCCGAGGTCATCGCCCGGGTGCGGCCGCACGTACGCTACTTCCACTCCACCCGGTACATCGACGATCTCGCCGATGGGAACGTCTGCGTCTGCCTGGGGCACTCCGGCGACGTGCTGCGGGCCCGCGACCGCGCCGAGGAGGCCGACAGCGGCGTGGAGGTCAGCTTCAGCATCCCGAAGGAGGGCGCGCTGCTCTGGGTCGACGTCATGGCGATCCCGAAGGACGCCCCGCGCCCGGACAACGCGCACGCGTTCATCGACTTCCTGCTCCGCCCCGACATCATCGCGGACGTCACCAATTACATCTCCTACGCCAACGCCAACCAGGCGGCCACGAGGTTCGTGGACGAGGAGATCCGGGAGGACCCGGGGATCTATCCGCCCAGGGAGGTTCGGGCCCGCCTGGTGACGAGGGAATCGCCGCCGGCGGAGAGCGAGCGCCTGCGCACGCGCGCCTGGACCCGGGTCACCTCGGGCCGCTGAGCGTCCGCGCCCGGCGGGGTGGACTCCCCGCAGGGTGCGGATTCACGCTACCCTTCGGGTCATGCGGCTGCGCACCCAGATCCTGGTCTTCCTGCTGTTGTTCGGCCTGGCTCCGCTCCTGCTCGCGTTCGCCATCAACATTCCCCTCGTCTTCAACAGCCTGGAGCTGTTCTATCACAAGGCCCACCTGCAGAACCTGCGCGCCGACTTCCGCGACCTCGACCAGCACATCGCGAGCCGCGTCGAGATGGTGCGCCTGCTCGCCAAGCTCCCGGACGGCGAGCAGCTCATCGCCGACCCCTCGCGCATCGACCCGGGCGTTCGCCAGCGGATCGAGCAGCGCTTCGTCGACTCGGTCAACCGCATCCTCTATGACCAGCGCGACATCGTGCAGGTCCTGTTCATGGACCGGGAGGGCAAACCGGGCTACTGGCTCGAGCGCAACCCTGCCACGCGCCGGCTGGAGCCCGAGCCCACGCTGCTCGACCTGCCCCAGACCGCCTTCTTCGAGGCCGGTCTGCGCCTGGAGGCCGGCGGAGTCCTCATCAGCCCCATCAGCGTGAACCCCGAGGCCGGGGCGCGCGACCCGACCCGCTTCATGGTCCTGCGGCTCATCAGTCCGCTGGCCGGCCTGCAGGCGGGGGCCCAGGGCTCCCCTGCGCTCCCGCCCGGGGTCGCGGTGATCGACATCGACGTGGGCGGGCTCGCGGAGGCCTACCCCAAGACCTACTGGGTGCTGAGCGACGGCAGCTTCCTGCGGTACGGAGGGACGGCGGGCCCCCAGTCGGCGGCCTTCACGGAATTCCCAGGCCTGGAGGAGATCTTCCGCAAAGGCGAGCTTGCGCTCTGGAAAGGGGCCGGGAACGAACAGGTCATCTGGGTTCCCCTGCTCTCGACCGAGCGCTCGGGCCCCCTGTGGGTGGGCCGGCAGGTCGACGCCTCGCCGCTCGCCCAGTTCCGGGACGCACTGCAGGTGCGCGTCGGCGCAATCGTGCTGCCCTTCATCGCGCTCATCCTGCTGCTCGCCCGCTGGTTCGCCGGACGCGCGGAGCGTTATGGCCGGGAGCTGACCGACGGCATCGCCGGCGTGCTCCAGACCGGCGAGCCCGTGCGCTTCGCCCCTCAGGGCCCCCAGGAGCTGCAGGCGCTCGCCACCAACCTGACGCGGCTCGCCGAGACCCACGCCGCGAACAGCGAGGCCCTGCGCCAGCACGCCAGGGAGCTCGAGGAGTCGAATCGCTACAAGTCAGAGTTCCTGGCGAACGTCAGCCACGAACTGCGCACGCCGCTCAACTCCATCCTGCTCCTCTCGAGGCTCCTCGCCGAGAGCTGCGGGAAGGACCTCTCCGCGGAACAGGGCCGCCAGGCGAGGGTCATCCACGACGCGGGCCAGGACCTCTCGGGCCTGATCGACAACATCCTCGACCTGGCGCGCATCGAGGCACGGCGGGCGACCGTGAACCTCGAGGAGACCCACCTGCCCACCCTGCTGGAAGCCCTCCTCGACCTGGTCCGGCCCCAGACCGACGCGAAGGGCCTCGGTCTGCAGCTCGACATCGAGCCCGGGGCGCCCGCCACCGTGGTCACGGACCCCGACAAGCTCCGCCAGATCATCAAGAACTTCCTCGGCAACGCCGTGAAGTTCACCGACCACGGTGGCATCCGCGTGGCTCTCACCACCAGCGCGGCGGAGGATGCGGCGGCGCGTCCGGCCCGGATCCTGGTGGCCGACACCGGCATCGGCATCCCGGAGGACAAGCACGAGATCATCTTCGAGGCCTTCAAGCAGGCCGATGGGTCCACGAGCCGCCGTTATGGCGGCAGCGGTCTCGGCCTCGCCATCAGCCGCGGGCTCGCGGACCTGCTGGGGGCGCGGATCACACTGCAGAGCGAGGTCGGCAAGGGGTCCCGCTTCTGCCTCCTCCTGCCCCTGGAGCCCGAGCGAAGCGGGCTGGACGTGGAGCCAACCCCGCCGCAGGCGCGGGGAGCGCCCGGCCGGGTCGTCGCCCTGCCGAGTGCAGACTTCGGCGGGCGAAGGGTGCTGCTGGTGGACGACGACGTGCGTGACCTGCTGGCCATCACGCCCCTGCTGGAGCGCTGGAAGCTGACGGTGCTGGCCGCGGGCGACGGCCAGGAGGCGATGGAGGTCCTGCGCGACGAGCCGGTGGACGTGGTGCTCATGGACATCATGCTGCCCGGGCGGGACGGCAATGATATGATTAAGCAAATCAAGGCCGACACCCGTTTTCGAGAATTACCCGTCGTGGCGCTGACCGCCAGAACCGACCCCGAGACCCGGGCCCGGACCCTGGCCGCGGGGGCGAGCGAGCTCCTGGGCAAGCCGGTGAATCCCCAGGAGCTCCGGGACGCACTCGCGCGCGCGCTGCCCACGGAACCCGCAGATCAGCCCCGGGAGCCCGCGTGAACCGCTACGCCGGATTCAAGGTCCTCATCGTCGACGACAACGCGAACAACCTGTTCGCGCTGCGCACACTCATCCAGAAACACATGGACGCCACCGTGCTCGAGGCGAGCTCGGGCAGGGACGCCATCGACATCGCCGTGCACGAGCCGGACATCGACTTGATCATCCTCGACATCCAGATGCCGGAGATGGACGGGTTCCAGACGGCCTCGATGCTGAAGATCCGCAGGAAGACCCGCGAGATCCCCATCATCTTCCTCACCGCGGCGTTCAAGACCGACGAGTTCCAGAAACGGGGCTACGACCTCGGGGCGGCCGACTACCTCCTGAAGCCCATCGACGACAACCTGCTCCTCAACAAGATCAGCACGTATTTTCGCGTGATCCAGAAGGAGCGCGACCTCAATCGAGTGCTGGAGGCAAAGGTTGCCGAGCGCACGCGCGAGCTCGATCAGGCCCGCCAGTACCTGCAGAACATCATCAACACGATGGGCGAGGCGCTCCTGGTACTCTCGCCCGACGGCTGCATCAAGTGGGTCAACCCCGCCGCCTGTCGCATGCTCGGCTACACCGAGCCGCAGCTGGTCGGGATGTCGATTGGCGACGTTTTCGAGGAGGCGGACCAGGAGCAGGCGGGTGCCTTCATGGGGACGTGGCTCGAAGCGCTCATCCGGACGGGCGCGCTCAGCGCCATCGAAGCCCGATTCATCGCCAGCGACCGCCGGCGGGTCCCCATCCTGTTCTCGCGGACCGCGATCACGGACAGCGAAGGCAACATGACCGACATCATCTGCGTTGCGAAGGACATGACCGGATACGTGCGGGAATCCGATGAAGGAAGCCAGCCGGCAATGACCAGCGAGATCGCCCAGACGGAGCGCGTATGACCAAGCCCCCACTCGAGCCCTCCCCTCCCAGCGAGGACACCGTCCTCACCGCGAACGCCCTCAAGGCGATGGCGCACCCGCTGCGCTGGAAGATCATCTGCACCCTGGGCGAACGCGAGCTGTCGGTGGGGGAAATCGTTGAGAGGGCCGGGACGACCCAGAGCAACATCTCGCAGCACCTCGAGCAACTGCGGGACAAGCACATCGTTCTCGCGCGCAAGGAGGCGAACAAGGTCTTCTACCGCATCCGCAACGACCAGCTTCTGATGCTCATCAACACCATGCGTGACGTGCTCTGCCCGGCCAACCTGGACCAGGGGCGCCATCCGTGAGGCGTTCGCGCGTCGGCGCAAACTGACGACACGAGGAGGATGACTCATGCTGAAACGCGCAATCGCCGTCGTTCTCGCCGGGTTGGTGACGGTCGCCGTCACGGGCTGCAACACCATGGCTGGGCTCGGGAGGGACATCGAGAAAGGCGGCCAGGTCATCCAGGAAAAGAGTTCCCGGTGACAGGCTGACCGATGACCCAGATCCTGATCTACGACACCACCCTGCGCGATGGCACCCAGCGCGCGGACGTTTCCCTTTCCTGCGACGACAAGCTGGCCGTCGCGCGCCGCCTCGACCAGTTCGGCGCGCACTACATCGAGGGCGGCTGGCCCGGGTCGAACCCCAAGGACGCCGAGTTCTTCTCGCGGGTGGGCGAGATCGGGTTGACCCACGCCCGGGTGGCTGCGTTCGGGAGCACCCGCCGCAAGGGCATCCGCTGCGCCGAAGACGCCAATCTCGCCGCCCTCCTCGACGCGGGAACGCCCGTGGTCACGCTGGTCGGGAAGAGCTGGGACTTCCAGGTGGACGAGGTGCTGGAGACGACGCGCGAAGAGAACCTCGCGATGATCGGCGAGAGCGTCGCTCACATGAAGGGCTTCGGCAAGGAGGTCATGTTCGACGCCGAGCACTTCTTCGACGGGTACAAGTCCAACCCCGAGTACGCCCTGCGCACCCTCGCCGCGGCGGCGGAAGCGGGCGCCGACTTCCTGGTGCTCTGCGACACCAACGGGGGAAGCCTGCCGTGGGAGGTCGAAGACATCGTCCGCACGGTGCGCGCCCGCTTCGAGACCCCGCTCGCCATCCACGTGCACAATGACGGCGGCTGCGCCGTCGCGAACTCGCTCGCGGCGGTGCGCGCCGGCTGCGTTCAGGTGCAGGGCACGGTCAACGGCTACGGCGAGCGCGTCGGCAACGCCGACCTCTCCGCCATCATTCCCGACCTGCAGCTCAAGATGGGCCTCGAGGTGGTGAGCCCGGAACAGCTGCGCGCGCTCACGCGCTTGTCCCGCTACGTGGCGGAGGTCGCCAACCTCAAGCACGACGATCACGCCCCCTACGTGGGAGAGAGCGCCTTTGCCCACAAGGGCGGCATCCACGTCGCGGCCGTCCTGAAGCGCGTCGAGAGCTATCAGCACGTGGACCCTGCCCTGGTGGGCAACGAGCCCCGGGCGGTCGTCTCCGAGCTCTCCGGCCGCGGCAACCTGATCTACCAGGCGCGCGCCCACGGGCTGCAGGTCAATCGCGAGGATGCCCAGCGCGTGCTCCACCAGATCAAGGAACTGGAGCACCGGGGCTTCACCTTCGAGGCGGCGGAGGCTTCGGTCGACCTGATGCTCTACCGCACCCGCCAGGAGTACCGGGCACCCTTCGAGCTCGTCGACTTCATGGTGGTGACCGAGCACCGCCTCGGGCGCGGTCTGCTCGCCGAGGCGACCGTGAAGGTTCGCGTCGGCGATCGGGTCAAGCTCACCGCCGCCGAAGGCAGCGGGCCGGTAGACGCGCTCGGCAGCGCCCTGCACGAGGCCCTGTCGGACGTCTACCCCGAACTGCGCGACGTGCGCCTGACCGACTACAAGGTCCGCATCCTCAACAGCGACCGGGGCACCGCCGCAACCGTGCGGGTGCTGATCGACTTCCAGAGTGGCGAGGAGACCTGGACCACGGTCGGGGCGAGCCCGAACATCATCGAGGCGAGCTGGCAGGCGCTCTCGGACAGCATGGAGTACGCGCTCTTCGCATCACGCGGCGTCTTCGGCAACGGCTCGCCGCTTTCCTTGCAGGCCGGTCCGGCCTGAGCGGGGCGCGCCGCGCGTGAGCGTCGCCGAGCCCGGAGACGTCGGCCGGTCCGCCTCGCCCGCGTGTGGCCCCCTTCGTAGCCCCAGGCACGGAGCCCTGAAGTGACCCACGACCTGCTTCGGGACATGATGGTGCTCCTGACCCTGTCCCTGCCCACCGCCTGGGCGGTGCGCCGCTTGCATCTGCCACCGCTGCTCGGGTACCTGATCGTCGGCCTCGTCGCCGGTCCCCACGCCCTCGGCTGGATCCCCGCGAGCGACGTGATCGACTTCATGGCGGAAGTCGGCGTCGTGTTCCTGCTCTTCACGATCGGCCTCGAGATCTCGATTCCCCGTCTGTTGACCCTGCGGCGCGAGGTCTTCGGGCTCGGGACGGCTCAGGTGCTCCTGTCCACCGCCCTGTTCGGTGTGGCCTCCTGGCTCCTGGGACTCCCCTGGGAGGGCGCGTTGGTGGTGGGTGGCGCGCTCGCCATGTCGTCCACCGCCCTCGTCGTCCGCCAACTGCGGGACCAGCTCGAGATGCAGTCCCGCCACGGACGGGTGGCCCTCGCCGTGCTCCTGTCCCAGGACCTGGCGGCAGTGCCGTTCCTCGTGGCGATTCCCCTGCTCGCCGGTGGGACGGCCGACTCGCTGGCGGGGGTCCTGGGGCTCGCCCTGCTGAAGGGGGTGGCCGCCCTGGTGGTGATGTGGGCCCTTGGACGCTGGTTGCTGCGGCCCCTGCTCCACGCCGTCGCGAGCGCGCACTCGGCCGAGATCTTCACCCTGGCGGTGGTTCTGTTGGCGCTCGCCGCCGCCTGGGGCACCAGCCTGGCCGGCCTCTCCCTTGCGCTCGGCGCCTTCTTTGCCGGGATGATGCTGGGCGAGACCGAGTACCGCCATCAGGTGGAGGCGGACATTCGCCCCTTCCGGGACGTGCTGCTCGCCATCTTCTTCATCACCGTCGGGGCCCAGCTCAACCTCCTGGCGCTGCCTGAGGTCTGGAAGGCAACCGCCGTGATCCTCCTGGGGCTGTTCGTGGGCAAGGGCCTCCTCATCGCCCTGCTCACGCGCCTCATCGGCTACGAGCCGGGGGTCGCCCTGCGCACGGGAGTGGTGCTGGCTCAGGGTGGAGAATTCGGGTTTGCCCTGCTGACGCTCGCGGTCGGGCAGCAGGTGCTCTCCGCCGAGGAGACCCAGCCCGTGCTGGCCGCGATGCTGTTCAGCATGCTGCTCGCCCCGATCCTCATCCGGCAGAACGGCGCCCTTGCCGATCGGTTCTGCGCCGCCTCCTACCTGCAGGGCCGGGCCGTCACCTCACGCCAGGTCACCGAGGCCCTGCGGGACCTGAGCGGGCACGTGGTGATCTGCGGGTTCGGGCGCATCGGGCAGAACCTGGCGGCGTTCCTGCGCCAGGAGGACATTCCCTACGTGGGTCTCGACCTCGACGCCACGCTGATCCGCGAGGCCTGGGAGGCCGGCGAGCGGGTGTTCTTCGGCGACAGCACGCACCGGGAGGTCCTGGAGGCCGCAGGGATCTCCCGGGCCCGCGCCGTGGTCGTCACGTTCGACGACGCCCAGACCTCCACCCGCATCATCCACGCCTGCCGGGCCCTGGAGCCGAGACTGCCGGTCGTGGTACGCACCCACGACGACTCCCACATGGAGGAGCTCGAGCTCGCGGGTGCGTCCGTGGTGGTGCCGGAGTCGGTCGAGGCGAGCATGATGCTGGCCACGCATCTCCTTCAGAGTCTCGGTGTCCCGTCCGAGGAGGTCCTGCGCCTGGTCGAGGCCGCCCGCCACGACCACTACCGGCGCCTGCGCGGTGTGTTCCACGGAGACGAGCCCCCGAGCGTCGAGCAGCCCGACCGCTATCAACTGCACACCGTCGTGATTCCGGCCGAGAGCCCCGCCGTGGGCCGCACGCTGGAGGACCTCGGGGTCGGGGGGGGACCGGTCACCGTGTTCGCCCTGCGCCGGGGCGACATCCGTGGCGAAGAGCCCAGTCCCGGGATGACCCTTCGCGCGGGGGATGCGGTGGTCCTGCAGGGACCGTTCGACGACCTCGCCCAGGCCGAGCAACGGCTGGTGCACGGGTGAGGGTCCTGCCCACCGGGCGGCGCGGTTGATCGCCGGGGGCGAGCTGGTCCCAGTCGGCAGCCTCGCGGAGCTGCAGGCACTCCTCGCGGCGCAACCCGCCGTGCTCGTCTACTTCAGCACCCCGGACTGCCGGGTCTGCCAGGCCCTGCGCCCCAAGGTCGCCGAACTGCTGGCGCGGGACTTCCCCCGCCTCTCCGGCGTCTATGTCGACTGCACCGCCCTGCCGGACGCGGCAGGGCAATACCAGGTGTTCTCGGTCCCGACGATGATCGGGTTCTTCGAGGGCCGTGAGTGGCGGCGCTGGGGGCGCAGCGTCGGACTCGAAGAGATCCGCTCGGGGCTGGGCCGGCCCTACGGCCTGCTCTTCGCAGAGCGTTGAGACCACCCCTTCTCTCAAGGCTCGCCGTGCCGCTAAACAGCGTATCCACGAAGGAGGTTGCGGCATGACAACACCAGGCATCGGCGCAACGGTCAGATTCGCCCTGGGCGGACTCAGCACCGGACTCCTCAGCGCGGGCCTCTGGGGACTCGGGGGCACCGGGGACGACCTCGGCCGGATGGTCTGCAACGAGACCCACTGCACGGACGTCGGGGGCCTCTACCAGGCAGCGGTGCTCGTGGGGATACTGCTCCTGGGGGTCACCCTCCTCGCCGGCGGGCACCGGGGGCGCCCGCACCGGACCCGAAGGGGCCGCGCCCCCCTCGCGAGGCAAGCGACGGCGGCGGCGCGCCGGGGCTGACCCGCACAGGCCCCTTCGGGCCTCCCGGTCAACGGTAGAGGAGCAGGGCCTCGCGCTCCTCGAGCCAAGAGGCCTCGTCGGCCCGCGCCAGGGCCTCCAGGTCGCCCGGGGAGCTCGCCCGGTCGTCCACCCATTCCCGCAGGGTCTCGCCACCGTTGATCACGTCGATGGCGAGGCGCTCGTACTCGTATTCGTAGGCAAACCGGCGCCAGAGCTCCCCCTCCGGGCGCAAGGCCCGAACCGCCTTCAGCGCGAGGGCCACCAGGCGCCACGGCCGGAACTCCCCGGGCACGTAGGCACCGTCGTCCACGTGGATCTGGACGCCGGCGCACAGCCTGCCGGAGTGCTTGTGGAAGGTGGGCTCGAACCAGCATTCGCGCAGCCGGCATCCCCCCAGCCACTGGGGGGCGAGGGCGTGCATGGCGCCAAGCAGCTCTCGCGGCGGGGCCAGGTCCGGTGCCCCCAGGAGCTCCAGAGGGCGTGTGGTGCCCCTGCCCTCCGACAGGGTCGTCCCCTCCAGGAGGACGGTCCCCGGGTAGCAGCGCGCCATCCAGAGATTGGGCGCGTTGGGGCTCGGGTTCACCCAGACCCTCTCCCCCAGGGGCCAGCCGAAGCCGGGGCCCCGCTCGGGGTCCCAGCCCTCCAGGGTCACGACCTCGTACTCCACGTCCAGGCCCAGCCTGGCGACGAGCCAGCGCCCCAGCTCTCCCAGGGTCAGGCCGTGGCGCATGGGCAGCGCCCCCGCGCCCACGAAGCTCTCCCACCCGGGACGCAGGCGCAGCCCTTCGACCCGGCGCCCCACCGGATTCGGCCGGTCCAGGACCCACACGGCCTTTCCGTACCGCGCAGCGGCCTCGAGCACGTAGCGCAGGGTGGTGACGAAGGTGTAGACGCGGCAGCCCAGGTCCTGGAGGTCCACCAGCAGCACGTCGAATGCGTCCATCATCGCGGGCGTGGGGCGCCGCACCTCACCGTAGAGGCTGAACACCGGCACGCCGTGGACGGGGTCGGTGAAGTCCGGTGACTCCATCATGTTGTCCTGCTTGTCGCCGCGCAGGCCGTGCTGCGGACCGAAGGCAGCGGTCACGCGCAGGTCGCCCAGCGCGACGAGGGCATCGAGCGAATGCCGCAGGTCCCACGTGACCGAAGCCGGGTGGGCGAGCAGCGCGACCCGGCGATTCGCGAGCGGGGCGCGCAGCGCCGGCTCATCCAGCAGACGGTCGATGCCGAACCTCATCCTCCTCTCCCTGCCCCAGGACCCGTGGGGTGTTCGGGCTGGCGGAGGTCCAGCGCCAGCACGAAGGCCTCCGGCCGGTGAAAGTCCGGTCTTCCCGGCGGGTGGCGTAGCGCCCAGTAGGACAGGCGCCCGCCCGCGCCCTCCATCACCGCCGAAAGGCCCACCCGCAGGGACGAGGCCACCGCCAGCAGGGGCAGCCGGCCGAGGTCCAGGGAGGCCGACACCTCGAGGCACCCGGGGGCCGTGGAGGCCTCGAGCCCCGGGTTCAGGGGAGGCCCCGCCGGGCCACGCTCCCGATAGCTCAGGAACGGGTACTCGGCCCACTCCCCCGAAGGCGAGAGATTAACCTCGTGGTACGCGGCGCACCCCGCGGGCGCCAGGAAGACCTCGAAGCAGGTGTGCTCCCAGAGGCGCTCGCCCCGTCGTGCGGGACCCGGTGCAGGGAGCCGCAGCCCTTCCAGGGTGCCTTCGAGCCGGAACACCAGGCCGAGCCGGCGGTCCCCGTGGACGAGCACCCGGGCCCGCAGCCACCTCGCCGGTCCGGGCGGGGTGTCCGGGTGCTCCAGCAGCGCGACCTCCGTCCCCTCGCCCCCCAAGCTGCCCCCCACGGTCGCTGCCGAAGCGCCGGGCCGTGGCGCGGCGTTGTGCCAGGATAACCCAGGGGCCTGCGCCAGGGCAGCCGGTCCCAGCGCTTGCGGGCCTGCGCGCCCTTCACTACACTCGCATCGGGCAGGGAGAACGAATCGGAAACCCGTCATGCTCGAGGCCTTGTCAGAAGAGCCGGCGGCCCCCGAGGACGAAGGCCCGCTCGCGGCAGGCGACGTGGACTCCCTGGTCGCGGGGCTCAAGCGCCGCTACCGGACCCGAATCACGGGCGAGCAGGTGCAGCCCGAAGCACCCGGGCGTTACGCCGACCTCCCTCCGGAGCTGGAGCCGCGCCTTGCGGCGGCCCTGAATGCGCGCGGCGTCAGTCGGCTCTACAGTCACCAGCGCGAGGCGTGGGACCACGTGCGCGCCGGCCGCCACACGGTGGTCGTCACGCCCACCGCGTCCGGCAAGACCCTCTGCTACAACCTCCCGGTCCTGCACGCCGCCCTCACCGAGGGTGCGAAGGCGCTGTACCTGTTCCCCACCAAGGCCCTCTCCCAGGACCAGGTCGCCGAGCTCACCGAACTGAGTCAAGCAGGCGGGCTCGGCGTGCGCGCCTTCACCTTCGACGGGGACACGCCGGGCGACGCGCGCAAGGCCGTGCGCACGCGCGGAGACGTGGTCGTCACCAACCCCGACATGCTGCACCAGGGGATCCTCCCCCACCACACCAAGTGGGCGCAGTTCTTCGAGCAGCTGCGCTACGTGGTGGTCGACGAGCTGCACACCTACCGGGGGGTGTTCGGCGCCCACGTGGCAAACGTGCTGCGCCGGCTCGCCCGGGTCTGCCGGTTCTACGGCAGCACACCGACCTTCGTGCTGACCTCCGCGACCATCGCGAACCCGCAGGAGCTCGCCGAGCGCCTCGTCGGGGCCGCGGTGGCGAGCGTCACCGAGAGCGGCGCGCCCCGGGGGCGCCGGCACGTGCTGCTCTGGAATCCGCCGGTGGTGAGCCCGGACCTGGGGATCCGCGCCTCGGCCCGCTCCCAGAGCGCGCGCATCGCGCGCATGGCCGTGAAGTCCGGCCTCAAGACCATCGTCTTCGCCCAGACGCGCCTGATGGTGGAGGTGCTGACCAAGTACCTGAAGGACACCTTCGACCGCGACCCCCGCCGCCCCCCCCGGGTGCGCGCCTATCGCGGGGGCTACCTGCCCACCGAGCGGCGGGCGACGGAGAAGGACCTGCGGGCGGGCGCGGTCGACTGCGTGGTCGCCACCTCGGCGCTGGAGCTGGGGGTGGACATCGGCGCGCTGGACGTCTGCGTCCTGAACGGCTATCCGGGGACCATCGCCGGCACCTGGCAGCGCCTGGGGCGGGCCGGACGGCGCAACCGTCCGTCGCTCGGGGTGCTCGTCGCCTCGAGCCAGCCACTGGACCAGTTTCTGGTGCGCGAGCCCGAGTTCCTCCTCGGCGCGTCCCCCGAGCACGCCCGCATCGACCCCGACCAACTGCTCATCCTGCTCGACCACGTGCGCTGCGCGGCCTTCGAGCTGCCCTTCGCCGACGGCGAGACCTTCGGGGGCCGGGACGTGGGCGCGCTGCTCGCGTACCTCGCCGAACAGCAGGTGCTGCACCACGAGGGGGGTCGCTGGCACTGGATGGCCGACAGCTACCCCGCCAACGCCGTCAGCCTGCGCTCGGTGGCCGAAGGCAACTTCGTGGTCGTGGACGTGACCGACGGGGGCAAGAGGGTCATCGCGGAAGTCGACTACTCGGGGGCCGCGATGACGCTCTACGAGGGCGCGATCTACATGGTCCAGGCCCAGCCCTGGCAGGTCGAGCGGCTCGACTGGGTGGGCCGCAAGGCCTTCGTACGCAGGACCGAGGCCGACTATTACACCGACGCGATCGACTACACCCGGCTCAAGGTCCTGGAGGAGTTCGAGGGCCGCCTGAGCGCCCGGGCCCGGGCGGCCCACGGAGAGGTGCACCTGGTGCGGCGGGTCGCCGGCTACAAGAAGATCCGCTACTACACCCACGAGAACGTCGGCTACGGCAACGTCAACCTGCCGGACCAGGAGTTGCACACGACCGCGGTCTGGTGGACCGTCTCGCCCGACGCCCTGGAGGCGGCCTTCCCCTCGCGCCAGCAGGCCCTGGACGGATTCCTCGGCGCGGCCCACGCCATGCACTTCGTGGCCGCCGTCCTGAGCATGTCCGAGCCGAGGGACCTGGGGCGCGCCGTCGGGGACAACGAGTCCACGTGGTTCGCGACGGTGGGCACGGGCGGCCGAGGCGAGCTGCGGGCCTTCGCGACGGGCGACCCGACCGCGCAGGGAGAGGTCCCGGCGGGACCCTTCCGGCCCACCGTGTTCCTGTACGACAACTACCCCGGCGGGATCGGCCTGTCCGCCCCGCTCTTCCAACAGGCCGGCGAGGTCGTGAATCGGGCCCGGTCACTGGTCGCCGGATGTCCCTGCCGGTCCGGCTGCCCCGCCTGCGTCGGACCGATCCTCGCCACGGACGAGAGCCGGGGCTTCTCCCCCAAGGCGACCGCATTGACGGTGCTCGACCTGCTCACGGGCCAGGGGCCCCCGGAGTGAGCGGTTTCCTCGAACGTCTCGGCAACCTGCGCCGCCAGGCCGGGGCCGCGCCGGGAACCTCTGGGGTGCCCGCCGGGGGAACCGAGCCGGGGCCACTCCCGTCCAGCGCGGACGCGCCTCCAGCGCCCCGACCGGACCCCCTGCGCCCGGGGATCGAACGCCTGCTCGCGCTGCGGGGCGCCGGGGCGCCCCCGCCGCGGCAGGGGCCGACCGATGCCGAGCTCGCCGAGCGGCTGGGCGGTCAACTGGCCGGGGATGGCCTCGTCGCCGTGGAGCACCGCGTCCCGCTGCCCGCGCGGCACGGCCACTGGAGCGTCGGCGGGGAGACGGCGACGCACCTCTGCGCCCTGGATCTGCCGGGAGCCGAGCCGCTCTTCGTCGACACCGAGAC
Source organism: Gammaproteobacteria bacterium (assembly GCA_017999615.1). Lineage (NCBI taxonomy): Bacteria > Pseudomonadati > Pseudomonadota > Gammaproteobacteria > Gammaproteobacteria bacterium. The sequence goes on along the minus strand of JAGNLM010000001.1, from coordinate 491,123 downwards.
CACGGGGCTTGCCGGTGGAACCGGCACCACGGCCTTCCTGGTGGGCCTCGCGAGGCTCACGAACGACGCACTGGTCGTCCGTCAGTACCTGATCACACGGTTCGGCGGCGAGCCCGCCCTGCTGCGCGCCGTTGCCGATTTCGCCGCCACGGCCCACACGCTGGTGAGCTTCAACGGCAAGTGCTTCGACCTGCCCCTCCTCGCCACGCGCTACCGCCTCGCGGGCCTGCCGGACCCCTTCCGGGGCTGGCCCCACGCCGACCTGCTGCACCCCGTTCGCCGGGCCTTCGGGCGCGAGTGGCCGGATTGCCGGCTGGGGACCACGGAGCACCGCCTGCTCGGCTTCGCCCGGCCTGCGGACCTGCCAAGCGCCGAGGTGCCCGCGGTCTGGCTGCACTGGCTGCGCCACCGTGACGTGGGACGCCTGCCGGCCGTCCTAGAGCACAACCGCTGGGACTTGGTCTCCCTGGTCGCGCTCGTCCCGGCGCTCTCCGCCGCCTATGCCGCGCCGCGCACGCACGGCGCCAACCCCCTCGCGGTGGCCCGTCACCGCCACGCCAGCGAGGGCCTGGCCTCCGCCCGCGACCTGCTGGCCTCCGACCGGGGGAGGCTCGACGCCGAGGGACTGCTGGAGCTCGCCCGCCTCGACCGCCGCCAGGGGGACCTGCAGGGCGCCGTCGAGATCTGGCGTGAGTTGGCCGCGCAGGCCAACCCCCGGGCCATCGAGGCCCTGGCCAAGCACGCCGAGCACGCCGAGCGTGACTTCGAGGGGGCGCGCGCACTCACCGAGCGACTCGTCGCCCTGGAGCCCGAAAACCCCGAGCACCGGCAAAGGTTCGCGCGCCTGGCCGGGCGAGCCCCGGCGGGGCGGCCAGGGACCGGGCGTCAGACCCTGCGGGCGACCATGAGGAAGACGGGGTAGCGGCGAACCTCGCCCGCGAGCTCCCTGCGCATCTCGAAGACCGTGTCGAAGCTCAGATCCGCGAAGCCGGAGCGGGCCGCACGCCGGGCGAGCTCCCCGCGCTCGAAGCCGTGGTGGACCTCGACCTCCGGACCGTGAAAGGTGCCGTCCTCGGCGTCCAGGTCGGCGACGCAGAGGAACCCTCCCGGCCGGAGCGCCCTGTGAAACGCGCGGAGCGTGGCGTCGGTGTCTGGGATGTGGTGCAGGGTCATGGAGGTGTAGACGAGCGTGTAACGCCCCTCGGGTGGCAGATCGGCCCACTGCTCACCCTCGCGCACCGTCATGTTCGTCACGCCCTGACGGGCGATCTTCTCCCGCAGCACCTCGAGCATTCCGGCAGAACTGTCCTGGAGCGTAATGTGCCCCACGTGGTCCCTCAGGGCGAAGCTCAACAGTCCCGTTCCGCAGCCGAAGTCGAGGGCCCGCGTGGACGGGCCGAGGGGCACGCGGGCGCGGATGCCATCCGCCACCCGAAGCGCCCGCTCCAGGAATACGGGGTTGGAGTCCCACTGCCGCGCCCTGCTGTCGAAGTCGACCATCCGGGACCTCCCATTCTCCTGTCGTCGCGGGACCCGCGAGCGGGCGCGACCCGACCCCGGCCGTCACCGCGGGGCGGCGACCCGCTCCCGGATCTCCAGGCGCAGGGCGACGGGGCGCCGCGTGTCCTGGTCGAGGAAGCAACCGGACTGTACCGCCTCGGCGACGACGCGCCCGCCCGTGCTGAACTCCGCCGACAGGGTCCAGCGGGAGAACCCCGCACGGCTCACCCAGAGGCTTCCCCGCAGTGCCTGCCCGAGGCTGACCGGCGCGCGGTAGTGCACCGAGGTCCGGGCCACCACCGGGACACCGCCGCCGTCCACCTGCCACTGCAGGGGCGGGTGACTCGCGAGCATCTGCAACCGCAAGTCCTCGAGCCATCGCAGGTACGTGATGTGGCTCACGACCCCCGAAAAGTCGACGTCGTAGGTCTTGGCGGTCAGCGGAATGTGGACCTCGAAGGCCCGGGCGTCCTTGCACTCAGTCTCCATCGTCGCCCCCTCCAGTGGGCTCGCTTTCCGCGGGGCGTCCTGCCCCGGGCCACCATCATAGTCCCGGCCTGGCCGCGAAGACACGCCGCCCGGGCACCCTGCGGGCGCCGCCCGGCACACCTCATGATGTTGTGCTAGATTTTTCCGCGATAACTACATGTAGCAGTTGCCTCGAGAGCGTGCTCTCGAGAGGAATGTCAGCCTCGGGAGACCTGGCCCTGGCCGCCTTCTCCGTGCATCTCTCGGTCGGTCTCGCCGCGAGCGGCCTGGCCGCGACCACCGCCCTGGTGGGCGGGATCGCCACGCCCGGCGAGACCCTCGTCTACCTCGCGCTCGGGACGCTCGGCTCGCTCCTGCCGGACCTGGACGCGGACGGGTCGGCGCCCGTGCGCACGAGCTTCACCCTGGCCGCCGCGGCGCTCGCCTTCCTGGCCATGTTCCTGCTGGCGGAACGCTTCCCCACGGTCGCCGAACTGGTGCTCCTCTGGGTCACCGCGTTCCTGTTCGCGCGCTGGGCGCTCTTCGCCCTGCTGACCCGGGTGACCGTGCACCGGGGGATGCTGCACTCGTTACCGGCCGCCGCCTTCTTCGGCCTCGCCGCGGCAGCCGCCGCACACCGGGGCGCGGGGGCACCCGCCGTCGCGGCCTGGACAGCCGGGGCCTTCGTCACGCTCGGCTACCTGGTCCACCTGCTGCTCGACGAGGTCTACAGCGTCAATCTCTTCGGGGCCCGCGCCCGGCGCTCCCTCGGCAGCGCGCTCAAGCTCTGGTCGCGCAGGGGGCCGGCCGCGACGCTCGCCGCCTATCTGGCCGCCCTTTCGGCCTTCCTCGTCGCACCGCCGTCCGGTCCACTCCTGGAGGCAGTCGCGGACGCGGGCGGGCGCGGGGAGGTGTGGCAGCGCCTCTGGCCCCGCGAGGGATGGTTCCGTCCGGCACCTTGCCTCACGCCCTGCCGGGGTCAACGCACCAGGGCCGAGAGGATGACGTCCATGTGGGCGAGGGGCAGCGAGAAGTGACCCTCACCGGGCAGGAAGCGAGCACGGCAGTTCTTGAGCCGTGAGGCGACGAAGCGCCCCATCTCGGGCGGCACGACGGCGTCAGCCTCTCCGTGCCAGAGGTCGGCGGGTACCTGCACGCCGTCCAGGGGGAAATCCCACGGCCTCGCCAGCAGCGCCAGGTCCTCGGACAGCGCGGCCCCGCCGTTGCGGGCCCCCTCGCGGAACGCCGCGAGCAGCAACGAGCGCACCTCCGGGCGCTGGAGCACCTCACGGTCGGCAGCCGAGTAGCGCCTGACCCACAGCGCATAGCCCTTCTCGCCGACCGAGCGCACACCGAGCGCAAAGAGCGCGAAGAGCCACCGGGAGACCGGAGCGAAACCCGCCGCGACGCGCAGGCCCCACCGGGCGTACCAGTGCATCTGCGCCCCCTGCCCCATCGACTCCGGGGGCCCGAGCCCGCACACGATGGCGACCCGCGACACACGCTCCGGCAGGTCGTGCCCGCAGGCCGCGGCGTAGGGGCCACCCGCGGACACCCCGATCACTGCGAACCGCTCCATCCCGAGGGCATCGGCCACCACCTCGACGTCGCGCGGCCAGTCGCGGATCCGCCGGCCCGAGGCAGGCGTGGACTGGCCGTAGCCCGGACGGTCCACTCCGACCAGGCGCACCTCCAGCCGGCTGGCCAGCTCGTCCGCCACCCGGGGCTCGAGCCGCGAGCCCGGGAACCCGTGGCAGTAGATCACGGGCCGCCCGCGCGGGTCACCGAACTCCGCCCAGGCGAGGGTACGCCCATCCGGCAAGGCGACCCGCCCCTCGGTCACGCCAGTCTTCACGGCGATGCCCCTCCCCACCACAGGTTGCAGACTCCTCGGGACCGGGAGCCTCGACGACCGACCCGCAAACGTCACGGGCCAATCTTCTCCCTTCGACATCGTCTCGGGCAACGCCGGCGCGGACCCCGGTTGCCGGGCAGGGCCGGGAGCTGCGTGGGCTGCCGCGGCGCCACGGACCTCACGGGGCCGTTTTCAGGTACCATTGGGGCACGCGGGGCGTCCCGCGGCAGACCGTCTCGCCAGGAGGAACTGATGCACTCACCCGTTTCGGGCGGCTGGGACCGCCTCGCGCGCCGCGCACTCGCGGCAGCGCTCACGCTGCCGTTGCTCGCGACGGTCGCCTACGCCAAGGACGAGCCCAAGAAGCCCACCCAGAAGAACTTCCAGGACTGGACGCTGGTCTGCCAGAAGCCCGAGAAGGCGGACAAGGACGTGTGCGTGCTCGTTCAGACGCTGGTCAGCAAGGAGAAGGACTCCGACAAGGAACGGCCCCTGATGAGGGTCGAGACGGTCATCACCAACACCGGCGAGTCCGGGATGATCTTCGCGCTGCCTCTGGGGTTCTTCCTGCCCCAGGGCCTCAGCTTCCAGGTGGACGAAGGCGAGGCCAAGCGCTTTCCGGTGGAGGTCTGCGTGCCGGACGGGTGCCGCGCCGCCCTCTCCACCAACGAGGACCTGTTGAAGGCCATGCGGAGCGGCAGCCAGGGCAAGCTCACCTTCTACGCGAATCCCCAGAAGCCCGTGACCTTCCCGGTCTCGCTGAAGGGATTCAGCGCCGGATACAAGGCGCTGCAGGACGCCCGCAAGTAGGCCTCCGGCAGGTCCGATTCCTCCGCACCCCGGAGGGGCCGCCCCCGGCCCCTCCGACTCACCGGCCGGCCGGGAACACCCCGGGCGAAGGCCGGAGTCCTACCGCCTCGGGCGTTCGGCAGGCGCCACCGTACCGGTGCGTCGCTGGACACTGCCGCGGGGTCAGTGTCTCATAGGCTCGAGCGTCAAGCCGCGCAGCGGCGTGGTTACCGACAGGGGAGGCAGCACCATGAACAGCACCAGGAAGACATCCGGGGCGAAGCCGGCAGGCGGAAAGAGCGCAGCGCCGAAGACCACCCGGGCAAAGGCGGCGCCCCCTGCCCCCGGCCTGGCACCGACGCCCGAGGAGCGCTGGAAGATGATCTCCGACGCGGCCTACTACATCGCCGAGAAACGCGGGTTCCTCGGCGGGGACCCGGCCCAGGATTGGTGCGAGGCCGAGCGTCAGATCGAGGAGCGCCTGAAGAAGGGCTGAGGGCGCCGGATCAGGGCGCCCGCGGCGCCCCGTCGAAGTACGCGGAGAGAGACGGGAGGTCCACCCCGCTCAACTGGAGGTCGACCGTGGCGTCCAGCTTCATCTCCTGCGCGAGATGGAGCGGCGCCTCGAAGGCGAGCTCGGGAAGGACTACGGTCCCGCGGCCCCCACGTGACTCGACCAGAACGCCGGTGCCGCGCCACCCGGGCTGGCGGCTCAGGTGCACGAGGGTCCAGTGCCGGTTCGAGGCTCGCTCGGCCTGGCGCAGGCTGCCGATCAGCGCATCGGCAGCCCCGATCCGCTCCAACATCTCCCCCTGTCCCAGCAGCGGCTGACCGGTGACCCAGGCCCGCAGTTGCTGGTGGGCAACCAGGTCCAGATACCGGCGCAGGGGGCTCGTCACCTGGGAATAGACCGCGAGCCCCAGTCCCGCGTGCCGGTCCGGGGCGGTCCGCATCTGGGTGCGTTTCAGGAGGCGCCGGTACGCGAAGCTGGCGGCGAAGCTCCCGGGCATCGGCACGGCCTCGTCCGGGCCTGACTGCGTCGCGAACGGAAAGGCGAAACCCTGCTCCAGCGCGAGCCGGCCGGCGGCCTCGCCGGCCATGAGCATGGCCTCCGCGACCAGGTCGCGGCTGCGCAGGCGGGGGATGGGCTTGACGGTGACCGCGCCGCCTTCGGCGCGCACCTTCGCCTCGGGCAACGCGATCGGCGCCGCCCCTGCCGCGTGCCGCCGGGCCTGGAACCGGAGGGCGGCGGCGTACAGGGTGCGAAAGGGCTCCTCCTCCAGACGCCCCTCCGCCTGCGCGTACGACAGCCGGCTCACCCGCACCCAGCTTCGCACCACTTCGAGTCCCGTCGGCGTCCCGTCTCCTGCCAGGTGGAGTCCGAAGGAAAGCGCAGGGGAGACCGGCTGCAGACCGAGGCCCAGGCGCTCGGTGACGGCCCAGGGCAGCATCGGGACGGTGCGCTCCGGCAGGTACAGGTTGGCCGCCCGCCCGCGCGCCTCCAGGTCCAGCGGGCTGTCCGGCGACACCAGCGCCGCGACATCGGCGACGTGCACCCAGATACGCACCCCATCCAGGCTGAGGGCGTCGTCGGGGTCCCGGCTGTCCTCGTCGTCGATCGCGTAGGCCGCGAGCCTCGTCAGGTCGACCCGGTCCTCCTCGGGCAATCCGGGGGCCTCCAGGGCCGGGGGATCGAGCGGCAGCGCATGGCGCCGGGGGTACGGATTGACGGTCTCGTCCCAGTGCCCGAGTCGCAGCAGAAATCTGTGCGCCGATTCGGCCGACTCCTCCTTGCCGAGCTCCTGCAGTACCCGACTGTGCTCGGCCCGCCCCTCCGCGAGCCGCTCCACGTCGGCGAGGAAGCGGGCATCCCCGGGGTGCGCGCCCGCGCCCGAGCGGGCCCGCGCGAAGAAGTCCGCCCGGGCCCGCTCCTCCGCGAGACGGGCCTCCCGCTGCGTCCGCTCGGCCTCCACCCTCTCACGGCTGCGGACCTCGATGGCGTCGGGAGTGCCGGAGAACAGCAGTCCCTCACCGACCAGGGCCCATGCGGCCCACGCGCTCTCCGGCGTGAAGCCCCCGAAGACGAGCTCGGCGAGCTCGGCGAGGTGGGTCGTGCCGCCCGCCAGGAGCTCCCACGCGGCGTCCACCTCCCCCTCCAGGGGCTGGAGGTCTGCGAGCGACCGCAGCGGCCCGGGGTGCAGCAGGGTCACGTCCTTCGGGCGCACCCGCTGCGACTCACCCCCCGGAAGGGAGATCTCGATCTTCTCGGCGAGCGCCGCCACCCTCGCGGGGCGAGCCTTGTACAGCACCAGGCTGCCTTCGCGCAGGCCGGCGGGGGGGGCGTGGGGCATGGGGAGACCGAAGCGCGGATGCCGGCCCGCTTGATACCCGTGCCGGGGCCGACAGGTCAAGCGCCCCGAACCCGTGCGCCGGGCGGGCCCGGGCGGTATGCTTGCGCCGACATGCACGACTCGAAAGAAGACCCGCGAAGAACCGGACGCACTCCACCCCCCCGGCAGGTCGCGCTGCTCCTGACACTTGCGCTGACGCTGCTCGCGGGAGGCCCGGCGTTCGCCGCCTGCGACAGCCCACCGGGACCCGGCGTCATCTGGACCGGCTGCGACAAGCGGAACGCCGCGCTCGCCGGGCTCGACCTGCGCGGGGCCGTGCTGCTGCGCACCGACCTCTCGGGCGCCGACCTGACGGGCACACGCCTGAGCGGCGCGGACCTGACGCTCACCAAGCTCCGGGGCGCGACCCTGCGGGACGTCAAGGCCGGCGACGCGCGCTTCGTCAGCGCGGACCTCTCCGGTGCCCAGCTGCAGGGAGCGGTCCTCGACGGGGCGAGCCTCGACAGGGCCACGCTGACGGGGACCGTGCTCGCCGGCGCCACCCTGCGCGGCGCAGGGCTCTACCAGGCCGAGGCGGCCGGGGCTGACTTCGGCGACGCCCAGATGCCCAAGGCCAACCTGCTCCAGGCCCGGCTGCGGGGGGCCCGGCTCACGAACACCAACCTCGAGGGGGCGAACTGCAAGCGGGCTTCCCTCGAGGAGGCCAATCTCACCGGTGCCGTGCTGCGGCACGCCAACCTGGAGGAAGCACAGCTGCTCTCCGCTGACCTCACCGGAGCGGACCTGAGCGACGCGGTGCTGGTGAAGGCGGACCTCAGCGACGCAAGCCTGGAGGGCGCCATTCTCGACCGCGCCCGCTGGGTCGACCGCCGGCGCTGCGCCGCCGGGTCCACCGGGGCCTGCCGGTAGCGCCGGCCCGAGACCGGATCGCCTGACGCACCGCCCGCCGCCGGAGACCTCATGCCGCCCTCCCGCGACCCCACCCTGCGCAGCCTGGGAGCGGGGCTCCTGGCGGCATGGCTCGCGGGAAACGCGGCCGCCGAGGGGCCGGTCAACGTGTTCCTGATGGTGAGCGACGGCCAGGGCTTTCACACGGTCGGAGCAGCCGCGCTCTACGCCGGTGCCCCGCCCGTCTACCAGGGCTTCCCGGTCAGGGTCGCCGTGCAGACCCATTCTGCCAGCCAGCCCGCGGGCTACGACCCCGAACGCATGTGGTCGGACTTCGGCTGGGCCCTGCGGGGCGCCACCGACTCCGCGGCGGCCGCGACTGCCATGGTCACGGGGGTCAAGGTCCGCAACGGGCAGCTCAACGGGTCTCCGGACGGTCGGCCGCTCAGAACCCTCTTCGAGACCGCGTCCGGGCTCGGCATGGCCACGGGGGCCGTCTCCTCGGTGCCCTTCGCCCACGCCACGCCGGCCGCCGTGTATGCCCACTCGCCCTCCCGCAACGACTACCCCGCGGTCGCCCGGGAGGGGATCGCGGGCGACTGGCTCGACGTGCTGGTCGGCGCAGGCCACCCCGGGCACGACGTCAATGGCGAGGCCCGACAGCCGGAGCCGGGTCACTACGACTACGTCGGCGGGTTCTCCACCTGGCAGGCCCTGCAGACCCCCGGCGGCGAAGGCTGGTCCCTGGTCGAGGCGCGCGAGGACTTCGAGGCCATCGCCAGCGGCCGCGTGTCGGCCCCCACACGGCTGCTCGGCGTCGCCCGGGCCGGCACCACCCTCCAGGCGGACCGGCGCCGCGGCGCGGACCCCAACCGCCCCTCGGGCGTCGCCCCCAACCCCGGCGTGCCCTCGCTGGCCACACTGGTGCAGGCGGGCATCCGCGTGCTCGAGCGCAGCGCCGGCGGCTTCGCCCTGCTCGTCGAGGGAGGCGCCGTCGACTGGGCCGCCCACGCCCACGACCTGCCACGTCTCATCGAGGAGCAGGCCGAATTCAACGCCGCGGTGCAGACCGTGGTCGACTGGATCGAGGCCCCGGACAACCCGGCGGGCGGTTGGCACCGAAACCTCGTGATCGTGACCGGAGACCACGAGACGGGGCACCTCTGGGGGCCCGGCACCTACAGCGACCGCAACGGCAACGGCGTGTACGACCCCTCCGGCCCGGACGTCTTCCACGGCTACCGTCCCCTGGAGGACCGGGGGCCGGGCCGAGTCCCGGGCCACCAGTTCGCCTCGCGGGGGCACACCGGGGCCCTCGTGCCGTTGTTCGCCAGGGGCGTGGGCAGCGAGCGCTTCACCGACCTCGTGCTCGCACGCGACGCCCGGGCAGTGGACGCCTACGGGCCGGCCGCCCGGGGATTCACCGGGGATTACGTGGACAATACGGCGGTCTACCGCGTCATGGCGCAGGCGATTGCCCTGGAGGACGCATCGCCCCGGGCCCCGTCGTCATCCGAGGCGCCACTGCCACCCGGCGCGGGCGTGGACCGCCCCTGAGCGCCCCGAGGGCCCGCCGCGGAGCCGCCCGAACGCCAGGGGGCCCAGCCTCATCCACCCCGCGTTCCGTGCGATACTTGCCGTACCATCAGGGTAGGGATTGCGGCTGCCCTGGGCCATTCGCGGAAAGAGACCCCGTGACCGAGAGCCACCCATCCGAGACCGCGGCGCAGGCCGCACGAGCCACGACCCCGCCCACGGCACCGGCCCCAGACCCGGCGGCACCGAACGTCGACGCCCCGCTGGCGCGCGTCACGGCGGCCCCGCATCAAGACCCCTACACCTACGGTCCGCAACTCTCCGACTTCGACCTGCATCTCTTCGCGGAGGGCAAACACTGGCACGCCTACCGTTTCCTCGGCGCCCACGAGCACGAGGTCGAGGGCGTCACCGGGGTGCTGTTCTCCGTCTGGGCGCCGAACGCCGAGCGCGTGAGCGTCGTCGGTGACTTCAACCAGTGGGACGGCCGGCGCCACACCATGCGGCTGCGCGAAGGCAAGGGCGTGTGGGAGCTGTTCCTGCCCGACCTCACGGCGGGCGCCCTCTACAAGTACGAGATCCGGTCCCGCGTCACGGGCGAGGTCTTCCTGAAGAGCGACCCCTACGGGCAGCTCTTCGAGCTGCGGCCGAATACCGCCTCGGTCGTCGCCGGCCGATCGGCCTATTCGTGGCAGGACCAGTCGTGGCTCGAGCAGCGCGCACGCCGCGACTGGCAACGCGCGCCCATGTCGGTGTACGAGGTGCACCTGGGGTCATGGCAGCGGGGTGTCGCGGGGGAGTTCCTCGACTACCGGGAGTGCGCGGTCCGCCTCGTCGAGTACGTTCGCGACATGGGCTTCAATCACATCGAGCTCCTGCCCATCACCGAACACCCGTTCGATCAATCCTGGGGCTACCAGACCACGGGGTACTACGCCCCCACATCGCGCTTCGGGGCACCCGACGAGCTCCGCTTTTTCATCGATCACTGCCACCGGAACGGCATCGGCGTCATCCTCGACTGGGCGCCCGCCCACTTCCCGAAGGACGCCCACGGCCTCGCGCGCTTCGACGGCACGGCGCTCTACGAGCACGCCGATCCCCGCAAGGGCGAGCACCTCGACTGGTCCACCCTCATCTTCAACTACGGGCGCCACGAGGTGAAGAATTTCCTGCTCTCGAGCGCCCTGTTCTGGCTCGAGGAGTTCCACATCGACGGCTTGCGAGTCGACGCGGTGGCTTCGATGCTCTACCTCGACTACTCGCGCTCGGAGTGGGTTCCGAACCAGCACGGGGGCCGCGAGAACCTCGAGGCCATCGAGTTCCTGCGCGAACTGAACATCGTCACCCACGCCCAGGTCCCCGGGTGCCTGCTGATCGCGGAAGAGTCCACGGCCTGGCCTCAGGTGACCCGTCCCGTCTACCTGGGCGGCCTCGGCTTCGACCTGAAGTGGAACATGGGGTGGATGAACGACACCCTGCGCTATTTCGCGAAGGACCCCATCTACCGCAAGTACCACCACGACATGCTGACGTTCAGCATGCTCTACGCCTTCACCGAGAACTTCATGCTGCCCTTCTCCCACGACGAGGTCGTGCACGGCAAGGGCTCGATGCTCACCAAGATGCCCGGGGACGAGTGGCAGCGCTTCGCCAATCTGCGGCTCGCCTACACGTACATGTTCACCCACCCCGGCAAGAAGCTGCTCTTCATGGGCACCGAGTTCGGTCAGGGCACGGAGTGGAACAGCGCCGGCGTGCTCGACTGGTGGATGCTTCAGTATCCCTACCACGCCGGCATCCAGCGGCTCGTGAAGGACCTCAATCGTCTCTATCACTCCCGGCCGGAGCTGCACGCGCACGAATTCGAATGGGAAGGCTTCGAGTGGCTCGACTGCAACGACGCCCAGCAGTCGGTGCTGAGCTTCCTGCGCAAGTCCGGGGAGGATTTCGCCGTCGTGGTGATCAACTTCACGCCGACCCCCCGTCACAACTACCGGATCGGCGTGCCCCGCGAGGGGGTCTACGAGGAGGTGTTCAACTCCGACTCCCAGTACTACGCCGGGAGCAACACGGGCAACGGAATGACGCGGCTCCAGGCGGAACCCCGGCAGTGGCTGGGCCGTGACTGGTCCCTCACTGTCACCGTCCCGCCCCTGGGCGGCATCGTCCTGATGCCCGCCGGTCGGGATGGGTACCGCGGCGGGGGTACGCCGTCGTGAGCGGCCAGGCAGGCGAGGCGCAGGCGCTCGGGACCCGGCGCGGCTACACGCTGGGCGAAGAGATCGCGAACGGCACCACGCACGGCGTCGGGGTCGGGCTCGCGGTCGCGGGCCTGGTGATCCTCACCGTGTTCGCCGTCCTGGCGAACGACGGCTACAAGCTCGCCAGCGCCATCGTGCTCGGCGTTTCCCTGATCCTCGCCTACACGACCTCGACGCTCTACCACAGCGTCCCCCACCCGAAGGCCAAGCACCTCTTCAAGGTCCTGGACCACTGCAGCATCTACCTGCTGATCGCCGGCACCTACACCCCGTTCTGCCTGGTGACGCTGCGCGAGGCGAACGGCTGGTGGCTGTTCGGGATCGTCTGGGGATTCGCCGTGGTGGGCATCTCGATGGAGGCGTTCTGGACCTATCGCCCTCGCTGGCTGTCGGCCCTCGTGTACCTGGCGATGGGGTGGCTCATCGTGGTGTCGTTCGGACCGCTGGCGGAGCGGCTCGAGCCCGGCGGACTCTGGCTCCTCGTGGCCGGGGGCCTCGCCTACACGATCGGTGTCGTGTTCTACGTGCTCGAGAGAATCAAGTACATGCACGCCGTCTGGCACCTGTGGGTGCTCGCCGGCAGCGTCTTTCACTTCCTGGCCGTGCTGCTCTACGTGATCCGCTGAGGGGGCCGGGAGCGCGTGGGGATCTTCAGGTGCAGCGCCGCCTTCGCCAGGAGGTGGGCGCTGACGGGCGCGGTGACGAGCAGGAAAGCGCTCAGCAGAAGCTCGCGGAGGCTCAGGCCGTCTCCCCGGGCACCGAAGTGAAGCGCCGAGCCCAGCATCATCGCCCCGACACCGAGGGTCGTGGCCTTGGCGGGGCCGTGCAGGCGCATGAAGAAGTCCGGCAGCCGCGCAAGGCCGATCGAGCCCACCAGGGCGAAGCCGGCCCCCACCAACAGCAGCACCGACACCAGAACCTCCACTCCCCACGTCGCCGAGCTCATCTCTCGAACCTCCCACCCGTAGCGGGCCGGCTGCGACCCGAACCTCTCTCCCGCCACTCGTCTATCCCGCTACTCGATGATGTCACCGCGCAGCAGGAACTTGGAGAACGCCAGCGTCCCGACGAAGCCCATCATCGCGATGACGAGCGCGGCCTCGAAGTTGACCGCCCGGTCCAGGTGCACGTCGAACAACAGGATCAGCCCGATGGCATTGACGTACAGGGTGTCGAGGGCAAGCACCCGGTCGGGGAGCTCGGGACCACGCACGAGCCGCCAGAGATTGAGCAGGACGGCAATCCCCAGCATGCCGAAGGACAACGCCACCGCTAGACCGAGCATTCGAGGATCTCCTTCAGGGGCGCCTCGTAGCGCTCCTTGATCTCCGCCACGAGGGCGGGACCGTCCGCGACGTCCAGCCCGTGCACCAGGATCGTCCGCCGGTCTGCGCTGACCCTGGCGGACACTGTGCCCGGTGCCAGGGAGATGATGCTGGCCAGGGTCGCGATGGCGAGCTCGTCGGTCAGGTCGATGGGGACCTCGACGAAGGCGGGCTGCAGCTTCTCGGGGGCCCCCAGGATGAGCGCCGCAACCCGGAAGTTCGCCCGCACGATGTCCGCCAGCACGAGCCCCGCGAAACCCACCAGGCGCACCGCCCGGCAGGTCCGCCGGTGGTGCGGCCAGAAGGGCTCCACCCACCAGGAAATGACCACGGCGAACGACCCGCCCAGCACGATCTGGCCAAGGGACGTGCTGTTGACGAGCAGCAACCACAGCACCAGCAACGCGCTCGAGAGGACGGGCCTGAAGTGCCACCGGCTCACCGGACCCGCTCCCCGGAGCGCGGCCCGAGCACCGCATTCACGAAACCCGCGGGCTCGGCCAGTTGCGCCGCAGCCGCCCGGGTGAGCTCCGCGACCGGACCCGCCAGGACTGCGAACAGGAGGACCCCGGACACCAGGGCCACGGTCGGAGCGAGCGGTCCCGAGCGCCCCCCGGCCCCCACCTCCTGCCCCGGGGTTTCGCTCCGGCGCCAGAACAGGGTGCTGCCGGCACGGCCGAGCGCGACCAGGCTGAGGAGCCCCGCCCCCAACACCACCGCGAACAGCCACGGGGCCCGGGGGGAAGACACCCCCGCCTGCAGGAGGAGCAACTTGCCCAGGAATCCCCCCAAAGGCGGCAGCCCGGCCATCCCCACCGCCAGCACGACGAAGAGCACGCCGGGGACGAGCGGCCGCGCGAATGGCGCGCCGGACACCAGCGAGTCGGACGCCGACCCCCGGCGCCGGCCGATGACGTCGGCCAGCAGGAAGAGTCCGCCGGTCACCAGGGTGCTGTGCACCAGGTAGAAGAGGCTCGCCGCCCGGGCGGCGCCGGTGCCGAGGGCAACCCCGGCGAGCAGGGTACCCACCGACACGACCACCAGATACGCCACCAGCCTGCGCAGGCTCCTGCTGCCGAGCGCACCGACCGCGCCTACCGCGACGGTCGCCAGGGCGAGCGGCCAGAGCCAGGCCTCCCCCAGGCCCGCGAGTCTGCCCGCCGAGCCGCCGAAGACCAGGGTGAACACCCGGAGGATGGCGTACACACCCACCTTGGTCATGATCGCGAACAGGGCCGCGACCGGCGCCGCCGCGCCGGCGTAGGCGGCCGGCAACCAGAGGTGGAACGGCAGCAGCGCAGCCTTCAACCCGAAGACCACCAGCAGGAGCAGGCCTCCCGCCCGCGCGAGGCCCGCGTCTCCCGGGGGCAGCGCGGCGACCCGCACCGCCAGCTCCGCCAGGTTCAGGGTGCCCGTAACGCCGTAGAGCACGCCCGCGGCGATGAGAAAGAGGCTCGAGCCCACCAGATTGAGAACCACGTAGTGGAGCGCAGCGCGAGTCCGGACCGGCCCTCCCCCGTGCAACAGGAGGGTGTAGGAGGCGATGAGCAGGACCTCGAAGAACACGAACAGGTTGAACAGGTCACCGGTGAGGAAGGCCCCGTCGACCCCGAACAACTGGAACTGGAAGAGGGCGTGAAAGTGGCGTCCCTCGGCGTCCGTACCCCGGCTGGCATGCAGCAGGGCGAAGAGGGCCAGGACGGAGGTGAGCGCGACCAGCATCGCGCTCAGGCGGTCGGCCACCAGAACGATCGCGAAGGGACTGGGCCAGTCCCCCAGGGCGTAGACCCCGTAGCCGCCGTCGAGCGTCGTGCCGAGGAGCAGGAACGAGAGCGGCACCAGCGCGGCGGCGGCGGTCAGGCTGAGCCCCCGCTGCCAGGCCAGCGGCCACCCAGCCCCGAGCAGCAGGACCACGCCCGCGAAGAGCGGCAGCAGGACGGGGCCAATCACCAGATGGCTCACGGCCGCTCCCGCCCTGGGCGGCGGCGCCCGTCCACGTGATCCCCGCCGAGATCCCCGAGCGCCCGCAGGGCGAGGACCACCACGAACGCCGTCATGGCGAAACCGATGACGATGGCCGTGAGGACCAGGGCCTGCGGGAGGGGATCGGCGTAGTCCGGCGCCGCGGCGTCGATGAGGGGTGGGGAACCGGTGGACAGCCGGCCCATCGCGAACAGCACGACGTTCACGGCGTAGGAAAGCAGGGTCAGGCCGAGCACCACTGGATAGGTGCGGGCCCGCAGCAGGAGGTAGGCGCCGCACGCGGCGAGCACCCCAGCGACGACCGCGACGAGGGCCTCCATCACTCCTCCCCCGCGGTGACCCGGCCGAGAACCGCGACCCTGCCCAGGCGGGCCAGGATCAGGACCGTCGCCCCGACCACGGTCAGGTAGACGCCGAGGTCGAAGACCATGGCGCTCGCGAGCGGCACCTCTCCCACCAGGGGCAAGTGGGGGTGACCGTGCGCCGAGGTGAGAAACGGCCGGCCGAAGAACCAGCTCGCCAGTCCCGTCAGGGTGGCGGTCAGCACGCCCCACCCGATGAGCGCGGCACCGTCACCGCGCAGGCGCTCCCGCGTCCAGGCCGCTCCGCTCGCCAGGAACTGCAGGACGATGGCGGCGGCCGTGACCAACCCGGCGATGAACCCGCCGCCCGGCTCATTGTGGCCCCGCAGCAGGAGGAACAGGGACACCATGATGGCCATCGGAAGAAGGACCCGGGACAGGATGGCCGCGACCAGCGGGTAGGGGTCCCAGTCCCAGGCACGGCCGGCGACGTCGTAGGTCGGCGGCTTCAGGACGAGGCGCTCGAGCATCGCGTACACGCCGAGCGCGGCGACCCCGAGCACGGTGATCTCGCCGAGCGTGTCAAACCCGCGGAAGTCCACCAGGATGACATTGACCACGTTCGTCCCCCCACCTCCCGGAACGCTCTGGTCCACGTAAAAGCCGGACAGGGTCTCGGAGGGGCGGGTCAGCACTGCCCACGTCAGCGACCCGACGCCCCCGCCCACCCCCGCGGCAACCAGCAGGTCACGGACCCGCCGCGGGCGGGAGGACTCGCGCGGCGTGGACGGCGGCAGGAAGTACAGGGCCAGCAGGAGGAGCACGGTCGTCACGACCTCCACCGAGAGTTGCGTCAGGGCCAGGTCGGGGCCGGAGAACCGTGCGAAGCCGAGGGCGACCAGGAGCCCCACCACACTCAGGTGCACGAGGGCCACGAGACGCTCCCGGTGGCGCGCCACCGTGGCCACCGCCGCCACGATGATCAGGAGCGCTCCGAGGCCGGTCACCGGGTCCACCGGTGCGATGGGCAGCGGACCGGCCAGGGGACCGCCCTCCACCCCCAGGGCCGAGGCGACCGCGACCACCGCCCCCCCCAGGAGCCACACCAGGTAGCGCTGCAGGGACCCGTTCTCGAGGGCCGCGGTGAAGCGGCGCGCCTGCCAGGCGGCAAGACGCACGGAGCGTTCGAAGGAAGCCCGGGCGTCGATGCGCGGGAACAAGCGGTCATGGAGCCGGAACAGGTGGCGGCGAGCGGCGTACACGGCGATGCCCCCGACGAGCGCCACGAGGCTCATCGCGAACGGCACGGAGAGTCCGTGCCAGACCTTCAGGCTGTACTCCGGGAGGGGCGCCCCCACCGAGGCGGTCGCGGCCACGGCCAGCAAGGGTGCCACCGTGCCCGCAGGGAACACGCCCACCAGCAGGCAGATGGCCACCAGGACCTCCACCGGCACCTTCATGTACGCGGGCGGCTCGTGGGGGACCCTCGGCAGGTCCACGGGCTCTCCGTTGAAGAACACGTCGTGAACGAACCGGGCCGAATAGGCGACGGCGAACACTCCGGCCAGGACCGCGGCCGCCGGCAACAGCCAGTCCACCGCCGGGTGGGCCTCGAGGACCAGGATCTCGGTGAAGAACATCTCCTTGCTGAGGAACCCGTTGAGCAGCGGCACACCGGCCATCGCCGCCGCGGCGACCGTGGCCAGGCTGGCCGTGTGGGGCATGTACCGCCACAGGCCGTTCAGCCTGCGCATGTCGCGGGTTCCGGTCTCGTGGTCGATGATGCCGGCCGCCATGAAGAGCGAGGCCTTGAAGGTGGCGTGGTTCAGGATGTGGAACACCCCGGCCACGGCCCCCAGGGGGGTCCCCATGCCGAACAACAGGGTGATGAGCCCCAGGTGGCTGATGGTCGAGTAGGCCAGCAGGCCCTTCACGTCGTGCTGGAAGAGCGAGGTGTAGGCGCCGAACAGCAGGGTCGCGAGACCGGTGCCAGCCACGAGGTACACCCAGAGGTCGGTGCCCGAGAGGACCGGGAACAGGCGCGCGAGCAGGAACACCCCCGCCTTGACCATCGTGGCCGAGTGCAGGTAGGCGCTGACCGGGGTCGGCGCCGCCATGGCCTGGGGCAGCCAGAAGTGGAACGGGAACTGGGCGGACTTGGTGAAGGCACCGACCAGGACCAGCACCAACGCCGCGGGATAGAGCGGATGGGCCCGCACGACGTCGCCGGACGCGAGCACCTCGGTGAGGGAGTAGCTCCCGGTCATCTCCCCGATCAGAAGGAAACCGGCGAGCAGGGCCAGCCCTCCGCCCCCGGTGACGATCAGCGCCATCCGTGCGCCCTGGCGGGCGTCCTCCCGGTGGTGCCAGAAGCCGATGAGGAGGAAGGAGCTCAGGCTGGTCAGCTCCCAGAAGACCAGGAGCAGGATCAGGTTGTCCGCGAGCACGACGCCCAGCATGGCCCCCATGAAGAGCGAGAGCTGGGCGTAGAAGCGGCCCGTGGGCTCGCCTTCGGCCAGGTAGTAGCGGGCATACAGCACCACCAGCAGTCCGATGCCGGGAATGAGGAGAGCGAAGAGCAGCGCGAGCCCGTCCATGCGCAGGGCCACTTCGAGCCCGAGGGCGGGGAGCCAGGGCCAGCCCGCGGCCGGCGCCTGGCCCTCGAAGACCGCGGGTGCGGCGCTCACCGTCAGCCCCAGCGCTGCGGCGGCGAGACCCGCTGCCGTCCAGGCGCTCGCGTCACGCCCCCAGCGTCCCGCAAGCGCCGGCAGCCACGCGCCGAGGAGGGGGATCAGGACGATGAGCAGCAACCTCATCGCCCGCCCTCGTGGCCGACGCTGCGCGCTGACACGCCAGGCGCTCCGCTCAGGTGGCCGAACCGCGCTGACCCAGACCTTGCGCGAGGCGAACCACCAGGTAGAGCACGCCCAGCAGCAGCGCGGCCCCCACCCACGCCAGGTAGTCCAGGGGCGCCGGGGCGACCTCCTGCACGGGCAGCGAGATCAATTTCCGCACGATCACGACCAGGGCCACCTCGACGAAGGTGTCCACCGTCAGAGGGTTCCCGCGAAGGTAGCGGATCTCGGCCGAGATGAGCGCCGAGACCGTCCACAACAGCAGCAGGGTGCCGAGGGCGTGCAGGAAACCCTGCGCGAGACTGGCAGCGCGGAACGCGCGCTCCACGTCCACGACGAACAGCCAGGTGAACATCAGCACCGCGCCGGCCAACCCCAGCCCGATGAACAGGTGGGCCAGGCCGTTCAGCCTGACCATCGTGGTCATGGTCAGCCGGTGCAGTGGGCCCCAGAGCTCCGAGTCGGACATGGTCTTCTGCTGCACTTCGGTCCCCTCCCCCGCCGGTTCCCCTGGACGAGACGTCCCGTCATTCTAGCAAGCCCCGACGGCATGGAGGCGCGGCCGCGCGGCTGCGGGCACGAACGTCGGGGCCTGCTAGAATCGGGTGGTGGTGCTTCGGCCGCCTTGAATCCGCGCGACCTCGGAGACTCGGTCACGGCGGCCGGGTCCCGCCACGCCAGGGGCACTGCGCCCCGCGGCTTCTCCGGCGAGACCCGCCCCGCCCCCAAACTCCAGGGAGAGCCCAACGATGAACCAGGAAAAGGTCGCCTTCGGCTTCTTCATCATCCTGGCCCTGTCATTGAATTTCGGGTTCGTGATGGGCGATATCGACAACCCCGCCCACCACAACGTCTACGAGCTCTTCGCGGCGATCGTCGTGAGCCTGATTGCCACGGTGCTGAAGTTCGGGGACCGCACGCAGGTGGGGGCCGTGATGCTGGCGACCAGCCTGGTGGCCGACCTGGGCCTGGTGGCTGCCGCCATCGCCTGGGGCTACGCGGCGCACGTCGCGGCCGACGGCGCCGCCCCGGAAGCCGTGGCGACTGTGGTCGCCCTTGCCGGGGGGGCCCTGGTCGCCAACATCATCTCGGTCGTGCTGCTGATCATCGAGACGGTGATGCTGCGGCGCTGAGGTGGTTGGCACCGTGACCCGGGTCACTGCGTTGGTCCTGCGGCGCCTGCGCACACCGCTTCTGGCGCTCATCGTCGCCTGCGCGATCGCGGTGCTGGGCTTCGTCCTCATCCCCGGTCTGGACGACGAGGGAAATCCCTGGCACATGGATTTCCTCTCCGCCTTCTACGTCGTCACCTACACCGCGACCACCATCGGCTTCGGCGAGCTCCCATACCTCTTCACGCCGGGACAGAGGATGTGGATGACCTTCTCGGTCTACCTGACGGTCATCACCTGGTTCTACGCCCTCGGCAGCATCGTCGCGCTGATGCAGGACCCCGCGTTGCAGCGGGCCTTCCGCGAGACGAGGTTCACGCGCGCGGTGCGCCGGCTGCGTGAGCCCTTCTATCTCGTCTGCGGCTACGGTGACACCGGCAGCCTGCTGGTACGCAGCCTGGTGGAGCGCGGGCTGCGCGCCGTCGTGATCGACGTGGACCCCGAGCGCATCAGCGCCCTGCGCGTCGACGAGCTGGGCATCGACGTACCGGCCCTGACCGCAGACGCGGCCGTGCCGCGCCACCTGGTGCAGGGCGGAATGGGCCACCCGCAGTGCGCCGCGGTTCTCGCCCTCACCAATCGGGACAGGGTCAACCTGATGGTCGCCACCACGGCGAAGCTGATGGCCCCGAAGACACCGGTGATCTGCCGCGCGGAATCGGCGGACACCGCGGCCAACATGGCCTCCTTCGGCACCGACTTCGTCGTCAACCCCTTCGAGGCCTTCGCCGAGCGTCTGGCGATGGCCCTCTATTCACCGGAGACCCACGTGCTGTTCGAGTGGCTCACCGGGGTCCCCCGCTCGCATGTGGCACCGGTCATTTACCCCCCGCACGGCGTCTGGATCCTCTGCGGCTACGGGCGGTTCGGAAAGGCGCTGCGCCACCGCCTGGAGGGCGAAGGGGTCACCACGCGCATCGTCGAGGCCGAGCCCGAGAGGACCGGTTGCGCGGACTGCGTGCGGGGGCGTGGCACCGATGCCAGCACGCTGCTCGAGGCGGGCGTGAGAGAGGCCGCCGGAATCGTGGCCGGGACGGACGACGACGCCAACAACCTGTCGATCCTGATGACGGCCCAGGCCCTGAACCCGAAACTGTTCCTGGTCGCCCGCCAGAACCGCCGGGCCCACGACCAGGTGTTCCAGGCAGCGCGCACGGACCTGGTCATGCAGCGCGGACTCATCATGGGCCACGAGATCCTGGCCCTCATCACCACGCCCCTGCTCTCCCGTTTTCTCGTGCTGGCCCGCAGCCAGCCAAGGGTGTGGGCCGAGGGGCTGGTGGAACGGCTCGCCAATCTGGTCGGCGCCATGGTGCCGGACATCTGGTCGGTGCGCGTCACGGACGAGGCCGGCCCCGCGCTGACGGCCGCCCTTCGTCAGGGCAAGGACGTGCGCCTGACCCACCTGCTGCGCGACCCCAGGGATCGCAGCCAGGAACTGGCCGCCGTCCCGCTGATGCTGAGTCAGGACGGCGTCCTGCGACTCGTGCCGGACCCACAGACGAAACTTCGCGAGGGCCAGGAGATCCTGTTCGCGGGCGGGTGGGACGTCCCGGACCGGATGAGCCTGATCTCCAGCTACTGCACCACCCTCGCCTACGTCATGACCGGCGAGCAACTGGCTTCGGGGCACCTGTGGCGCTGGCTCACCGGCGTGGGCGACCAGCAGCGCTGCTAGCCCCATCGAGAAGAGAGGAGACACTTCCGTGAGACTTGCGATGCTCGGCCTCGGCCGCATGGGCGGCAACATGGCGCGGCGCCTGCTGCGGGGCGGAGTCGAGGTGGTCGGCTACAACCGCTCTCCCGCGACGGCGGAAGAGCTCGCGCGCGAAGAGGGCCTGATCCCGGCCCTGTCCCCTGCGGACGCCGTGGCCAGGCTCTCCAGCCCTCGGGTCGTGTGGCTGATGCTGCCGGCAGGCCGCGTCACCGAGGAGTACGTGGAGACCCTCGTGGACCTGCTCGAGCCGGGCGACGTCCTCGTCGACGGCGGCAATTCCAACTATCACGACACCCAGCGCCGCGCCGAGCGCGTCGCTCGGCACGGACTGCACTACGTGGACGCCGGGACCTCCGGGGGAGTCTGGGGACTGGAGAACGGCTACAGCCTGATGGTGGGGGGCGATGCCGCCGCGATCGCCGTCCTGGAGCCAGCCTTGAAGGTCCTGGCCCCGGCGCGCGACCGAGGGTGGGCCCGGGTGGGCCCCGTCGGGGCGGGACACTTCACGAAGATGGTCCACAACGGGATCGAGTACGGCATGATGCAGGCCATGGCGGAGGGTTTCGCCCTGCTGAAGGGCAAGGCGGAGTTCCAGATCGATCTCGCCCGCGTCGCCGAGGTGTGGCAGCACGGGTCGGTGGTGCGGAGCTGGCTCCTGGACCTCACGGCCGACGTCCTCTCCGCAGACGCCTCCCTGGAGGGTGTCGCGCCCGTCGTGGCGGACTCCGGCGAGGGCCGCTGGACCGCGGTGGAGTCCATCGACCAGGGGACTCCCGCCCCCGTCATCAGCCTCGCGCTCGCCATGCGCTTCGCGAGCCAAGCCCGGGGCGACTACGCCAATCGCCTGCTGGCGATGATGCGCAACGCCTTCGGCGGGCACACGGTGGAAAAGAAAAAGAAATAGCCCATGGACGAACCCTTCACGCTCATCATCTTCGGCGCCGCCGGCAATCTGGCCCGAAACAAACTGTTGCCCGCGCTGTACCACCTGGAGGCCGTGGGCAAGCTCGCCGAAGGCTCGGTGATCGTGGCTTTCGGCCGGCGCCCCTGGGACACCGAGCAATGGGCCGCCGAGGTCGAGCAGGCACTCGTGCCGCGGGTGCGCGACGGTCTGGACCCCGCGGTGTTCGAGCGGTTCCGGCAGCGGCTCCGGTACTTCCGGGGGGACCTGAGGGATGAGCAGTCGTTCCAGGGCCTGGCGCAGGCCCTGACCGAGAAACCGGGACTGCCCGACAACGTGGTCTTCTACCTCTCCATCCCGCCCGCGGAGTACGGGCCGACTGCACGGGCGCTCGCCAGGGTGGGCCTGAACCGGGAGGATGGCGGCTGGCGCCGCCTGGTGGTCGAGAAGCCGTTCGGGTACGACCTGGAGAGCGCGCAGACACTGGACCGGGCGCTGCAGAGGGACTTCGCCGAGCACCAGATCTACCGGATCGACCACTACCTCGGGAAGGAGACCGTCCAGAACGTCCTCGTATTCCGCTTCGCGAATCTCATGCTGGAACCGCTCTGGAACCGCAACTACATCGACCACGTCCAGATCACCCACGCCGAGCAGCGCGGCATCGAGGACCGCGCCGGCTTCTACGACGGCACGGGTGCCCTGCGCGACATGATCCAGAGCCACCTGCTGCAGCTCCTGACCCTGGTCGCCATGGAGCCCCCGGCGTCCCTGGAGGCCGAGAGCCTGCGGGACGAAAAGGTAAAGGTCCTGCGCTCCATCCGGCCCATCGCCGCGGGCTCGGTGCACGCCCACGCCTTCCGGGCCCAGTACGGGCGCGGGCTGGTCGAGGGGGAAAAGGTGCGGGGCTATCTCGAGGAGCCCGGGGTTCCGAGGGACAGCGCCACCGAGACCTACGCCGCGACCCGGATCTACATCGACAACTGGCGGTGGCGGGGTGTGCCGTTCTACCTGCGCACGGGCAAACGCATGGCCAGGAACACGTCCATGATTGCCATCCGCTTCCGCCATCCCCCGCAACAGCTCTTCCGCGAGACCCCGATCGAGGAGCTGACCCCGAACTGGCTGCTCGTGGGGATCCAGCCCGAACAGTGCCTGCGGGCCGAGATCCAGGTCAAACAGGCGGGCCTCGAGATGCGCACCCGCACCACCCAGTTGGACACCGGTTCCTGCGCCGTCGGGGACTACCGATTGGAGGCCTACGAGACGCTGCTACTGGACATCACCCACGGCGACCGCTCCCTGTTCCTGCGCTACGATGAAGTGCAGGGGGCCTGGAAGGTGGTCGACCCGATCCTGAAGGTCTGGTCGGTGGAGCGCGACTTCATCCAGACCTACCCCGCGGGCAGCTGGGGTCCGCGAGAGGCGAACCGCCTCTTCGAGAAGGAGGGCCAGGCGTGGAGAGGCTCGCTGCGTATCTCGGAAGAGGGTTACTCGGAGTAGGGGAATTTGACGTGACCGTAGCGGAGCACCAGCACCGCCAGGGCGAGCAACACGACCGTGCCCCCGACGGCCATCAGGCCCAACGGGCCCATGGTCTTCGAATCCAGGATCAGGTACCGGGCCAGGGCGACGATGGCGATGTAGATGGGGAACCGGACCGGCAGCCGGTGGGACTCGAAGTAGATCGCCACCATCGCGATGACCTCGAGGTAGATGAAGAGGATGAGGATATCGGCGAGGGTCACGGTCCGCGCGGACACCATCTTCGCCACCTCTTCGCCGACCGCCACCAGTGTGGCGATGACGATGAGGGCAAGCCCCAACTGCTCGACGAGCTGAAGGATGTAAACCCGCGTTCCCTTGCCTGTCCCGGTCATGGCTTTCCCCTCTCCAGATCTCTTTCATCCCGCTCCACGGCGTTGGCCGCACACCTTAGACCTGATCGGCGCCACAGTCCAACCGAACAGAGGAGGTCGACCCATGCACATGCCTGCACACCGTAGCCTCGCGATTCTCCCCCTCGCGCTCGCGCTCGCGCTCGGGCTCGGGCTCCCGGCGCAAGCCGCAGAGGTCGAACTGCCCCACGCGGGACTCACCCTCAACGGGAATCTCGAGCTCGCAGACGGCCGCAGCGTCTCCGACGGAGTGGTTCTGATCACCCACGGAACGCTCGCCCACGGGCGCATGGAGATCGCCCAGTCCCTGCAGGACCTGCTCCGGGAGCGGGGCGTCAGCAGCCTCGCCATCACCCTTTCGCTGGGAATCGACAGACGCGCGGGCAACTACGACTGCTCCGTCCCCCACACCCACCGCCATGCCGACGCGGTGAACGAGATCGCGGCGTGGGTCGGCTGGCTGAAGGCCAAGGGAGCCACGAGCGTCACCGTGCTCGGTCACTCCCGCGGTGGCAACCAGACCGCCTGGTACGCGGCCGAGCACCGCGACCCGGTGGTGAAGAAGGTGGTCCTCATCGCACCCATGACGCAGGACGCAGCCGCCACCGCCGCCAGCTACCAGAGGGGATTCAAGAAGGACGTCGGCCCGCTGGTCGAGGCGGCACGCAAGCTCGCCGCCTCGGACGCCAAAGCGATGATGAAGCCGGTGGACATCCTGTACTGCGCAGGCACCGCGGCCACCGCGGAGAGTTTCCTCTCCTATCACGCCCACGACCCCCATTTCGACACTCCGGCGCTGGTCGCGAAGACGGACGTTCCGGTGCTCGTCCTGGTGGGAGGAGCGGATGACGTTTCACCCGGCCTTGAACGAGCCTTCAGACCTGTGCTCACCCCGGGCCGGGTGGAGGTCGCCGTGGTCGACGGTGCCGACCATTTCTTCCGGGATCTGTATGCGGAGGAAATCGCAGACGCCGTGGCAGCCTTCCTCGGTAAGCCCTGAAGGCAGCGCCTGTCCTTCACCGCGCCGTGGAAATGGGGCCGGGACGGTCAGCGGGCCGCTCGGAAGAGGAGCACCTGCCCCCCGTCGTCCTGGAGCGCGAGATGGTCGCGCCGGCGCTCGAAACGGTACACGCGGGTGCAAGCCTCTCGAGGCACGTAGAGGGCCAGGCGGTCTTGCTGGGCGAGGAACGTCCCGGTCAACTGGCCGCGGCCCTGGGCCGTCAGGCGGAAGCGCTCGCCGCGAAACTCCAGCGTGTCTCCGGCCTCTCCGATCCAGCGCCCCTCGAGCGGCCCCGGCACCCGACCTGCCGTGGCCCCGCCGGGGGGTACCCCAGGCGGCGATGGGGGCGGCGCAGCACCGCTCCAGGGGTCTGGTGCCCATGAGCCGGCAGGGGCCGAATACGGCGAGAAGCCCCCTCCCAGGCTGAGGTCGGTTCCACCGGTGAAGGCGCTCCACAGCTTCATCATGGTGACGATACCCTGCACCATGGCCGCCATTTCCTGGGGACCGAGCCCCGTGGCGGGGGCCGAGCCCGCGGGTGCGATCACCAGGGTGAGGCTGAGCAGCCAGGCCCCCGATCGCCCGCCGCAGCGAGCCGTTCCCTGCCTCACTCTCAAGGGCCCCCCTCCTCGGGCAAGGCACTGGCGAGGGGACGGCCAGGCAAGCCAAGCTCCGCGACCGTCCCTCCCCCTTCCCTCGAACCGAGCGTCAGCCGCCAGCCATTCGCGTCCGACAGTTGGCGGGCGATGGCAAGGCCGAGCCCACTCCCGCCGGTGTCGGTGCTGCGCGACCGTTCGAGCCGGTGAAACGGCCGGAAGACTGCTTCCCGCTCCTCCTCCGGGATTCCGGGTCCCCGATCGAGGACTCGCACGGCCGCCCCGTCGGTGCCGCACTCCAGCTCGACCGTGACCAAGAGCCCCATACCGTACCGCAGGGCGTTCCCCATCAGATTGTCCAGAATCCGCCGGAGCGCCGTCACGTTCACGCTCTGACGGCAGGGTGGCCCGGGAGTCCAGCCCACGGCGCCCCCGACCTGCCGCGCCCCCTCCACCACCGCCTGCACCACCTCGTTCAGGTCCACGGCCTCGCGCTCGCCCGCTGCAAGGTCGTGCGCCAGCTCGAGTGCGACGCCGATCAGGCGGTTCATCTCCTCCAGGTCCCTCGCCATCCCCTGCACGAGCTCCGAATCCACCTCCTCTGGCAACATCTCGATGGCGACCCGAAGGCGCGCGAGCGGGGTCCGCAGATCGTGACTGATCCCCGCCAGCAGGGTCGTGCGGTTGGCGAGCAACTCGCGCACCTGGAGGGTCATCCGGTTGAACTGCCGTATCAACGTCACCAACTCCGTCGGTCCCTGCTCGGGCAGCCGCTCGGGCTCCAGCCCCTTCCCGAGACTCTCCACGGCCGCCGAGAGCCGCTCCAGGGGCCGGCTGATCCGGCTGGCGAGGGTCATCGCCGTCACCAGCACGAGACCGGCACTCGCGGCGAGCACGCTGATCAGCGCGGTGGGGACGTGCGTCCCGGTCCGGTTCTCGGGAAACCCCACGCGCACCCCACCTGCAGGGTCATCCATCTCCAGCCAGTACCAGCGCCGTCCGTCCTCGGCCGTGCTCATCCGCAAGGCCGTGGGCACCCGGGTACGGGCCTGCACGGCCGCCTCCACCAGCGCCGGGAAGGGCCGGTAGGCCGGGCGCTCGATCAGGGGGGCGGACGCATCCGTCACCGCCACGTCGTGGCCCCGCAGCACCTCGGCCGCGTAATGCTCCCTGTCCGCCGGCGGCAGCGACGACCAGGCGCGCCCGGTCAGCAGCAGGAAGGTGGCCAGGTCCTCCGCCGCCTGCCGAGCGACGGGCACCTGGACGTAATGGACGACCGCCGCGAATGCGAAGAACGCGAAATAGAGAAACGCGACCATCAGAGTGACCGCGGTCTTGCCGAACAGCGTCCCGGGCACCCACCTCACCGGGCGTCACCATCGGGCGCGAACAGATACCCCTGCCCCCACACGGTGCGGATGTAGCGGGGCTCCCGGGTTTCCTCCTCGACCTTGCTGCGCAGGCGGGCCACCCTCACGTCCACGCTGCGATCGAAGGGGTCGCGCTCGTACCCCTTGAGCAGGTCCACCAGGGTGTCCCGGCTCAGGACCCGGTTGGGGCGCTCCACGAAGATGCGCAGCAGGGCGTACTCGCCCGTCGTCAGGTCGACGGACTCGCCATCCCGGGTCAGGCGCTGGGCCGCCGTGTCGAGCCGGAAGGGGCCGAAACGGAGCTCCTCCCCGGACGTCCCCTCGCCCGCCGGTGGGCAGGCCTTTGCCCTGCGCCGCAGCACCGCACGGATGCGGGCGAGCAACTCGCGGGGGTTGAAGGGCTTGGCAAGGTAATCGTCAGCGCCGACCTCCAGACCGACGATCCGGTCGAGGTCCTCCCCACGGGCCGAGAGAATGACGATGGGCACGTCGCTGCCCGCCCGCAGCCGCCGGGCCAGCGAGAGGCCGTCTTCCCCGGGCAGCATCAGGTCGAGGATCACGAGGTCGGCCGATTCCCGCCCGAGCCAGGCGTCCATGGCCGCCCCGTCGGGAACCGCCGTGACCACGAACCCCTCTTTCGTCAGGTACTTCGTCAGGAGGGCGCGCAGACCGGCATCGTCATCCACGACGAGGAGACGGGCGCTTTCGCTCTCCACGGTTCGTTCCCCCCTGCCGACGGCAGACTTGGCTCGATACAGAAGCGAAACACTCCGTCACAACTCTGCCCCAACGGGAAATCCTTCTGCAACACCTTCGCGGGAGAATTGGACCCGTGGCAGGAGACGGCATCGCCAGACCACCCGGTCAGCGGCCACCCGCCACCCCGCTTCGGCGACGACGCGGGCAACGCTGGCAACCCGTCCGGCCGAGCCGCCTGCGGGCGGCCCCGGTCCCCGGGAAGCCGGAGAACGAGGAGGTAGCCATGCAGATCGACAACCTGACCCTTGCGGGCATTCTCGCCCTGGTAGTGGTCCTGGCAAGCGTGCTGCGGCTGTCCCTGCGCAACCGGACGCCTCACTGCCTCTGAGCTATCGACACCTCGGGGACTGGCGGCGATGCGTGCCCCCCCCACTCGCGGGCGCGAGCGGGGAGACACGCGCCGCCGGGGCCCCCGTCACTCCGGGGCAGTGACCACCGGCTCGTGAGGCGGACGGTCCGGCGCCGGCGGCCATGGGCGATCCATCGTCTCGGGGGCCGCTACCGTAGCGGCCCGTGGAGGCGAGTCCTCCAGGGAGGGCGGCGGCGGTCCGTCCTGGCGATCTGGCGCCCACCAGGCAGCCGGGTCCCGCCCAGCCCAGGACGGGTGTTCGGCGGACGGGTGTACGGGGGGGTAGCCGGCCCCCCACCCACCGCGATCCGTCCATCGCGGAGCGTACGCCGCTTCGGGCGCTCCTCCCCAGGCGGGATAGGCTGGAGGCGCAGCCGGCCAAGCCCGCCCAGGCTCTGCACGCCAGCCGTAAGCTCGGAACGGACCTCCGGCATCGTCGGGATAGCACGAGGAGGCGCGCCAGACCAGGTGCGCGAGTCCGAAGCCGAACCCCACCGCCGCCCCGACGACCGCGAGTGTCCAGCGGGCACTCCGTTCCATGCATCCTCCGCGCGGCCGACGCCGCGATCCGTGCGCCGAAGCTCAGCCAAAGCTCAGCCAAAGCTCAGTTGACGAGGGTCGGACGTGCCTGCAGGAGCCGTGCGACCGCGGTGCGATCAAGGGGCTTGGAGAACCAGAACCCCTGGGCCTCCGGACACTCCATGGCCAGCAGCCAGCGATACTGCTCGGGCGTCTCCACCCCTTCGGCGATGACGTTCATGTTGAGCATCTTGCCCAACGCGACGATGGCCCGCACGAGCTCGGTCCCCTCCTCCTCCTGGCGCATGCCGCTCACGAAGGAACGATCGATCTTGAGCGAGTCGTACGAGAAGCGCTGCAGGTAGGTCAACGAAGAATAGCCCGTCCCGAAGTCATCGATGTGCAGCTTCACCCCGGCAGCCCGCAGCCGCGTCAGCTCGGCCACCGCGGCGTCCCGGTGGTCCATGATGGCACTCTCCGTGATCTCGAGCCGCAGGCTGTCGGGGGGTAGGCGCGACTCCTCCAGGATCGCCAGCAAGCGGCTGGACATATTGGGTGCGAGGAACAACTTGCCGGAGATGTTCACGCTGATGGACAGGGGCGGGTCGAGCGGGAACATCTGCTGCCATTCGTGCGTCTGGCGGCAAGCCGTGCGCAGCACCCACCAGCCAATGGGAACCACCAGCCCGGTCTCCTCCGCCGCGGGGATGAACTGGTCGGGGAGCACCAGCCCACGCTCCGGGTGGCGCCAGCGCACCAGCGCCTCGAACCCCAGGATGCGGCCATCGTCGACCGCGACGATCGGCTGATAGTGCACCATGAACTCCTCACGCTCGACGGCCCGGCGCAGATCGGTCTCGAGCTTGAGCAGCGCCACGGCGCTCTCGTACATGTTGCTGTCGAAGACCTCACAGCACCCCGCGCTGCCCTGCTTCGCGCGGTACATGGCGAGGTCGGCGTCCCGCAGGAGCTCCTCCGGCCGCTCGTACTTCTCCGAGACCATCGCGATGCCGATGCTCGCCGAGGTGAAGACCTCCTGGTCACCGATGACGAACACCTGCCCGAGCAGTTCGTGGATGCGCTCAGCGACGTGGGTCGCCCCGGCCACGCCCGCGATGTCCGTGAGGATCACCCCGAACTCGTCCCCGCCGAGCCGCGCCACGGTGTCTCCCGGACGCAGGAAGCGCTGCAGGCGCCTCGAGACCTCCACCAGCAACTGGTCGCCCACGCTGTGCCCCAGGCTGTCGTTGATGTTCTTGAACCGGTCCAGGTCGAAGAACAGCACCCCGAACACCCTATCGGGGTCGCGGCGGTGCTGCCGCAGGGTCTGCTCGAGCCGGTCCAGGAACAGCGCACGGTTGGCGAGCCCGGTCAGGGCGTCGTGGAACGCGTCGTGGAGCAGTTGCTCCTCGGCCAGCTTGCGTGCCGTGATGTCCGACAGCGAGCCGGCGAGCCGGTAGGCGACCCCTGCGGCGTCGCGCACAGCCAGGCCGCGGGTCAGCACCCAGCGGACTTCGCCGGAGCGGTTCAGCACCCGATGCTCGCACTCGAAATGGGGCGTCCGGCCCTCCAGGTGCTCGGACAGTGCGGCGCGCAGCCGCTCCAGGTCCTCCGGGTGGACCCGGTCGAGCCACTCGTTCACCCGGTCCCCCACCTCGGCCTCACCGTACCCGAGGATCGCCTTCCAGCGCGGGGAGAAATAGACGGTGTCACTCGCGAGATTCCAGTCCCACAACCCGTCGTTCGCGCCGTTCACCGCGAGGGCGTAGCGCTCCTCGCTTGCGCGCAACGCCTCTTCGGCCCGCTGGCGCTCCACCGAGTACCGGATGGCGCGAGCCAGGGTCCGCTCGTTCACCTCACGCTTGATCAGGTAGTCCTGGGCGCCCATGCGCACCGCACGCGCCGCCACGGACTCGTTCTGCACGTTCGTGAGGATGATGAAGGGAGTCGCGGGGGAAATCGGATGCAGTTCCTCGAAGCCCGAGAGCCCTACGCTGTCCGGCAGATTCAGGTCGAGCAGGACCAGGTCCACGCCGCCGGCACGCAGGTGAGGGATTGCCAGGGCCAGCCGCTGGACGTGGGTGACGGTAAACGAGCCCACGCCCTCCCGCCCGAGCATGTCCCGAACCAGGTCCGCCTCCGCCGCGCTGTCTTCCACCAGCAGCACCCGGACCGCGCTCCCGGGGACATTGGGGCGTTCGGTCATGACGGGTCTGTCTCCTCCTTTCCGGAAGCGGGCGCCTGCTTGGGAATCGTGAAGAAGAACGTGGCTCCCTCCCCCGGGGCGGAGTGCACCCAGATCTCCCCACCGTGCCGCTCGACGATCCGCTTGCACAGGGCGAGACCGACCCCCGTCCCCGGGTATTCCTCGGCGGTGTGCAGACGCTGAAACATCCCGAAGATCCGCTGTTGAAATTTGGGGTCGATCCCGATGCCGTTGTCCTTGACCGCGAAGCGCCAGTCGGAGTCCCGCTCACGTGCCCCGACGATGACCCTCGGCGTCTCGGTGCCCCGGAATTTTAATGCGTTTCCGACCAGATTCTGAAACAGCTGCACGACCTGCCGATACTCCCCCGGCAGGACCGGGAGTGTCGTGTGACGAACGTCGGCACCCGTCTCCTCGATTCGGACACGCAGGTTCTCCAGCGCCTCCTCCAGCGCCCGGTTGAAGTCGACCGGCGCGAGGGCGCGGCCCTCCCGCCCGGCCCGGGCGTACTCGAGGATCCCGTCGAGCATCGCCTGCATGCGGTCGGAGCTGCCCACCAGATTGCCGAGGAAGCGCTCCCCTTCGGCGTCCAGCCGCTTCGCATAGCGCTCCGCGAGGATGTGGGCGTGGCGCGAGAGCACGTGTAACGGCTCCTGAAGGTCGTGGGACACGGCGTAGGCCAACTGCTCCAGCTCGGCCCGGGAGGAGTCCCGCCCGGCCTCCCCCGCCCCAGCGGAGCGCCCGCACTCCGCACGCGCCGACGTGACATCCTGGACGGCACCGTCCAGCCGCAGCAGGCTACCGTCCTGCTCACGCACACCCCAGACGTCGACTCCGACCCAGCGCACGTCGCCGGTGTGCGTCGCCAAGCGGACCTCGGGCTCGTGAACCCCTCGGCGCAGGTCCTCGGGCAGACTCGGCGCGAGCTCGGGGAGTGCGCCGCTCAGGACCTCGCGCAGGGGCCTCCCCAACAGGGGGGTGTCGGGCGCCATTCCAAGGACCCGGGCGAACGACGGGTTGGCCCGGGTGAGCACGCCGTTCGGAGTGGCCGAGAACAGACCGATCGGTGCGTCCTCCACCAGGCGCCGGAAGACCTGCTCCGCTTCGCCACCGCTGCGCCGGGCCTCCGCGCGATCCCAGGCCTCCCGCAGCGCCACGGGGAGATCGAGATAGCCCGCGCTGTCCCGCCGCACGTAACGGTCGACGCCCATCTCGGCCAGTCGCGCCGACACCTGGTCCGAAGGTGGGAGGTCGAAGGCCACGGTGACGACACCGGGGTGCCGCCGGCGAACGGCCGCAACAACCCTCGGTCCTTCGGCCCACGAGAAGCCCAGCGCCGTCACCAGCGCCGAAGTGGCCGGTCCCGCCAGCGCCTCGGCGAAGGCGATGGCGTCTGGGACCTCCTCGATGCGGTCCTCCGGAAAGGCCTGGCGGAGCACGAGCACCGCGAGCGACCGGTCAGCGGACGCCTCGAGGGCGACCAGGATGAGGCGCGGCTCAGCCATCGCCCTGGACCACCCGCCAGGAAATCGCTGGACCGCAGCGCGGGCACAGCCCTCCCGCCTCGGCCGTCCTGAGCCAGGCAAGGGGACAAGCTGGGCGGGCCGGTTCTGTCATGGGGGCGGATGCCGGTGGAGTGGGCTGTCCTGGCCGGCGCCCGGGCGCCATCAAAGACGGGAACCCTTTTGCACCGGCTCGCAGTCCTCTGCAGATTCCACACCACTCTTCTGATAGACCCTTCTGTGTCAATGCGTTGCCCGATCTTCTCGAGACCGGAAATCGATGTTGTCAAGCGGACCGACACGGGGCGGGTCCGGGGTAGTGACACGGGTCACGGCGGGCCTGCCGAACCGTAGACGGCTCGCGCCCGAAATCTCTTCCCTTCAGTGGGTTAGCGAACATCCCCGGAAACGAGGGCAGTGTAGCCGCCCTCGACACGGTGGACAGTGCCGCCCGCGGGAGGTGCGCTTGCCGGCTTCGACCCCGCTAGGGTGCCGGGGTTCCCCCCTGGTCCCGGTCCCCGCCCTCCCGGCTCGCGAGGCAGCGCTCGCGCACGCTGCACTCGAACTCGGCGATGACCTGCGCACCGAACAGCAGGATGATCGCCGCCACCTCGAAGCTGAGGAGAGCGACCACCGACGTGGCGAGCGACCCGTAGACCACGTTCACCAGGGAGAGGTTCGAGAAATACCAGACCAGCACGTGCCGGGTGACTTCCCAGAGCACGGCCGCGACCGTGCCCCCGACGAGGGCGTGCCGGAACGCCGTCCGCCCCACCGGCATGATCACGTAGAGGGCCGTGAGCATCAGGATGAGCCCGACCATCCCCAGCAGATACAGGACACGCGCCGCACTGCCCTGCAGCGACCAGTGCTGGCCGAACAAGATCAGTTCCCGCCCTTCCAGGGTCTGCAGGGCCCCGGCGATCAAAGAGACCAGCAACACCCCCACCGCCAGGAGCAGGATGAACAGATAGGGGATGATGGCCGAGACCAGGAAGTGCCTGCGCCGAACCCCTTCCCGGTGCGTGAAGATGACGCTCATCGCGCTCTCGAGCACGCTGAAGGCGACGGAACTGAAGAAGAGCAGGACCAGGATCCCGACCGTACCGACCACGTGCCGGTTGGCGATGAAGGCGCGCACCTGCTCCGTCACGGCCCCGGCAGAGCCCGGGGCCATGAGCTCCATGTAGCGCCCCATGGTCGCGAGCAGGGTCTGCTCCTCGACGAAATGCGAGAGCCCGACGAGCAGCAGGGCGAACAGGGGAACGATGGAGAGCAGGGTGTAGTAGGCGACCGCCCCCGAGAGCAGCAGCCCCTGGTTGCGCTTGAAGCCGAGCAGCGCCCGCAGCAAGAACGCCCCGGGCCTCCTGAGGACGAAGACGGCGCAATCCCGGGACGTCACCATACGGCGGGATTTTACGCCTTGCCCTGCCGGGGGGACCAACCCTCACACCGACAGTGGATTGCGGTGAACGGGATTCCGTCCCTCTCCTAGCCGGCCGCCTGGCGGCGCACCGGGCTGCCGGCACCCGACGCCCCCGATTGCGGCCCGAGCAGGCGGCGCAGCTCCCCGACGCGCGCGCCCGCGTACCCCATCAGGCCTTCCACCTCGTTCTCCTCGAGACCGACCGCCAGCGTGGCCGGAACGCTGTCCCAGGGCAGTGACGCCCAGGGGTGGTCCGTGCCACGGTAGGTGAGCAGGCTCGCCACCTGCACGAGGTCCACGTAATCCGCGAGCCCTGGGCTCTCGCGGCTCGCGTCTTCGTGCTCCACGACGACCGCGACGAGCTCGGGCGGGAAGCGCCACTGGGCGACCACCGCCGCTCCCACCTCGCGCTGGACCTGGCCGAGCAGCTCACGCACCCGGGCACGGTCGGCCAAGACTTCCGGGGTGCGCTCCGCGCGGACGATCACGGGGAGCGCGCCGATGCGGTGCACGAGCCCCGCGAGCATCGCGACCTCGGCCTCGAGGTGGCCGAGCCGGCGAGCCATGACCTCAGAGAGGCTTGCCACCATGGTGCTCTGCTGCCAGAGCTCGACCAGGTGGGGTTTGGCCGCGGGATGGGCACGCACGTCGTAGAGCTTGGAGACCGCGAGGGTCGTGATCAGGTGCTTGATGACCTTGTGGCCGAGCCGCACGATGGCTCGCCGAAGGTCTGCCACGGGCCGCATCCCGGGGAAGTAGGCGCTGTTCGCGAGGCGCAGGAACCGGGCGCTCAGCGCCGGGTCCTTGCCCACCAGCGCCGCGATGGCCTCACCGCTGGAGCTCGGGTCGTCGAGGAGCCTGGCCACCTGGAAGGTGATCTCCGGAAGCGACGGGAGCACGAGCCGGCCCGCTGCGAGGTCTGAGCGAATCCCCAGGACTACCGACTGGACCAACGCATCCATGGCTCGACGTGGCGAGTGGTCGAATAACCCGTGCTATCGGCAGGGCCGGTGAAGCTTTGAGCTCCGCCTGTTGGCCGGGGCCGCCCCTGCTAGAATCCGGCCAGCCACGCCAGGGACCCCTCCCATGAACCACCCTGCTCGAGCGGTTTCCATCGCCCACGTCATGGAGCGGTCCGGCGTCGGTTTCGGCACCAGCGGGGCGCGCGGCCTCGTGAGCGCGATGACCGACGAGGTCTGCTACCTGTACACCCGCGCCTTCCTGCAACAGCTCGGGGGGTCCGTCGACCCGTTCGACCGGGTTGCCGTGGCGGGGGACCTGCGCCCGAGCACGGGGAGAATCCTGGCGGCCGTCCTGCAGGCCGTCCGCGACGCGGGCATGACCCCCGTGTACTGCGGGCGCATTCCCTCCCCCGCGCTCGCCTGGTACGGTCTGCTGCAGGGGATCCCGTCGGTGATGGTGACCGGCAGCCACATCCCGGACGATCGCAACGGGATCAAGTTCAACCGCGCCGACGGCGAGATCTCCAAGGCCGACGAGCAGGGGATCCGGGGCCAGAGGGTCGAGGTGCCGGAGGGTCGTTTCGACCCTGCCGGGGCATTCACCGGGGCCCCTGCCGCACTCCCACCCGTCGAGGAAGGCGCCCGGCGTGTCTACCTCGGGCGGTATCTCGGATTCTTTCCGCCCGGCTGCCTCGAAGGGCTGCGCGTCGGTGTCTACGAGCACTCCTCGGTGGCCCGGGACCTGCTCGGCGAAGTCCTGACCGCGCTCGCGGCAGAGGTCGTGCCTCTCGGCCGCTCCGAGACCTTCGTCCCCGTGGACACCGAAGCGGTGCGCGCCGAGGACGTGGAGCTCGCGCTCCGCTGGGCCCGCGAGGCCCGCCTGGACGCCGTCGTCTCCACCGATGGCGACGCGGACCGCCCCCTGGTCGCCGACGAGCTGGGACACTGGCTGCGGGGCGACGTCGCGGGGGTCCTCTGCGCGGAGTACCTGGGCGCCAGGGTGGTCGTCACACCCGTCAGCAGCAACACCGTCGCCGAGCGTTGCGGGCGATTTCGCCGGGTGCTCCGGACCCGGATCGGGTCACCCTACGTCGTCGAGGCAATGCTCCGGGCGGTCGGCGAGGGCGAGGACAGGGTCGTCGGCTACGAGGCGAACGGGGGGTTCCTGACGGCAAGCCCGTTCGAAGCCCACGGCCGGCGCCTCGGGCCCCTGCCGACGCGCGACGCCGTGACCGTCGTCCTCGCCCTGCTGCACCTCGGCCGGCTGCGCGCGGTACCCGTATCCGCCCTCGCAGCCTCCCTGCCCCCGCGCTTCACCGCCAGCGACCGGTTGAAGGACTTTCCCACCGAGGTGAGCCGCCGGCGATTGGCCGAGCTTCAGACCGGGGACCCCGCCCGCGACCACGCCGCGATCGAGCGCGCCTTTCGGGGGCTGTTCGGACCCGTGGCGGCCGTGGACTCCACGGACGGCCTGCGGGTCACCTTCGCCAGCGGGGAGGTGGCGCACCTGCGCCCCTCCGGGAACGCGCCGGAGTTGCGGTGCTACAACGAGGCGGACAGCGAAGCACGGGCCCGGGAGATGAACCGGGCCTGCCTCGAGCTCCTGGAGGGCTGGCGTCCCCCCGCGGCGGGCTAACCGAAGGCGTCCACGAAGGCCCGCACGAAGTCGTCGAAGCGCTCGTCCGGCAGCTCGTTGATGCCCGCGGCCCCCTGGCGCCCCCCTCCGGTCGGGAACTGCCGGCAGAGGGCGTCGGCACCCACGCTGTGGGCCAACGGGGCGCGAACGCTCACGACCGCCCCCCCTTCAAGGCGTCGCGTCACGAGGGCGTGGGCGCGCCCGCGCGCCCCACGCGCCAGGTCGTTCGCATAGACCCCGCTCACCCGCCGCGCCCAGGCCTCCGCCGGCAGGACGTAGAGGGCCACCCGCGGGGTCTCCAGAACGGGCTGCAGGGCGGCCGCCCGCTCCCGGTCTGCCGCGTACCCTTCCCGCAGCACGGAGAAGAGCGCGTCCTCCGCAACGAAGCCAAGCGGGTCCGGATAGGGGGCGAGACGGCGAAAGACCTCGGCCGGGTGCACGTGAAGGTCCTCCACGCGCTCACCGTAGGCGTTGTAGTTGAGCAAGACGCCCAGCTCGCGTAACCGGCGCATCGCCTCCGCACCCAGACCGAGCGGCGCAGCCGCCCGGACGGCGCTCTCGTCCAGATTGTCACCGAACGTCCCCACCACGGCCCAGGCCCGGTGTCCCCCGCCGAGGTACTCGTCCACCAGCAGGCTGGTCCCCCGGGCGGGCGACGGGTCGATCCGCAGCAGGAGCGCGGGGTGCTCGACCGTCTCCCCGGCGAAGTGATGGTCGAAATAGCGAACCCTCGCTCCCGCCGCGAGCAGGCGAGTCAGCGCATCCCGGTTGCGGTCGAGGGATACGTCGAGGACCGTCACCTCGTCTCCGGGGCGGGCGGTGACACGCTCGAGCAACGCGATGTCCCGTTTGACACCCGTCACCAGGACGCTCTCCCCCGGCTCGGCCAGCCGGATCTGCTGCAGTGCGCAGATGCCGTCCGCATCGCCATTGAACACGTCGATTCGAGTCACGTCGGGGCAACCTCGCCAGGCGGTCCGGTGCAGGAGGCTCGTGCGGTGAATCGTGGGGCAGGATATTCTGGGAGTGATTCGGCATTCAACCAGTCCCGCGAGATGAGCCAGAACACAGTCACGCTCCGCCTCCTCAGCTACAACGTCCAGACGGGGATCACCTCGGAGCGCTACCGGCACTACGTCACCCGGAGCTGGCGGCACGTGCTCCCGTACCCCAGCCGCTGGGTCAATCTCGACGGGATCGCGGGCGCCATTGCCGGCTACGACCTGGTGGGCCTGCAGGAGGTCGACTCGGGCAGCCTGCGCACCAGTTTCGTGAACCAGACTGAGTACCTGGCCGACCGCGCACGCTTTCCCTTCTGGCACCACCAGGTCAACCGGCGCATCGGCCACCTGGCCCAGCAGAGCAACGGGGTCCTCTCGCGACTGCCTGTGGAATCCCTCACGGACCTGAAGCTGCCGGGTCTGCCGGGACGGGGGGCCCTGGTGCTGCGGCTTGCCGGCCCGGCTACCCCCCTGACCGTATTCATCCTGCACCTGGCCCTGGGCAAGCGGGCACGACTGCGTCAGCTCTCCTTCCTGGCGGAGGAGATCGCCCGGGAGCCCTGCGCCGTGGTGATGGGTGACCTGAACTGCGGACCGGAGAGCGAGGAGTTGCGCCTCCTGCTCGCCAACACTCCCCTGCGCCCCCCCGCGGAGCGGCTGCACACCTTCCCGAGCTGGGAACCCCGCCGCCACATCGACCACATCCTGGTGACGGACACCCTGATTCCCCAGAGGACCTACGTGCCCAACTGGCCGTTCTCGGACCACCTTCCCGTGGCCATGGACGTGCGCCTCCCCTGCTCGGCTGCGCACTGAGCCCCCCAAAAAACGAAACGCCCTGCCCCACCCTCGCGGGTGGGGCAGGGCGCCCCACTTCCCGTCTGCGGCTTCTCCCTTACCGCACCTTCACCTTCACCAGCTCCTCGCCGTCCTCACCCGCCAGGTGCACCGCACAGGCAAGGCAGGGGTCGAAGCTGTGGATGGTGCGCAGGATTTCCACCGGCTGCTTCGGATCGAGCAGCTCGTGGTTGTCCTGGAGCGCCGCCTCGTAGGCACCGGCCTGGCCCTGCCCGTCGCGCGGACCGGCGTTCCAGGTGCTGGGCACGACCGCCTGATAGTTGTCGATCTTGCCGCCCTTGATGACGATGTAGTGGGCGAGGCCACCGCGCGGCGCCTCCATGAGGCCCACACCCTTCGCCTCGCTGGGCCAGGTGGCAGGGTCCCACAGGTCGGCGTTGAACGTCTTGGTGTCGCCGGCCTTGATGTTGGCCACCAGGTTGTCGTACCAGGTCTGCATGTGGCTCGCGATGATCGCGGACTCGAGCGTCCGGGCTGCGGTGCGGCCCAGGGTCGAGAACAGCGCACGCGGCTCGGCGCCGAGCTTCTTCAGCGCCATGTCGACCAACTCCTTGGCCTGCGGGTTGCCGGAAGCGTACATCACCAGCACGCGGGCCAGCGGTCCGACCTCCACCGCCTTTCCGTTCCAGCGTGGCGACTTCAGCCAGGAGTAGCCGTCCTCGACGCTCAACTGCTTGAACGGCGCCTTCGGACCGCCACGCCCCTTGTAGTTGAAGGTCGTCTCGCCTTCGTACGGGTGCAGCCCCTTCTCCTTGCCGACCGAATAGTCGTACCAGGAGTGAGAGACGAACTCCTGGATCTGCTTCGGATCCCTCGGGTCGACCGGGTGGATCTTCGTCAGGTCGCGGTTCAGGATCACGCCTGCCGGGATCAGGAGGCTCTTGGCGTCGTTGATCCCCTTCTCCGGGAAGTCGCCGAACGACAGGAAGTTGCCCAGACCCTCGCCGCGGCCGAACCAGTCCTTGTAGAAGCCGGCGATCGCCAGGGTGTCCGGAACGTACACCTGGTCCACGAAGTCCTTCATGGACTTGATGATGTTCTGGACCTGGGAAAGGCGCTCGCTGTTGATCGCCGAGTCCGAGTTCGGGTCGATCGGCGTCGGCACGCCGCCCACCACGAACATCGGGTGGGGGTTCTTGCCGCCGAAGATCGCGTGCAGCCTCACCACCTCGCGCTGCCACTGCAGGGCCTCGAGGTAGTGGGCAACCGCCATCAGGTTGACCTCGGGCGGCAGCTTGTAGACCGCGCTGCCCCAGTAGCCGTTCGCGAAGATGCCGAGCTGCCCAGATTCCACGAAGTTCGTCAGGCGCTTCTTGACGTCGGAGAAATACCCCGGCGAGGACTTCGGCCAGTTCGGCGTGACCGTCTGGGCGATCTCGGAGGTCTTCTTGGGGTCGGCCTTGAGCGCGGAGACCACGTCCACCCAGTCCAGCGCGTGCAGGTGGTAGAAGTGCATCACGTGGTCGTGAATGTACTGGGCCCCGACCATCAGGTTGCGAATCAGGTTCGCGTTCGCGGGGATCGGGTACTTCAGGGCGTCCTCCACGGCGCGGATGGACGCCATCCCGTGGACCAGGGTGCACACGCCGCAGATGCGCTGGACGAACGCCCAGGCGTCACGCGGGTCCCTGCCGAGGAGGATGGTCTCGATCCCGCGCACCATGGTGCCGGAGGAATAGGCCTCGGCGATCTTGCCGCCGTCCATCTTGGCCTCGATCCGCAGATGGCCTTCGATGCGCGTGATCGGGTCGACAACGACTCGTTCTGTCATGGCTTGTTCTCGATCTCGTTCCGTTCGGTGTCCGTGCCCGGTGGCTCACGGGGGGCCAAGCCCCCCGTGCACCACCCGCGCACGTCCTAGCTGACCAGGTTGTCGCCGACGATCTGGGCGAAGCTGTCGACCGGCATACCCTCGCCGGCGTTCATCTTGCCCCGCTCGAAATTCAGGCGGCAGCTTCCACAGGACACGACCAGCGCCTCGGCCTTGGTCTTCTTGACCTCCTCGTACTTCAACTCGAAGGTCTTCTGCCGCAGCTCGTTGGCATTTGGGAGCAGGAACACCGCCGCGCCACCACCGCAGCAGATGTTGACCATGCGGTTGCTGTCGGTCTCGCGAACCTCCAGGCCCATGGCCTTCAGGACCTCGCGCGGCCCCTCGAAGACACCGCCGTGGCGCCCGACCTTGCAGGGGTCGTGGAAGGTCACGACCGTGCGGTCCGCGGGCTTCTTCAGCTTGAGCTTGCCCTCCTTGTACAGCATCGCGATGAACTCGGAGGGAGCCAGCACGTCGAAGGGCAGCGGCTTGCCCAGGGCCTCGGCGGCATAGAAACGCAGCGCCGGGTAGGCGTGTCCGCACTCCGGGGCGACCACATACTTAGCGCCGTGCTTGACCGCCGCTTCGTACACGCGGGAGACCTCCAGCTTGTGGTTCCCTGCGTCACCGCTCATGAAGCCGAAATTGGCTCCCTCGTAGGAGTCGGTGAAGTACGACCAGTTCAGCTTCGCGTGGTTGCAGATCTTGGCCGTGCCGACGATGGCGTCGTTGAACAGGTGCAGGTCGAGGCCGCTCGTCAGGATCATGACGTCCACCTGGCCTTCCTTGTCCATGGGGATCGGCACGTTGTATTGCTCCGACAGCTCCTCCACCTTGAACTTGAGGACCTCCCGGTCCGCATTGAAGATGTGGCCCGTCTCCGCCTGCTCCTGGTCGAGCGCCAGCATCGCGTCGGGCACCATGCCCGCGGCGGCGAGCGCCTCGCGGTGGAACTCCACCAGCTCGGCGATGTGGATCCCCATCGGGCAGATCATGCTGCAGCGTGCGCAGAGCGTGCAGGCGTCGTACACCAGCTCGGCGGACTCTTCCAGGTCCTTCATGGTGATGTCCGGCATGACCAGCCGGTTGACCCAGCGCATCGGGCTCATTTCCCGACGGTACACCGTGCGCATCAACTCGAACTTGCGCGCGGGCGTGTACTTGGGGTCGCCGGTGGAAACCCGGAAGTGGCAGGCCTCGGCGCACATCCCGCAGTGGATGCACCCCTCGAGCTCGGCCGCGATGTCCCAGGTGGTCTTCTCCATGAAGATCTTCTTGGCACGCGCGATGCGCTCGGAGTCGGGCAGGTCGACCGGCTTGGCGAGTGTGCCAAGCTCGTTCACCATACCCATGAACATCTGGAACGTCTGTTCCATTTCCTGGTTCATGCTCATGCCTTGACCCCCCTGTACTCGAACTTCTCACCCATCTGATAGCGGCCCGGGAAGAGCAGGAACATGTGCATCAACTTCCCGAAGGGTATCCAGATCATCAGCAGGCAGACGTTCAGGATGTGCAATGCCAGCAGGTCCTCGTAGCGCACGCCGATGTTCTGGTGCGCGAAGGCCATCATTCCGGTGATGAACGGCGTGATGGTGAGGAAATAGCTGATCCAGTCGTCGAGGGTCGTGAGCTTCTTCATCACCGGGTCGGTCGCGCGCCGGATGCCGAGCGCGATCAGGATGATGACGGTCACGGCCGAGGCGAACGTGATCACGTTCGTCGGCAGGCCCGGCCAAGAGATGCCCAGCGCCCAGTCGAAGAAGGCGATGTGCGGCTCGAACAGGAAGACCACGATGAACAGCATGATGTGGAACAGGTAGCCCGTGTAGTGCTGGAAGGTGATGCGCTTCTCCAGCTCGTGCGGGGGGAACGACTTGTTCGCGATGGCCATGAGGCCGGCGGAGACGAACTTCGTGCCCTTGGGCTTCGACAGGTACTTCTGGCCCTTGAACAGGAAGGTTCCGGCGAGCCGCCAGACCACACCGATGACCATGATGATGAGCGACCACTCGAGCGCCGGGCCGCGGGCGAAGTCCAAGAGGCTCATGCTCCCTCCTTATGATGCAGGGCTTTCTGACTGTTGCGGGCCAGCACGGCCGAGCCCACGCCCACCGCCACGCCGATTGCCGCAGCCGCCGCCAACCGCCCGCCAGCCGAGAACGTCCCTGCCGACAACGGCTCGTAGAAGCCGCCCTTGTCCCAGAAGTCCGGCTCGGAGCAGCCGATGCAGCCATGCCCGGCCTGGATCGGGAAGCTCGTGCCGTAGTTCCACTTCGTGACGGCACAGGCGTTGTACGTGATGGGGCCCTTGCAGCCGAGCTTCCACAGGCACCAGCCCGCCTTCGCGCCCTCGTCGTCGAAGGTCTCCGCGAACAGGCCGCGCTCGTAGAACGGGCGGCGGTAGCAACGGTCGTGGATGTTCTGGCCGTAGAAGGCCTTGGGGCGACCCAGCGCGTCGAGCTCCGGCAGCTTGCCGAAGGCGAGGTACTGGGCAATCACGCCCGTGATGACCACGGGGATGGGCGGGCAGCCCGGAACGTTGATGATCGGCTTGTCCTTGATGATGTCGGACACCGCCGCGGCGCCGGTCGGGTTGGGGCTCGCCTTCGGAATGCCGCCGTAGGCCGCGCAGGTACCGAGCGAGATCACCGCCGCCGCGTGCTT
Source organism: Gammaproteobacteria bacterium (assembly GCA_017999615.1). NCBI lineage: Bacteria > Pseudomonadati > Pseudomonadota > Gammaproteobacteria > Gammaproteobacteria bacterium. Next base: position 448,655 of record JAGNLM010000001.1, on the reverse strand, counting down.
CACCGTGTCCTTCAGGATCTGCAGGTTGGTCACCCCGGCGATGGTCGAGTAGATCCCATCGTCCTTCAGCGGGATGGACCCGTCGACGATGACGATGTACTTGCCCTCGTTCTCGTGCATCGCCTTCTCACGAGCCGCCTCGGCCGCATCGCCCGAGGCCGCCATGATCGTGTGCTGATAGTCGAGGGAGATGTAGTCGAAGATCAGGTTCTCGAGCGTCGGAGCCTCGGAGCGCGTGATCGCCTCTGCGCACCCCGTGCACTCCTGGAACGAGAGCCAGATCACCGACGGCCGGCGGGCCTTTTCGAGGCCGGCCGCCAATGCGGACACGGCAGTCGGCGGCAGCGCCATCATGGACGCCGTCGCGGCACAGAACTTCAGGAAGCCGCGCCGGCTCACCCCTTGTTTTCTCAGGCGTTCGCCTAACGTCATGTTCGATGGCATCTACGCGTTCTCCTAGCTGTCGCGCGCCAGTCGTGTCACTGGCTGTCTACCTCTCCGGCAGCCCTCTCTTCCAGGCCTGCCGCAAGGCGTTCCGTCAGCCGGTCCAGGTCGGACCGGATGTCGATCGGGTCGGACTTCAAGATGGCGGGGACGAAGGTGACCTCTACGAACCGCCCGATGACCTGCTCACCGGCGTTGAAGTGGGTCACCAGCCACGCCCCGTGGTAAGCCGTCTCCTGAATCACGCTCTTCCCGAGCGCATCCAGCCGGCACTCCAACTCACCCACGCCGAGCTCGCCGACCAGGAAGTCCTGGTCGAAGTCGCTCAGCGGCAGGCCACGGAGGTCGATGACGGTCTCCTCTCCGGATTCGAGGAGCCTCGCCAGCGCATGGCGGATTTCGTGCAGGATCGGCTCGGCGTTCCGCCGGGCAAGGGCCTTCAAGTCCGGCCCTTCCACCCGGACGCCGATGGCGTCGAGACCACTCACAGTATATTAGCCTTAAGACAGATACGCATTTATAGACGTCCCCCACGGGTCATAGCATGACCCAGATCAAAGAGAGGCCCTTGCCTCGGCCTGCCAGCCCCGGATGATTTCGAGAACCCGGGCCGCCGCCTCGGGCACGGCCTTCGCCACGACCGGTGTCGGGTCGTTCCCCCACCCCATCGCCGCAGGCTGGATTCCGACCAGCGCCCGATGGGCCGGCAGGTGGTCGGTCAGCCGCGCGATGTCCATCAGGTCCACCAGGCTCACCTCGTGCACGCTGAGCTTCTTGCGCCCGAGGAACCGGTCCATGTCCTCGCCGACGAATACCTCGATGGTGCCAGGCGCCGCCATGAGCTGCGCCGAGTCCACCACCACCAGCGCGTCGTGGTCCTCGATAGGGCCTGCCAGGGTGAAGCTGAGGGTACCGCCGTCCAGGTAGGTGATGTCTTCGTGACCCGGGTGCTCCCGCGCCAGGAACTCTACCACGTGCACCCCGGTCCCCTCGTCGGTGAGGAGCCGGTTGCCCACCCCGAGCACCAGGGTGCGCATTCCCGGCGGTGGCGTTCCGGCACCCTCTACTGAATGGCCTGCTTGACTCCCGTACTCCGTCACCTCACCTCCCCATGCGTAACAGCAGGTGCTAATATTGCGGCCAGCCGCTTCACAAGTGAATTAATCCTTGTTAAGAAGGATTGGATAGACAATCTCACCGCCGTAACGGCCCCCGGAGGTCGCGATGTGCCTGGGCATTCCCATGAAGGTCGTTGAGGTGGACGGCTTCAACGCTCGCTGCGAGGCCAAGGGCATCGAGCGGGAGGTCAGCCTGTTCATGCTCCAGGACGAGCCTGTCGAGCCAGGCGACCACGTCATGGTCCACGTAGGTTACGCCCTGCAGAAGATGACCGAGGAGGAGGCGCGGTCCGCCTGGGAGATGTACGACCTGATGCTGGCCGCAGCGGATGCATGAGCTCTCGGTCTGCCAGGCCCTGATCGAGCAGGTGGTCGATATCGCGCGGGAGCACCGCGCCACGGGTGTCGAGCGGATCCTGCTGCGGGTGGGTCCGCTGTCGGGGGTCGAGCCCGCCCTCCTGACGACGGCCTTCCCCATGGCCGCAGCCGGCACCGCCGCCGAGGGCGCCCGGCTCGACGTGGAGCAGTCCCCGGTCACCGTACGCTGCCGCACGTGTGGCCACGAGGCCGAAGTCCCTCCCAACCGCCTGGTCTGCCCGGCCTGCGGCGACTACCGAACGCAGGTGCTGAGCGGCGACGAGATGCTGCTCGCGCGGGTGGAGTTGATCACCGCCCCCGACGCACCCGTGTAGACCGGGCTCAGACCTCCACCCCTGCGAGGACCGCACGAGATGTGTGACACCTGTGGCTGCAACGTGACGCCCGGCAACCGCCACCTGCTCGAGCCCGATGGCAAGCTCTACCGGGCGCCGGACGGGCGCATCGCGGTGCACGTCCTGCAGGGGCTGCTGTCCGAGAACGACCGCCTGGCGGCCCACAACCGCGCCCACTTCGACAGCCACGGCGTGCTGGCCGTGAACCTCATGTCCTCGCCGGGTTCCGGCAAGACCGCGCTCCTGGAGGCCACCATCTCCGCCCTGAGCGGCGAGATGCGCATCGCGGTGGTCGAGGGGGACCTGGAGACCGAGAACGACGCCGAGCGGATCCGGGCCCGCGGCGTACCGGCGGTCCAGATCTGCACGGGCAGCGCCTGCCACCTGGACGCCCACATGGTCCACGACGCGGTGCACCAGGTCGCTCTCCCCGGCCTCGACATCCTGTTCATCGAGAACGTCGGCAACCTCGTGTGCCCGGCGAGCTTCGACCTCGGCCAGCACCGCAACGTCACCCTGCTCTCGGTGACCGAGGGCGACGACAAGCCCGCGAAGTACCCCGTGATGTTCCGGGCGGCCGACCTGGTGCTGCTCACCAAGACCGACCTCCTCGCGGTGCTGGAGGACTTCTCCCCGGAGCGCGCGGAGCGGCACGTTCGCGCGCTGGCGAGCGAGGCCCCCGTCATCTCCCTCTCCGCCCGCAAGGGACCGGGGATGGACCGCTGGATCGGCTGGCTGCGCTCCGAGGTCACCGCCCACCGGGAGCGGGTCGCCCGGGGCGAGACCCGGAGGCCCGCCATCCAGCCCGATGGGGACCGCCTGCACCAGGCCCAGGAACAGGGGCACGGGCACACGGGGCGCCTGGCGCCGCCCCCCCGGTCGGGAGGCTAGGCCCCGTGGCCGAGGAGGCCCGGCTCTGGCTCGAGCGGACCCGTGCCCTGCCGTTGCCCCGGCGGGTGCGGCTCATGAACGTCTGCGGCGGCCACGAGCGGTCGATCACCATGGCCGGGCTGCGCGCCGCACTCCCGCGGCAGGTCGAGTTGATCCCCGGGCCCGGCTGTCCGGTCTGCATCTGCCCGGAAGAGGACGTCTACGAGGCGATCCAGATCGCGCTGCACGAGGACGTCACCCTGGTGGCGTTCGGCGACATGCTGCGCGTCCCGGTCAACGTCCCCCAGGGCGAGGCGCGCTCGCTGGAGCAGGCCAAGGCGGCGGGCGCCGACATCCGGCCCATCGCCTCGCCCCAGGAGGCAGCGGCCATCGCGTCGGCCAACCCCGGCCGGAGGGTCGTGTTCTTCGCCGCCGGGTTCGAGACCACCACGGCCCCGGTGGCCTCCCTGCTCGTGCAGGGGGCACCCGAGAACCTGCTGATGCTCCTTTCCGGGCGGCTGACCTGGCCGGCGGTGGCGATGCTCCTCGACTCCGGGACACCGGGCTTCGACGCCCTCATCGCCCCGGGCCACGTCGCGACGGTCATGGGGCCGGAGGAGTGGCAGTTCGTCGTCGACCGGCACGGCCTGCCAGCGGCCATCGCGGGGTTCACTCCGGCCAGCCTGCTGGCGGCGATGTACTCGACCCTGCGCCAGCTCCTGGACGGACGGCGGTTCCTGGACAACTGCTACCCCGAGGTCGTTCGCCCGGGCGGCAACCCCACCGCCCGCCGCCACCTGGCCGAGGCGATGGAGGTGGTCGACGCGAACTGGCGCGGGATCGGGACGATCCCCGCGTCGGGCTACGCGCTGCGCCCGGCGTTCGCCGCGCGCGACGCCCGCCGGCTCTTCCCTGCCTACGCCGACGCGAGCCGAAAGCGCGCTGGCGAGATGCCCCCCGGCTGCGACTGTGCGAAGGTCGTCCTGGGCCGCATCTACCCCAACGAGTGCCGCCTCTACGGCAAGGCCTGCACGCCACGGACCCCCGTCGGACCCTGCATGGTGTCGGACGAGGGCGCCTGCCGGATCTGGTGGTCCGGCGGGATCCGGGACAACCCCGCGGCTTGAAGAAGCGAGCCCCCGGAGCGCCGATACCCGCCGCGGGGGGCACCCCGGAGGCGCGGCGCTGGGTCCTGGCAGGGCGCGTTCAGGGGGTCGGTTTCCGGCCGTTCGTCTACCGTCTGGCCCACCGGTACCACCTCACCGGCTGGGTCCAGAACCAGCGCGGCCAGGTAGAGGTCCTGGCCCAGGGGTACGGCCCCGAACTGGACGCCTTCGGACTCGACCTGGTCCGGCAGGCGCCGCCGCTCGCCCGGCCCGAGGTGCGGGAGAGCGTCCCCGTGGCCCGCGCCCCCCTGGAGTCCTTCGTCATCCTCCCGAGCGAGGAGTCCGCGGACACGCGAATCCACGTGCCGCCGGACTACTTCACCTGCGACGCCTGCCTCGCGGAGCTGGAGGACCCGGGAGACCGCCGCTTCCGCTACCCCTTCATCAACTGCACCCAGTGCGGGCCGCGCTACACGCTGATCGCCCGCCTGCCGTACGACCGCCCGCACACCTCGATGGCCGGCTTCGCGCTCTGCCCCGATTGTGCGCGGGAATACGCAGACCCCATGGACCGGCGTTTCCACGCCGAGCCGGTCGCCTGTCCCGTCTGTGGGCCGCGGCTGAGCTATCACGCGGGCGCCCGGGCCCCCGTGACGGACGCCGCCGCCCTCTCCGCCTGCGTCGAGGCCCTGCGCGCCGGTCAGGTCGTGGCCGTGAAGGGGATCGGGGGCTATCACCTGATGTGCGATGCCCGCCGCGACGCGCCCGTGGCCCGGCTCCGGGCACGCAAGCCCCGCCCCCACAAGCCCCTCGCGGTGATGTTTCCGGTCGAGGGTCCGGACGGGCTCGCGCGGGTGCGCGAGGCGGTCGAGCTGACGGCCGAAGAGGCGGAGCTCCTGCGCGGCCCGCTGCGGCCCATCGTCCTCGCCCGGCGCAGGGCCCGGGACACCCTGTCCCCCGGGATCACGCCCGGACTCGCCGAGGTCGGGGTCATGCTCCCCTACAGCCCCCTGCACCACCTGCTCCTGCGGGACTTTGGCGGACCGCTCGTGGCCACCTCGGCCAACCTGAGCGGGGAGCCCGTGCTCACCCGGGGTGAGGAGGTGGAGGAGCGGCTCGCCAGGGTCGCAGACGCCTTCCTGCACCACGACCGGCCCATCCTGCGCCCCGCCGACGACCCGGTCTTCCGCTCGGCCGCCGGGGCGCCGCGCCCGCTGCGCCTCGGACGCGGGTCCGCCCCGCTCGAGCTCCACCTGCCCCTTCGTTTGGCGCGCCCCGTGCTCGCGCTCGGCGCCCACATGAAGAACACGGTGGCACTGGCGTGGGAGGACCGCGTCGTGGTGTCGCCCCACATCGGCGACATGGGAACACCCCGCAGCCTCTTCGTCCTCGAGCAACTGACGGCCGACCTGCAGGAGCTCTATGGGGTTCGCGCCGAGGTCCTCGTCCACGATGCCCACCCGGGGTACGCGACCACGCGCTGGGCCTCGCGCCAGGGACTGCCCTCGGCCGCGATCCTCCACCACCACGCCCACGCCTCCGCCCTGGCGGGCGAGACGGGGATCGATCGCCCCTGTCTGGTCCTCACCTGGGACGGCGTCGGTCTCGGCGAGGACCGCACCCTCTGGGGCGGCGAGTCTTTCCTGGGCCGCCCCGGCGCCTGGCGCCGGGTCGCCACCTTCCGCCGGTTCCGGCTTCCGGGGGGTGAGCGAGCCGGGCGGGAGCCCTGGCGCAGCGCCGCAAGCCTCTGCTGGACCTCAGGCCGGGAGTGGCCGCGCGCCCCGGCCGGTGCCGACCTCGCCCGGGACGCCTGGGCCCGGGGCCTCAACGCCCCCGAAACCTCGGCGGTCGGCCGGCTCTTCGACGCCGCCGCTGCCCTGACGGGGCGCGTCCTCACGGCCAGCTACGAGGGACAGGGGCCCATGGGGCTCGAGGCGGTCGCAGACCCCGATGCCCGGGGCCCGGAGCTGCCCCTCGTGCGGGACGGGGACACGTGGGTCGCCGACTGGGCGCCGCTGGTCGAGTGGCTGACGGACGACACGCGGGCGGTGGAAGAACGGGCCGGCGGGCTCCACGACAGCCTGGCACGGGTCGCGGCGGCCGTCGCCCGCGTGGTGCGGGAGGAGTCCGGCGTGGTGGACGTGGGACTCTGCGGCGGTGTGTTCCAGAACCGGCTGCTGACGGAGCGGGCAGCCTTCTTCCTCACCGAGGCGGGGTTCCGCGTGCACCTGAACCGCGAGGTTCCCGTGAACGACGGCGGCATCAGCTTCGGCCAGGTCATCGAATACGGCGCCAGGGCACGGCCCTGAGCCCCTTGTGATAAGGTTCCCCCCATGCAGGACACCCACATCGCGCTGGCCCACGGAAACGGTGGGCGCTTCATGCGGGAGTTGATCGAAGAGGTCTTCGCCCGCCACCTGGCCAACCCCGACCTGGACGTGCACGCCGACGCGGTGCCGATCGACGTGCCGCCCGGGGACGGGCAGCTGATGTTCACCACCGACGGGTTCACGGTGCAGCCGATCGAATTCCCGGGGGGCGACATCGGCATGCTCGCGGTGCACGGCACCACCAACGACCTGGCCGTTTCCGGCGCGACCCCCCTGTATCTCAGCCTGAACGCGTTCATCGAGGAAGGGACGGAGATCGCCCTGCTGGAACGCGTCGTGGCGAGCCTCGCCCGCGCCGCGCGCGAGGTGGGCGTGCGGGTGGCCGCCGGCGACACCAAGGTGGTGCGCCGCGGCGAGGGCGGCGGGATCTACCTGGCGACGACCGGCGTCGGCCTGCGCCCGCGCCACGTGGAGCTCGGGCTGCACCGCATCCGCGAGGGCGACGCGATCCTGGTGAGCGGTCCGGTCGGAGACCACGGCATCGCCGTGATGCTCGCCCGGGAGCAGTTCGGCCTGCGGGGGGACCTGCAGTCGGACGCGGCGAGCGTGCTGCCGCTTACGCAGGCCCTCCTCCCCCTGGACGGCCTGCGTTTCATGCGTGACCCGACCCGGGGTGGGCTCGCCACCGTGCTGCACGAGATCTGCCAGGCGACCGGCCGCGGGGTACGCGTCCGGGAGCCCGAGATCCCGGTGCGCGACCCCGTGCGCTCGGTCTGCGAGATGCTGGGCTACGACCCCTATTACCTCGCCTGCGAGGGGCGGGTCGTCGCCGTCGTCGCCCCGGAGGCCGCCGCCGATGCCCTCGCTGCCTGGAAGGCGCTGCCCCAGGGCCAGGATGCCCGCAGGATCGGCACCGTCACGGGGGCCAGGCCCCATCTGGTCCTCGAGACCGAGCTCGGCGGCGAACGGCTGCTCGACGAGCTCGAGGACGACCCTCTGCCCCGCATCTGCTGAGAGCCCGGCGCAGGCCGCCTGGGCCAGGGGGCCCCGCGACCGTCAAATTATTCGTACGTTACGGTCGCGGAATCTCCATCCCTCGCACCCGCCGGACCGTCGTAGACTTTTCCCCGGACCCGACGGAACGGGTCCGGGGTGCGACGGGCCAGGGATGGCGGCGGCAGCACCACTGCGGGCCGCCGGCCGAAGAGGTCGGCGGCCCGCGCTTCCCCTCCTCCACGGCCCGGGCACCTCCCACACCGCACCCTGGGAGGCCGTTTTCATGCACAGCAAGCTCGTTCACCGGCTCGGCGGCGCCGCGCTCGCCGCCGCCTTCGCCGCCAGCACTTCTGCGGCAACCGGCGCCGTCTTCTTTTCCGAATACGTCGAGGGCAGCGGCAGCAACAAGGCACTCGAGGTCTTCAATGGGGGCGCGTTCCCCGTCGACCTCACGGGGTTCGAGGTCAAGGTCTTCACCAACGGCAGCGCGACCCCGTCGGGCACCCTGAGCCTCGCGGGCCACTCGGTCGAAGGCAGCGGAACCCTGGTCATCACCCACCCCTCCGCCGCTCCGACCCTGCTCGCCCACGCGCAGATGACCAGCGGAGTCCTGAACTTCAACGGGGACGACGCGGTCGTGCTGTGGCAGGACGGGGTCGCCGTCGACCGCATCGGGCAGGTCGGAGTGGACCCGGGAGACGCATGGGTATCGGGCGCCATCAGCACCAAGGACCAGACCCTGCGCCGGCTGGCCGACATCCTCACCGGTGACCTTTTCCCGACGGGGACCTTCGACGTGGGACTCGGCTGGGTCTCCTACGCCGTCGACACCTTCAGTGACCTCGGCCGGCACGCCAGCACCCCCCCCTCGGTCCCGCTCCCCCAGAGCATGGCACTCCTCGCCTTCGCCCTGGGCAGCCTCGGGTTGCTGCGCCGCCGCCAGGGGCCACGTCCCGACGCCCCTCGGTCCCTCCCCTGACCTGCCCTGCGGGTCCCGGGCGAGGAGGCCGGGACCCGCACCGGCATTCCGCCCGCCGGCGCTGTCTCTTTCCCCCGAGGCCAAGCCGGCGGGCCGTGGCCTATACTCCCCGCCGGGTCCACTCTCGACTCGTCGCGGACGGACCCTCGCCTACCGGGCCACCGTGCCACGCAGCCGCCCCCAGTCACCCGAGAGCACACCCACCCGATGAACCTGGACGAGTCGCTCGTACTCTGGCTGAGCGAGAGGTGGGGCTCTCCCCTCCTCGATCCCGTCTTCGTCTGGCTCTCGGACCGTTGGACCTTCTCGTTTCCCCTGGCCGGGTGGCTGCTGCTGGATTCAGTGCGCCGGGCAGGCAGGAGGGGGCTCGCCCTGGGGGCGTTCCTGGTCCTCGCGGTGGCGCTCGGGGACCAGGCCGGGAACGCCCTGAAGCGGGTCGTGCACGAGCCGCGGCCCTGCTCGATCCTCGAGGTGTACGCCCAGGGCCCGGAGGCCGGGGCACGGCGCGCCTGTGCCGTGGAGGGAAACGGGGCGGTCTCCAATCACACCCTGAACTTCGCCCTGGCCACAGTCCTGGTCGCCCGATCGACGCCGTGGACCGGCTGGCACCGGGGCCTCGCCCTGGCGACCGGCCTGGTCGCCGCCTCCCGTGTGTACCTCGGCCGGCACTACCCCGGCCAGGTCCTCGCCGGCCTCGCGGTGGGCGCGGTCCTCGGAATCCTCGGCGCGGCCGTCGCGTGCCGGCTTCGGCTGTGCTTGGGGGAACGCACCCCGTCCCGCGCGGTGGTCGACCCTCCCCCCGTCGCCGAGGCCGTCCCCCGCTCCCACCGCCTCGCCTTCCTGCTGCTGCTCGCCGCCCAGCCGCTCGTTCGCGCAGCACTCCAGCAGGCCGCCGGCCTCGAGCTCCACTTCGACGAAGCCCAGTACTGGGACTGGTCCCGGCATCTCGACTGGAGCTACTACTCCAAAGGCCCGCTGGCCGCCTGGCTCATCGCAGCGAGCACGGCATGGCTCGGTGACGGCGAGTGGCAGGTCCGGTTGCCGGCCTGGCTCGCCTTCGACGGCTTCCTGATCGTGACCTTCCTGGCGACCCGAGAGGTCTCCGGGTCCCTGCGGGCGGCCTGGTGGGCCACCTCCCTCGCGGTTTCGACACCACTGCTCTTCCTGCTCGGCGGCGTCATGACCACGGACGCCCTGCTGCTGCCCCTGTGGACGCTGGGGCTCTGGGGGGCGTGGCGGGTCGCAGAGCGGGGCGAGCCCGCCGGGTGGTACCTGCTCGGCGCGGCCCTGGGGCTGGGTGTGCTGACCAAGCTCTCGATCCTGCTCCTGCCCCTCTTCGCGGCCCCGCTGCTCTTCCTCAGCCCGGGGGCCCGGGCGACCCTGGGAACGGTGCACCCCTGGGCCGCAGGGGCGCTCGCCCTGGCCCTCGCGGCCCCCGTCCTCGGCTGGAACGCCAGCCACGATTGGGTCCTGCTGCGCCACGACCAGGGCCACCTCCTGGGCCCGGGCGAGCGGGGCAATCTGCTGGAGCTCCTGCTCGGACAGGCCGCTGCCGCCCTGCCACTCGTCGCCGGTGTGGCCATCGCCGCCCTGTGGAGGGCCCCGGACGGGCATGGGCCACGTCTGCTGTGGGGCGTGTCCGTGACGACCCTGGGGCTCAACGCCCTCAAGGCGGCCTGGAGCAAGGTCCAGATGAACTGGCCGACCCCGGGTTACCTCGGGCTGTTGCTCCTGCTCGGCGCCCGGGCGCCCGGGCTTTCCCGGCTGCGCCGGAACGCCCTGCGCGCCACGATGGTGCTCGGGCTCGCCATCGCCGGCCTGGCTCACTTTCCCGGCATCGCCGGCCTGCGGGGCGCGCGCGACCCGTTCGCGGAGATGAAGGCCTGGCGCGCGCCCCTGGCCGAGCTCGCCGAGCGGGCCGGAGCGGTCGACTTCCTCCTCGCCCCGCGCTACACGCTGGCGAGCGAGCTCGCGTTCTACTGGCCGGGGCGCCCACCCGTGTACCTCGCGGGGGACTCCGGTCGGCGCATGAGCCAGTACGACCTCTGGCCGGGGGCGGAGCGGGAGGCAGGCCGCACGGGCCTCTTCGTCTCCCTTCGCCCGAACCCGCCCGAGACTCTGGAACGGGCCTTCGGCGCCTGCACGGCGCTCGCCCCCCTCCCGGCGAGAACCCCCGACGGCACCCCGGTGCGGACCCTCTACGCCTGGCGCTGCGCCGGGTACCGGCCGACCGACTGGCCCGCACCGGGCCGGTACTGAGGCAGCCGACCGGGGCCCTCCGGCCCGGCCCGAAACCGCCGGGTCCGCGAACGACAGCGGGGTACGGGGCCTCCTGCTGCTGCCGGGGCCACCGCCGCTGCTAGACTATGCCGCTCCGCGAGCGGCCTGCAGGGCAGGTCCGCAGCGCCCCACGACCCGGACCGTGCCGTGATCAGGTTTCTGCGTTTCCCCTACAACGTGCTCTTGCTGGTCGGGCTCGGCGGGCTCGTCCTCGTGCCCGCGATGCTCGGGTACCTTGCGGCGGGGTTGCCCTCCCCCGAGAGCCTGCGGGAAGTGCGTCTGCCGGTCCCGTTGCGGGTCTATTCGCGCGACGGCCGTCTGGTGGCCGAGTTCGGGAGCGAGCGCCGGGACCCGGTGACCCTCGACCACGTACCGCCCATGCTGGTGCGGGCCGTGCTCGCCGCCGAGGACGCGCACTTCTTCGACCACCCCGGGGTGGACTGGCACGGGATCGCCCGCGCCGCCCTGCACCTCGTCAAGACGGGCGACCGGAGCCAGGGCGGCAGCACCATCACCATGCAGGTCGCCCGCCAGTTCTTCCTCGGCCGGGAGAAGACCTTCGGGCGCAAGCTGAACGAGGTCCTCCTGTCGCTGCGGATCGAGCAGACCCTCAGCAAGGAAGAGATCCTCGAGCTCTACCTGAACAAGACCTTCTTCGGTCAGCGGGCGTACGGCGTCGCGGCGGCGGCCCAGGCCTACTACGGCAAGGACCTCCGGGACCTCACGCTGGCCGAGGCGGCCATGATCGCGGGGCTGCCCCAGGCCCCGTCCCGCCTGAACCCGATCACGGCGCCCGCGCAGGCGGCACAGCGTCGCAACTACGTCCTGCGCCGGCTGTTCGAGCTGAACTGGATCGACCAGGAGACCTTTCGGGCGGCGGTCACGAGCGCGGACGGCGCGCGTCTGCGGGGGGTGGTCGCCGAGGTGGACGCGCCCTACGTGGCGGAGATGACCCGCGCCTTCCTCGAGGGCCGGCTCGGCGAGGACGCCTACGCCGCAGGCCTGCGGGTGTACACCACGGTGGACAGCGGTTGGCAGGCGGCTGCCGTGGCGGCGCTGCGCGGAGCCCTCGAGGCCTACGACGAGCGTCACGGGTACCGCGGTCCCGAGGGCCGGACCGAGACGGCAGGGGACTGGCGGGATTGGGACGAGAGGCTCGCCCATTCCGCTCCCGTGGGAGACCTGCAGCCCGCGCTCGTCCTCTCGGTCGCGGAGCGCGGCGCCACCACCTACGTCCGGGACGTGGGAGAGGTCCGGCTGGAATGGGCGGGCCTGTCGTGGGCTCGTCGCCACGTGGATGCCGACCGGCGGGGCGCGGCCCCGCGCCGGGCATCCGACGTCGTACAGCCCGGGGACATCGTTCGGGTCCAGCGGACCGGAAACGCATGGCGCCTTGCCCAGTTGCCCGCGGTGGAGGGGGCGCTGGTTGCCCTGGACCCCAAGAATGGCGCGGTTCGCGCGCTCGTCGGGGGCTTCGACTTCGCCCAGAGCCAGTTCAACCGCGCAGTCCAGGCCCAGCGCCAGCCGGGGTCGAGCTTCAAGCCGTTCATCTACTCCGCGGCGCTGGAGCGCGGTCTGACCGCCGCCACCGTCATCGTGGACGAACCGGTCTCCTATTTCGACGCCGGCACCGGCAAGACCTGGCGCCCGGCCAATTACGACAACGAGTTCCACGGGCCGACCCGCCTGCGCGAGGCCCTCGCCCATTCGCGCAACATCGTGGCCATCAGGCTGCTGGAACAGGTCGGCGTGGACTTCACGGTCGGCCACAGCCGGCTGTTCGGACTGGACCCTGGCCGACTCCCGCGCAACCTCTCCCTCGCGCTCGGCACCGGGGACGTGACCCCCCTCGAGCTCGCGGGCGCCTACGCGGTCTTTGCCAACGGGGGGTTCCGAGTGGAGCCCCACTTCATCGACCGGGTCGAGGACAGCGCAGGCACCATCGTCTTCGCCACGTCGCCGGCCCAGGCCTGCCCCGAGTGCCCGAGCCCGGGCAGCGCGTCCCCCTCGGGCGCGCGCCCCCCGGACGCCCCGACGAATGCCCAGCGCGTGCTGGACCCGCGCAACGCCTGGACGATGTACTCGATGCTGGGGGACGTGATCCGGCGGGGAACCGCCCGCGCCGCGCTCTCCCTCAAGCGCAAGGACCTCGCGGGAAAGACCGGAACCACCAACGACTTCCAGGACGCCTGGTTCGCGGGCTTCAACCACGCCCTGGTGGCGGTCTCCTGGGTCGGATTCGACCAGTTGCAGCCCCTGGGGCGGGGGGAGACCGGGGGCAAGGCCGCGCTGCCCATGTGGATCGACTTCATGCGCACCGCGCTCGCCGGGGTCCCGGACGAACTGCCCCCCACGCCTCCCGACATGGTGACCGCCCGCATCGACCCCCGCACCGGGGAGCTCGCATACTCCGGCCAGGCGAACGCGATCGTCGAGACCTTCCCGGTCGAGCTCGCCCCCGTGGAGCCGGCCGAGAGCCATGACTTCGGGGAGATGCCGGAGGAAGACTCGATGTTCCGCCGGGCCCCGCCGGCGAGAGTGACCGAGGAGCTCTTCTGATTTCCACCGGGCGACCGGACTTCACGCGTGGCGGGGCCGCGACTGCTGGTACACTTGCGTACCCGAACGAGAGAGGGAGGTGACCGCCATGGCTTACCAGGACCGGGACGAAAGAACCCCCCAAGACACCCGCGAGCGGGAGGCGGCGCCCACGGGATCCAACCTGGCCCTCCTCGCCTCCAGGACCACCAACGCCTTCGTCCGCCTGGTGGGCGTCGCCCTCGTCCTGGTGGGTCTCTGGGCGGGAGTGAAGGTCGTCTTCGAGGCCTGGGGGCTGTACCAGCAGCCGGCGGCCATCGACCGCCTGGCTCACGTCATCGACCATGCCTCTCACGTGGACTCGCTCCTCGTCTCCCGCCCACCCGCTGCCAGCGAGGGCGGGGGCAAGGCAGGCGCCTCCGCCACCCAGCAGGCCCCGGAAGAACCGTTCCGGCTCTCGTATTTCCTCGCCTGGACCCTCGCCATCCTGCTCCTGCTCCTGATCGGGAAGCTCGCCACCTGGACGGTGCGGGCCGGAGGGGAGCTGGCGATCTCCCGCGGCCCCTCGCGACGAGACGCCTGACCCTCTCCCCACGGCGGCCGACAGCGGCCGCCGGCCCGCGTGTCCTCCGCACTGAGCCTGTACCGTGACCCCCGAATGCTCGCGATCCTCGTCATGGGGTTCGCGAGTGGCCTGCCGCTCGCCCTGACGGGCGCGACGCTCGCCGTCTGGATGCGCCAGGACGGCCTGTCGCTCACCGCCATCGGCCTCTTCGCCCTGGTGGGGCTCGCCTACAACGTGAAGTTTCTCTGGGCACCCCTCCTGGACCAGGTGCGGCTGCCGTGGCTCGGACGCCGCATGGGGCGCCGGCGGAGCTGGACGCTCTTCGTCCAGGCCGCCCTCTTCGCCGCGATCCTGCTGCTCGCGGGCAGCGACCCCGCCGGCGCACCGCTCGCAACCGCCGTCGCCGCCGTCACCGTGGCATTCCTCTCCGCGAGTCAGGACGTCGTGATCGACGCCTTCCGCGTGGAGCTCCTCGACGAGCGTGAACAGGGCGCGGGCGCGGCCGCCACGCAGGTCGGCTACCGCCTGGGCATGGTCGCATCCGGCGCCGGGGCCCTGTATCTGGCGGAGTTCTTCGGCTGGGCAGTGGCCTATTCGGGGATGGCCCTGCTGTTGCTCCCCGCCATGGCGGCGGTCTGGGCGACCCCCGAGCCGGCAGCCTCGACGAGGGGAGCAGGCCCCCAGGCCCCCGCCCAGTGGCTGCGGGCCGCCTTCCTCGAGCCGCTGGTCGACCTGACCCGGCGCGCCCACTGGGTACCGATCCTGGTGTTCATCCTGCTGTTCAAGCTCGGTGACGCACTGGCCGGGGTCATGACCAGCGCCTTCTACGTGGACATGGGCTTCACCCGGATCGAGATCGCCAACGTCAGCAAGGTGTTCGGCGTCGCAGCTACCATCGCGGGGGTCCTGGCCGGAGGGGCCATCGTCTACCGGCTGGGGGTACTGCGCGCGCTCCTCGTGACCGGCGTCCTGCAGATGCTGTCCAACCTGATGTTCGCCGCCCAGGCGGTGGTGGGTCACTCGGTCCCGGTGCTCATGGTGACCATCGGCGTGGAGAACCTCACTGGCGGCATGGGGTCCGCGGCATTTGTCGCATACCTCTCGAGCCTCTGCAGCCTGGCCTACACCGCAACCCAGTACGCCCTGCTCTCCTCCCTGGCGGCGGTCGCACGCACCACGCTGTCCGCCGCGGGCGGCGCACTGGCTCAGGGGCTCGGTTGGATCCCCTTCTTCGCGGTGAGCACGCTCGCCGCCGTACCCGGCCTCCTGCTCCTGGTGTGGCTGACGCCCCGAGTGCCGGGCGCTCCGGGGAAGGCCACGCCGGAGCCGGCTCCGGAATCGGCGAGCCCTTGATCGCCGAGCCGGGCGACCCCGGATCCGGCACTGCGTCACAAGCTGTGAACCTGCGCCTGGCGCAACCGGCATGGCGCGCCTATCTCTTTGATATCCACCACGACAGAGGTGCCCATGACCGCAACCCTGTTCCTCTTCGGTGCGTTGACTTCCTTCGGACTGCTGGGCCTCGCCCTGCAGCACATCGAGCGCCACGCGCGCGAGCAACGGCGCGAGTCCACCCCTCCCCTCACGGCACCCCGATGAGCTTGTGGGTCTGCAGCGAGAGCCGCCAGCGCGGGTGCGCGAGGCAGTAGCGCACCGCGAGTGCCGTGTTCCTCTCACGCTCGGGCCCGTCCATCGGCTGCACGAAGAGGTGCCGGAACGCCAGGTGCTCGTAGGCCTCGGGCGGCGCGCCTTCCTGGGGATAGACGAGCTTCAGCTCGTCGCCCGAGTCGAGGGCGAGCGGCACGCCGGCCTTGGGACTGACGCAGACCCAGTCGAGCCCGGCCGGGGCCGGCCGGGTACCGTTGGTTTCCACCGCCACCTCGAAGCCCTCGCCGTGGAAGGCATCGACCAGGGCCTCGTCGAGCTGCAGCAGCGGCTCGCCTCCCGTACAGACGACGAGCGGGCACCCTCCGGAGCCCCCGCCTGCGCCCGCCCGCCAGGCCTGGCCGACCGCCTCGGCCAGGGCGCGGGCATCCGGGAACCTGCCCCCGCCGGGCCCATCGGTTCCCACGAAGTCGGTGTCGCAGAAACGGCAGGCCGCCGCAGACCGGTCCTCCTCCCTCCCCGACCACAGGTTGCAGCCGGCGAAGCGGCAGAACACCGCCGCCCTCCCCGTCCAGGCACCCTCACCCTGGAGGGTGTAGTAGATCTCCTTGACCCAGTAGGTCACGTGGGCAGCGCCGGCCCCTGCTCGCCCCAGCTGAGCATCGCCCCGCAGCCGGGAGTGGCGTAGAGATCGACCCGGTCGAGCACCGGGAGGCTCGGGGCCACCCGCTCCCGGACCCAGCGGGTCAGGGTCGCCGGGTCGGCGTCGGCGAGACCCGGCAGCTCGTTCAGCAGGTGGTGGTCGAGCGCCTTGTAGGTCGGCTGGAAGACCTCCTTCACGTCCCCGTAGTCCACCGTCCAGCCCATGACGGTATCGATCGGCGCGCTGAGGTGCAGGCGCACGAGATAGCTGTGCCCGTGCAGGCGCCGGCGGGGGTCGCCCCGCGGAGCCCGCGCGAGCCGCAGCGCGCTCTCGAACTTCAGCTCCTTCCAGATACGGAAGTGCGCCCCGTCGTAGTGGCAGCCCGCGGTCGTGGTCTCGTACACCGTCACCCACGAGAGCTCGGGCAGCTCCGGCTGCAACCGCCGCCACAGCCACGCCGCCAGCATCTCGCTGGTCGGGTTCTCGAGCCCCGGGAGATCGTTCAGGCAGGCGTGGTGGAGCTCACCCCGAAACGGCGCCCAGAGCGCCTCCAGGCGGTCGAAGTCCACCCCCAGGTCGCGCGTCCCCAGGTCCTGGTCGGCGTGCAGGATGACCTCGAAGCCGTGCCCGTGCATCCGCCCGCAGGGGTGCCCTTGCGGAACCCGCGGCAGCCGGTGGGCGGCCTCGAAGCGAAAGCGCCGCCAGACGTGCACGTGGTCCTGCCCGTCGAGGTCCGCCCCCTGGTCCCGGGTACTCTGGATGCCGACGCTGGCCAGTCCCGGCACCTCCAGGCAGCCCCGCACCCAGCGCGCCAGGTTCTCGTCGGTGGGCACCGCCAGGACCTCGTTCAGGTGCCGATAGTCGAGCCGGCCGACGCAGGCGCCGAGCGCCGCGGCGAGGGCATCGGTCTCCCCGCCGGGAAACCCCGCCCAGCCCGCGGGCAGCTCCGCCCGCACGCGGGCGAGGAAGCTGTGCCCGTGCAGGCGCGCCGCCCGGTGCCCGGGGTCCAGCAGGTCGACCCAGCGGGCCGACTCGAAGGGGGCGGCAGCGAGGTGGTAGAGCAACTCAGGCATGGGGGTCACTGCCGGCCGGGAGCAGCACGACCGCGGGGGGGGACCACTTGGACATTTTCCATTATGGGATTGCCCGCCAAGCGGGTTCAAGGCTCACGCCTCGGGCCCAGGTAGAATGCGCACCACTCCGCCCGCCGCGCCGGCCCGAGTCCCCTCAAGCCGAGCCGACGGGCGACCGCTGCACCCGACAGTCACCCCAGTCCGATCCCGGCCGGAGGGCCCCGCCCCGTGCACGCAGAGTCCCCTCGCAGCATCACGAAAGTGTCCCGCCCCACGGCGCGAGCGACATTCCGGCGGACCTGGAGAGCGCTGGCGATGATGGTGTGGGCGGGCGTTTCCGCACCTGCATCGGCACTCGGCCCGACCGCCCTGGTGGGCAATGCCCCGCAGGCCGAGGCCGAATCGCTTGCCGTCGACGCCTACGTCCACGACCCGCGGGTCGCGGTGCTGCCCCGCACCGGCACACTCGTGGTCACGCTGCCCCTCCTCCACCTGCCCCTCGGCGACGGCGGCTTCCGGTTCCACCTGACCGGGGTCGGCGGTGTGCCCGGAGGGTCCTGGCTCGGCCCCGGCTGGGGCTCGAGCCTGGAGGCCCGCCTGGTCCCCACGGGACCTGACGTCGTCCTGCTGGAGCCTGCCGGAGAGACCCGGCGCTTCCGGCCGGGGCAAGGCGGCCTCTTCGCCGACCGTGGCCTCTCGGTGCTGCGGAGCACCCCCGACGGCTACACCGTCGAGGATGCGGCGGGCCACCGCCGATTCGACCGGGAGGGACGGCTGCGGAGCGTCACCGCCGGCGGCAACGAGGTGGCCCTGGAAGGCCCCCCGGACCGCCCGGCTGCCCTGCGCACAGCGGATGCCACCCTGCTCGAGCTGACGTTCTCCGAGGCCGGCCGCCTCACCGAGGCGCGCGACGGGATCGGACGGGCTGCGCGGCTCGAGTACGACCCCGCGGGGCGCCTGATCCGTGTCGTCGACTTCACCGGGCTCGCGAGCGGCTTTGGCTGGGACGACCGAGGAAGGCTCAGCCGGATGAGCTGGCCCGAGGGCGCCGAGTCCGTGGTCGAGTACGACGGCGAGGGGCGGGTCGCGAGCCTCCGGGGTGCCGGCGGTGCCGTCACCACCTTTCGCTACGGGGGAGACGGCGAGTCGGATTCCACCACGCTCACGGACCCCGCGGGGCGCACGGCCGGGTGGCGCTTCCGCAAGGACGGTCGCGAGGTCCGCGTCACGGACGCACAAGGCGCCACCACCACCAAGACCTTCGACCCGCACGGCCGGCTGGTGCGCATCGAGGACCCGGCGGGCCGCGCGGTGGCATTCGCCTACGACTCGCGCCACCGCGTGACGGCCCGTGCCGCCCCGGACGGCACTCGAGAGACCTTTGTCTACGCAGGCCCGGGCGGTACGCTGAGCGAGGTCCAGTCTCCCGCGGGGCGAACCCTCCTGACGCGCGACCCCAACGGACGAGTGACTGGTGTCCAGGACGAGGGAGGCTCCCTCACTGCATACGGCTACGACGATGAAGGGCGCCTGACGGCGGTCCGCGGCAGCGACGGCGCCGCCGTCACCCTGACCCGGGACGCCCTGGGGCGCATCACCGCCGCCACCGCCCCCGACGGCAGGCGGGAACGCTACACCTACGACGCCCTGGGCAACCCGCTCACCGCGGTCGACGCCCTCGGCCGACTCACCGAGTACTACTACGATCGCGCCGGCCGGCCGCGAGGACACCGGGACCCGGACGGGCGCACGCACCTGGTGCAGGTGTCGCCCGACGGACGCCAACTGCGTCAGGTGGACGCCCGGGGCAATCAGACGGTGGCGAGCCTCGACCCGCGCGGCGAGCCCACGTGGGTGGAGGTGAACGGCCGGCGCACCCGATACAGCCGGGACGCGCTGGGACGGCTGACCGAGGTCACCTTCCCCGACGGGGCCTGGCTGCGTTACGCCTACGACCTGCCCGGGCGGTTGCGGGAGGCGAGCGGCCTGCGGTCCGGCACGGTCCGCTATGCCTACGGCAGCACCGGCCAACTGTCGGAGGTCGAGTGGGCCGGGGCTGCGCGGCGCCGTTTCGCCTACGACGCCAGCGGGCACCTCACCCGTGTCGAGGAGGCGGGACAGGCCGCGGCGACCCTCGAGTACGACGCTGTCGGACGGCTGACGCGGCTGAGCGACGGCGCAGGACGGAGCTGGACCTTCGGCTGGGACCGCGCAGGCCGGCTCACGAGCCGCGGCACACCCGACGGCCGCACCGAGCGCCTGACCTACGACGAGGCCGGGCGGCTCATCGAGCGCGCCGGCAGCGATGGGTCGGGCGAGCGCTATGCGTGGGACAGCGCGGGACGGCTCGCCGGCCTGCACCGCCCGGGCGCCGGGGAGCAGTCCTTCGCTTACGACGGCTTCGGTCGGCTGGCTCGGAACACCTGGCCAGGTGGGGCGCTCAGCTATGCGTACGACCCCGCGGGCAATCTGAGCCGGGTCCAGGAACAACGGAGCGGGCAAGCGGTCGACTACACGTACGACGCCGACGGACTCGCGTTGACGAGGACCCTGCCGGGCGGCCTGCACAGCGAATACGAGCGTGACCGCGAGGGCAACTTGGTGCGGGCGCGGCTCGGCGAGGCCGAGGTGCGAGTCGAGCACGACCCGCTGCGCCGCCGCAAGCGGGTGCACTACGGCCAGACCGCCAGCGCCGAGTATGCCTACGACCCGGAAGGCAGGGTGCAGTCCCTCACCGTGCGCGACGCCTCGGGTCAACCGCTCCTTGGCGTGCGCTACGGTTGGGACACCAGCGGACGCCTCGTTTCCGCCGACCACGACGGGAAGCGGTTCGAGTACGCCTACGACGCGGTGGGGCGGCTCGCCGCCGCGCGCCTGCCCGACGGGTCCCGGCGCGAGTACGCCTACGACCGCGGCGGAAGCCTGGTGCAGGCCGGCTCCACCCGATTCGAGATCGACCCGACCGGGCGGCCCGGGCGCCTGCGCGACGGCACGGCCGAGACAGTACTCGGCTGGGACGCCCGGGGCCGCCTCGCCGAGAGCCGTTCCGGCGCGGGCGCGGTCCGGTTCGCCTACGCCGGGGAGGACCTGGTGCGCGTCGAGCCCTCGGGGCGGGCGGCGGTCGAATACCGCTACGACGGGGAAGGCAACCTGGCCGAGCGAGTCGAGGGGCGGGACAGCGTGCGCTACCTGGTGGACGGCCGGTCCGTGGCAGCGGAGACCGACGGCCAGGGTCGGGTGCGCAGCGCCTACCTCGATGGCGACCGCCTGGACGAGCACCTCGCGCGGCTGCAGGACGGCCAGCCCCAGTACTACGTCACCGACCTCGACCAGAGCGTGCTCGCGGTCCTCGACGGACAGGGTCGGGTCCTCAACCGTTACCTCTACGGACCCTTCGGGGAGCCACTGGAGGCCCGCGAGGAGACTCCCAACTCCTTCCGGTTCCAGGGGCGGCTCTACGACCCGGCGACCCGGCTCTACCACTACCGGGCGCGCTGGTATGCCCCGCAGCTCGCACGCTTCCTCGCCCCGGATCCCCTGCCGGGCGATGCCGCCAACCCCGCGAGCCTGGAACCCTACGCCTTCCTCGACAACGACCCCGTGAACCGCGTGGACCCGCTCGGGACGCAGAGCGCCAGCACGTTCGACGAGTTCGTGCGGTCGCTTCCCGCAGTCCGCAACTTCGTTCGCACCTCGCTCCCGCCGGCTCCGGTCCCGGGCGTCGACCCGCTCAGCTCGGCCGGCCGCGACCTGGCCCAGTTCGCGAGCAAGAACCTGGCCCCCACCGGCGGCCCGACCCTCTGGCAGCCCGGTGCCGGCCTCGACCCGGGACAGCGGGCCACCTATCAGAGCCTGCTCTCCAAGGGGTTCCCACACCGCGCCCCACCGGGCTACGCCCTGCCACCACGGGTTCCGACCGGCCTGAGCGAGTCGCAGGCTGCGGTCAGGCGGCTGCAGGAGGCGGGCCTCCCCAATCAGGCTGGATTCTTCCAGCAGGCCCGCAACGCACTGCAGGACGTCAGGCAAGGGGCGCAGCTCTACGGCAAGGAGGTGTCGGGCACGCTCACCCTGGTGGGAGGCTTTTGGGGGGCCCTGCAGCAGCCGGTGAGCTTCATCGCCGCACTGCCCGGGGGCGGAGTCATCGTGGCCGGCGCGGTGGCAATCTCCGCCGGCGGCGGATATCTCATCGGAACCGGACTGAACCAGATCGGGCCCGTGCAGAGCTTCAGCACCGCACTGATCAGCAGTCTCCTGGGGTACGACAAGGCCGGCCTCGACGCCCAGCAGCAACTCGGCCCGAAGACTCTCGCAGGCCAGCAGAGGGCCATCGCCCAGAACCTGAGCCAGTTCGCCCGGTCGGGGCTACCCTTCGACCCGCCGGACCCCTCGCTCGCCCAGGGCACTGTGGGCCTGGACCGCAACCCACCCCCCGAGGGACAGCTCGAGGGACGCAAGGGCAGGCGGCCGGGAGCCAAGGGAACCCCAGGGGGCACCGGAGACCGGCAGGACGCGGGCGACGAGCAGGAGACGGGGAGCAACGGCGAAGGCGAGCAGGAGACGGACGGGGACGACGAGGGTGGGCGCGACGAGACCGAGGACGGTCCCCGCGCCCCACCCAACGCACCACCGATGGCCGGGGGGTCCGCGTTCGCCAAGCTTGCGGGCAAGACCCTCAGCGGGACGCTGAAGGCCGAGTCGGCAGCCCCCGTCAGCACATCGCTGACGCTCACGGTCGGACCGGGCGACGTGGTCGAAGGCAGCTTCCGCTTTCCCGTCTTCTACGAGGAGGACAGAAGCGTGAAGGGACATGCCGAGGTCAAGGTGTCGGGCAGCTATGCTCCCGCCTCCGGCTCGCTGAGTCTGAGCTTCGTGGGGTCATCGAGCCGCGAGCAGAAGGACGTCATCAAGGTCCCCAAGGCAACCCTGACCAAGAGCGGGCTGACGGTCACCGAGGTCAAGGAGACCCTGGTCTTTCGCTGGGTCGGCAAGGTCGAGGGCACGCTGTCCGGGATCGCCACCTCCGACAGCACGGCCCAGGGCACGCTCGAGGGCACCTACACGCACACCGCCACGAGCAACGTCGAGGAGGCCCCGCCCTCCGAACCATGGGTGATGCCCCTCAAAGGGAACTGGACGGTGAGCGCGCCTTGAGTCATCGGCGCGGACACCGGCGCACATGCCCGGACACCCGGGACGGATACTCAAACGCTGCCCGCGGAGCCCATACTAGGAAATGGCCACGCAACCCATCTCGATCGATGTCCTGCTGGAGAAGTACGCCAAGGGAGAGGAGCGGACCCTGGAGGACGTCCAGCGGCGCGTAGCCCGCGCGCTGGCGGCCGTCGAGCGCGAGCCCACCGCCTGGGAGGCCCGTTTCCTCGATGCGATGCGCGCGGGATTCATCCCCGCCGGGCGGGTGATGAGCGCCGCGGGCACCGACATCCGGGCAACCCTCATCAACTGCTTCGTGCAGCCGGTCGGCGACGCGACACTCGGAGAGGAGGACGGCAAGCCCGGGATCATGGTGGCGCTCTCCGAGGCCGCCGAGACCATGCGCCGGGGGGGCGGCGTGGGCTATGACTTCTCCCGCATCCGTCCCCAGGGGGCGCTGGTGCGCGGCACCGCCAGCAAGGCCTCCGGGCCGGTCTCCTACATGCGGGTATTCGACCGGATGTGCGAGACGGTGGAGAGCGCGGGTGCCCGGCGCGGCGCGCAGATGGGCATCCTGCGCTGCGACCACCCCGACGTGGAGGCGTTCGTCCACGCCAAGGATGCGAAGGGCGAGCTCACCAACTTCAACCTCTCGGTCGCCCTCACCGACGCCTTCCTGCGCGCGGTGGAGACCGACGGGCCGTGGGAGCTGGTGCACCGGGCGGAGCCATCCGGGGATCTCCTCGCCGCCGGCGCCCACCGGCGGGCGGACGGGCGCTGGGTCTACCGCACGGTGCGCGCCCGCGAGCTCTTCGACACCATCACACGGAGCACCTACGACCACGCGGAGCCGGGCGTCTTCTTCGTCGACCGCGCCAACGCCGAGAACAACCTCGGCTACTGCGAGCGGCTGGAAGCGACCAATCCCTGCGGCGAGCAGCCCCTGCCCGACTATGGCTGCTGCTGCCTCGGCAGCGTCGACCTCACGCGCTTCGTGGAGGAGCCCTTCACCGACGCGGCCCGCTTCGACGAGGCACGTCTGGCGGAGGTCTGCGCGGTCGCCGTCCGCATGCTCGACAACGTCCTGGAGTCGACCTTCTGGCCGCTCGCGCAGCAGCGCGCCGAGGCGACCGCCAAGCGGCGGGTGGGGCTCGGCTTCACGGGCCTCGGGGACGCGCTGATCATGCTGGGCTTGCGCTACGACACGGTCGACGCACGGGCCCGGGCCGCCGGCGTCGCCCGGACGATGCGCGACGCGGCCTACGGGGCCTCGGCGGACCTCGCCCGGGAGAAGGGCCGCTTCCCGCTCTTCGACGCCGAGCGTTATCTCGCCTCGGATTTCGCCGCGCGACTCCCGGACGCCCTGCGCGAGCGCATCCGCGAGCACGGGCTGCGCAACAGTCACCTGCTGTCGGTCGCACCCACGGGCACCATCAGTCTCGCGTTCGCCGACAACGCCTCCAACGGGATCGAGCCCCCCTTCTCCTGGACCTACACCCGGCGCAAGCGCCGCGCCGACGGTGGGCACGACGAGTACCGGGTCGAGGACCACGCCTTCCGCCTGTACCGCGAGACCGGGGGCGACGCCGCGCGTCTCCCGGGGCACTGGGTCACGGCGCTCGAGATCACGGCCATTGAGCACATGCGGATGCTGGAGGCGGTGCAGCCCTATGTGGACGCCGCCATCTCGAAGACCGTCAACGTGCCGGCCGACTACCCCTTCACCGATTTCCGGGACCTCTACCTGCACGCCTGGCGCGCGGGGCTGAAGGGACTCGCGACCTTCCGCCCGAATCCCGTGACGGGATCGGTGCTCTCGGTCGAGCCCGCGCCCGCGCAGACGCCCGCGCCGGAGCCTCGGCCGGGGCCCGTGGTGGACCGCCAGGACCTGGACCTCTCCGATGCAGACCGCCGGTTACGCCTGGACCGGGTGCCCCGGCCCGCGCTTGCGAGCCTGCGCTGGCAGCGCAGGCCGCGGCCGGTCAACGGCAATCCCGCCTGGACCTACCTGATCGATCACCCGCTCGGCAGCTTCGCGGTCTTCATCGGGCACGTCGAGGACGGCGGGCGGAGCTACCCCTTCGAGGTCTGGGTCAACGGGGCGGAGCAACCCCGGGGACTCGGGGCGCTCGCCAAGAGCCTGTCGATGGACATGCGCTCGAACGACCGGGGCTGGCTGCGAACCAAGCTCGAGAGCCTGATGCGGGCCTCGGGCGACGATGCCTTCGACCTGCCCATGCCGCCTTCCGGGGAGCCCGTGCGCGTTCCGAGCCTCGTGGCGGGCTTCGCGCGCCTCGTACACCTGCGCTGCACGGAGCTCGGGGCCTTCGAGGACCTGGGGCCCACCCCCGTGCTGGACGCCCTGATGAGCCCCAAGGAGCCCAAGACGGGCACCGACGGCACGCTTTCCTGGACCGTGGACATCCTGAACCCGGCCACCGGGGACGACTTCGTGATGGGGCTGAAGGAGCTCGTCCTCCCCGACGGCAAGCGCCGGCCCTACTCCGTCTGGCTCTCGGGCGCCTATCCGCGGGTCCTGGACGGGCTCTGCAAGAGCCTCTCCTACGACATGCGCGTGATCGACCCCGCCTGGGTCGGGGCGAAGCTGCGCCAGATCGCCGACTTCCCGGAGCCGCGCGGGGACTTCCTCGCCTGGGAGCCCGGCAGGCACCGCCAGCGGAGCTATCCCTCGACGGTGGCCTACCTGGCCGCGCTCATCCTCCACCGCTATGCCATGCTCGGCATCCTCGACGGCGACGGCTTCCCGGTCGAGCCGATGGGGGTCGTCGAGGGTGCCGGACCCCGCTCCGGAGGCAATCCCGGAACCCAGCCCGGCCGGCGCTGCGAGGAGTGCGGGGGGTATACGGTCGTCCGCCGGGACGGATGCGATTTCTGCACGGCCTGCGGCGCCATCGGCGCCTGCGGGTAGAGGAGCCCAGCATGGGGAGCGACCAGGTTTTCGACGTCATCGTCATCGGCAGTGGCCCGGGCGGCGAAGGGGCCGCCATGAAGCTCAGCAAGTCCGGCCGCCGGGTGGCCGTGATCGACCGCAACCCTCGGGTCGGCGGCGGCTGCACCCACTGGGGGACCATCCCGAGCAAGGCCCTGCGTCAGGCCGTTCAGCAACTGGCCGACTTCCGCCGCAGCCCGCTGTTCCAGGGGGCGGTGGGGCACGTCAGCGTGTCCTACCCGGAACTGCTGCGCGGGGCGCACTCCGTCATCGCCGAGCAGGTCCGCACCCACCACCGCAACTACGTGCGTAACGGCGTGAGCCTGGTCGAGGGCAACGCCCGTTTCGTGGACCCCCACACGGTCGAGGTCACCCTGCCCAAGGGCGGGCGGGAGCAGTACCACGCGGACACCTTCGTCGTCGCGGCGGGGTCGCATCCCTATCACCCCGAGGACGTGGACTTCTCACACCCCCGGGTGCGGGACAGCGACAGCATCCTCAGCCTCGATTACACACCCCGGTCGATCACCATCTACGGCGCGGGCATCATCGGCTGCGAGTACGCCTCGGTCTTCGCGCACCTCGACGTGCAGGTGAACCTGGTCAACACGCGGGACCGTCTCCTGAACTTCCTGGACGACGAGATCACCGACGCACTCAGCTATCACCTGCGCAACCTCGGCGTCGTGATCCGCAACGACGAAACGGCCGCGGGCGTGGAGCCCCGGGACGACGGGGTGGTGCTGCACTGCCGCTCGGGCAAGAAGTTCCGGGCCGACGTGCTCCTCTGGGCCAACGGGCGCACCGGAAACACGGCGGGCCTCGCGCTCGAGGACCTCGGCGTGCGGGTCAACAGCCGCGGCCAGGTGGAGGTCAACGGCTCGCTGCAGACGGCGCATCCCCACATCTACGCGGTGGGCGACGTGATTGGCCCGCCGGCGCTGGCCAGCGCGAGCCTCGATCAGGGCCGCTACGCGGCGACCCACATCGTCGGGGGGGCCTGCGAGCGGAGGATGGTCGAGTCGGCGCCGACCGGGATCTACACCAGCCCGGAGATCAGCTCGCTCGGCAGGACCGAGCGCGAGCTCACCGCGGAGCAGGTGCCCTACGAGGTCGGACGGGCCCGCTTCCAGGGGCTCGCGCGCGCCCAGATCACGGGGCGCACGGTGGGGATGCTGAAGCTCCTCTTCCACCGGGAGACCCTCGCGCTCCTCGGCATCCACTGCTTCGGCGAGGGCGCCTCGGAGATCGTGCACATCGGCCAGGCCATCATGGCGCAACAGCCGCCGGGGAACTCCATCGCCTACTTCGCCGACACGACCTTCAACTACCCCACCATGGCGGAGGCATACCGCGTGGCAGCCCTGAACGGCCTGAACCGACTCTTCTGAGCCGGGCGACGGAGGCGAACAGGGACCCTCCGGCGAGCGGGCACCCCGGGCCGGTTTAACCCCATCCGGCCCGATTCCCCGTTCTGGAGTCCGTACCACCCTACGGAGGAGTGAACCCCATGTCCCTGCGCCATCTGCTCGCCGTACCCGTCGTCCTGCTCACCCTCGGCGCGTGCAACCTGCACACGTCGCCCTCGGCCCCGAGCACGCAAGGAAACGGCCCCGTATCCACCCAGAACGAGGCTCGAACCGCATCGAGCCCGGAACCTGAGGACAGAGGCAAGACGCGGGTCCGGATGGCCCCCGGCGCCCCGCAGGGGTCCGCCCCCGCGGCCGCCTACTCCATGGCGGACAGCCCCGCGCTCGACCTGCGGACCCCGTCGGCACCGCTGGACCGGGAGCAGTACGCCCACTTCGACGACAATCCGGTCAAGCGGGTCGCCGAACTGCCGGTGTCCACCTTCTCCCTCGACGTGGACACGGGCAGCTATTCCAACGTGCGCCGGTTCCTCAACCAGGGCCGGCTGCCACCTGCGGACGCGGTGCGCACCGAGGAGCTGATCAACTACTTCGCCTACTCCGACGCCGCACCCACGAACCGTGACGCCCCCTTCGCGGTGACGACCGAGGTCGCGCCCTCGCCGTGGAACCCGAAGACCCACCTGCTGCGCATCGGGGTGAAGACCTGGGCGCCGCCGCCCGAGCGGCTGCCCCCCGCGAACCTCGTGTTCCTGGTGGACGTCTCCGGGTCCATGAAGTCCCCGGACAAGCTGCCCCTGGTCAAACAGTCCCTGCGCCTCCTGGTCCGGCGACTCGGCGCCCAGGATCGGGTTGCCCTGGTGGCTTACGCGGGGGCGAGCGGCGTGGTCCTGGAGCCGACCCCGGGCGACCGCAAGGCCACCATCGAGGCGGCCATCGACCGGCTCGAGGCCGGCGGCCCCACCCACGGCGCGGCCGGCATCCAGCTCGCCTACGCCAAGGCCCGCGAGGGCTTCATCCCCGGGGGTATCAATCGCGTCCTGCTGGCCACCGACGGGGACTTCAACGTGGGCGTGGTCGGCCACGACGCCCTCGTAGACCTCGTCAAGCGGGAGCGGGCGCACGGCGTGGCGCTGACCACCCTCGGGTTCGGCACCGGCAACTACAACGAGCGCCTGATGGAACAGCTCGCCGACCACGGCGACGGGGCCTATGCCTACATCGACGACCTCCAGGAGGCGCGCAAGGTCCTGGTGGAGAACCTGGGCGGCACCCTGCTCACCGTGGCCCGGGACGCCAAGGTGCAGGTCGAGTTCAACCCCTCCGCGGTCTCGGAGTACCGTCTCATCGGCTACGAGAACCGGCAGCTCCGCCGCGAGGACTTCGCCAACGACCGCGTGGACGCCGGTGACGTGGGGGCGGGGCAGTCGGTCACGGCCCTCTACGAGATCGCCCTCGCCGGGAGCGGCGGCGAGCGGGTCGAGCCCCTGCGCTACCAGCCCCAGGCAGCCGCCGGAGGCCACTCCCGGGAGCTCGCGTTCGTGCGGGTGCGCTACAAGAAGGCCGACGAGGCCGCGAGCAGCCTGATCGAGCGCCCGGTCGCCCGCGCCACCGTGCGCGCCGACCTGGGCGGGGCCTCGGACGACCTCCGGTTCGCCGCGGCGGTGGCCGCCTTCGGGCAGCGGCTGCGGGGCGGGACCTACCTGGAGGGCTTCGGGTACGAGGCAATCGTCAAACTCGCGCAGGGTGCCCGGGGAGATGACCCCGAGGGTCACCGGTCCGAGTTCCTGAAGCTCGTGAGGCTGGCCGACTCGCTGGAGCCCGCCTCCCCCGCGGGGTCCAAGGACCGGGCCGCGGATTGAGGCCCCCCGAGGACCCCGGAGCCGCCGCCGTGCAGAGCCCTGCCCCCGTGAGCGCTGGCGAAGGCACCCCCCGCGAGCCCGCCGACGAGGAGCTGATGGCCCTCTACGCGGCGGGCGACGCGGACGCCTTCGACACGCTCTACGGGCGCTTCCGGGGTCCCCTCTTCCGCTACCTCCTGCGCCACTGCGAGAGCGAGGGTGCCGCGGAGGAGCTCTTCCAGGAGACCTGGCTACGGGTGGTGCGCGCCCGCCAGGGCTGGCGTCCCCAGGCGGCCTTCGCCCCCTGGCTGTTTCGCATCGCTCGCAACCTGCTCACCGACCACTGGCGGCAGCGCCCACCGGCGAGCGAGCCCATCGACGAGAGCGTGGTCGACCTCTCCTTCCCGTGGCCCGAGGCCTGGGCCCTGGTGCGGGACTGCGTGGAGCGCCTGCTCAAGCTCCTCTCCGGCCTGGCCCGGGAACAGCGCGACGCCTTCCTCCTGCAGACCGAGGGCGGCCTCACGCTCGAGCAGATCGCCGAGGTCACCGGCACCGGCCGGGAGACGGTGAAGAGCCGGTTGCGCTACGCGCTGCGGCGGCTGCGGGCCGGCCTGGAGGACTGCGATGAGTGAGCGACCCGACCCCGGGGACGAGCGCATCCTCGAGCTCTACCGGCGAGCCCCGCGGCCGGAGCCTCCGGAACGGTTGGACACGGCCATCCGTGCCGCAGCCCGCGCCGCCGTCCGGCGCCCGCACCGCCAGTGGCTGCTGTCTGCCCTGGCGACGGCGGCGGTGCTGGTCCTCGCGGTCAATCTGGTGCTCGAGCGTCCGGCCCTCCAGGATACGGATGCCGGGCGCGCGCGGCCGCGCGACGAAATGGCTGCACCAGAGACACCAAAGGCACTGGAGTCACCGGAGGCACAGGCCCTGCCTTCCGCCGTGAAGGCCGCGCCTCTGCGCTCCGAGACCAAGCGTGAGCGGGCGGCCATGCCCCCACCGCCGGCCCCCCGGGCTCTGGACCTCTCCCCCGGGGGTTCCCCGGAGCCCCTTGCGCGGGAGCCCATCCGGTATCGGATGAAGGACAGGGAGTGCCCCCCCTTGCCACCGGAGCTCGCATCGGACCGCGCGTTGCTGGAGCGGCAGGTGGCGGAGCTCCTGGGAGCGGGCCTTCGGCAGGAGGCCGAGTGCCTCCTGCTCCAGCTTGACGGCCTGCCCCCTGGAGGGGAAGAGTAGCCCGAACGCCGGAAGCAAGCCCCGTAGCCCAAACGCCGGCAACGGACCCGAGGTCATCATGCCTACCCCGCCGTTTCCCACCCCCTGGCCCGAGGGGTTCCTCTGGGGAGTCTCCACGTCCAGCTACCAGATCGAGGGCGCCGCTGCCGAGGACGGGCGCCTGCCCAGCATCTGGGATACCCGCTGCCGCACCGCCGGCAAGGTCGCGAACGGTGACACAGGCGACGTCGCCTGCGACCACTACCACCGCTACCCCGGGGACGTCGCGCTCCTGCGGGATCTCGGTGTCGGTGCCTACCGGTTCTCCGTCGCCTGGCCCCGGGTGCTGCCGCGGGGCCGGGGGGCCGCCAACGCCAAGGGACTCGACTTCTACGACCGGCTCGTCGACACGGTGCTCGCCGCCGGGATCGAGCCGTGGGCCTGCCTCTACCACTGGGACCTGCCCCAGGCCCTCGAGGGTCTCGGGGGTTGGACCCACCGGGACAGCGCCGGCTGGTTCGCGGACTACGCCGCCGTCGTCGCCCGCCGCTGCGGGGACCGGGTCAAGCACTGGGCGACGTTCAACGAATTCGCGGTCTTCACGCTCTTCGGCTACGCGATGGACTGGGGCGCCCCGGGGCTGCGCGACCGTGACGCCCACCTGCGCGCCATCCACCACGTCAACCTCGCCCACGGGGCCGGGGTGGACGTGCTGCGCGACCTGGTGCCGGGGGCCTCGATCGGGGCGATCCACAACCAGCAGCCCGTCTGGGCCGAAGGCGAGGCCGAGGCGAACCGGGCTGCGGCGGAATGGCTCGACGAGCACTGGAACCACGCGTTCCCCGACCCGCAGATCCGGGGGCACTACCCCCCACGGATCGCCGAGGCGATCGAGCCCTACGTGCGCGCGGGAGACCTCGCGCGCATCTGCCGCCCCCTCGACTGGTTCGGGCTGAACCACTACGGGCCGATCTTCGCGAAGGCCGACCCGTCGATGCCCTGGGGGTTCGGGTGGGGCAGCCCGCCGGCCGACGCGCCGCGCTCCGAGATCGGGTGGCCCATCTACCCGGAGGCCTTCCGGGACCTCCTGCTGGACCTCACCCGCACCTACC
Source organism: Gammaproteobacteria bacterium (assembly GCA_017999615.1). NCBI lineage: Bacteria > Pseudomonadati > Pseudomonadota > Gammaproteobacteria > Gammaproteobacteria bacterium. The sequence goes on along the minus strand of JAGNLM010000001.1, from coordinate 417,759 downwards.
GGCTGCCGGTCTACGTCACCGAGAACGGCGCCGGTGGTGATGACCGGCCGGACGCCTCGGGGAGGGTCCGGGACCCGAAGCGGGTGAGCTACCTCGCGGCCTACATCGGCGCCATGCACGACGCCATCGCCGCCGGCGCCGACGTGCGCGGGTACTTCGTGTGGAGCCTGCTCGACAACTTCGAGTGGGGCTCGGGCTACGGCCAGCGCTTCGGCCTGGTGCACGTGGACTTCGCGAACCAGGCGCGGACCCCGAAGAGCTCCTACCGCTGGTACCGGGACCTCATCCGGGCGACCGCGGCAGATTCTCGGTGATCGGTTCGTAGCCGAGCTCCCGCAGCCTGCGGTCCACGGCCTGCGGTTCGTCGGCGCGGTAGCGTACGATGGCGAGGCGCATCCCGCTCCGGTCCGGGTGCTGGGGCGACACGACGGTGACGATGTAGCCGCCGGCGGAGTTGATCGAGCTCAGCAGCTTCGCCAGTTCGCCGATCCGGTCCTGCAGGCGCACCGCGATCCGGGTGGTCCTCTCGCTGGTGCAGCCGGTGATCTCCAGGAAGAAGTCCAGCATGTCCTCGACCGTGACGATGCCCACCAGGCGTCCGTCGCGCGTCACCGGCAGGCAACCCACCCCCTCGCGCCGCATCAGGTAGGCCGCGTCCTCCACGAGGGTGTCGGGCGAGCACGTCACCACCTCGGTGTGCATCACCTTGGAGGCGGTGAGCTTGCCGAGGAGGTAGTTCGCCTCGCCGACCGAGAGCGTCGTGGCCGGCGAGGGCGAGAGGCGCTGCAGGTCGCGGAAGGAGACGAGCCCCACGAACTGGTCCTCGTCCCGGACCACCGGGAGGTGGTGGATGCAGTGCTCGTGCATCATGCCGGACAGGTGGGTGACCCGGGTGTCCTCGCTGCACTTCGCCACGTTGCGGGTCATGATCTGCTCGACGTACATATCCTGCCCTCCCCTCTCTTCGACCCCCTGTTCACTCCCCACGGCCCCGCCACCGGCCGCCACGAGCCCTGCCCGGGTCCGCCCCGGTCAGCGCCCCAGGTACGCCTTGCGCACCCCCTCGTCGGCGAGGAGCTCCGAGGCCGCTGCCGACATCACGACCCGGCCCGTCTCGAGCACGTAGCCCCGGTCGGCGATGGCGAGCGCGGCGCGCGCGTTCTGCTCCACCAGGAGCACGGTCACACCGCTGCGGTTCAGCTCCCGGACCACCCGGAAGATCTCCTCGACGAGCAGCGGCGCCAGGCCCATCGAGGGCTCGTCCAGGAGCAGCAGCCTCGGCCGGCCGAGCAGGGCGCGGCCGATGGAGAGCATCTGCTGCTGGCCGCCGGAAAGGGTCCCGGCCAGCTGTGCCCGCCGCTCGCCCAGGATCGGGAACAGGGTGTAGACGCGCTCCAACTCCCGCTCGACCCAGGCCCGTTCGTGGCGGTGGAGATACGCGCCGAGGCGCAGGTTGTCCTCGACGCTGAGCGGCGCGAAGACCTGGCGCCCCTCCGGCACGTGACAGACACCGGCCGCCACCACGCGGTGGGCGGGCAGCCGCGTGATGTCCCGCCCGTCGAAGCGCACCGTCCCCCCGCTCTTCGGCTGCACGGCGGAGAGGCTGCGCAGCAGCGTGCTCTTGCCCGCGCCGTTGGCGCCGACGATCGCCACCAGCTCGCCCGCCCGGACCGAGAGGGAGACGTGCGAGAGGACGCGGACGGGGCCGTAGTGGCTGCAGAGCCCCTCCACCTTCAGCAGGGCCGGCTCAGTCGACGGCATATTGAACCTGTCCGCCCAGGTAGGCGTCGATGACCCGCCGGTTCGACTGCACCTCCGCCGGAGTTCCCTCCGCGAGGACGCTGCCGTATTCGAGCACCAGGACCCGGTCGGCGACCTCCATCACCAGCTCCATGTTGTGCTCCACCAGCAGCACGGTGACCCCGGAGTCGCGGATGCGCCGGATGAGCCCGCCCATCTCCGCCGTTTCCGTGTCGTTCAGGCCGGCCGCCGGCTCGTCCATCAGCAGGAGCCGCGGCCGGGCCGCCAGGGCCCTCGCCACTTCGAGCCGCTTGAGCACCCCGTAGGCCAGCGAGCTCGCCTCGCGCCCCTCGAGCTCGCCGAGGGCGCAGAGCTCCAGGGCCTCCCGAGCCCACTGCCGCACGCGCCGCTCCTCCTCCCGCACGTGGGGCAGGCGCAGGGCGGCCCCCACCAGCCCCGAGCGGGACCGCAGGTGACACCCGACCATGACGTTCTCCAACGCGGTCATGTTGAAGAACACCTGGAGGTTCTGAAACGTTCGCGAGACGCCCCGACCCGCGACGGCGTGGGGAGGCAGCCCCGCCAGCGGCTCGCCCCCGAACTGGATGGTGCCCCCGTCCGGGCGCTCGTAGCCGCAGAGCGTGTTGAAGAGCGTGGTCTTGCCCGCGCCGTTCGGTCCGATGACCGCGTACACCACGCCCTCGGGCACCCGGAAGCGCACGTCCGCCAGCGCCGTCACGCCCCCGAAGGACTTCTCCAGGCCGGCGACCTCAAGCAGCGCCATCGCTGAAGGCCTCCGGGGAACGGTGCCGCGCGAGGGCGTGGCGGAGCAGCTGGGCGAGCCCCACGAACAGGCCCTGGGGCAGGAAGATCATGATGGTCATCAGCACCGCGCCGAGGACCAGCATCTCGTAGTCGTGGAACACCACCAGCGTCGCCCGCAGCACCGTGAGGGTCACCGCGCCGAAGACGGCGCCGTACGTGGAGGCCATCCCGCCAAGGACCACCATCGTCAGCAGCTCGATGGACACGTAGAAGCTGAAGGAGTCGGGGCTGATGAAGCTCTGCTGGTGGGCGAAGAGGCTTCCGGCGAAGCTGCTGAGCACCGCGGAGAGCACGAAGACCTGGCTCTTCGTGCGCGCGCTGTCGATACCCATCATCTGCGCCGCCAGCTCGGCGCCGTGAACCGCGCGAAGGGCCCGCCCCGCGCGGGAGTCGACGACGTTCAGCGAGAGGGCGATCACGGCGAGCATCGCCACCGCCACGACCCAGTACCAGTCCTGATCGGCCGCCACCTGCCAGCCGAGCAGCGAAAGGGTCGGAATGCCCGACAGCCCGTCGGGCCCGCCCGTCACCCCGACTGCCTGGACCAGCACGATGTGCACGATGATCCCGAAGCCGAGCGTCGCCATGGCCAGGTAGTGACCCTTCAGCTTGAGCACCGGCCGCGCGAGGAGGCTCGACACGACGAAGACGGCGAGAAGCCCCGCCGAGAGGGCGAGCCAGGGGCTCCAAGCGTACTGCGTGGTCAGGATGCCGGAGGCGTAGGCCCCCATTCCGAAGAAGGCCGCGTGGCCGAGGGAGATCTGCCCGGCGTAACCGACCAGGAGGTTCAGGCTGACCGCGAGGATCACGTGAAACCCCACGGACACGCCGACCACGGTGACGAAGTAGTTTCCCGGGAACAACGGCGGCAGGGCGAAGACCACGAGCGCCAGCAGCCCGAGCCCGGCGAGTCTCGCCCGGCCGACGCGGGACCAGCCCCCGTGCGTCCTCGAGGGCAGCGCAGACGCCTTCACGCGCGCTCGACCACGCCCTTCCCGAAGAGCCCGCTCGGCCTCAGGAACAGGACCAGCAGGACCACCACGAAGGCGATGGCATCCTTGTAGCCGGAGGAGATGAGGCCGGCGGCGAGCGACTCCAGGACCCCGAGCAGCAGACCTCCCGCGACCGCGCCCATGGGGTTGCCCATGCCGCCCAGGATGGCGGCGGAGAAGCCCTTCAAACCCAGCATGACGCCAGAGTCGTAGGAGGTGAAGGTGATCGGCGCCACCAGGAGACCCGCCACCGCGCCGAGGGCCGCCGACAGCCCGTAGGCGAGCAGCATCATACGGCGCACGTTGATCCCCATGAGCTGGGCCGCGGTGCGGTTGCACGAACAGGCGAGGAGCGCCTTGCCCACGCTGGTGCGCCGGAAGAACTGCCGCACCGCGAAGACCAGCGCGGCGGTGCCGCCCATCACCCACAGGTTCTGCGGCAGCAGGGTGGCGCTACCCAGGTGCAGCGGCGTGTCGCCGGAGAAGCGGGGCATGGCGTGGAAGTCCTTGCCCCAGACGAGGAGCGCCACTCCCCGCAGCAGGATGGAGGCACCGATGGTGATGATCACGAGCGTCACCACGGGGGCGCCCCGGGCCGGCTCCACGGCGAGCGCTTCGAGCACCAGGCCCACCGCCACCGTCGCCATCACCGCCAGCAGGAGCGCCAGGGGGAAGGGCGTCCTGGCCCCCAGCAGGCTGATGGCGACCATGGCCCCGATCATCACGAACTCGCCCTGGGCGAAGTTCACCACGCCGGACGCGTTGTAGATGATGGCGAAACCGAGCCCGACCAGGGCGTAGGTCGAGCCCACGGTGACCCCGGTGATGAGGAATTGCAGGAGCGAGTCCAGCATGTCCCGTGGTCCCGGGGGCAGCAGGGCGCCGTCCCCTTCGCCCTTCCCCCCGTCGAGGCTCAGTCGATGATGACCCAGTTGCCCTTGCGCACCTCCACCATCTTGAAGGCGTCCACGCTGAGGCCCATGTGGTCCTGGGGTGACATGTGGAACACCCCCGCCGTCCCCACGAAGCCGCGGGTCTTCTCGATCTCGTCCCGAACGCGCGCCCGCTCGGTGCCGCCGGCGCGCTGGATGGCCTCGATCGCGATGAAGAACCCGTCGTAGGCGTGCCCGCCAAAGGTGGACACCTCGCCGTGTTTCGCCTGGAACTTCGCCTTGTAGTCGAGCAGCACCTTCTTCTGCGGGTCGGTGTCGGCAAGCTGCTCGGCCACCACCAGCGCCGCGGCCGGCAGGCGCACCCCCTCGGCCGCCTCGCCCGCCATCTCGATGAACTTCTTGGAGCCCACCCCGTGCGATTGATACACCGGCAGCGTGATGCCGAGCTGGCGGACGTTGCGGGTCACGATGGCCGGGGCCGCACCGAAACCGAAGTTCAGGATGGCCTGGGCGTCGGTCGCGCGGATCTTGGTGAGCTGGGTGGTCATGTCCGTGTCCTTGTTCCCGTAGGACTCGTCGGCCACCACCTCAAGGCCGTGCGAAGGCGCGAGCTCCAGGACCTGCTTGCGCCCCGACTTGTCGTACCCGCCGTCGCCGGAGATCAGGGCGAGCTTGCGGATCCCGCGCTTCTTCATGTCCTCGAAGATGCGGATCGCGGCCATGCGGTCCGTGTGGGGTGTCTTGAAGACCCACTTCTTCACCGGCTCGACAATCTCGACACCGCCCGCCAGGGAGATGAACGGAACCCCCGCCTTCTCCACCTCGGGCACGGCCGCCATGGTGTCGCCGGTGCTCGAGCCGCCCACGATGACGTCCACCCCGTCGTTCTGGATGAGTCGTTTGACGAAGGTGACCGCCTCCTTCGCCTGGCCCACCGTGTCGTAGTGCACGAGCTCGAGCTTGCGGCCGAGGACGCCGCCCCTGGCGTTCAGCTCCTCGACGTACATCTGGAGCGTGCGCAGCTCCGGGTCGCCGAGAAAGGAAGCGGGACCGGTCACGGTGAGGAACGTTCCGATCCGGATGGGATCAGCCGCGAAGGTCGAGCCGGCGGCCAGCACGCCGGCACCCAGAATCAGCCCGAAGAACCTCTTGCGCATGTGCATACGAGCTCTCCCCGCCAGTTGCCCGCGGGCCCCATCGTCGGGGGCCCGACCCTGCCGCCCGCCGCGAACGAAACGGCGGGCTTCCGCCTATGCGCGCAGCTCGACGCCGCAGGCCTTCAGGTGCGCCTTGACGTCGGCGATGGGAACCTCCCGCCGGTGAAAGATCCCGGCGGCGAGAGCGGCCTCCACGCCCGTGCGCTCGAAGACCTCCGAGAAGTGCTCGACCCGCCCCGCACCGCTCGAGGCGATGACGGGAATGGACACCGCCTCGCGCACCGCCAGGATGAGCTCGAGGTCGAAACCGAGCCCGGTCCCGTCCCGGTCGATGGAGTTGAGCAGGACCTCGCCGGCCCCCAGCGCCTCGGCCCCCCGGGCAAACTCCACCGCGTCCAGGTCCCGCCCTTCGCGCCCGCCCTTCACCGTGCATTGGAACCAGCAATAGCGCTCACCGTTCGGACCGGGGTGCGCGGTGGGAACGGTCCGGTGGGGTGTGTCGGCAGGCGAGCGGACGTACACCCGGCGCGGGTCGACGGAGACCACCACCGCCTGGTTGCCGTAGACGCGGGCGATCTGCTCGAGGGAGCTTTCGCCGTCGCCACGGCCCGTCCGAGGCAGGGCCTCGACCGCGTAGACGGCGTCGCTGCCGATGGAGATCTTGTCCGCCCCGGAACGGAAGTACTCGGAGGCCACGTCGAGGGCCGAGTAGCGGCGTCCCCCGGCGTCGGTGTACGCGCGGATCCCACCGCCGATGGTGAGCGGCACGAAGACGTTCTCGGAGGTCCGGCGCAGGACCTCCAGCATGGGCTGGTCCTCCAGCGGAGAGTCCCGGAAGGCCGTGATGTTGAGGAAGGTGACCTCGTCGGCGCCCTCCTCGTAGTAGCGGCGCGCGAGCTCGACCGGGTCGCCCACGTCGCGTACCCGCCCTCCCTCGCGGACGTCGTAGCGATCACCCTTGGTGACGACCAGTTCCCCCTCGTCGTCGGCGCGCACGTCGAGGCACGCGATCAGGCGCTTGGCAAGGCGCGTCGGGGCGGCCGGCGATGACGCCGGCGCGGTGTCCCCCGGCACGGTGCCCCCGCCGAGCGCCCGGGACAGGAAGCGCCGCAGGACTCGCAGTCCGGCCTCTCCGCTCTTCTCCGGGTGGAACTGGACCGCGGCCACGGCCCCACGCTCGACGGCGCTCACGAACTCGCCGCCGTAGTCCGTGAGCGCCAGCACCCAGCCGGCGTTGGCCGGCTCCCGCAGGGCGCGGTAGGAGTGCACGAAGTAGAGCTTCTCCCCGGCACATTCGGCAAGAAGCGGAGAGTCGCGGGACAGGCGCAGGCCGTTCCAGCCCATGTGCGGGACCGACAGGCCGGGCGCTTCGAAGCGCCGCACCTGCCCGGGGATCACCCCCAGGCCGGGAACGCCCGGCAACTCCTCGCTGCCTTCGAACAGGGTCTGCAGCCCGAGGCAGATCCCGAGGAACGGGCGTCCGTCGTGGAGGTACCGGCGCAACGGTTCCACGTAGCCGCCCGCGTGCAGCCGCTCCATCGCGCTGCCGAAGCTGCCGACACCCGGGAACACCAACACCTCGGCACGGGCGATGTCCTCCGGGCCACGGGCGTCACGCACCTCGTGACCGAGCCGACGGATCGCGTTGCGAACGCTCCGCACGTTGCCGGCGCCGTAGTCCAGGATCGTGATCGCTCGCATGAGCCTTCATCGGGCCAGCCGGGCGCCGGCCTCGCCAACCGGAAGGCATGGTATCACGGGTCACCCGGCCCCGAGCCGGCCTCGCCCCCCGCCGCCACCGCACCGCTCTGACGCACCCGCTCGCCGAGACCGGCCAGGGCCCGGTGCAGGCCCAGCACCCGTCCGGCGGACGCTCGCCACTCAGCGAACTTCGGCAAGTTGTCGATGGGCCAGGCGAGTGCTGCGACCATCTGCTGAAACGCCTGGGCCGACTGCATCAGGACCCCCAACGTGATGCTCCCGGAGATGTACCGCGGGGCCGCGACCAGGATGGGAAACGCCTGGGAGAGGACCGACCACCCGGAGGAGAAGACGAACAGGTTGCAGAGGGCCGTCGTCTGACCCTCCCAGGCGCAGGCGGCCTCCCGGAAGAGGTCGCCCAGACGGCGCCGCTCCGCCCTCTCGGTGTGCAACTGGGCGATGGTGAGGCTGCCCTCGCGCGCGTGGGCGAGGCCGAATCGGAAGCTGGCCTCGCGCACCTGGCGCAGGCCCGCGGCCCGCACCAGCGGGCGCCCCAGCAGAAGCGTGGCCGAGGTGCCGAGGGCGGCATACGCCAACGCGACCCACACGAGATGGCCGGGCAGGTAGACGCTCGCGCTGCCGAAATCGACCTGCGGCGGCCCGGAGAGGGACCACAGGATATGGGTGAAGCTCGCGAGCAACAGCACGCAGTAGAACAGCGAGTGGGTCAGATCGACGGCGTGCTCGGTGGCGATGCGCACGTCCTCCGCGATCCGGCCGTCGGGGTTGTCGTGGTCCCCCGGCACGAGGGTCAGCGCGTAGTGCCTGCCCGTCCGCATCCACTCGTCGGTGAGCCGCTGCGTGAGCCACGCCCGCCATTCCACCTGCAGCCGGCGCTTGACCCAGAGGTGGCCCGTCGTGATCAGGATGTTGGAAAGAAGGATCACCGCGAGTACCCCCACCAGCCAGAACAGCTTGGACATCGCCCGCTGCTCCAGCGTGTCGAAGAGGCACTCGCTCCAGAGGTTGATGGCGACAGGGATGCCCACCTGGGCGACGGTCAGGACCGCCACGGCCAGCGTCAGCCAGCGGGCCGCGCGCCCTCCTCTCGCACGCCAGTAGGGGCCCGCCAGGCGCCAGAAGTCGCGGAGGAATGCGCGAGGCGCCTGCCCCGCCCGTCCGGAGGTCGCGTGCAGCGTCGGCTCGGCGCTCATGGTTGCCCCACAAGAGTCGTGGTCGCCCTTCGCGTGGTCCGGGCGCTTCGAAGGATGGTCCTGCCCGCACCGCTTCCACGAGCGCCGCGGACGGGTATGATGATACGAGGCTTCAAATATTTCCTTCCGATGTCATCCAGCGCGACTCAGCCCCGCACCGGGGCCTCCATCTTCTTCGATGTGCTCGTCGACCTCGGCGTCGAATACATCTTCGGGCACACGGGCGGTGCAGTCATCCCGCTGCACGTGGAGCTCAACAAACGCATGCGCCGCGGCGAGAAGGTGCCGCGCTTCATCCTGTTCCGGCAGGAGGGCGGCGCCGGGCACGCCGCCGAGGGCTACGCGCGCGTCACCGGGAACACCGGGGTCGCGCTGGCGACCTCGGGACCCGGCGCGACGAATCTCGTGACGCCCATCGCCGACGCCCACAAGGATTCGGTGCCGACGGTGTTCATCACCGGACAGGTGGCCAGCGGCGCCATCGGGACCGACGCCTTCCAGGAAGTGGACACGGTCGGCATCACCCGGCCGATCTCCAAGCACAACTACCTCGTCAAGGACGTCCGGGACCTGGACTGGGTTCTCCGCGAGGCGTTCGCGATCGCCGCGCACGGGCGCCCGGGCCCCGTGGTAGTGGACATCTGCAAGAGCGCCCAGCTCGCCCAGGGCGCGCACAGGCACCGCCCCCGCAAGCGTCACCGAGAAAGCACGCCGTTCGACGCGACGGGGACCCTGGCCATCCTGGATGCCCTGGCGAAGGCGCGACGGCCCGTGCTGAAGGCGGGCGGGGGCATCATCACCGCAAATGCGGCGGCCGAGCTGCGTCAATTCGCAGAGCGCTTCGACGTACCCGTCACCACCACCTTCAACGCCCTCGGGGCCCTGCCCCACGACCTCCCGCACAACCTGGGGATGCCCGGCATGCACGGCACCATCCCGGCGAACTACGCCCTGCGGGACTCCGATTTCCTCCTTACCGTCGGCGGGCGTTTCGACGACCGGGTGGCAGTGCAGGGGTTCGCCTCGGGCAAGCGCATCGCCCACGTGGACATCGACCCGTCCGAGATCGACAAGACCGTGCGCACCGACCTCGCGGTCATCGCCGACACCAGGGACTTCCTGCGGTTCAGCCTCGAGTCCGGCGCATCCGCGCAGCACCGCAAGTGGCTCGACCAGGTGCGCGAGTGGAAGGCGCGCATGCCGACGCCCTACTCGGCCTCCCCGTACGTAAAGCCCCAGGCCGTGGTCGAGAGCGTCTCGCGGTGGACCGAGGGCAACGCGACCGTCGTGACCGGAGTCGGTCAGCACCAGATGTGGGCCGCCCAGTACTACCGCTTCCAGCGGCCCCGCCAGTGGGTCAGCTCCGGCGGCCTCGGCACCATGGGCTTCGGCCTGCCCGCCGCGATCGGCGCCTGGTTCGGGAACCCCCACCAGCCTGTCGTGCTGATCGACGGCGACGGGAGCTTCCAGATGAACCTGCAGGAGCTCGCCACGGTGGTCGCCAACCGCGTGCCGCTCAAGATGTTCGTGCTGAACAACAGCTACCTGGGCATGGTCCGGCAGTGGGAAGACATGATGGACGGTGGCCACCACTACGAGACCTGCCTGGCCCGCAACTGCGACTGCGACCCCGCCTGCATCGAACTGGACCAGACCTGCCGCCGCCAGCTGCCCAACCTGATGGGCCTGCAGTACGTCTATCCGCGGTTGCGGACCCTGCACCTGGCCGACCCGGGAAAGATCGACGAGGTGGTGCGCGAGGCCCTCGCCGACCCGGGCCCCGTTCTGGTGGACGTCTGGATCGACAAGGCGGAGAACGTGCTGCCGATGGTGCAGCCCGGAAAGGGACTGGAGGACATCATCGAGTCCTGAGGCTCGATGGAGGCGGCTCGATGGGAGGGGCGTAGTGCCGCGAGCTCCCCGGACGGCCCCGCGGGACACGCCGTGAATACGTCCCTGTAGGCTCGTATGCCGCCGTCCAGGCGGCATACGGTCCCGCAGGACCGCCCCGGAAACCCGCCCCGTGGTCGGCAGACAACGCCACTTCGGCATCGAGGGAGCGGTGGAACGACCTGGTGGTGACTGGCTGTTGGCGTTCTTGACCGCGTGCCTGGTCGCCGAAGGCGCTCACGCCGAAGTCCCGCGATTGACCTTCTCGTCGGGCGCGTCGCACCTGGTGCTCGAGGTGCTGGACGACCGGCTCGCCCATTTCGAGTGGAGCTCCGGGGGCTCCCTCCCCGACCCGGCGCGCCCGATCCGGGTGACACCCCAGGTGGACCGGACGGACTACCCCGGCCCTGCCCGGCTGGAGCGCTCGGGCGCCGCCGGGGAGGTGCTGGAGACCCCCACGACCCGGTATACGGTGGACGCGGCGAGCCTGTGTCTCGGGGTGATCGACCGCAGGTCCGGCACCGAGCTCGCCACGCTCTGCCCGGTCTCGGGCGCCGAGCGAGGCGTGGACATCGCAACCACCATGAGCCACGCCTACGGCCTCGGCGCGCAGTTCGTGGACCTCGGCAGCGCCCACGGCGACTGGACCGGCCGGGTGCGCGAGTCAGGCAGCGAGCACGGCAACCGGATGGTGGAGTTCGGCGGCGGGACCGTCGGCAACGTGCAGGTCCCCGTCCTCTACGGTCTCGGGGCGGGCGGCATCGCGTTCGCCCTGTTCCTCGACGACCTCTATCGCCAGCGCTGGGACCTGACCGGCGACCCCTGGAAGGTCGAGACGGCGGCCCGGACCGTCCGCGGCTACGTCTTCGCGGGTCCGGACCTCCCGGCCACCCGTGCGGCGTACCTGGACCTGACCGGGCGCCCACCCGTTCCGCCCCGCAAGCTCTTCGGCCTTTGGGTCTCGGAGTGGGGCTACGACGACTGGGGCGAGCTGGAAGGGAAACTCCGGACGCTGCGTGCCGGCCGGTTTCCCGTGGACGGCTTCGTGCTCGACCTGCCCTGGTTCGGCGGCGTCGTGCGCGACTCCGAGGACAGCCCCATGGGCCGCACGACCTGGGACACGGCCCACTTCCCCGGTGCGAGGGAGAAGCTTGCGCGCCTGCGCGAGCAGGACGGAGTCGGTATCCTGCCGATCGAGGAGTCCTACGTCGCCCGGGGGCTACCAGAGCACGCGGACCTCGCCGCCCGGGGCTTCCTCGTCCGCGCGGGCTGCGCGGACTGCCCCCCCGTCTACCTCGACGGCGTGAGTGACATCAACACAAACAACTGGTGGGGCCGCGGCGGGATGATCGACTGGACCCTGGACGCGGCCGCCGACTACTGGCACGACCTGAAGCGCCAGCCGCTCATCGAGGACGGGGTGCTGGGCCACTGGGTCGACCTGGGCGAGCCCGAGATGTACGACGCCATCGACTCCCCCGGCGACCCACCCGACTGGGCCCACGGGGTGGAGCCCGAGGGCCACGCCCACGCCGACTGGCACAACGCTTACAACCTGAAGTGGGCCGAGGGGATCGCACGGGGCTACCGGCGCAAGGGGGTCGCGCGCCGCCCGTTCGTGCTCTCCCGCACGGGAACGGCCGGCATCCAGCGCCACGGGGTCGCCATGACCTCAGGGGACATCGCTTCCAACCTCGAGAGCCTCGCGACCCACCTGAACGCCCAGCTGCACATGTCGTTCTCGGGCATCGACTACTTCGGCTCGGACGTGGGCGGTTTTCTGCGCCGGGGACTCACCGGGGCCGCGCTGGACGACCTCTACACGCGCTGGTTCGCCACCAGCGCCTGGCTCGACGTGCCGCTGCGCCCCCACACCGAGAACCTCTGCAACTGTAAGGAGACGGCACCCGACCGGGTCGGCGAGCGCGAGAGCAACCTCGCGAACCTGCGCGAGCGGGTCGCGATCACCCCCTACCTCTACTCCCTCGCCCATCGCGCCTGGCGGGCCGGCGAACCGCTGGTCCCGCCGCTCGTGTTCCACTACCCGGAGGACCCCCGGGTGCGGGAGCTCGGCGACGAGAAGCTCCTCGGGCGAGACCTCCTGGTCGCCACCCTCACGGAAACGGGCGCGGCGCACCGGGACGTCTATCTCCCGAAAGGGGAATGGGTCGACTACTGGACCGACGAGAGGCTCGTGAGCCAGGGAGAGACCTTCCCGGCGCGCCCCCTGCGGCAGACAGGCCTGCTGCGCCCCCCGGTCTTCGCCCGCGCAGGCGCCATCGTGCCGCGCATGGCGGTGGACGGGCAGTCCCTGAACGTCGCGGGCCAGCGTGCCGACGGGTCGACCCGCGACGAGTTCGTCGTCCGGGTGTACGCGGCAAAGGATCCGACGCGGTTCACGCTCTACGAGGACGACGGGGAGAGCGTCGCCTACCAGCGCGGGGAGGTCCGCGAGACCGACATCTCCCAAGCGCTCGCGGGGGATGGCAGGCGGGCCTCGGTGACCGTCGCCGCCGCGAGGGGCACCTACGCCGGGGCCCCTCAGCAGCGGGACCACCGGGTCGAGCTGGTCTTCGACGGGGCCCGAGTCACCGCAGTCACCCTGAACGGGGTCGATCTGGCGCCGCGCGAGGACCTCGCCGGGCTCGAGGCGGCCCCCGACGGGTGGGCGCCCGCGGGGCCGCGGCGGGTCGTCGCCCGCTCGGGCCCGCGGCCGGTGTCCGATGAGAAGGCTTTCGCGTTTACGCTCGAGACGCGCTAGAGGGCGTCCCGGGCCCCGCAGGAGAGGACCGCATGGGCAAGCGCTACGTCTACGAGGAACCCGTGTCCGGCGTGAAGCTGGTCCTCAGCAACGTCTTCGTCCTGTGCTCCGGCTGCGGGCAGCTGGTGCCGATGCCGGAGGTGGGCATGCGCCGGATGGGAAAGGGGCGCCTGGAGTTCCGCAACCAGCCGCGCTGCAACAAGTGCCGCCGGAGCCGGTGACGCCTAGGGCCTGCCGTGGCGGGCGAAGGCCGTCGTGGCCCGGTGCACGAGACCCAGGTCTTCGCGGGCGATGAAGAAGGCCGCGATCCCCTGCCGCTCTGCGAGTGCGTAGCCCGCCTGGGGTCCCAGGACGTTCAGCGCGGTGGCCAGGGCGTCGGCCGTCGTACAGGTGGCGCTCACCACGGTGACCGAGGCCAGGTCGTGGGTGACCGGGCGGCCGGTGGACGGGTCGATGGTGTGGGAATAGCGCCGCCCGTCCCGCTCGAAGAAGTTGCGGTAGTCCCCGGAGGTGGCCACGCCCACGCCGTCCACCTCGATCGCGGCGTACGCCGCCCTCTCACCGGGGACGGGGCGCTCGATGGCCAACCTCCAGGGCATCCCCCGCGCGTTGTGGCCGAGCCCGCGGACCTCGCCCCCGATCTCCACCAGGTAGCGGTCGACCCCGAGCTCCCCGAGGCGGCCGGCCACCCGGTCGACCCCGTAGCCCTTTGCGATCGCGGAGAGGTCCACGTAGAGGTCGGGGACGGCCTTGCGGACGGCCGGCGGCGAGGGTCTCACCTCCAGATGGGCGTACCCCACCCGGGCGCTGGCCGCGGCGACCTCCTCCTCGGGCGGCACCCGGTCCCCGCCCCCGCCGGGGCCGAAACCCCAGAGGTTCACCAGTGGGCCGACCGTGACGTCGAAGGCACCCCCCGACAAGCGGCTCACCCGGTCGGCCTCGGCGAGGACCGCCACCAGCTCGGGCGAGGCCGCCACCCAGCCGGTGTCCCGGGATCGGTTGAAGCGCGAGAGCTCGGAGTCCGCGTCATACGTGGACATGGCCCCGTTCACGGCCCGCAGCACGCCTTCGACTTCCGCGCGAAGGGCCCCCTCCCCGAGCCCGTCGGGCGGCCCGACCACCTTCACCGAGTAGGTGGTCCCCATGGTGGACCCGGTGACCTCGAGCAGCTCACCCGGATCGGAACAGGCCGCGAGGAGTGCGGGGGCGAGGAGCCACACCGCCGCCGAACGAAGGGTGGCGGACCACCTGGGCCGGAGAGTCCCCGGGGCGAGAGCGTCGGCCACGGAGCCGCCGGCCGCGGTCAGGCCCAGAGGCCCGCCAGCCCCCTGACCAGCAGGTAGGCAACCGCCGCCGGCGCGAGCACGCGCACCGCCCACAGGAGCCCCTCCCGCAGGACCCGGGGCCCCCGCCCGTCGAAGGTGCGCAGGACCGCGTCCCGCCCGAGGACCCAGCCGTAGAAGACCGCGATCAGCACGCCCCCCAGAGGCAGCGTCAGGTTCGAGCTGACGTCGTCGAAGAGGTCGAAGAAGTTGTGGCCCGCCACCTTCACGTCGCCCAGCACGTTGAAGGAGAGCGCGGCGAGCAGCCCCAGGGCGTAGATGGCGGCGCCCATGAGGAGCGCCGTCCGCGGCCGCGGCCAGCCGTGCACCTCGTCGGCGTAGGCCACCACGACCTCGAGGAGCGAGATGGCGGAGGTGAGCGCCGCGAAGGCGATGAGCAGGAAGAAGGCCAAGGCCACCAGGTAGCCGCCGGTCATCTGCTGGAACAGCAGGGGCAGGTTCACGAACATCAGCGTCGGACCCGCCGCCGGCTCCTGGCCGAAGGTGAAGACGACGGAGAACACTACCACCCCGGCCAGCAGGGAGACGACGGTGTCCATGACCGCAACGACCGCCGTGATGCGGGGGATGCTCTCCCCCCGCGTGAGGTAGCTGCCGTACGTGACCATGGCGCCCATCCCGAGGGACAGGGAGAAGAACGCCTGCCCCGCGGCCTGCAGCGCCGAGGACCAGGTCAGGTCCTCGAAGCGAGGGCTGAACAGGAACGCCACCGCGGGCTCGAAGCCCGGCATCCCGAAGGCTCTCACCACCAGGAAGAGGAGGAGCAGGAACAGCGCCGGCATCATGATCCGGTTGGCCCGCTCGATCCCTCCGGCCACTCCGCGCGCCACGATGACGACGGTGAGCGCCATGAACACCGTGTGCCAGAACACCATCGCCCAGGGGCTGTGGAAGAGCTGCTCCAGGTAGCCGCCGACGGCGCCCGCGTCCCGGCCCGTCAGCTGCCCCCGCAGGGCCTTGACCAGGAAGTCCAGGACCCACCCACCCACCACGCTGTAGAAGGAGAGGATGAGGAAGGCCGTGACCAGGCCGAGCCACCCCGTGACCTTCCAGGGGGAGCGTGGGCGGTCCAGGGCCTCGAACGCCTGGACCACGTTGCGCTGGCTCTCCCGGCCGATGTAGACCTCCGCGATCAGGATCGGCAAGCCGACCCCGAGCACGCAGAGGAGGTACACCAGCACGAAGGCCCCGCCTCCGTTCTCGCCGGTCATGTAGGGGAACTTCCAGATGTTCCCGAGCCCCACGGCGGAGCCCGCCGCGGCCAGGATGAACCCCAACCGGCTGGTCCAGTGCGCACGCGCTGCCACGTTCTCTTCCCCCGATGCGAGCCCTTCTGGCGCCACCCGGGCGGGCGCGCCCCCCAACTACCCTAGCAGGCGGGCGCCAGCGGTCAATTCCCGGCCCTACTCCCCCACGTGGAGCAACAGGTCCCGGTCCCGGGCGACCTGGAAGGCGTGCAGGAAGAGCCCCCAGCCCGCCGCCAGGTACACCGCGCTCAGGACGACCGCCTGCCAGAACAGGTCGACGCGGAAAACCCCGTCGATCAGCACCGCCCTCATCCCCTCGAAGACGCTGCTCGAGGGCAGCGCCCAGGCCAGCGGCTGCAGCCATTCCGGCAGGTTGGAAATGGGGTAGTAGACCCCCGTGACGGGGGCCACCGCGAAGATGATGGCCCAGGCGAGGTTCTCCGCCCCCAGGCCGTAGCGCAGCACGAAAGCCACCACCACCAGACCGACGGCCCAGCCCATGACGAGGAGGTTGGAGAAGAAGGCGAGCAGCGCGAGCCCCATGGAGAACACCGAGTACTGGTACAGCACGGCCGCCAGCACGGACGCCACGCCGACGCCGATGAGCGTGCGCAGCAGGCTGATGACGAGCAGGGCCAGCACCAGTTCGGAGGGCCGCAGCGGGCTCGTGAACAGGTGGCCCAGATTGCGCGAGTACATCTCCTCGAAGAACACCACCGAGACCCCGAGTTGGGCCCGGAACAGCACGTCCCAGAGCAGGACGGCCGCGATGAACAGACCTGCGGCCTGGGCCACCCAGGCGCTCTGCGCGGCCATGAACTGGTTGATGAGGCCCCAGAGGATCATCTGCACGGTCGGCCAGTAGGCCAGCTCCAGCACCCGCGGCCAGGAGCCCCTGAGCAGGTAGCTGTAGCGCAGCACCATCGCGTACACCCGCCCTGCGGAGGCGAGCCCCGGCGTCACGTCCGGTCCTCCCGGCGGGCGATGTCGAGGAAGACCTGTTCCATCGTCCCGAGACCGTAGCGGCCGAGGAGCTCGGCGGGGCTCCCCCGCTCCACGATCCGCCCCTGCTTCATCACCAGCACCTGGTCGCAGAGACGCTCGACCTCGACCATGTTGTGGGAGGCGAGCAGCGCGGTCGCTCCGCTCGCGCTCAGGTAGTCGAGGAGGTAGCCCCGCAGGCGGTCCGCCGAATCCGGGTCGAGGGACGCCGTCGGCTCGTCCAGCAGCAGGAGATCGGGCCGGTTGAGGAGCGCCTTGGCGATCGCCACGCGCGTGCGCTGCCCCGCCGAGAGGGACCCGTAGGTCCTGGTCAGCAGCTCCCCCAGGTCGAGGTCGGCGGCCAGCTCGCCCAGGCGCCGCCTTCGGTCCGGGACCCCGAACAGGCGCGCGTACACCTCCAGGTTCTGGGCAACGGTCAGGCGCTGGGGCAGGTCGACGTAGGGCGAGCTGAAACCGATGCGGGGCAGCACCCGGTAGCGGTCGGCGAGCATATCCACCCCGAGCAGCCGGACCGACCCGGAGGTCGGGAGGAGCAGCCCGAGGAGCATCGAGATGGTGGTGGTCTTGCCGGCGCCGTTGCCCCCCAGGAGGGCGCAGACGGAGCCCCGCGTCACCCGGAAGGAGATGCCGTCCACGGCCGTGACCGCACCGAAACGCCGGGTCAGGCCCTCGACCCGGATCGCATCCTCCGTCTCCGTGCGGCCCTTCGCTGGGACGACACCGCCCTCCCCCGCGGCGGCGTTGGCGGCCCGCCCGGGCGGGGGCAGGGGCTCGACCGCTGCCGGGGACGTCACGAGCGGCGCATGCGCTCCAGGATCTCGACCAGCGCCCGACCGTCCCCCGCCCCCAGGCCGTGCCCGTCCCGGACGTCCACCCGCAGGGAGCGCCCGCGCAACGCAGGCACCTGGTTCATGTCCTGGCTGCCGGTGGGCACGACCATGTCTCCGAGGAAGCTGTCGTCGGAGCGCACGACCGAGACGTAGTGGACGGCCGGGTGAGGCTGGCGGTTGAGCCAGAACAGGATCCCCTGGGGATTCTCCCGGGAGAGGTCACGGTAGAGCGCCTGGGACCGGTTGAGGGTCCCCGCCCCGACCATCGGGGCGAACCAGGCGAGCGGTGTCTGGCCGATGAGGGAGCCGATCTCGGCGGTGTCGGTGCCGAGGTGCGGTGTTGCGATGGTCACCAGCCCGTGGACCCCCGCCTGGGGGTTCTGCACCAGGTACAGGCGGGCCACCAGCCCTCCGGCGGAGTGGCCCACGAGCACCAGCCCCTCGTTGGGGTGCCAGGAGCGCACGTGCCCCAGGTAGGCCGTGAGCACCTGGGCCTGCACGGCGAGCGCGGCCTCCGTGGGCAACGCCACGGTGTAGAAGGTGCGCGGGGCTGCGGCAGGCTCGGGAGGGGGCGTGGGCCCGCGGGGACCCCAGGTCAGGTCGCCACCGTCCCGCCAGCCGGAGCGCGACAGGGCCCCGGTCACGCCGCTCACCCTCCAGTCCTGGGGCCCGCTCAGATAGCCCGGGATCAGGACGACCACTTCGGCCGCCGCGCGTCCCAGGGGAAGGAAGGCGGAGACCACGGCCACCGCCAGCACGAGCCACCCGGCCCGCCAACCCCGCAGCGGCTTCCTGGGCGGGGCCGTGACGATGCGGCCCTCAGGGCGATGGGCGCCGGGGCGCCCCCCTACGGATTCCTCTTGCATGGCTTGACTCCGACCGGTCGTGAACGCGCGTTCCGGCCGGAGGCACACGCAGCCACCGGCCGCAGCCGGCTCGTCCCCGAAGGCACCGGGGCGAGCGAGGGAGACATGATAGCCCAGACGGGGGACCCCCACGTGTATCATGCCGCGACCTCGTGAGCCGGGCCGCCTGGGCGGACCCGGTCGGCCCGTCCCGCGACCCGGAGCACCGCCGATGGAACTGCTGTCCACGCTGCTCGACTTCATCCTGCACCCCGACCACCACCTGAGCTCGCTCCTCACCCAGTACGGGGCCTGGGTCTACGGGATCCTGTTCCTGATCGTCTTCGCCGAGACCGGCCTGGTCGTCACGCCTTTCCTGCCGGGCGACTCGCTGCTGTTCGTGGCGGGCACCCTGACGGGGGCCGGGCAGTTGGACGTGCGGGTGCTGATGGCCGTCCTGTTCCTGGCCGCGGTGACGGGCGACAACCTGAACTACTGGGTGGGACGCTGGGTCGGCCCACGGGTCTTCAGCCAGGGCTCCGGCCGATTCTTCCGCCGGGAGCACCTGGAGAGGACCGAGCGCTTCTACGGGCGCTACGGCGGGCGCACCGTGATCATCGCGCGCTTCGTGCCCATCGTGCGGACCTTCGCGCCCTTCGTGGCCGGGGTCGGACGCATGCCCTACCTCCGATTCCTCGGCTTCAGCCTGGTCGGGACCCTGCTCTGGGTGGGCGGCTTCGTCGGTGCCGGCCACCTCTTCGGCAACCTGCCGATCGTCAAGCAGAACCTGAGCGTCGTGATCCTGGTGATCATCGTGCTCTCGGTGATGCCGGGCGTCGTGGAGTACTGGCGGGCGCGGCGCGCGAAGCCGCAGGCGGCGCCGGCAGGAACCGCGCCGGAGTGAGGGCGCGGGGGCGACGGGGGGCCTCGCCGGGCGAGAAGTCCTGACGAGACCTCTGCCGGTTCCGGAGACCGCGGGGCGTCAGCGCCCCGCCGCCTTCGGCCGCGCCGCCGCGAACTCGATCATCCGCCGGGTCGCACGCAGGGCTCCGCGGCGGACCTCTTCGTCGACCTGCACCTCGTTCTCTCCGGTCTCCAGCACGCGGGCAAGGTTCTGCAGGCCGTTCATGGCCATCCAGGGGCAGTGGGCACAGCTCACGCAGCCCTCCGAGGTGGGCGCCTCCAGGATCCGCTTGCCCGGGGCCGCCTGGCGCATCCGGTAGAAGATGCCATTGTCGGTGGCCACGATGAGCGTGGGGTTTGGCAGGCGAGCTGCCGCCTCGACCAGTTGACTGGTGGAGCCGACGACGTCGGCGAGCGCCACCACGCCCTCCGGCGACTCGGGGTGGACCAGCACCGCAGCCTCCGGGTGCAGCGCCTTCAGGCGAGCCAGCGCCTCGGCGCTGAACTCCTCGTGCACCACGCAGGAGCCCTGCCACACCAGCATGTCCGCCCCCGTGACGCGCTGGATGTAGCTCCCCAGGTACCGGTCGGGGGCCCAGACGACGCGCTCGCCCCGCTCGTGAAGGTGGCGCACCACGTCGACGGCGATGGAGGAAGTCACGACCCAGTCGGCGCGGGCCTTCACCGCGGCGCTCGTGTTGGCGTAGACCACGGCCGTGCGGTCCGGGTGGGCGTCGCAGAAGGACGAGAACTCCTCGGCCGGGCAGCTCAGGTCGAGCGAGCAGTCCGCCTCCAGCGTCGGCATCAGGACCCGCTTCTCGGGGCTCAGGATCTTGGCCGTTTCGCCCATGAACCGGACCCCGGCCACGACCAGCGTCGAGGCGGGGTGGGTGTGCCCGAAACGGGCCATCTCCAGGGAGTCCGCGACCCGGCCACCCGTCTCCTCGGCCAACTGCTGCAGGTCGGGGTCGGTGTAGTAATGGGCGACCAGCACCGCGTCGCGGTCCGCGAGAAGGCGCTTGATCCGCTCCGCCAGCCGCGCCCGCTCGAGCCCCGTCAGACGGGGCGTCGCCGCCAGCACGTCGGCGGTGCGCGGGTGGTCGCGCACGGGGCCGCCCGGAACGATGACTTTCTTGGCCATGGTCAGTCGGGAGTCACCACCTTGGAGTAGACCACCTTGCCGTCCCCGGGGCCGTAGAAGCCCGGCAGGTAGGCCGCCTGCACGAAGCCCATGGACTCGTAGAAGCCCCTCGTGGGCCGGTACTGCCCCCGCGAGGAGGTCTCCGCGTAGAGCGTGCCTCCCCCCGCCGAGCCCACCAGGGCCTCGGTGCGGGACAGGAGGAGCGCGCCGAGCCCGTGGCCCTGCCGACCGGGGGCAACGGCGATCCAGTAGAGGTCCCAGCTTGCGGCAGTCCCGGAGACACGCCCGTAACAGGAGTAGCCCACCAGTTCCCCGCTGTCCTCGGCAAGGACGAACTCGTAGCCCGACACGGGCCCCCGCCGCAGGCGCTCGTCCACGAGCTCCACCGCGATGGCCACCTCCTCCTCCGAGAAGAAGCCCGTGGCCGCGACCAGCGAGCGGACGGACTCAAGGTCCGAAGGGAACAGGGTCTCGCGAAAGCGCACGTCGGGCAACCGCTGGGCCGGTGGCCTCCGGGGGAGTCCGGCGCGAGCTTCCCCCGTGGGGGTGGTGTCCCCGCGGATTGCCGCCGCACCCGAGAATGCGTCCGCCACGATCCGCCCCACGACCTCGTCGTACCCGATGCCGGCCTCCTCCGCCATCGCCGCGAAGCCCGCCTCGGGGGAGATGCAGGGGTTCGCGTTCACCTCCAGGACCCAGGGCCGTCCGGCCTCGTCGACACGGAAATCCACCCGCGCGTGGCCCCGCAGGTCGAACAGGCGCCAGCACGCGAGCGCGATCCGGCGCACGTCCCCCAGAAGGGCCTCGTCCCCGGCCGGGAAGTCGAAGATGCGCGGCGTGTGGCCGTACTCGAACGAGCCTTCGTGCCACTTGGCCGCGTAGCCCACGATGCGCGGTTTCCCGGCAGGCCAGTCCTCGAAGAGGATCTCCCCGATCGGCAGCACCTGCGGGCCACCGGGCCCCGCCAGGAGGGCGACGTTGAGCTCCCGCCCGGCGACGAAGCGCTCGGCGTACCACTCTCCGCCCCGCTCCTGCGCGCGGCGGGAGAGCTGCTCCAGCGCGGCGTGGGCCCCGTCGACGATCGAGTCTTCGTCGATGCCGATCGACCCGTGTTCCCACACCGACTTGACGATCCAGCGCCCCTCACCGTCCGCGGGTGCCCGCCCATCCGGGGTGAGCCAGGCGGGGGTGGGAAGCCCGGCGAGCGCGAGCAGGCGCTTCGCCAGGGCCTTGTGGGAGGTGTTCAGGAGCCCGCCGGTGGCGGCCCCCGTGACCGGAAGACCGAGGGCCTCCGCCAGGCCGACGCCGAAATGGATGAGAGACCCCCGCCCGTCGATGGCCTCGACCAGATTGAACACGAGGTCCGGACGGGATGCCTCGAGCTCGGAGCGGGCCGCACCCAGGTCGAGTGTCAGAGGCAGCGCCCGGGGACGATGCCCCAACGCCGTGAGAGCCCTCATCACCCCTTGTGCCTGGACCAGCGTGTCCTGCTCGTCGAGCGGCGCCCCCGGGGCGACTGCCCCGTGCATCACGACGACCGACAGGCCCCCGGCTACGGGCACCTGACCCGCTCCTGCGCGGACTGCACGATGCGCCCGATGAGTCCCTGATAGCCGAGCCCCACCCGGCGGGCGAGGATGGCCAGGTCGGAGCGCACGGGGTGCAGGCCCGCCAGGGGGTTCACCTCCAGGAAGCAGGGCCGCCCGCCGGCGTCGAAGCGCAGGTCGACCCGTCCCGCGTCGCGCCCCCCGAGGGCCCGCCAGGCAGCGAGCGCCACCTCGCCCGCCGCCCGGGCATCCGCATCTCCGGCGACGCGGTAGTCGACCAGCGCCTCGTAGTGTTCCTTGTTGTGGTACGAGTAGATGCCGCTCTCGGCACCCGGGCCCAGCAGCACCTCGAGCACCCCGAGAACCTCCGCGCGCCGCCCCGTGCCGAGGATACCGACCGTGAGCTCGCGCCCGGGGAGGTACTCCTCGACGAGCACGGGCTGCCCGAAGCGCGCCAGGAGGTCCCGGCACACTGCGCGCAGCGCATCCGGCCCTGTCACGCGCGAGGCCGGGGTCACCCCCTTGCTCGAGCCCTCGGCGACCGGCTTGCAGAAGAGCGGGAACGGCAGGTCGACCCCCTCCACGTCCCTCTCGTCCTCGACCAACCGGAAGTCGGGGGTGGGCACACCCGCGTCGCGCACGACGCGCTTGGTCATGCCCTTGTGCAGCGAGAGGGCGAGCACCAGGGGGTCGGAAAACGTGTACGGGATCCGCCAGGCGTCGAGCAGTGCCGGAACCTGGGATTCGCGCCCGAGGCCGTAGAGGCCCTCGGCGATGTTGAACACCAGGTCCCAGCGCTCCCCGGCCAGCAGCCGCGAGGCCAGGGCCGCCAGGTTCCCGACCCGCACCGGGGTGTGGCCGAGGGCCGCCAGGGCCTGCGCGATGCCGTCGATGGTCTCGGGGCGATCGAACTCGGCCGCCTCCTCCTCGCTGTGCCCGGCGGCCAGGTAGTCGTCCCGGAGGTCGTAGGTCAGCGCGACGCGCATCAGCAGGCCACCGGCAGCGACTGGTCCGGGTAGCGGTAGGCGCGGCCCTCGTAGTTCAGGAGCAGCAGGTCGTCCCCCTCCCTCCCCAGGACGTAGTCGGGGAGCAGGGGCACCTTGCCGCCACCGGCGGGGGCGTCGATGACGTAGGTCGGGACGGCGTAGCCGGTGGTGTGACCGCGCAGGCCGCGGATGATCTCGAGTCCCTTCGCCACCGGTGTGCGGAAATGGGCCGAGCCGCTGATGGGGTCGCACTGATAGAGGTAGTAGGGCCGGACCCGGGTCCGGAGCAGGCCCTGCACCAGCCGGCGCATGGTCTCCACGTCGTCGTTCACGCCCTTCAGCAGCACCGTCTGGCTGCCCAGCGGAATGCCCGCGTCGGCGAGACGCCCGCAGGCCTCCTGCACCTCCGGCGTCAGCTCGTCGGGGTGGGTGAAGTGCAGGCTCATCCACAGCGGGTGGTAGCGGCGCAGCATACGGGCGAGGGCCGGCGTGACCCGCTGGGGCATGACCACGGGCGCCTTGCTCCCGATGCGCACGAACTCCACGTGCGGGATGCTCCGCAGCCGGGACAGGACCCACTCCAGGCGCTCGTCTTCCAGGGTGAGCGGGTCACCGCCCGAGACCAGGACGTCGCGCACCTGCGGCGTCGCCTCGATGTACGCGAGGGCGCGCTCCAGGTCGCTCTTGTGCACGCTCCTCTCGCCGGTCGCGCCCACCATGCGCGAGCGCGTGCAGTACCGGCAGTAGGTCGAGCAGAACCCCGTAACCAGAAAGAGGATGCGGTCGGGGTAACGATGCACGATCCCCGGCACCGGGCTGTGGGCGTCCTCGCCGAGCGGGTCGTCCGCCTCTCCGGGCGTGCGCAGGTACTCGGCGCCGCTCGGCACCACAGTGCGGCGCAGAGGCTGGGCGGGGTCGTCCCCGGACAGCAGTGCCGCGTAGTACGGGGTGATCCCGACCGGCAGGGGGCCCGAGTGGCGGCCGATGGCGTCCGCCTCGTCCGGGGACAGGCGGACGAGGCGAGCCAACTGTTCCGCCGAACGGATCCGGTTGCGATTCTGCCAGTGCCAATCGTTCCACTCGCTCGTCGTCGTCGAGGGGTAGAACCGCTTGCGGAACGCCCGGCTGCGCTCGCTCACCACGAGACGCGGCACGGCCCGCCGCTGGGGAGCGGCGAAGTCCGGAAAGAGTGCGAGCGGAATCGGCGATGCGGGGGACGGGCGGGAGAACTGCGGGGTGCGCGAGAACGCGCAGAGACCGGGAGGCTCTTCGTCCTCTGCCCTCTCTTCCGCACTGCCGAGAGCGATGTGATCGGTCATGGAAATCCCCTCACGGTGCACGAGCCCGAAGCCACCCGGGGTAGCCGCTTTGCGGGCCGGTGGCGGCCTCGCGCGGCGGCCCCTCGCGGGGCCAGGTTGGCGCGAGATATTAGGACCTCCGGAGCAGATAGCAAGGGCTGGGAGAAATTTTTTTTAGCCCCCTCCGAACCGCGGGAATCGAGGGTTCGAGACGCGGCCGTTCCGGCCGTTTCGGGGGCGGGCCGAGGCACCGGAGTCTTGTGACGACGGAGCGTCCGCGTATCATCCAAGCCCCCTTGCGTCGGGATGCGCCGATGACCCCGGAGACCACTGCCCGCCTGCTCATCACCTGCCCGGACCGACCGGGGATCGTGGCCGCCGTCACCACCCTGCTCTACAACCACGGCGCGAACGTCACCGCCCTGGACCAGCACTCGACCGACCCGCAAGGCGGGACGTTCTTCATGCGGCTCGAGTTCCACACCCCGCACCTGGACCTCTCGCGCGCCGCCCTCGAGCGCTCGTTCCACGACCGGGTCGCGAGCCAGTACGAAATGCAGTGGACCGTGACCTACGCGGCCCCGCCGAAGAAACTCGCACTGCTGGCCTCACGCCACGACCACGCGCTCCTCGAGGTGCTCTGGCGGTGGTCCCGCGGCGAGCTCCCGGCGACCGTCACGGGGGTCATCAGCAACCACCCGGACCTCCGCCCGGCGGTGGAGTCCTTCGGCGTCCCCTTCCACCACGTCCCCGTGACCCCCGCCACCAAGCCCGAGGCGGAGTCGAGGGTGCTGGAACTGCTGGACGGTGAGGCGGACCTGGTGGTCCTCGCCCGCTACATGCAGGTCCTCACGCCCGCGTTCGTGGGCCGCTACCCAAACCGGATCATCAACATCCACCACTCGTTCCTGCCGGCCTTCGCGGGCGCCGACCCCTACCGTCAGGCGGGCGACCGCGGTGTCAAGCTGATCGGGGCGACCGCCCACTTCGTCACCCCGCAACTGGACGAGGGCCCCATCATCGAGCAGGACGTCATCCGGGTCTCGCACCGCCACAGCATCTCGGACCTGCGCGAGCTCGGGCGCGACATCGAGCGCACGGTCCTCGCGCGGGCCGTGAAGTGGTTCCTCGAGGACCGCATCATCGTGCACGGGAACAAGACGGTCGTCTTCTCCTGAGGACCGGCACGCCGGGGTGGTGGCATCCCGGTCACAGGCCGTCCTGGCCCCGCCCCCGCCCCCGCCCCCGCCCCCGCGAGCGGTACGCGAGCCCCAGCAGGACCAGGCCGGCGGCGGCCATGGGCAGGCTCAGGAGCTGCCCCATGGTGAGCCAGCCGCCCGCCAGGTACCCCAGGTGGGCGTCGGGCACCCGCACCAGCTCGATCAGGGAGCGGAACAACCCGTAGAGCAGGAGGAAGAGCCCGGAGACCGCCATGGTCGGCCGGGGCCGGCGGGAGAAGGCCCAGAGCACCGCGAACAGCACCAGGCCCTCCAGGAAGGCCTCGTAGAGCTGGGAGGGGTGGCGCGCCACGCCGCCCGCCGCGTCGCCGGGGAACACCACACCCCAGGGCAGGTCCGTCGGCGCGCCCCACAACTCCGCGTTGACGAAGTTGCCGATACGCCCCGCCAGCAGCCCCGGTGGCACCAGGGGCGCCAGGAAGTCGGTGACCCGGAAGAACCCCTGGCCCTGGCGCCGGGCGAACAGCCAGGCGGCGAGGAGTGCCCCGATGAGGCCACCGTGAAAGGACATCCCACCCTGCCACACCTTGAGCGCGTCGAGCGGTGAGGCGGCGTACTGGGGAAGACCGTAGAACAGGATGTATCCGAGCCGCCCCCCGAGAACGGCGCCGAGGGCGCCGTAGAACACCAGGTCGTCGACCATCGCCGGGGTCCAGCCCCGGCGGGGGTCCCGCGCCCGCCACCGGCCGAGGGCCCACGCCGCCCCGAAGCCGACGAGGTACATGAGCCCGTACCAGTGCACGGGGAACGGGCCCAGGCGGAAGGCCACGGGGTCGATGGCGGGAAAGGCAATCAAGGTCGCTCTCCTCCGCGGCCGGGGCTCACTCCCGATAGGCCCTGACCGTCACACACTTCAGGTAGGCAGTCTCGGGGACCGCCGGGTGGATGGGATGGTCCGGCCCCTGATGCCCGTGTTCCAGGATCTGCAGGTTGCGGTCGGCGTGCCGGGCAGCCCGGTAGAGCAGGTCCACCAGGGTCTCCCGGTCCAGGTGATACGAGCAGGAGCAGGAGACCAGGACCGCGTCCGGGGCGAGGACCCGGAGGGCCAGGCGGTTGAGCCGCTGATACGCCTCGAGACCCGCCTCCCGGTCCTTCACCCTCTTGATGAACGCGGGTGGGTCCACCACCACGACGTCGTAGCGCTCACCGGCCTCGCGCAGGTCCTTCAGCCGGTCGAAGGCGTCCCCCTGAAGGGCCTCGACGCGCTCGGCCACGCCGTTCAGCGCGGCGTTCTCGGCCAGACGCTGCAGGGCCTGCGCCGAGGCGTCCACGCAGGTCACCCGGGACGCTCCCGCGCGTGCCGCCTGGACACCCCACGCCCCGTCGTAGCTGAAGACATCCAGCACCCGCGCACCCCGCACGTACGCCGCCAGCCGCGCCCGGTTCTGGCGCTGGTCCCAGAACCAGCCGGTCTTCTGCCCGTGCAGGGGAGAGATGCGGAAGCGCGCCCCGTTCTCCTCGATCGTGTGCCACTCGGGCGCCTGCCCCACGGGCACTTCGACGCTCTGCTCCAGCCCCTCGATCGCCCGCCCGGGAGCGTCGTTGCGCAGGACCACGGCGCGGGCTCGGGTCAACTCCGCGAGCACCGCGACCACGTCCGCCCGCAGCCGGTCCATCCCCGCCGTGCCGAGCTGGGCGACCAACACGTCGCCGTAGCGGTCGGCCACCAGCCCCGGCAGACCGTCCCCCTCGCCGTGAACGAGCCGGTACTGCGGGCTCTCGAAGAGGCGCTCACGCAACGCGAGCGCCCTTGCCACCCGGCGCGCGAGCAGCGCACGGTCGAGCGCCTCGCCCGCGCGACGGCTGTAGACCCGGGCGCTGATCAGGGTGCGCGGATTGACGTAGGCCATGCCGAGGAGATGACCGTCGTTCGCGCGCACCTCGGCCTGCTGCCCCGGCTCGAATACCGCGAGGGGACTGCGCTGCACGTCCACCTCGTTGCTGTAGACCCAGGGGTGACCGGCGCGCAGACGACGGTCCTCGCGCCTTTTGAGGAACAGGGCTGGGAAGCTCAAGGGGAGTCTGCTCGGTGCCGAACGAGGGGGCTGATGGTACCGGAGGGGGCGACGGCTTGTCGAAGCCCCTGACCCCTGCGTCCCGCTAAACCCGGTGACCGGGCTCGCCGATACAGCGGGGAATCGGGGCGGGCCGTGGGCGCTCGGCGCCAGCCTCCTCCGCGGCCGGCGACGCCGGCGCGCCGGCACGTTGGGGAAACAGATCGGGACCAGAATGCACACCGCCCCCGCCATCGACCACGCCGCCGAGCTCGGTTTGCGCGTGCGCCAGCTGAGCGATCTCCCGCCGCTGTCGCACGTGGCCCAACGACTGCTCACGATCCTGGGCAACGACGACGTGGAGGTCGGTGCCCTCGCCCACACCATCGAGCTCGACCCTGGCCTGACCGCCCGGGTCGTCGGCCTGGCCCGCTCGGCCTTCTTCGGCTACACGGGCAACGTGTACACGGTTCGCGAGGCCATCGTGCGCGTCCTCGGCCTCGAGACGGTCAAGAGTCTCGCCCTGAGCCTCGCCCTGTCGGGGCAATTTCACGTCAGCCCCACGATCGGGCTGGACCTGGGCCGCTACTGGGTCACCGCCCTGCTCACCGCGTCGAGCTCCCGCGCCCTGGCCTCCCGGGTGGGCGTCCCCGGAGGCCCCGACCCGAACGCGGCCTACCTCTCCGGATTGCTGCACAACCTGGGGCTCTTGGTCATGGTCCACCTCTTCGAGGCGGACATGGCGCGCGTCTTCTCCCTCGCGCCGGGTGCCACCGACTCGAGCCTGGCGGCGGTGGAGCGCACCGTGGTGGGCGTCGACCACCACCGGGTGGGCGGCTGGCTCGCCGACCGCTGGCACCTGCCGCGGGAGGTCGTCGTGGTCATGCAGCATCACCACGACACCACTTACCGCGGCCTGCACTGGCCCTGCGTGCGGCTCGTGGGGGGCTGCGCACGCCTCTGCCAGTGGTACCTGGACCACCCGACCGAACCGCTCGAGGACGCACACCTGCGCGAGGACCTGGGCATCCGCCCGGACGGACTGGAGGCGCTGAGGTCCCTCATCTCCGAGCGGGCGGACGCCGTCCGGGACCTTGCCGGGACCCTCGCGAGGCCGCACTGAGCCATGGGCTCCGCACCCTTCGTGCACGCCGCCCGGGAGCTGCGCCAGCGCTTCCTGTCGATGCTCGACTCGCTCTCGGCGGTGCGCGCCCTCGCGGAGCTCGACTGCTGCCGGGGCAGCGACGTGGGCCCGCTGCTGGTGGGGGCCCTCGAGGCGCTCATGCAGCACCAGGACTTCGCCCGTTGCTCGGTGTTCCTCCTGCAGGACGGGGCCCTGGTCTGCGCCGCTGGACGGGACTACATGGAGGGGGCGCTGGAGAGCACCGAGGGGCTGCCCCCCGAGCGCAGCTATTCACCCCGAACCTTTCGCATCGGTGAGGGGGTCGTGGGCCTCGCCGCCGAGACGCGCCAGACCCAGGTCTGCTCCGACTGCGCAGCGGACCCCCGCTTCCTGGCGCTGTCGGGCCAGCGGGGAGCCGCCCAGGGCTCGCTGGTCTGCGCGCCCATCCTCGCGGGGAGCCAGGTCCTCGGGGTCGTGAACGTCTTTCACCCCCGGCCGCAGCATTTCCAGGAGTGGCATCTGCAGGTGATCGCGGTGTACTGCGCCGTCCTCGGCCACATGCTCGCTAGCCACCGGGCCATGCACGGCCTCGAGGACGTGGTCGCGGAGCGCACCCGCCAGCTCGAGACCGCGCTGGTGGAGGCCGAGCAGCTCCGGCGACGCTACGAAGAGCTCTCGACCGTCGACGAGCTCACCGGCCTGCACAACCGGCGATTCTTCTTCGCCGAGGCGGAGGCCGCTACGGCGCGCGCCCTGCGTCACCGCCACCCGTTCTGCATGTTGCTGGTCGACCTGGACTTCTTCAAACAGATCAACGACTCGTTCGGTCACGCGATTGGTGACGCCGCCCTGCGCGACCTGGCCGCGGCGCTGCGCCGCCACACCCGCGAGGGCGACATCCTGGCCCGGTTCGGGGGCGAGGAGTTCGTGCTCGCCCTGCCGAACACCGATCTCGAGGGGGCAAGGGTGCTCGCCGAGCGCGTCCGCACCTACGTCCGGGGCCTGCACTGGGAGGCCGAGGGCATCAGCTTCGGCCTGACGGTCAGCATCGGCCTGTCCACCCTCGACCACGACGGCCGCTACCAGGGACGCCCCCTCGTCGACCACCTGCTGCGTCAGGCGGACAAGGCGCTCTATTTCTGCAAGTCCAATGGGCGCGACCAGGTCTCGGCCCACGAGGACATTCCGGAGCGCCAGCGCGCCGTCGCCGGCCGCTGAGCCCACTGGCTCCGGCCCTCAGGCCTCCTCCCGCCCGCTCCGGACGTCGCCGCCCAGCACCCGGGCGAGGTGGCGCCCGGTGTGTGAGCCCGGGTGCCGGGCCACCTCCTCGGGTGTCCCCGCCACCACCACCTCTCCGCCACGAGCCCCTCCCTCGGGCCCGAGGTCGACCACCCAGTCCGCCGTCTTGATGACGTCCAGGTTGTGCTCGATGACCACCAGGGTGTTCCCGTGGTCGCGGAGCCGGCCCAGCACCTCGAGGAGCTGGGCGACGTCGTGGAAGTGCAGCCCCGTCGTCGGCTCGTCCAGGATGTAGAGCGTGCGGCCGGTGTCCCGCCGGGAGAGCTCCCGGGCGAGCTTCACCCGCTGGGCCTCGCCCCCGGAGAGCGTCGTGGCACTCTGCCCGAGCCGGATGTACCCGAGGCCCACCTCCACCAGGGTCTGCAGCTTGCGCGCGACGAAGCTGACGGGCTCGAAGAAGCGCCGGGCCTCCTCCACCGTCATCTCCAGGACCTCGTGGATGTTGCGCCCCTTGTAGCGCACCTCGAGCGTCTCCCGGTCGTAGCGCCTGCCCTTGCAGACGTCGCAGGGGACGTAGACGTCGGGGAGGAAGTGCATCTCCACCTTGATCAGCCCGTCTCCCTGGCAGGCCTCGCAGCGCCCGCCACGCACGTTGAAGCTGAAGCGCCCGGAGGAGTAGCCCCGGGCACGGGCCTCGTGGGTTCCCGCGAAGAGATCGCGGATCGGGGCGAAGAGACCGGTGTAGGTCGCGGGGTTCGAGCGCGGGGTCCTCCCGATGGGGCTCTGGTCGATGGCGACCACCTTGTCCAGCAGCGCGAGCCCCGTGACCTCACGGTAGGGCGCAGGCGACGCGTTGGCGCCGTTCAGCTCCCGCGCGACGATGGGATACAGGGTGTCGTTCAGGAGCGTGGACTTCCCCGAGCCGGAGACCCCGGTGATGCAGGTCATGAGGCCCACCGGGAGACGCACCGTGATGTCCTTGAGGTTGTTGCCCCGGGCGCCGCCCAGGCTCAGCCACTGCGCGGGGTCGGGAGGCGCCCGGCGCGCGGGGACGGGGATGCGCCGGGCCCCGCTGAGGTATTCGCCGGTGAGCGACCCGGGCGTGCGCTCCACCTCGGCGGCGGTGCCCTGGGCCACGACCCACCCGCCGTTCACGCCTGCCCCGGGGCCCATGTCGACGACGTGATCGGCCGCCCGGATGGCCTCCTCGTCGTGCTCCACGACGATCACTGTGTTGCCGAGGTCGCGCAGTTGCTCGAGGCTGTCGAGCAGCCGCCGGTTGTCCCGCGGGTGCAGGCCGATGGAAGGCTCGTCCAGGATGTACGTGACCCCCACCAGGCCGGCCCCGATCTGGCTGGCCAGCCGGATGCGCTGGGCCTCCCCACCCGACAGGGTCTCCGCGGCGCGGTCCAGGGTCAGGTAGTCGAGCCCCACGTCCACCAGGAAGCGCAGCCGGTCGTGGACCTCCTTCAGGATCCGGCCCGCGATCTCGGCCTTCTGCCCGGGGAGCGCCAGGCCCTCGAAGAAACCCCTCGCCCCGGCGATCGCCAGGGAGGTGACGGCGGGCAGCGTCCTGCCGCCCACGAACACGTGCCTTGCCGCCACACCCAGGCGGCTGCCCTGGCAGGCGGGGCAGGAGCGCTCGCTCAAGAACCCGGCCAGCTCCTCGCGGATGACCGCGGACTCGCTCTCGCGGTATCGGCGCTCCATGCTCGGGAGGATTCCCTCGAACGGCTGGGTCTTGTGGTGCGGGCGCCCGCGCAGTCCCTGGAAGGTGAAGGTGAGCACCTCCTCGCCGCTGCCGCGCAGCAGCACCTCCCGGACCCGCTCCGGGAGCTCGCCGAAGGGCAGGTCCAGGTCGAACCCGTAGTGACCGGCCAGGGCCTCGAGCATCTGGTAGTAGTAGGCGTTGCGCCGGTCCCACCCCCGCACGGCACCGCCCGGCAGGCTCAGCTCCGGGTGGGCGACCACCTTCTCGGGGTCGAAGAAGGTCTGGACCCCGAGGCCATCGCAGACCGGGCAGGCCCCCGCCGGGTTGTTGAAGGAGAAGATCCGGGGCTCGAGCTCGGCCAGGCCGTAGCCGCAGACCGGGCACGCATAGCGGGCCGAGAAGACGAGCTCGGGGCGCTCGGGCTCGTCCATCCACGCGACCCGGGCCCGCCCGTCGCCGAGCTCCACGGCGGTCTCGAACGACTCGGCGAGCCGCGCCCGCAGGTCGGCGCGGACACGGAAACGGTCCACCACGACCTCGACCGTGTGCCGGCGCTTGGGGTCGAGGCCAGCGGGGTCGTCGAGCTCGCGCACCTCCCCGTCGACCCGCGCCCGCAGGAATCCCTGGGCGCGCAGGCGCTCCAGCATCTGGGCGTGCTCGCCCTTGCGGTCATCGACCACCGGCGCGAGCAGCATCAACCTGGCCCCTTCGGGGAGACCGAGAACCTGGTCCACCATCTGGCTCACCGTCTGCGCGTCCAACGGGGCCCCGTGCTCCGGGCAGCGGGGCTCGCCGACCCGCGCCCAGAGCAGGCGCAGGTAGTCGTAGACCTCCGTCACCGTGCCCACCGTGGAGCGCGGGTTGTGCGAGGTCGACTTCTGCTCGATGGCGATGGCGGGCGAGAGGCCTTCGATCAGGTCGACGTCCGGCTTCTCCATCACCGACAGGAATTGCCGGGCGTAGGCCGAGAGCGACTCCACGTACCGGCGCTGCCCCTCGGCGTAGATCGTGTCGAAGGCGAGCGAGGACTTGCCCGAGCCCGAGAGTCCGGTGACGACGACGAGCCTGCCCCGGGGCAGGTCCAGGTCGACGTTCTTCAGATTGTGGGTTCGCGCCCCCCGGATGCGGATGGTGTCCATGCGTCTTGCGGCTCTGGGCAAGCTGTTAATATTACCGCCCCCTCGCCCCCCGCGCTCACCATGGAATACTCCGTTCCGAGCCCCACCGCGGCCGCCACCCTCGACGGGCCGGAGCGCCGCGCGGCGTTCAGCCTGGCGGCGATCTACGCCATCCGCATGCTCGGCCTGTTCCTGGTCCTGCCCGTCTTCACCCTCCACGCCCAGGACTACCCGGACTACACGCCACTGCTCGCCGGGCTCGCGATCGGCGCCTACGGGCTCTCCCAGGCCCTGCTGCAAATCCCCTTCGGGGTCCTGTCGGACCGCCTGGGCCGCAAGCCCGTCATCACCGCCGGCCTGCTGCTCTTCGCCCTGGGCAGCGCATGGTCCGCCCTGGCCGGCAGCGTGCTCGGGATCCTGGTCGGCCGGGCCCTCCAGGGGGCGGGCGCCATCGCAGGGCCCGTGCTCGCGCTCGCCGCGGACCTGACGCGCGAGGAGCACCGCACCCGGGTGATGGCCACCATCGGCGCGAGCATCGGCCTGTCGTTCGCCGCGGCGCTG
The DNA here is from genome assembly GCA_017999615.1 of Gammaproteobacteria bacterium. NCBI lineage: Bacteria > Pseudomonadati > Pseudomonadota > Gammaproteobacteria > Gammaproteobacteria bacterium. The sequence goes on along the minus strand of JAGNLM010000001.1, from coordinate 384,460 downwards.
GTCCTCGGGCCGGTGATCAGCCGCCACCTCGGGCTGGCGGGCATCTTCTGGGTGACGGCGGCCCTCGCCCTGGCCTGCCTGGCGCTGTTGCACCTCCTGGTGCCGACCCCGCGCGTGAGCCGCGTGCACGGGAACACCGAGCCGGTGCCCGGGCGGCTCGCGGGAGTCCTGCGCGACCCGGACCTGCTGCGGATCGACGTGGGCATCCTCGCCCTGCACTTCGTCATGACCGCGCTCTTCGTGGCGCTGCCCCTGCAGCTGCGCGACGAGTTGGGGCTGGCCGCGGACCAACACTGGAGGGTCTACCTCGCGGTCCTGGCGCTCTCCATCGCGCTCATGGTGCCCGTCGTGGTCCTCGCCGAGCGGCGCCGGCGCACCCGGGAGGTGTTCCTCGGCGCCATCACCGCCGCCGCGCTCGCGCAACTGGCGCTGCTACTCCCCCATGGTGGCGTGCTCCCGCTCGCCGCCGTGCTGGTCCTCTACTTCGCCGCCTTCAACGTGCTCGAGGCCACCCTGCCGTCCCTCATCGCCCGCATCGCCCCGGCCGAGAGCAAGGGCAGCGCCATGGGTGTCTACGCCACCGCGCAGTTCCTCGGGGCCTTCCTCGGTGGCGCGGGGGGCGGCGCGGCCCTCGGCCTCGGCGGGCCTCCGGCCGTCTTCGCCCTCTCGGCCATGGTCCTCGCGGGGTGGCTCGCCGTGGCCGTGGGGATGCGCGCGCCGCACCGTCTCTAGTCCCGGGCCGCGGAAGACCGCCCCCTCGACTCGGGGCCGATGGGTGATATGCTTGCCTCGCGGCGCGACCGCGGGACATCCACAGGGAAGTCAGAGGAGGATCTGCAATGGCGCGAGGCATCAACAAAGTCATCCTGATCGGAAACCTGGGTGCCGACCCCGAGGTGCGCTTCATGCCGAGCGGGGGGGCGGTGGCCAACGTGCGCGTCGCCACCAACGAGACCTGGAAGGACCGGCAGAGCGGCGAGCAGCAGGAACGCACCGAGTGGCACCGGGTGGTCCTGTTCGGCCAGCTGGGCGAGCTCGCCCAGAAGTACCTACGCAAGGGCAGCCGCATCTACATCGAGGGCCGCCTCCAGACCCGCAAGTGGCAGGGCCAGGACGGACAGGACCGCTACGCGACCGAGATCGTCGCCAACGACATGCAGATGCTCGACCGGCGTGAGGGCGAGCCTGGCGGGGCCGGGTCTCAGACCGGCGGTGAGCCGAACACCTTCGGGGGACCCCCTTCGTACGGGGACGAGGGCACCCCGTCGCCGGCCCGCGAGCCTCGGGGGGGCGGACGCACCCAGTCCCGGGCGCCGGCGAGCGCGCCCCCGCCCGAGACGGACCCGAACGACGACATCCCCTTCTGAGCCCCAGGAGCGCGGTGTGCCCGCGCGGGGCCGACCCCGCGCGGCTCAGCGCACCAGGATGTAAACGGAGGTCGCCCCCCGGCGCATCCCGAGAAGGAGCCCCGACCCGCTCTGGCGCACGAGCCGGGTGAAGTCCTCCAGACCCTCGACCGGCGTGCGGTTCACGCTCGTGATGACGTCCCCCTTGCGCAGCCCGAGCTCGGCCGCGGGGCTGCGCCCCTCTACCCCGAGAACGCCCACCCCCTTCTTGCGTCCCTGCTGGGGCGACTCCAGATCCCCGAAGGTGGCACCCGCCAGGTGCGGGTGCAGCGCGTCCCCGGCAGCGGCCTCACGGCTCGGCTCGGCGACCCGGATGGTGACCGAGCGCACCTTGCCCGCACGCTGGAATTCGACCCGAACCTCCTGCCCGACACGCAGCAGGCCGATGGCGTTGCGCACGTCGGCGGCGTCGCGGACCTCCCTGCCGTTGATGGAGACCAGGGCGTCCCCCGGCTTGAGCCCCGCGCGGGCGGCGGGCGAATCCTTCGCCACGCCGGTCACGACGGCACCCTGTTCCCTGCTGAGGTCGAAGGCGCCCGCGAGGGCCGGCGTCAGGTCCTGCACCGTCACCCCGATCTCGCCCCGGCGCACCGCGCCGTGGGCGACCAGGTGAGCCATCACGTCCCGGGCCATGTTGGCGGGGATGGCGAAACCGATGCCGACGTTCCCCCCGTTCGGCGCCAGGATGGCGGTGTTGAGCCCCACCAGCTCCCCGCGCAGGTCCACCAGGGGCCCACCGGAGTTGCCGGGGTTGATGGAGGCGTCGGTCTGGATGAAGTCCTCGTAGCCCTCGATGCCGAGGCCCCGGCGGCCGAGCGCGCTGACAATCCCCGAGGTCACCGTTTGACCGAGCCCGAAGGGGTTGCCGATGGCGACGACGAAGTCCCCGACCCGCAGCCGGTCGGAGTCCGCGAGGTTCAGAGCCGTGAGGTTCTCGGGCGGCACCTGGACCACCGCGATGTCGGTCTCCGGGTCCGAGCCGACCAGCTTCCCCTCCAGCCGCCGGCCGTCCTGCAGCGTGACGGCGATCTCCTGGGCGTTGTCCACCACGTGGTGGTTGGTGAGGACGTAACCCCTCCGGGCGTCGACGACGACCCCGGAGCCGAGACTCTGGCTGCGCCGCTCCTGGGGCCGGTCGGGCACGTCGAAGAAGCGCCGGAAGAACGGGTCGGAGAGGAGCGGGCTGCGCTGGGCGCGCACGGTGCTCCGGGTCGAGATGTTGACGACGGCCGGGGTGACGCGCTCCAGCATCGGGGCGAGGCTCGGCAGCCTCTCCCCTTCCACCATCGGGGGCAGGGCGGCCGGGACGGACGTGGCGCCCCAGGCCAGGGCGAGCGTAAGCAGCACCCGGGCGAGACGCCGGCCCCGCCCCACCGCGACTCCGCGCATGCCCGTCAGGCGCCGCTGTCGACCTGGATCCGCCGCGCGCGGTACCGGCCGTGCTTGGGCAGCGTGACCTGCAGGACGCCCGCGCGGTAGCGCGCCGCAGCCCGCCCCGCCTCGACGCGGAACGGCAGCGGGATGCGCCGCTCGAAACTGCCGTAGGCGCACTCCATCCGGTGGTAGCGCCCCTGGCGGCTCTCCCGTTCCACCTGCTTCTCGCCGCGCACGACCAGCGTGTCGTCGACCACGGAGATGTCGAAGCCGTCTGCGTCCATGCCGGGGACCTCGAGGCGTACGATCACGGCGTCGTCGGATTCCCGCACCTCTGCCGCGAGGAGCGCCCAGTGGGCGGCATTGACCGCCACCAGGTCACTGGCCGTCTCCACGGAGTCCGCCGACCGCACCGGGGTGAAGTGCGTCACCGCCTCGGCCGCGCGCGCGCGCAGGTGCTGCCAGCCCTCGGCCACCGACTCCCACGCCCGCCCCAGTTGCCCCTTCAGCTGGTCCAGTGTGCTCATCTGCTCTCCTCCGCGTCAGACCCCCATGCCGGCCCGCGGGTCGAAGGGGATCTCTCTGGCCATCCGCTCGTAGAACGCCCGCACGGCATCGCTGTCGGCCGGGGGCACCACGATCTGCAGCACCACGTACTGGTCACCCGGCGGGTCCCCCGGGAGACCCCGGCCCTTCAGCCGCAGCTTGCGCCCGGTCTGCGACCCGGCGGGAACCAGGAGGTCCACCTTGCCGTCCAGGGTCGGCGCGGGTACCCGCGCGCCGAGGGCCGCCTCCCAGGGTGCCACGGGAAGGTTCAGGGAGACGTCCCTGCCCTCGACCCGGAACAACCGGTGGGGAAGGATGTCGACCTCGAGATAGAGGTCCCCGTTCTCGCCGCCGCCGACCCCGGGACCGCCCTGCCCACCCAGCCGGATCTGCTGACCCTGCACGACCCCGGCCGGGATCTTGACCTTGAGCGAGCGGCTGCGGACGCCCCGGCCCCCGAGCGCCGGGTCCGTGACCTGCAGCTGCAGGGCACGGGTGGAACCGCGGAAGGCCTCCTCCAGCGTGACCGCAATCCGGGCCCGCTCGTCGGAACCCCGCACGCGCACGGCGCCCCCCCAGCCGCCCGCGCCCCTGCGGGCGCGACCTGCGCCGCCCGCCGCCGCACCTCCGAAGAGCGACTCGAAGAAATCGCTGAAGCTGCGGGCGCCCCCTTCGCCGAAGCCGGCGCGCCCGAAGTCGAACCCGCCCTCCGAGCCCCACCCTGGCGGAGGCGTGAATTCCTGCCCGGACTTCCAGCTCGAGCCCAGGCGGTCGTAGGCCTCCCGCTTCTTGGGGTCCCTCAGGACCTCGTAGGCCTCGTTGACCTCTTTGAAGCGGGCCTCGGCGTCCGCCTCCTTGCTCACGTCGGGGTGGTATTTTCGGGCGAGCTTGCGGTACGCGCGCTTGACCTCGTCCCCGGTGGCCTCGCGGCCCACAGCGAGGATCTTGTAGTAGTCCTTGAACTCCATGGTCCCCCGCACCGCCGGGCGAGGGGCCCGGCGGTCGAGCACCCGCCGGGCCCTGCCGGATTACTCCGCGACCGATATCTTACGCGGCTGCACGCGCTCGTGCTTGGGGATTGTCACCTCCAGCACCCCGTTCTTCCCGCGTGCGGAGACCCGCTCCGGGTCCGCGCTGTCGGGGAGGCTGAAACGCCGGTAAAACGTTCCCCGCGCGCGCTCCGTGCGCTTGTAACCCTCTCGTTCCTCCTCGCTCTCGAGCTTGCGCTCGCCGCGGATCGTCAGAACGCCGTTCTCCATCGTGACCTCGATGTCCTTCGGGTCGACACCGGGGACGTCGGCGTAGAGCACGAAACGGTCGGTTTCCTCCCGGATGTCCACGGCGGGCATCCAGTGGCTCGTCACGACGGTCGAGCTATCCTCACCCGCCGGACCGACCCGGGATTCGAACAGACGGTTGATCTCGTTCTGGAGTTGGTTGAACAAGCTGCCCGGCTCGTAACGGATGACGGTCATCGCATTCCTCCTTCTTCGCTTCCACCTGTCGCGTCAGCGCGACGCCTGATCCGGAGATGGGGCCCGAGGGACGGGTTTCAAGCCCCCGCCCGGGGGGGTGGGGTCGGCGGCGGGCGCGGCTCCTTGCCAAGGGGATCCATAAATGTCAGACTGCCTGCCGGAACCGTGTGCAGTCCCGGCACCTTTCCGTACCCAACACACGATTACGTGATCTTCGAGATCGGGAGAATTCATGAAGAACTTCGCGAAAGTGGCCGCGCTGGCGGCCGTGCTCGGTGCCGCGGTGCTGCCTCTTCAGTCCCAGGCCTGGGGTGGTCCGTGGGGCGGTGGTGGCCCCTGGGGCAACAGCGGTTACGGCGGTGGCCCCTGGAGCGGCCTGACCGACATGTTCGGTGACATGGACGCCAACGTTTCGTCGCGCGGTTGGGGCCGCGGCTCTGGCTCCGGCTATCCGTATGCCAGTGGCTCTGGCTATGGCTACCCCGGCTACGGCTACGGCGCCCCCTACGGCTACGGCGCCCCCTACGGCGTACCCTACGGCGCGCCCTATGGCATGCCCGCCGCGCCGGTTGCCCCGGCTGCCCCGGCTGCCCCGAGCAAGTAAGTCCTGCTGAACCGCGGGGGCTGGCGGCGACGCCGGCCCCCGTTTTTTTTTCTGAGGCCCGGCTACCCGCCCTGCCCCACCCGCTGCCGCAGGCCCAGTCCCAGCCGGCAGATCGTGTGCGCCAGGAGCTCGCCGGCCACACGGTGCCCCTCCCGATTCCAGTGCCCGATGCCCGGCAGGGAGTTCGGAAAGCCGTGCAGCCAGGCCCCCGAGAGCGTCGCGAGCCCGGCCAACTCCCCCGCGAGCCCCAGCGCCGGGAAACCCTCACGCTCGGCCAGCGTGAGCAGCCGGCGCTCCGGATAGAGCAGGTCCGTGCTGCCGTGGACCCTCGCAAATTCTGCGCGAAACCACGCGTCCGGGTGTACCTGGGCACCCGTGCTCAACGTGGCGAGCAGAAAATCGGCTCCCTCGGCGCGGACCTCCCGTGCCGTCCGGGCGACGAGTGCCTCCGTCACCGCCCAGGCCTCGGCCCACGAGGGGTCCCCCGGCTCCCGGTAGACCCGCTCGTCCACTCCCGGCTCGTCGAACGGACCCTTCGGCCCACCCCCCGTGCCGAGCCGCAGGCGCGCGAGGTCCCAGGCCTTGACGGCGGCCTGTGCCAGGCGGGAGTGCCTCACCAGCCATGACCACGCCTGGCCGGGGGGGGACACGCGCCGGCGGTAGTCGGCGCCTTGCCGGAAACCCTGGTCGAGCGTGAGCTGACTCTGGTCGAGGCGGAAATACGGGCGCAGGGGATCGGCGTCGAGCGCCCGCACGTTCTCCACCAGGTCGTTGCCCGGGAAGAAGGCCAGAACCACCAGGTCCGGCCGGAAGGAGCGCGCTCGCGACCGGAAGGTCAGCAATTCCTGGGCCGTTCCGTAGCCGCTCACCCCGAAATTGATCACCTCCACCGTACGGCCCTCGAGGGCCTCGCAGCCGGACAGGGCCCGCTCCAGCACCGCGGGAAAGGTGTCCTCCAGAGCCACCTGCACGGCCTCGGCGAACGAGTCCCCGAGCACCGCGACGCGCAGGCTGCCCGCCGGCTTCTCCTGAGGGCGCTCCGGACTCCGCAGGCCGGCTCCGTTGATCCGCACGAGCGCACGGCCTTCCACGTCCTGCCACGCCACCGCCCCCGCAGGCGGCGCCCAGCCCGTCACCGGGTGCGGGTGCCGCGCCAGGGCCCAGTAGTAGGAGAAGTCCGCCGCCCGAAGCAGACCCTCGCCCACCGCCAGCCCGACCGAGAGCGAGAGCGCGACAAGCGCGGCGGGCACCGCCCAGCCGGTCCGCGGCGTTTCAGGACTGTCCTGGCTTGTGGCGTTCATGGGCGACACCGGCCGCCGGTCGCGCCCACACCCGGTAGGGCTGCCGGACCAGGGAAACGTTGTAGTACCGGGGGTCGTGCGAGACCTCCTCGCCCAGCCAGGGTGGCCGCTCGAAGGGCTCGTCCGGCGTCCCGAGCTCGATCTCGGCCACCACGAGGCCGGCGTTCTCGCCCTCGAAGACGTCCACCTCCCAGAGGTGGCGCCCGTGGGGCACGTGGTGGCGCGTCTTCTCGATCAGCGGACGCTCGCAGAGCAGGTCCAGGATCTCCTCGGCGTCCTCGAGCGCAATGGGGACCTCGTACTCCCTGCGGCTCACGTCCAGCGTCGCGCTCTTGATGTTGAGCCAGGCCCGTTCATCGGCAACCCGCACGCGCACCGACGCGGTCTCGATCCCCGGCAGGTACCCCTGGCGCATGCGCACGGCATCGCGCACGCCGGCGCGCCAGGCCTCGCTCGTCACCAGGAACTTGCGTTCGACCTCCGTCCCCATAGCCACCCCTTCACGCTCTCGCGGCGTCCCCGGAGGAGGATAACGCGAACGGGACGCGGCCCGCGCCCCGGTCAGCCGCGCTCCGGTGGACGGCACACCCCTCCCGTCAACCCCACGCCCGCCAGCCGAACACCCGTCAACCGCACGTCTTGCCGTCGCGCCGTCGCCCCACTACATTGGCGCACCCGTCGCGGGCCGTCCCGGTCCGCGCACCGCGCCGAGGCGCCCTCCACCGAGCCAGACCCGCCGTGAGCACGGCCGCCGTCTCCCGCCCCCGGGGCTTCCGACTGCCCGCTTCCCTGCGTGGATGGGACGGTGCGAGCCGGGCCCTCCTGCTGCTCGTCCTCGCCGTCGTCCTGGTCACCTTCACCGATTACGGCGTCACCTGGGACGAGCCCCGGCAGAACCGCTACGGTGAGCTCGCGCTCGGGTACTACTGCAGCCGAGGGGCGGACCACGCCGTCTTCTCCTACTTCGATCTCTACCTCTACGGCGCAGCGTTCGACCTGCTCGCGGCGCTGGTCAACACCGTCTCTCCGCTCGAGGTCTACGAGACCCGCCACCTCCTGAACGCCCTGGTGGGCATCGCCGGCCTCGCCGGGACCTGGCGGCTGGCTCGCGAGCTGGCGGGACCGCGCGTCGGCTTCCTCGCCCTGACCCTGCTCACGGTCACGCCCGACTGGTACGGGCACATGTACAACAACCCGAAGGACATCCCGTTCGCCGCCGCGATGACCTGGGGAACCTTCGTCCTGCTGCGCCTCGCGCGCCAGCTTCCGCGGCCTGCTCTGGGGGCGGCGCTCGGCTTCGGAGCGCTCACTGGGCTCGCCGTGGCCACCCGGGTCGTGGGCGGGCTGCTCATCGTCTATGCCGCGGTCGTGCTCGGCGCGTGGGCGGCCGGCCGCGTCCGAGCCGATGGCTGGGGGCCAGCCGCACGCTCGGTCGGCAGAGCGGCACTCCCCTTCGCCCCCGCCGCGGTCCTCGCCTGGGGCGTGGTCCTCGTCTTCTGGCCCTGGGTCCAGCAGGCACCCATCGCGAACCCGCTGCTCGCCGTACGCACGTTCTCCCACTTCCCTCACAACACGACCTTCCTCTACGCGGGGGAGCTGGTCCGCAGCACCGACCTCCCCTGGCACTACCTGCCGGGGATGTTGCTGGTGCGCCTGCCGCTGCCGGTGTTGGCAGGGCTTGCGCTCGCCCCCCTGGCCGCCTGGCTGCGCCGGCACGACGACGACGTCCCCTGGGCGGGGTGGGCCCTCCTCACCCTTGCCGTCGTCCTCCCGCTCGCCCTAGTGATCGGCACCGAAACCGTGCTCTACGACGGGCTGCGGCACTTCCTGTTCCTGGTGCCGTTGATGGTAGTCGGCGCCGCGGCTTCGCTCGACTCCCTCTGGCAGAGGGTCCCCAGGCGGCGGGTCCGCGGTGGACTGGTCGGACTCGCCGTCGCGTGGCTTGCCTTCCAGGTCGGGGAGTTCGTGCACGTACACCCGAACCAGTACATCCTCTACAACCCTGTCGCCGGGGGCATCACGGGGGCGGTAGGGCGCTTCGAGCTCGATTTCTGGGGCAGCTCGCTCAAGGAGACCACCGAGCGCCTGGTCGAAGAGGTCGTCGCCGCACAAGGCGAGGCGGTGCTGGACCGTCCCCTGGCCGTGGTCGTCTGCGGCCCCGTCGACAGCGTGCGGCCGTACGTGCCGGAGACCTGGGAGGTGCTGGACGCTCGCAGCGCCCGGTCGGGAGACCTGTTCGTCGCGCTCGCCAAGGTGAGCTGCCGCCTGCACGGCCACGCCAGGGTCCTGGTACGCACGGAAGAGGAGGGCGCGGTCCTCTCCATCGCCGGCACGCTCGATTAGCGCCCGGCCACTCTCCGGTCTCTCCGGCACTACCTGCACCGGGCGCCTCCCGGCCTACAATCTCCTCATGATGCCTAGACCCTCCCGCCTGGCCGATGGACTGCTCACCGGCGCGGCCCTCGCGACCCTGGCGCTCTGGCTCGTGCGGGCGGTCGTGCGGGTCGACCAGAGCTGGGACACCTGGATGTACCACCTTCCTTTCGGCGCCCGCCTCTGGGGCGTCGTCCCCGAGGCCGCCTTCGGCATGCCGGCCTACCTGGAGGACCGGTACGACGGGGTACCCCTGCTCGGCGAGTGGGTGCAGGGGCTGCTGCTCTGGGGCACCGGACGCCCGGAGACGGCGAGCCTGCCCGCCCTCGTGGGCCTGCTCCTGTTCCTCGCCTTCCTGCGGCGGCACCTAGGGGTCCCCTGGCACCTCGCCCTCCTCGGGCTCGCAGCCATCCCGCTGGTCCACGTCCACGCAACCGCCGGGTACGTGGACCTGCCGTCCAATCTGGCCTTCTCCGTGCTGGTCCTGGGGACCTGGCTTCTCTACGTGCGCCCCGGGTACGCGACGCGGCGAAATGTCACCCTGCTGGCACTCGCCGCGGCCCTCGCCGGAAACATCAAGTTCCAGCTCGTTCCCCTGCTGCCCATCCCCCTCGCGCTCATCGGGGTGCGCCTGCTCTGGCTCGCCCGGGAGGACGTGCGCGGGGGGGTGGCAGCCGCCGGCGGTGCGGGGCGCGTCGCCGCCGCAGCGGGACTCGCCCTCGCCCTCGCCTTCGCGGTCCCCCTGAAGAACCTGCTCGTGCACGGCAACCCGGTGTACCCCATCCGGATGCAGGTGATGGGCATCACCCTGGAGGGGCCCGAGGTGCTGCCGGCAGAAAAGGAAATGGCCTCGATCCACTTCGTGCCGGTGTACCTGGAGGAGGCGCCGCCCGCGCAGCGCTGGCTCTACTCCCTCTTCGAGGTCGGCATTCGCCCCCTCACCGACCCCCGGCGCTGGACCGTGGACCAGTTCATGCCCCACGGGTCGACAGGAACCATGATGGGGGGCTATTCGGCGCCCTACGTGGGCTTCAGCCTCGCCCTCCTCGCCTACCTCGTGCTCCGGCTGCGAACGCGGGAGGCCTGGGGCGCGGCGGCCGTGATGCTGATCGCCTCCCCGGTCGCCGCCCTCGTGCCCCAGTCGCACGAGCTGCGCTACACGATGTTCTGGATGATCGTGCTCGTCTCCCTGAACCTCCACCTGGTGGGCCGCCTGGAGGCCTCGGCACCCGGTGCCCGGGTCAGCCCGCGCAGCGTCGGCCTCGTTCTGCTCGCGGCCTTCGCCCTGACGGTGGCGGTCACGCGCGGGGCGTACCTCGACCCGCGTCCCTACCCGGTCGAGCGCCTGGTGGAGGTGAAGGTGGACAAGGCGATCCTGGCCAAGATCGGCGACGGAGACCGGGTCTGCTTCAGCCACGAGCCCTGGACGTTCCTGTACACGGCCCACTTCCACCCGCCCCGTCACTACGCGCTGCGGGAACGCTCCCGGGCCGAGGACTGTGGCGGTTACCGCCAGCTAGGCCTGGCGAAGTTCGGACCGGACTGAGGGACACGAGAGTCCGCTCGGCGTGGGGGCGTTCCCCTCGATAGGCTGGCCGCAAGAGACCGGAGGTGAGCACACGTGAGGAGATCTCCATGGCCTGCCGCGGTCGCGGCGGGCGTCGGCGTAGCCGGGGCCTGGCTCGCGCTGGCCTTCTTCGTGCGCTTTCGCTACATCGAGGCCCAGGGGCTCGTCGCCCACTGCGTGGCGAGCCCGGGCGAGGCCGTCTGCCTGTTCCGGGAGGCGATGGGGAAGGCGATGCACTTCAACGTGCTGGGGCGCACCGCGCTCGCCCTCGCGGTCCCCGCGCTGCTGCTCCCCGGGCGTACGGGCCGGGGGCTCGCTTGGCTCGCGCTCCTGGCGGCGCTGGTCGCGCTGGTCTTCTACAACGCGAGCCTGGGGGCGCCGGCCGCGGTCCTCGCGGTGCTCAGGTTGGCGCGGGCGAGCGCCGCCCCGGCCATAGCAGCGCCAGGGCCAGCAGCAGGCTGACCGCGACCCACGCCATCGCAGGTCCGTTCACGAAGGTCTCCCGGTACACCACGACGGGGGCGGCGAGGGCCAGCAGGGCCCCCAGCCAGCGCAGTGGGGGCCGCGCCGGTCCCGTGCCACCGGCCATCCTCGAGGACAGGAACCCGAGCGCGGGCACCAGATAGACCGCGAAGGGAAAGTCCCGGTAGCGCGGCTCGAAGGCGAGCTGCAGCGCCACCACCGCGGCCGTGAATCCCAGCGCGAGGAGAAGGCGGCCGGCGTAGCGCTCCGCCAGGCCGAGGAACGCGGCGCGACGGACACCCGCCGGCGCGACCAGGCGGAGGACGAAGAGCAGGGTCGCCGCGAGGGACAGCGCCGCCTCGGCACCGACCCACGCCCACTCGGCGCCGTTGCGCGCCGCCACCGTGCCGTACTGGAGGTGATAGGCCACGAGCCCCCCGCCGGCGGCCGCGAGCAGCGGTGCGAGCGTCCCCCAGGGCGAGCGTGGCGGTCCAGCCAGCAAGAGGAGTCCCGCCGCCAGCACGCCCGACAGCGCGAGCCAACCCCGCCAGCCCGGCAGGTTGCTGACCGGGCCGGAGAGAACCCCCTTGTCGACCCTCTCAGCGTCAAACAGCCCCCAGTAACCCCCGACAGCCCCCTCCTTCTCCCGCTTCCAGGGCTGGTCGAAGGCCTCGATCAGGTTGTACGACCAGACTTCGGCCTCGGCCATGGCCACCAACCCCCGCACGAAGCGGGCCTGGTTCTCCCGGCTCGGACGCGCCGTCTCGCGCTGGCGCCCCTCGCTGGGCCACCCGGTCTCGCCGATCAGGATGGGCTTGCCCGCGAAGCGCCGGCCCATCTCCTCGCGCACCCGGCGGACCTGGGACAACGCGCGGTCGATGCCCGAGGGCTCGTCTTCCCAGTACGGCAACAGGTGGATGGTGACGAAGTCCACCGCCGGTGCGACCTCCGGGTGGGCGTTCCAGAACTCCCAGACGTCGGCGTAGGTCACGGGCTGGGGCACCCGCGCCTTGACCTGGCGCAGGAGCTCTACCATCTGCTCCCCGGTGCGCTCACGGCGCAGCAGCACCTCGTTGCCCACGATCACCGCCGACACCGTGTCCGGGTACCGGTTCGCGAGCGCCACGAGCCCCTCCACCTCCCGCGCGCTCGCCTCACGGTCCGGGCCGATCCAGGCCCCCAGGAGCACCTCGAGGCCCTGCTCGGCCGCCACCTCCGGGATCAACTCGAGGCCGGCGACCGAGTAGGTGCGCACGCACCGGAAGTACCTCGAGAGCAGCGCGAAGTCCCGGGCGACCTGCTCGCGGCTGATCACGAAGGGCTCCAGCGGGGACTGGTGGCGCAGGAACGGCGTGTAGGAGACGCACTGCATCTTGCCGTCCGGGAGGGCCGCGTCGGGCACGCCCAAGGGGCGGCCGAGGCCGTACCAGGCCAGGGCTGCCAAGCCAGCCGCAACGACTACGGCGAGTGCGTAGGCCGTGGCGAGTCGCCTTCCCCGGGTCGAGAGCCCCACGGAGGCCAGTGCGCCGGACGACGTACTCATGACCAGTTCCTCGCACCGACCCGCACACCCGCCCCCGCTCGGGGCACCCCTGAGCCCCAGTATCCCGAAACCGCACCGGCGCGAGAAGCCCCGGTCCCGGACGCGACGCCCTCCCGGGACCGGCCGTGGGTCAACGCAGTTGACGGTCCAGCAGCACGACGGGGTGGAGCACCTCGGCCGGCTCGCCCCGGCCGGCGACCCCGGCGGCCAGATGCAGCGCACAACCCACGTTCGCGGTGACCACGAGGTCTGCGGGCGCCCGGCCGAGCGCATCCAGCTTCTCCCCCCGGAGCTGATCGGCGACCTCGGGCCGGGCGACCATGTAGGTCCCAGCGGCGCCGCAGCAGCGGTCGTTCCCGGGGAGCGGCAGGACCTCGAGCCCGGGGATTCGCGCGAGCAAGCGGTACGGCGCCTCGGCGCGGCGCAGCACGTTGCGCAACGAGCAGGGCTCGTGCACCGCCACCCGCAGCGGGAGGGGGGCAACCGTCACCTCCGCCGGCCATTCCAGGCGCGTCATCAGGTCGGTCACCTCGGCCACCCGGCGCGTGAATCCTCGGGCCTCGTCCGCGACCTCGGCCTCCCCCTGCGCGAGACGCCCGTACTCGAGCAGTGCCGCGGCACAGCCACTCGCGGTGACGACGACCGGACCGGCCGTGCCGGAGAAGGCCCTCAAATTGCGCTTCGCCAGTCTCAGCGCCTCGCCCTCGTCGCCCCCGTGCAGATGCATCGCGCCGCAACAGCCCTGCCCTGCAGGCACGCGCACCCCGAGCCCGAGCCGATTGAGGACGCGGACCGAGGCCTCGAGGGTCGGGCGGTCCACCTCGCGTGCTACACACCCAAGGAACAGGGCGACCTCGCCCCGGGGCTCGCCGACCGGCGGGTAGTACGGCTCCCAGGCCGGAGCGGGTGCGAGGCGAGGGACGTAGCGCGCCAGTCGGGCGAGACGCGGCCACACGCGTTCCAGCACCCGCTCGATGGAGGGCCTCACGGCGCTCAGGGAGTAGGCGCGAAGCGCGGCCATGGCGGCTCGCCACCACGCAGGGCGCTCGACCGGGGCCCGTGCCGCCACCCGCAGGGCCCAGCGTGCAGCTGCTCCCGGGGGACGCCGCTCGGCGAGGAGGCCGCGGGCGGCCTCGATGATGCGCCCGTAGGGAACCCCGGCGGGACATACGGCCTCGCAGGCGCGGCAGGCCAAACAGCTACCCAGGTGCTCCGCGAGGCGGCCGGTCACCGGCAGTGCGCCGCCGGCGAGTCCCTGACCGAGCGCGATCCGCCCCCGGGGCGACTCCCCCTCGTCCCGGGACAGGGCGTAGGTCGGACAGCGCGGCAGACACAGCCCGCACTTCACGCACAGGTCGGCCTCCGCCAGGAGACGGACGGCGCGAGGGGAGACGGTGCCGGGACCGGGCGAGCTCACCCGGGCGTTATACCCGGAGCACCTGCCCGCTCCAAGCGGACCGGAGACGGCCCGGAAGGACGACCCGACCCCTCCTGCGGTCACCCTGCCGGGTTGCCCTATTCGTCCCGGCGCGCGCAGTCCCCTGATTGCGCCGGGAAGACCGGGGTTGACAAGCAAATAAGAATATCAGAGGATAGTAATTGAGAGCGCGGGGCGACCCGGGTTCTCGACTCCTCCATCCATCCTCCTTTGGTGGTTCGGCGCGGCTCTCGCCGCGCCTTTTTTTTCGTGCAGCGGGTGCCGCGCGCCGTTGACACACCCTCCACCGGCCAGTAGGATCCCGCAGCTTTAGCGCCCAAGGCACGCGCCGGCGCGGGATGGGATTCAGCGCCGTTCGGCCGCATGGAGTTTGACCAGAATGAGCACCTTCACAGCGAAGCCCGAGACCGTAGAGCGGGCGTGGTTCGTGGTCGACGCGACCAACAAGGTCCTGGGGCGCCTCGCCACCGAGGTGGCGCGACGGCTGCGGGGCAAGCACAAGCCCGAGTACACGCCGCACGTCGACACCGGGGATTACATCATCGTGGTCAACGCAGAGAAGGTCGCGGTGACCGGTAACAAGCGGACCCAGAAGTTCTACTACCACCACAGCAGCTATCCCGGCGGGATCAAGTCCATCCGCTTCGACAAGCAGGTCGACCACGCCCCCCATCGGATCATCGAGCACGCAGTGAAGGGTATGCTGCCCAAGGGCCCCCTGGGCCGGGCGATGTACCGCAAGCTCAAGGTGTACGCGGGCCCCGAGCACAAGCACACGGCCCAGCAGCCGCAGCCCCTGGAAATCTGACGCAAGCGAGCGAAAGGCAGAATGGCAACCGAGACGAACTACGGCACCGGACGGCGCAAGACGGCGACCGCCCGAGTCTTCGTGAGGCCCGGCACCGGGCAGATCACCATCAACGAGCGCTCCCTGGAGAACTACTTCGGGCGCGAGACCTCCCGGATGCTGGTCCGCCAGCCCCTCGAGCTGTCCCAACTGGCCGAACGGGTCGACGTAGTGGTCACGGTCGCGGGCGGGGGAAGCAACGGCCAGGCCGGCGCCATTCGGCACGGAATCACGCGCGCCCTCATGGAGTACGACGAGGGACTGCGCCGCCCGCTGCGCCAGGCGGGTTACGTCACCCGCGACTCGCGCGCGGTCGAGCGCAAGAAGGTCGGTTTGCACAAGGCCCGCAAGCGCCCGCAGTACTCCAAGCGCTGATCCCGGGCCGCTGTCCGCACTCCTGGGGGATCGTCTAACGGCAGGACAGCGGACTCTGACTCCGTCAATCTAGGTTCGAATCCTAGTCCCCCAGCCATGATCGAGGGCCTGCACCCGGGTGCAGGCCCTTTTTCGTTTTCATAGTCTTCAGATAGTTGCGCGAAACTGTTCAAGGGATCATAGTGTCAGTCGCTAGGGCAGGTGATGCGTTTCGGGCACTGGGCCCGCCGCGCGCCCGGGCTGAGGGAGGGAGGCCACCGGGCTACGACTCCCCTGGAGTCGCGGCAGGTGGCGCAAGCCGATGAAGATCCGCGACAGAGCACGTCCGAGCTCGTTGCACCACACCCCTGCCGCAGCCGTGCCCGCGGCGCACCGGGGCTCCATCCTTCGCCCGGTCGCGGCGAGCATTCGAAGCGCCGCCTTCACTACCGGGTCTCTCGCGGTCCTGGGGCTGACACCGCTCGGCGCCCTCGCCCTCGGCCTGGGCGAGCTCACCGTAGAGTCCCGCCTGGGCGCGCCCTTTTCCGCGAGTACGGTGATTCGCGCGGGCGCCGACGAGACCGTCGAGCCCGGGTGCGTCTCCGTGAAGGCGGCACCGGCGGACAGCGGCATCCCCGGCATCCCCAGGGCCCGGGTGGCACTCGAGCCCCGGGACGGCGGCTACCTGCTCCGGGTCCGCACCCAACGCGCGGTGCTCGAGCCAGTGGTCGCGTTCGTCCTCGCGGCCGACTGCCCCGGCGCGGCACCCGTGCGTCGCGAGTACACCCTCCTGCTCGACCCACCGGCCTCCGTGTGGGCCGGGCGCCTCCCCGCCCAGGCGGCGCCTTCCCGGGCAGAGCCGGCCCCGCCACGGGCCCGGACGGCCCCTCCCGCCGCCACGGGCGCGGCCGACACGGCCGCCTCGCGGACCCCGGCCCGCAACCGGCCCCGGGCCGCGCCCACCGAGGCGACCGTCTTCGGTGCCCGGACCGTGCGCGTGCAGCGCGGCGACACGCTCTACGGGATCGTCTCCCGGCTGTACCCCGAGGCGAACCGCCCCGAGCGCTGGCGCGTGGTGGAGACCGTGGTCGCCGCGAATCCCGACGTCTTCCCCCAGGGGGACGCGAACCGGCTTCCCCTCGGCGCATCCATCCGCGTGCCCGACGCCCTTCCCGCCGTCGCGGCGGCGGGGGAACGAGCCAGGAACGAGTCCCCAACCGTCCCCCCTCCCGGCGAGGCCACGCCGCGCGGGGGCCTCCGGATCCTCTCCGCCGAGGAGGAGGACGGGGTAGGCCCCCAGGGCAGCCCCCTCGCCGCCTCGACGCGAAAGGACGCCGCCCCGGCGAAGGGCACCGTGCCCCTGCCCGCAGGGGAGTCGCCAGCCCGGGCGCCCCTGGCCCCGACGGCCGAGGCCGCCCCCGCAGAAACGGGGCTCGCCGCCAGGCAGGCCGAAGCCGGCGCATCCCAGGGCGCGTCGATCGCCGAGTTGAACGAGCAGCTCACGTCGGCCCAGACACGCATCCGGGAGCTGACCGAAAAGGTCGCGCAGTTGGACGCGCAGGTGACCGAAACACGCGCCGCCGCCGTCTCCGTGCCCACCGCGGCGCCGACACCGCCGCCACCACCACCGCCCGCCAACCCTGGGACTGCGCAGACGGGCTTCGACGCCAGCTCGTGGTATCCGCTCGGCCTGCTGGCCATTGCCGGGGTTCCGCTCGCGTATCTGCTCGGACGCTCGGGCCGGCGTCGCCCGGAGACCTCCGACGAGGCGTTCCCGATTCCGGCCATGACCGCCGGAGGAGTCCGGACCCGGTCTCGCGCCGCAGCCGCTCCGACCCTGGGTCACGGGGAGCCCTCGAGCATCCGCCGGGCCACGCGCTCCCAGGAGCCTTCGAGCAAGCGCCAGGCGACTCCCTCACCCGAGCCCACCTCCCGGCTCTCGGTGCCGGACGCGCTGCCCGTGGCGTCGGCAGGCGCAGCGGCACCGCCAGCGGACGCCGCTCCGCCGACAACCCCGTCGGCGGTTGCCACGGACGATGGCCAGGGGCCCGTGCACCGGCTGCTGCTCGAGGCCGAGCTCCACCTGCTCTTCGATCAGCGCGAGGAGGCCCGTTACGTCCTGGATCAGGCGGTGGGCATGGACGACGCCGCCCGGCCCGACCTGAGGCCGTGGACGATGCTCTTCGACCTCCTGCGGGCGATGGGAGACCGCGACACCTTCGAGCGGCAAGGGAACCGCTTCCAGCAGCGCTACAACGTCTCCGCTCCCCGGTGGGACCGAGCCCCGCAGGCAGGGGACGGACTGGCAGGGCGATTCCCCCACGTCATGGACCGCATCGTCGAGCTCTGGGGCACACGCGAAGGACTGCGCATGCTGAATGCCCTGCTGCTCGACGATCGGGGCGGTAACCGCAAGGGATTCGACTTCGAGATCGGAGAGGAGATCGGCTTCCTGCGCGACCTCCTCGACCGGCGTGGTCTCGACCCGGTGTCGAGCCCCGCGGGCGACGACCGCTGGGCGACGACCACCCTCAACCTGGCCCAGTAGGGCCAGGTCGAGCAGGCCGGTTCAGCCGAGAAGGAGCCGGCGCAGTTCCATGATCTCCTGCTGCGCCTCGCGCAGCATCTGAGAGACGTCGCCGACCGGCATGGTGGAGAGGCCGAGGGCCGCGTACGCCGGCACGCTCTCGAAGGCCGGGAGCCCCGCAGGTGCGCTCTCGCGCGTGCTCAGGGCGTAGAGCTGCGCGATCAGCACGACGTCGCAGGGCTCGGGCGGGGTCGAGGGCTGTCGCTGCCAGGACTCGGCCTCGCGCGCGGCCGTGAGCAGGTCATCCTCGAACCCCCAACGGGACAGCGCCAGAACCCCGATCTCGCCCCCCAGGGCGCCCACGACCCGGTCCATTTTCACGGGGTCGTCCGCGAGCTCGGGCCAACGCCCCGCGTGGGTGATGAGGACCGCTGCGCCGATGTCGTGGAGGAGACCCGCGAGCAGCGCTCGCTCGGCGTCCATTCCCTTCAGGCGGCGTGCGAGCGCGAAGGTAACCGCCGCCACGTGGGTGCTGTGGCGCCAGAGCTCCAGGAGCCGCCGGCGCAGCGCCGCGTGGGCGTTGGAGAAGAGTTGCTGCATCGTGACCGCGACCACCAGGTCGCGGGTCGGCTGCAGGCCGAGGCGCACGACCGCCTCGCGCAGGTTTCGCGCGGGAGCCTTGCCGGCATAGGCCGCGCTGTTCGCCACCCGCACCACCCGCGCCGCCACGGCGGGGTCGGCCTGCACGACGCGGGCGACCTCCGCCGCGCCGTTCGAGGCGTCGTCCACCGCGCGCCGGATGCGCTCGGCCAACTCGGGCACCGCCGGGATTTCCAGCTGATTGTCGGCGTATGCCTGATAGATCTCGAAGAGGAGCCGGTTCTCGACATCCTCGTCGTCCGGGCGGAATTCCTGGACCACGTAACCGGAGGCGTCGCCCCCGAAGCGGGCGTTATCGCTCCACCGCTGTACTGGCTGCGCCGCAGACATCGATCCCCCTGAGCTGAGCTCGCTCGACCTCACGGGTTAGCGGCCCGGCCAGGCCAGGATTTACCGCGGGAGGGCCAGACCCCGGTCTCCGTCTCAGCGGCAGTCGGTGTCGACGACCTTCACCTGGGGGAACGCAGCGCGAAACACCTCGCGCGGCGGCTCTTTCGGCTCGGAGAAGGTCGCGTCGAGCCACGTCTCGCGGACCTCCTTGAACCGGGTCTCCACCTCTGCGGCGTATCCGGCACGCTTGAGCTCGCTGACCCGCTGGTCGGCGGCGGCACGCCGGTTGTAGAGCCCGAGGGAAATCGCGTTCGCCTTCGCCCCGGCGGTGACGCGCATGACGTCCTTCACCCCCTCGGCCTGCAGGCGGTCGGCCGCTTCCCGGGCGGCCTGAGGCGAGGGTGCAGGCGGGAGATGGACCCAGAAGCTGCGCGGCTCCTGGCGTTGCTCCACACGGCTCTCCACCTCGCCACCGTGCTGCACGAGCCAGGTCCGCACGGGATCGACGGGAGCGTCCTCCGCCAGGGGCCCCACGCGGTAGCAGCGGCGAGTCTGGGCAACTTCCGTCACGGTCGGGGCCGGCGCCGGGGGCCCCGCTCGGTCCAGCGCAGCCTCCCCGGGGGGGAGACCCGCAGACTCCCCCGTTGAGGGCGGTGACGAGGCCGGGGCCGCCGGCACCACAGGCGGGGCTGCAGCGGGCTCCACGGAGGGCGCTGGGCCGGCGAGGACCGACGCCGTGACTGGCGCCGGGGCCGGAAGCGGAGCCGTCACGGGAGACGCCGCCACGCGAGACACCTCCACGGGCGTCGCTGGCGCCGAAGTGGCCGCCGGTGGAGGAAGGACCTCGCCGGCCGGTGCCGGGGCAGCCGCGCCCCCGGCGCTGCGAGGCGCAGCAGGCGCACCAGCGTCTACCACTGGGGACACCGGGGCGGGAACCTCCCGCACCCCGGAGACACCGTCGGGCTTCGGCTCCTCGGCTGGACTCGCTGGCGCGGGCCGCGCCTCGGCCCTCTCCAACACCCCCGGGGCTTCTGGCTCCCCGCCTCT
Organism: Gammaproteobacteria bacterium; assembly: GCA_017999615.1. Lineage (NCBI taxonomy): Bacteria > Pseudomonadati > Pseudomonadota > Gammaproteobacteria > Gammaproteobacteria bacterium. Next base: position 364,606 of record JAGNLM010000001.1, on the reverse strand, counting down.
CTCCGGCGCCTCGGAGAGCAGGACGAGGCGCGTCACGTAGGCCGGACGGGCGGCCTCCCTCGCCTCGGAGGCAGCCCTGACCGCCGCCCGGAGTTGATACTGCCAGGCGAAGAAGGCCGCGTTAGCGAGGACGAGCAGGTACAGGATCCACTTCATGGTTCAGTCCCCGGCGCCGGCCAGGACCGCAAGCCCCCGGAGCACCAGCTCCGGCTCGTGCCTCCAGCGCCGGCCCAGCAAGGGTAACAGCAAGGCGGCGTCCCCGCCGGTCAGGAACAACTCGACCTTCCCGTCGATCTCCGCCGAGACGTCGGCCGCGATCCGGTCGACGGCAGCCACCAGGGCGTAGAGCGTGCCCGCCAGGACGGCCCCGGAGGTGTTGCGCGCGAGGAGAGCCACGTCCGCCGCCCCGCTGGGTCGCACCTCGGCCGTCCCGGCGAGGAGGCTGCGGCGCATCAGGACGAGCCCGGGGAGGATGAGCCCCCCCAGGTGCTCCCCCTGGGCCGAGAGGGCGTCCGCAGTCACGGCAGTGCCACAGTCCACGACACAGGCGGCATCCGGGGACAGCGACCGCGCCCCGACCAGCGCCGCCCAGCGGTCGGCGCCCAACCGCTCGGGCTCCGGGTAGGCGTTGCGCACGCCCGCCGCGGCCTCGCCCGCCACCACGAACTCCGGCTCGAGGCCCCAACGCGCGAGCACCCAGCCGGTCACCACCCCGGCGGCCACCTCCCCGGCCACGTTGGCCACGACCACGCGGGAGGGTGCCCTCAGCCGCCCCCAGGCGTCCTCGAGGGTCCGGGCCAGACCCGCGGTCTGGTGCTCGGCGGCACCCGCGTCCTGGAGCCCTTCGGCCCCGGCGATCGCCCACTTCAGGCGGGAATTGCCGATGTCGGCGACCAGGGTCACGCCGGCAGCCTCAGGCTGACCTCACCGGAGAGGTAACGCCCCGTTCGCCCCTGGCTCTCGACCAGGAGGGCGCCGCTGTCGTCGAGGCCGAGGCAGGTGCCGGCCACCCTCCCCTCACCGAGCGTCATCACCACCGGGCGCCCGCGGGCGAGGTCCAGCCGGTCCCAAGCGCCGCGGAACGGGGCGAAGCCCTCCCGGGAGAACCGGTCGAGGCCGCCGGAGAGCCGCTCCAGCAGGCGCGACGCCAGGACGTTGCGGTCCACGGGACCTCCGAGGATCGTGCTCAGGTCGACCCAGGGCTGGTCGATGGCGTCGCCCGCTGCGGGGGGCAGATGGACGTTCACTCCGAGGCCGATGACGACCTGGGCAGGGCCGGTCGCCTCCCCCGCCACCTCGGTCAGGACGCCGGCAAGCTTGCGCCCCCGCCACAGCAGGTCGTTCGGCCACTTGAGGCCGCCACCCTCTACCCCCAGGTCCTCCAGGGCCTCGGCGACAAGCACCCCCACGGCGACGCTGAGCGGCCCGAGGGCGGCAGGGGCCAGGGGAAAGCGCCAGAGCAGTGAGAGATAGAGGGCCGCGCCGAAGGGCGAGACCCACGTCCGGCCACGCCGCCCCCGTCCGGCGGACTGGTGCTCCGCGAGGCACACCGTCCCGGAGGGCACACCGGAAGCGCCGAGCGACTGCAGGAAGCGATTGGTGGAATCGACCGTCGGCAGGACCTCGACCCGCCCCAGGCGCTCCCGCGCCCCCAGGTCGACGTCGGACAGGATCCGCTCCCCGTCGAGAGGCTCGAAGGCTTGCCCCAGGCGGTACCCGCGCCCCGGCACGGCGGACACCTCCACCCCCAGGTCCGCGAGCGACTGCACCAGTTTCCACACCCCCGCGCGGCTCAGGTCGAGCGCCGCACCGAGCGCCTCCCCGGAGTGGAAATGGCCGTCCGCGAGCAAGCCGAGCAGGCGAAAACGTGGGTGCATGGGCGACGCGGCAGGGACTTCGCGGGTCCCGCTGGGGTGGGCCGGCCGGTACGCTAGCGGCTTTGCGGGGCAGGCGCAAGCTGCCCCGGGGACGGGCCCGGCGCCGGGGCCGCGGGCGTGCCGCTGTCGAATCCCCAGGGTGCGCTGCGGATGTGGATGTCCCGCTGGGGGAACGGGATCTCGATGCCTTCCTGCCGCAGGGCCCGTTCCACGGCGACGTGGATGTCGTTCACGATCGGCAGGCGGTCGGCCAGTTCGCTCGCGAAGACATAGACGTCGAAGTCGAGCGCGCTGTCTCCGAAGCCCATGAAGAACACCCGCGGCTCGGGCTCCGAGCGCACCTTGGGCACCGATCGCACCGCCGACAGGACCACGCGCAGCGCCTTCTCCGGGTCCGAGCCATAGGCCACCCCCACCTGCACCCGTACGCGGGTGATGGCGTCGGTGAGCGTCCAGTTCACGACCCGCTCGGTGATGAAGGACTTGTTGGGGACGATGATCTCCTTGCGGTCGAAGTCGGTGATGGTCGTCGCGCGGATCCGGATGCGCGACACCGTGCCGTTGAGCTCCCCCACCGTCACCGTGTCGCCGACCCGCACCGGGCGCTCGAAGAGGATGATCAGGCCCGAGATGAAGTTGGCGAAGATCTCCTGCAGTCCGAAACCGAGACCGACGCCGAGGGCCGCCACCAGCCACTGAACCTGCGACCAGCTGAGGCCGAGCACCCCGGATACGAGAATGGCGCCGGCGGCGGCGATGGCGTACCCGGTCGCCTTGGAGATCGCGTAGCGAACCCCGGGCTCCAGGGAGGCGTGCCGGAAGATGGCGAGGTCGAGCAGCCCCGGCAGGTTGCGTGCCGCGGCGGTCGCCACGATCCCCACCAGCAGGGCGAGGAACAGGCTCTGCAGGGTGACGGGCACGACCTTCTCCTGCCCGTCGACGATGAGCGTCTGGTGCCAGAGCTCGACCCGCTCGAGGACATTCAGGGCCGGCAGCACGTCCGCCCAGATGAGCCAGAGTCCCACCGGGAGCGCCAGCAGGATGACGGTGCGCAGCAGCTTGCGGGTCTGGGCGTCGACCGCCGCCAGGTCGACCCCAAAGCCCTCCGAGGGCGCCGGCGCAGACTCCTCTCCGCCCGCCTTCGCCTCCCGGGCTGCCAGCGCCGCCTCCCGGCGCTCACGCGCCAACTGCAGCGCGAGCCGGCTGCGGGTCAGGGTCAGCCAGCGCACCACCAGGCTCTGCACGACCGCGGCCCCCATGAAGAGCCAGACGGTGTCGACCATCCGCCTCGCGAGGTGGCCCGCGCTGTAGTAGTAACCCACCGCCGCCATGAGGGCGAGCGCCAGGGACATCCCGACCGCCAGGTGCGGCCAGAGGCGCCGCAGCCGGAACAACCAGCCGTTCGGGTGCGCCGTGAAGTAGCTCTGCATCAGTGCGCCGTCGGGCCGCAGCAGTCGCTGCAGGATGACCGCGAACAGGACCATCATCCCCATGAAGGCCACCCGGCTCAGCCCGGCGCGGTATGCCTCGCTCGTGGAGGTGCCGAAGGTCGCGGCGAGCAGCGCGAGCGGCAGGCCGATCGTCACGATCGAGCGGAGCTGGACGCGCAACTGGCGCAACAACGCGTCCGGCCAGCGGAAGTGCACCGCGGCCACCCCGCCCGGGGAACACAGGCGCAGGAAGACGCTCGTGTTCAGCAGGAACGGCGCCCCGCCCCGGAGTCCGGACCCGACCGCCTGCGTGAAATCCGTGGCCTCGGGCGAGAACTGCAGCGCCCTCCCCGTCAGCCACATCAGCAGGGGCAGCGGCAGCGCGAGCATCAGCGTGTCGAGAAGCCCTTCGACGGTGTAGACGAACCGGTCGGCGTTCGGCTTGCCCACGAGGGCGGAGTGCTCGGCGACCCGCCGGCGCAGGGCGAGCCCACCCCACACGAGCACCCCGATCCCGAAGGCCGTGAACGCGGCCAGGGCGGGCGCCGCCGCGAGCTCGTGGCCGACCACCACCAGGAGGCCCCACCAGTTCTCGACGGAAAAGAGCCAGCCCACAGCCGCCAGCAGGTCGCCCGGCGTGCGCGCGCCCAGCGGGTGCTGGCTCGGGATCCAGAGCAGGTGCTCGTCCAGGAACTGGCGGAAGGCGGCGCTCGTATCTCCGAGCCGCTTCTGAGCGAACTCGAGCTCCCCGAGCTCGCGCAGGTAGTCCCCCTGGGCCGTGCCGAGTTGCTGCAGCAACTGCTGGCGGTCCTTCAGGAGCCGCGTAAGCTCCTCCCGGATCGCCTCGCGCTGGGCGTTCTCGCGGACCTCGGTCACCTGCTCGGTGAGGGTCCGCTCGACCGCTCGGCCCACGTCGGCGATCTGCCGGCGCTCGTCCGCGACCTGCACCTGCTCGAGGCCCACCTCCCCGAGCCGGCGCTGGCGCTCGTGCGCCAAGGTGAGCGGGGGTGCCTCGTCCCGCAGCAGGCGGCGCTGGTCCGGCAGGCGGTTGCGCTGCTCCATGAGCACCTTGCCGAGGGCCTGACTGAGGCCGGCCACCTCGAGCTTCTGCCGGGCGCTCTGGAAGTCCTGCTCGAGCTGGGCGACCCGGGTCTCGGTCGCCTCGCGCAGGGCGTTGACCTCCTCCGCCTCGCTGGTCAGGGCCGCGAGCGCCGCCCCGGATTGGGTGTTGGCCTCGGCGAGCCGACGGATCGCGGGGTGCTTGGCCTCCGCGGCCTGCTCCGCGCGGGCGGTCTGCTGCACCGCGATGGCGGCCGCGGCCCGGCGGCCCTGATTGACCAGCTCGTCGAGCCGGCGGACCGCGTCCTGGGCGGCACTGGACTCCCGGGCCACCTGGTCCCGCTGGGCGGTCAGGAGCTCGAGCCGCACGGGATAGCTGGCAAGCTCCTGCTCGAGCCGCACGATCTCCGCGTTGCGTGCAGCGAGACGGGTCTGGTGGAGCGCCTTGCGGGCGTCGGTGGCCACGGCCGATTCCCCCGCCGGCACCGACGCCCGGTCCTCCTGACCCAACGCTTCGAGGGCCCGCCGGGCCTCGGCCAGCTCCTGGCGGACGGCCGCCGGTCGCCCCTGCTGCTCCTGCAGTTGTTTCTCGAGGGCCGCGAGGCGCGATTCCACGCTCGCGACGTCCACCTTCTGCCGCGCCAACCGCTGCTCGAGCTCCGGGAGGGGCGTATCGGGCCCCACCCCCGCGGGCAGGGGCGATTTGTCCGCCGGCGCCGGCTTCGCCAGCGCATCCCGGATCGCGCGGGTCTCCCGGGGGGCGCTATCCACCGCCGCCCGATAGCTCCCGGCGAGCGACTCGCTCTTCTTGGCCGCCTCGAGCTGCGAGAGGGCCTGGCGGTAGAGCTCCCCGAGCTTTCCCCGCTGCGCGTCGTCGAGCCCGGTCTGGCCCTCGACCTCCTTGATTCGGGACTCGATCTGCTCCGCGGAGAGCGCCGCGGACTCCGCAGCGCGTGCCCCGGCCGGGGTCACCAGGCCGAGAAGGAGGGGCAGGAGAAGGAACGCGAGCGATGCGGCGCGCTCACCGCGTCTGGGGCTGGGCACGGGCTCGGGGCCTCCGGTCGGTCTCGGACCCTGGGAGACGCTATCGTACACCGCTTCGCCGGGGCGCTTCTTAACTTCCGCGGGGCCTTGTGGTAGAGAGAGTCATGAGTCGAATTCCGCCCCACGCCCGCTGCGTCTTCAGCGGGGTCCTCTTCGACGTCTTCCAGTGGGAGCAGGAGCTGTTCGACGGCAGCACCGCGACCTTCGAAGCCGTCCGCCGCCTGCCCTCGGTCCAGATCCTCGCGACCACCCCCGATGACCGGGTGGTCCTGCTGCGCGAGGAGCAGCCCTTCGTCGGCCGCTTCGTCGCCGTGCCCGGCGGACGCATCGACCGGGGACAAACCCCCGGGGAGACGGTGCTGCGGGAGCTGCGCGAGGAGCTCGGCATGGCGCCGGAGGGCGTCGAGCCCTGGCAGACCGAGACCTTCGGCTCGAACATCCAGTGGACCACCCACGACTTCATCGCGCGGCGCTGTCGGCAGGTCGCCGCGCCCGAGCGCGAGGCGGGAGAGCGCATCGAGCCCTACCTCGTCACCTTCGAGCGGTTCCTCGAAGAGAGTGAGCGGCCCGACTTCCGCAACAAGGCGCTCGCCAACCGGCTCTTCCGCATGCGCCACACCCCCGGGGCCACCGAGTCATTTCGTGAGCGGCTGTTCGGCCGCTGAGGGAGAGCCATGGAATTCCTGAACGTCTACCGGCGCGTGCTCGCGCTGCTCGCCCGCGAGCGCCGCCTTGCGGTGACGCTGGCGCTCGCGAACCTCGCGCTGGCCAGTCTCCACTTCGCCGAGCCGGTCCTGTTCGGCAAGGTCGTGGACGTCCTCGCGGGCATCGCCGGCCGGCCCCGGGGGGAGGTCTGGCACGACACCCTCCTTCTGCTCACCCTCTGGGGGGTCGTGGGGCTGACCGGGATCGTCGCGAACATCCTGGTCGCGCTCTTCGCCGATCGCCTGGCCCACCGCAACCGTCTGGGCGCCATGCAGCGCTTCTTCGAGCACGTGCTGGCGCTGCCTCTCGCCTTCCACGGGGACATCCACTCCGGACGCCTCCTGAAGGTGATGCTGCAGGGCGCGGACCACCTGTTCGGGCTCTGGCTCGCGTTCTTCCGGGAGCACCTGGAGACCTTCGTCACCCTGCTGGTGCTGCTGCCTCTCACGCTGTTCCTGAACTGGCGCCTCGCGCTCCTGCTGATCGCGCTCGTGGTCCTCTTCGCGCTCATGACGACGCTGGTCATCCGGCGCACGGAGCGGGCGCAATCCGAAGTGGAATCCCAGCACTCCCAGCTCGCCGCCTCGGCGAGCGACGCGCTGGCCAACGTGGTCGTGGTCCAGAGCTTCGTGCGCCACGAGGCCGAGACCAGGAACTTCTCGGACATCTCGAGGAAGGTGCTGCGCGCCCAGTTCCCGGTGCTGAACTGGTGGGCCCTGGTGAGCGTGATGACGCGCGCGGCGAGCACCCTCGCGGTCATCTCCATCTTCGCGCTCGGGACCTGGCTCACGCTCGCCGGTGAGGCGACCGTCGGCGAGGTGGTGAGCTTCATGGGCTTCGCCAACCTGCTCATCGGGCGCCTGGAGCACGCGATGGGGTTCGCCTCGCGCCTGTTCTTCCAGCTCCCCGCCCTGCGCGAGTTCTTCCAGGTTCTGGACACCCGCTCGAACGTCGCCGAGCGCCCGGGCGCCGCGGCGCTGCCCCGGGTGCGCGGGGACGTGGCCTTCGAGGGGGTGTCCTTCGCCTACGGCAGCGGGCGGCTCACGCTCGCGGACGTGGACATGCAGGTGCCCGCGGGGAGCACCGTCGCCCTGGTGGGGCACACCGGGGCGGGGAAGACGACGGCCCTCTCCCTGCTGCACCGGGTCTGGGACCCGACGGCGGGCCGCATCCTCGTCGACGGCGTCGACATCCGCGAGGTCACGCTGGCGAGCCTGCGCCAGAACATCGGTGTAGTGTTCCAGGAGAGCCTGCTGTTCAACCGATCGATCGCGGAGAACCTGCGGGTAGGCAAACCCGACGCGACCAACGCGGAGCTCGAGGCGGCGGCGCGGCTCGCCGAGGCCCACGACTTCATCCTGCGCCAGCCCCGGGGCTACGAGACCCTGGTGGGTGAGCGCGGCTCCACGCTCTCGGGCGGCGAGCGCCAGCGCCTCGCCATCGCCCGCGCGTTGCTGAAGGACCCCCCCATCCTGATCCTGGACGAGGCCACCTCCGCGCTCGACGCCGCCACCGAGGCGCGGGTGCAAAAGGCACTGAAGGCGCTGACGCGCAACCGCACGACGTTCATCATCGCCCACCGCCTGTCGACGGTCCGGGAAGCCACCCGGATCCTGGTCTTCGACCAGGGACGCATCGTGGAGCGCGGCACCTTCGCGGAGTTGGTCACGCGTGGCGGGGTCTTCGCGGGCCTGGTGGCCACGCAGCTGGCGGCAGCACCCTAGCCCGCCACCCCTCGCGGCGGCCTCACACCTCCCGGTACAGCTTCGCCCCCTGCTCCACGAACTCCCGGGCCTTGTCCCGCATCCCCTGCTCGGCGGCCGCCGCGTCGTCGTCGGCCTCGCGGCGCTCGGCGTACTCACGCACGTCCTGCGTGATCTTCATGGAGCAGAACTGCGGCCCGCACATGGAGCAGAAGTGCGCCAGCTTGTGCACCTCCTTCGGCAGGGTCGCGTCGTGGTACTCACGCGCCCGGTCGGGGTCGAGGGACAGGCTGAACTGGTCCTCCCACCGGAACTCGAACCGGGCCTTGGAGAGCGCGTTGTCGCGCAACTGCGCCGCCGGGTGGCCCTTCGCCAGGTCGGCGGCGTGCGCGGCGATCTTGTAGGCGATGATCCCTTCCTTGACGTCCTGCTTGTCCGGAAGCCCCAGGTGCTCCTTGGGCGTCACGTAACAGAGCATCGCCGTGCCGAGCCAGCCGATCATCGCCGCGCCGATGGCGCTCGTGATGTGGTCGTAGCCGGGCGCGATGTCGGTCGTGAGCGGGCCCAGCGTGTAGAACGGGGCCTCGAGGCAGTCCCGCAGCTCCCGGTCCATGTTCTCGCCGATGAGCTGCATCGGCACGTGGCCCGGACCCTCGATCATCACCTGCACGTCGTGCTTCCAGGCGACGCGCGTGAGCTCCCCCAGGGTCTCGAGCTCCCCGAACTGGGCCTCGTCGTTGGCGTCGGCGATGGAGCCCGGGCGCAGCCCGTCGCCGAGCGAGACGCCCACGTCATAGGCCGCCAGGATCTCGCAGATCTCCTCGAAGTGGGTGTACAGGAAGTTCTCCCGGTGGTGGGCGAGACACCACTTCGCGAGGATCGAGCCCCCGCGCGAGACGATCCCGGTCAACCGGCGGGCCGTGAGCGGCACGTGGTGGAGCAGCAGGCCGGCGTGGATGGTGACGTAGTCCACCCCCTGCTCGGCCTGCTCGAGAAGGGTGTCCCGGAACATCTCCCAGGTCAGCTCCTGCGCCCGGCCCTCGACCTTCTCGAGGGCCTGGTAGATCGGTACGGTGCCGATGGGGACCGGGCTGTTGCGGATGATCCACTCGCGGGTCTCGTGGATGTGGGGCCCGGTCGAGAGGTCCATCACCGTGTCCGCGCCCCAGCGGATGGCCCAGGTCATCTTCTCGACCTCCTCCTCGATCGAGGAGGACAGCGCGGAGTTGCCCAGGTTGGCGTTGATCTTCACCAGGAAATTGCGCCCGATGATCATGGGCTCGCTCTCCGGGTGGTTCACGTTCGCGGGGAGGATCGCCCGCCCGCTCGCCAGTTCCGCACGCACGAACTCGGGTGTGATCTCGTCCGGGATCCGCGCGCCGAGCCCCTGTCCCGGGTGGCGCCGCGCGAGGAGCCCCCGGTCGCGGTACTCCGCGAGACGCACGTTCTCCCGGATCGCCACGAACTCCATCTCCGGCGTGACGATCCCCTGCCGGGCGTAGTGCATCTGGGTGACGGTGCGCCCCGGCCGGGCCCGCCGGGGCTGGTGCGGTGCGGCGAAACGCAGGTGCGCGAGCGCCGGATCGGCCGCTCTCTCCCGCCCGTACCCCGAGCTGGGGCCCGGGAGCGCTTGCGTGTCCCCGCGCCCCTCGACCCAGGCGGCCCTGAGCCGCGGCAATCCGTTCCGGACGTCGATCGGGGCGGCCGGGTCGGTGTACGGGCCGGAGGTGTCGTAGACGGTGACCGGGGCATTCTTCTCCGCCCCGAGCACCGAGGGGGTGTCGCCGAGCGCGATCTCGCGCATGGGCACGCGCAGGTCAGGCCGGCTGCCCTGCACGTAGACCTTGCGCGAGCGCGGGAACGGGTGCATCGCCGCCGGGTCCACGCGGGCGGTGCGGCTGAGGAAATTCTCGGGGACAGCGCTCATGGCACCACCTCACAGAGGGTCGGAGGACGGGGGACAGACACCCCGGCGCGGGAGGCTGCGCAGGGACCGCTTCAGAAGCGGGGTGTAATTTCCTGAAAAAACGCGTTGTTTCTGCCTAGCCCTGCTCTTGCCCAACGCTATATACTGTACTGCGGGTTCGCAGGGGAAGGCACGAATGCGGCGCTTCACGGCCCGCCAGCTTCAGGACTATCTCGAAAAGGTCGCTACAAGGCCGCTGCTCCTGGACGTTCGCGAGCCTTGGGAATACCAGATCTGCAGGCTGCCGGACAGCCGGCTCGTGCCCATGCGGCAGTTGCCGGCGGCCATCGAAGGGCTTGACCCGGGACGGGAGGTCGTGGTGACCTGCCACCACGGGATGCGCAGCCTCGCCGTCGCCCGTTACCTCGAGCAGGCCGGCTTCACGAACATCATCAACCTGGACGGCGGAGTGGCGGCTTGGGCCAGGGACGTCGACCCCACGATGCCGACTTATTGACCGGGAGCGCCGGATGAAAAACAGAATGCACCTCCCCTCGGTGATCGCGCTGACGGTGAGCCTCGCGCTCGGCCTGCCCAACGCGGCGGGGGCGATCGACCTGGTCGAGACCTACAAGCTCGCTCTCGACAACGACGCCGACTTCGCCGCAGCGGTCGCCGGAAACAAGGCCGCCCAGGAATTCAAGCCCCAGGCCCGCGCTGCGCTGCTGCCCAACATCTCCCTGGAGGCCTGGACCGCGTACAACGACGGCCGGCGCAAGGCCCGGGGCCGCACCGGCATGGTCGCCGATGACGCCCGCTACAACACCAACGGCTACGGCCTCAGCCTGACCCAACCCGTCTTCCGCTGGGACCGCTGGGTCCAGCTGGAACAGGCCGACAACCGGGTGAAGCAGGCCAACGCGGAGCTGGACTCCGCGGCCCAGGATCTGATCGTGAGCGCCGCGGCGCGCTACTTCGAGGTGCTCGCGGCCGAGGACAACCTGGAGTTCCGCATCACCACCAAAGACGCATTCTTCTCCCAGTACAACCAGGCCCTGCAGCGCTTCGAGGTCGGGCTCATCGCCATCACCGACGTGGAGGAGGCGAAGGCCGGCCACGACCTCGCAGTAGCCGAGGAGATCCGCGCCCGCAACGCCCTGGAGAACGCCCGCGAGGCCCTGCGCGAGCTGGTGGGGGAGTACTACGAGCAGCTGGCCCCGCTGGCGAAGGAGGTGCCCCTCCTCAAGCCCGACCCGGACAGCGCGGAGCGCTGGGTGGAAAAGGCGCTCGCCGAGAACCGGCAGGTCGCGGCCGCGACCTACGCGTCGAAGGTCGCCCAGGAGGAGATCAAGCGGCGCGCCTCCGGACACCTGCCGACCCTGGACCTGGTCGCAGGACGGAACTACTCCGCCCAGTCGGAGAGCCCCAAGCTGACCGACCTCAGCATCGGCGGCCCGAGCCGAAACTACACCGACGCCATCGGACTGCAGGTCACACTGCCCATCTTCAGCGGCGGCCTCACGTACTCCCAGACCGAGCAGGCCCGCCACCAGTACCAGCAGGCCCTGGAGCAGCTCGAGTCCGCACGCCGGGGCACGCACCGCCAGGCGCGCCAGTCCTACAACGGCGTCATCGACAGCATCTCCGGCGTCGCCGCCCTGCGTCAGGCCCTGGCCTCGACCCAGAAGGCGTTGGAGGCGATCGAGGCCGGCTTCCAGGTGGGCACCCGCACCTCGGTGGACGTCCTGAACGCCCAGCGCAACACCTACGAATCCCAGCGCGACTACAAGAACGCCCAGTACACCTACATCCTGGGCGGTCTGCGCCTGAAACAGGCCGCCGGCACGCTCTCCCCCGACGACCTGGTGCCCATCAACGGCTGGTTGAAGCACTGACGGGGGCCGCGCTCGGGGCGCTCCCGCGCCCCGAGCCGGCGAGGAGCCCCAGGCGGGGCTCCAGAACGGCCATCAGCCGCTCGAGGGCGCCGCGGTTCTCCACGACGGCCTCACGGGCGCTCTCCCCCATGGCGTGGCGCCGATCGGGGTCCTGGAAGAGCTCACAGACCAGCGCCGCGAGCTCCCGCGCACCGCCCACCTGGCGGCCTGCCCCGCGCTCCACGAGCATGCCGCTCACTTCGGCGAAGTTGAAGACGTGCGGGCCGAAGAGCACCGGGACGCCCAGGGCCGCAGGCTCGAGCAGGTTGTGGCCCCCGGTGGGCACGAGGCTACCCCCGACGAAGGCGACGTCCGCGGCCGCGAAGAACAGCGGCAGCTCGCCCATGGTGTCCCCGAGGAAGACCTGGGCCTGCGTGGCGTCCTCGCCCGCACGGGTGCGCTGAACGACCCGGAACCCCATCCGGCGCGCCAGGGCGAGCACCCGTGCGAACCGCTCCGGGTGCCGCGGGACGAGCACCAGGAGACTGTCCGGGCAGTGCTGCAGCAGGCGGTCGAAGGCCTCCAGGACCCGCTTCTCCTCGCCCTCGTGGGTGCTCGCCGCCACCCAGACGCTGCGGTCCGCCCCCCACTGGCGCCGGAGCGCCTCGGCCTGCTCCCGCAGGCTCGCGGGGAGCGGCACGTCGAACTTCAAGCTGCCCGTGACCTGCACCCGCTCCCCGGGGACCCCGAGGGCGAGGAACCGATCCGCATCCGGCCGGGCCTGGGCCGCGATGGCGCCGATCCGCCCGAGCATGGGCCCGACCACCCCGGGGAAGCGGGCGTACCCCCGGGCCGAGCGCTCGGAGAGCCGCGCGTTGGCCAACACCACCGGGATTGCGCGCTCGGCGCAGAGCCGCAGGGTGTTGGGCCAGAGCTCGGTCTCCATGAACACGGCGAGTCGGGGCCGCACGCGGTCGAGAAAGCGCCCGACCGCCCCGGGCAGGTCGTAGGCCGCGTACACGTGCTCGACCTCGGTACCGAACGCGGCGCGCACGCGCTCGGACCCGGTAGGCGTCGTCGTCGTGACCAGCACCCGAAGCCCCGGGTAACGCTCCAGGACCCGGCGCACGAGGGGCACGGCCGCCTGCACCTCGCCCACCGAGACCGCGTGGATCCACACCGGGCAGTCCTCGGGCAGCGCGCCGCGCCCGAAGCGCTCGCCCCAGCGCCGCCAGTAGGCGCGGTTGCGAAGGCCGCGCCGGGCGAGGTTGAGGAGAACCAGCGGCGCGGCCCCAACGATGAGCGCCGTGTAGAGCCGCTCGGCAGGAGTGTGAGGCATCGGCGCCCCTGCAGGGCCGGTTGAGCCCACCGCGCCCGCTCAGCCTGCCTCGTGACGAGGCAGATTCGCGCCCAGGATGGCCTCGACGACCTCGCTCGTGGAACACCCCGGCAGGTAGCCGAGCACCACCACCTGACCACCCCGGGCGCGCACACAGGCGCTCCCCGCGATGGCCTCGGGCCGGTAGTCCCCACCCTTGACCAGCACGTCCGGTCCGAGCGCGCAGACGAGCCGCTCCGGGGTGTCCTCGGAAAACGGCACCACCCAGTCCACCGCAGCCAGCGCCGCCAGCACGGCCATCCGGCGCTCGAGGGGGTTGATGGGACGGTCGCGGCCCTTGAGCCGCTGGACCGAGGCGTCGTCGTTCACCGCGACCACCAGCCGGTCACCCAGGGCCCGGGCCTCGGTCAGGTAGCGCACGTGGCCGGCGTGCAGGATGTCGAAACAGCCATTGGTCATGACGATGCGCTCGCCCCGCCCCCGCGCCACGGCGACCCGCTCGAGGAGCTCCGCCTCGCCGACGACGCCGCCCACCACCGGGGACGCAGGGGTCAGCGACGCGGCCAACTCGGCGGCCGTGACGCTCGCCGTCCCCAACCGGGCGACGACCAGCCCGGCCGCTCGGTTCGCGAGCGTGGTGGCCTCCTCCAGGGGGCTGCCAGCGGCGAGCGCCGCAGCCAGAACCCCGACCACCGTGTCACCGGCGCCGGTGACGTCGTAGACCTCGCGTGCGTTGGCGGCGAGATGCAGCGGCGCTGCGCCTGCGCGCAGCAGGGTCATGCCGTGCTCACTGCGGGTGACGAGCAGGGTGTCGAGCGAGAGGTCTTCTCGCAGGCGCTCGCCCCTCGCGACCAGCTCACCGAGGTCCCGGCAGCCTCCCACCACGGCCTCGAGCTCCGCGAGGTTCGGCGTGACCACGGTGGCAGCGCGGTAGCGTGCGAAGTCCCGCCCCTTGGGGTCCACCACCACCGGTCGGCCCAGGCGCCGGGCCGCGGCGATCAGCGGTTGCGGGTCGGCGAGCGTGCCCTTGCCGTAGTCCGAGAGGACGAGCACCCCCGTCCGGCCCAGGAGGGTGGACAACACGTCCTCCGCCACGGTGATGCCCTCACCCGTGACCCGCTCCTCGAAGTCGAGGCGGATCAGCTGCTGGTGGCGGCTCAGCACCCGCAGCTTGGTCACCGTGGGCCGGCCGGCGCGCCGCTCCAGGCGGGCATCCACCCCCCGCGCCGCCACGAGCGCGGCGAGCGTGCGGGCCGCCTCGTCGTCGCCGGTCAACCCCGCGAGGGTGACCGCAGCGCCGAGGCTCGCCGCGTTGAGGGCGACGTTGGCCGCCCCACCCGGACGGTCTTCCACGTCCTGCACGTGGACCACCGGGACAGGAGCCTCGGGAGAGATCCTCTCGGTCGCGCCGTACCAGTAGCGGTCGAGCATGACGTCGCCCACCACCACCACGCGGGCACGCGAGAAATCAGGCAGAGGGGAGGACGCAGGGGCCAAGGTGCGCTCGGGCGACGGTCTAGCCTTCGGGCACCGGGCAGTGTAGCAGACCCGGTCCCATTGATTCCGGCCCCGCTCTGCGCGTTCAATGGGGTGCGCCGGGAACGGGCCGGGCACCGTGAGAGGAGTGAAGCGCGTTGGCGATGGAATCGGGCGGAAGCTTGAACAGACGTTGGCGGTGGGCGCTGGCGGTCGTGCTCAGCCTGGGCGCGGGGGCCTCGCTGGCGAATACCTCGGGCCTGCCCGAGCGGTTCTCGGCCACCTACGACGTCATCGCCTACGGCGTGACCGTCGGTGAGACCCGCTGGACGCTCGAGCCGGAGTCGGCCGGGCGCTCCCGGTTCCAGTCCCAGACCCGGCCCGTGGGGCTCGCCTCGCTCGTCCTCGACGGGGAGCGCCGGGAGCACAGCGTGTTCACGCTCGACGACTCGGGCCGTCCCCAGCCCCTGCAGTACCGCTTCGAGCGCAGCGGCCCACGGGCACGCAAGGCAGCCATCGATTTCGACTGGACGGCACTCAAGGCGGTGAGCAGGTACCGCGACCGCACGGTCGAACTGACGCTCGCTCCGGGCACCCTCGACGGGATGGTCTACGTCCTGGCGCTGATGCAGGAACTGGCCGCGAATCGCCCCGAGATCCGGCTGCAGCTCGCCGAGCGGGGAAAGATCAAGACCTACGTCGTGAAGCGCGAGGGCCAGGAGCGGGTCGAGACCGCGCTCGGGAAGCTCGATACGGTCCGCATCTCCCGGTCCGCGGGCGACGACCGCAAGACCACCGTCTGGGCCGCGCCCGAGCTTCGGTATCTGCCGGCGCGCATCGAGCACCGGGACTCCGACGACACCCCCATTACCCTGCGCCTGCGCTCGGCGCAGCTCGCCCCCTGACCCCGGGGGCCGCACACCCGCCGCCTCGTCAGGCGGCGGGGCGCGGCCCCGGAGCGGACGTCACTTGCCGGCCTTGGGGGCCTGCTGGGCCTTGGCCGACTGGAGCGCCTGCACCAGGCGGGCCGCCGGCACATAGCCCGGCACGATCCGGCCGTCGTCCAGGACGAGGGTCGGCGTGCCGTTGATGCCCAGCATCTGCCCCATCGTGTAGTGGTCTTCCACCGGGTTCTCGCAGGACTTCTCGGGCACGGGCTTGCCGCTCTTGGCGTCCGTGAGGGCCTGGTTGCGGTCGGGCGCACACCAGACCGAGACGGTCTTGCGGTACCCGGCCGAGTTGAGACCCGCGCGCGGGTAGGCCAGGTAGCGCACCTTGACCCCCTGCCGGTTCAACTCCGCGACCTCCTGGTGCAGCTTCACGCAGTACGGGCAGTCGATGTCGGTGAAGACGGTGACCGTGTGCTTCGCGTCCTTCGGGCCGAACACGATCATGCTGGACTCGCCGAGGTCTTCCAGGGCCTGCAGGCGCGCCCCCGATCGCCGGTCCTCGGTGAGATTGTCCTGAGTCTTCACGTCGATCAGGTCGCCCTTCACGAGGTGGGCGCCGTCGGCGGTGATGTAGACCACCTCCGGACCGTAGACCACCTCGTAGAGTCCGGCCGCGGGGGCTGGCCGCACACTCGTCGGCGCCATTCCCGGCACCAGGTTGACGAGCGCCTGGGTGATGGCGGGGGGCACCACGTCCTGGGCGGAGAGGGCTGCCGGCAGGCAGGCGAGCAGCGAGAGCGCGAGCGTGTGGCGCAGGTTCATCGGCGTGGGACTCCTCGGCGTAGCGGTGTTGAGTGGAGCGCAGAGGCTAGAGGCTCACCCGGTCCGGATCAATGGGGCCTGTGGGAGCAGGACCCGGCACGGTCCCGGCGGTGCCGGTGGTTCCGGTGGTTCCGGTGGATCCGGAGGCCCCCCGGAGGTGCTCCGGAGGTCCCCCGGAGGTGCCCGGTACGGCCTCGCGGGACACGCCGTGAATACATCCCTGTAGGCTCGTATGCCGCCGTCCAGGCGGCATACGGTCCCGCGAAACCGCACCGGGACCTCCGGGCACCTTGGCAAGGCCCACGCCGACACCGGCTCACTCGCTGGGTGGCGGCTCCACCGGGTCGTCCGCCGAGACCACGGCGAACACCTCCTGCGGGGTGGTGAAGCCGGCCTTCACCTTGAGCGCGCCGCTCATGCGCAGGGGCCGCATCCCCTCGCGCAGCGCCTCGGCGCGCAGCGCGGGCAGGTCGGTCGAGGCCGTCACCAGGCGGCGCAGACCGTCGCTCATGGTGAGGATCTCGTAGAGCCCGCTGCGCCCGCGGAAGCCCGTGCGCCGGCACTCGTCGCAGCCGACCGGGCCGAAGCCCGTCTCGGGGCGCCGGGCCTTGAGCGGCGTGACCAGGGCCTGCCACTCGTTGGGGTCGATCGGCGCGGGCCGCTTGCAGTGCGGGCAGAGCGTGCGCACGAGGCGCTGGGCGACCACCCCGAGCAGCGCCGCGTTGATGAGATAGGGCGGCACGCCGAGGTCGAGCAGGCGCGTGAGCGCCGAGGGCGCGTCGTTGGTGTGCAGGGTGGAGAGCACCAGGTGGCCGGTGAGGGCCGCCTGGATGGTCGTCTCGGCGGTCTCCAGGTCCCGGATCTCGCCGACCATGATGATGTCGGGGTCCTGGCGCAGCAGGGTGCGCACCCCGGCCGCGAAGTCGAGCCCGATGTTGTGCTGGACCTGCATCTGGTTCAGCGCCGGGTCCACCATCTCGATCGGGTCCTCGATGGTGCAGACGTTGTACTCGGGGCGGGCCAGCTGTTTCAGCGCCGAGTACAGCGTCGTGGTCTTGCCGCTGCCGGTCGGCCCGGTCACCAGGATCAGTCCGTGGGGC
Organism: Gammaproteobacteria bacterium; assembly: GCA_017999615.1. Lineage (NCBI taxonomy): Bacteria > Pseudomonadati > Pseudomonadota > Gammaproteobacteria > Gammaproteobacteria bacterium. Next base: position 347,381 of record JAGNLM010000001.1, on the reverse strand, counting down.
TGGGAGACCATCGAGTCCCAGCGCCGCCGGTCGTGGTCGGAGAACCCCAGGCGCGCGAAGCCGCGGACCAGCACCTCGGGGTCGAAGATCCGGGCGACCAGCTTCTCGCCGAAGGTCGTCGGCATGGTCGAGAGCCGGAGCTCGATCTCCTTGCCGTCGGGGGACTTGGTCTTGACCCGCCCGTCCTGGGGCCGGCGACGCTCGACCACGTCCATCCGGCCAATGGCCTTCAGGCGGCTCGTCACCGCCGCCAGCACGGGCGGCGGCAACTCGTGCACCAGGTGCAGCACACCGTCGATGCGCAGCCGGATCCGGCCCGCGTCGCGCCGCGGCTCCAGGTGGATGTCGCTCGCACGCTGCTCGAAGGCGTACTTCAAGAGCCAGTCCACCACCCGCACCACGTGCTGGTCGTTGGCGTCGGGCTCGCCGCCCTTGCCGAGCTCCACCAGCTGCTCGAAGTTTCCGATGGTGGTCAGCGGCGCGGCCGCGCCGCTGCGGGTTGCGCCGGTGATGGACCGGCTCAGGCGGTAGAACTCGTCCCGGTAGCGTGCGACGTCGAGGGGGTTGGTGACGACCCGGTCGACCTCCATGCGCAGGATCCGTGCGAGCTCGTCAATCCAGCGGGTGACGAACGGCTCGGCGGTGGCCACCGTCAGCCGACCGTTGCGCACGCCCACGGGTAGGAAGTGAAACCGGCTCGCGTAGGCGAGTGAGACGACCTCGGTCACCACGCCCACGTCAATCTTCAGGGGGTCGATGCGCAGGTAGGGCAGGCCGACCTTTTCCGCGAGCCAGCGCGTGAGGTGCTCGAGGTCGAGTTTCACCGGGGGAGAGGCCGGGCTCGTCCATCCCTGCTCGGAGATGACCACCAGAGGGTGGGTCTCCTCCGCGGCCGAGCGCTGGGCGGCGTACACCAGCTGGTCGAACTGGGCCCGGCTGATGAGGCCGTCGGCGTGCAGCTCCGCGAGCACCCACCCGAGCTTCAGGCGCGCCTCGGGGACAGCGGGGTGGGGCGGGCTGGGGCCTTTGGGGGCGGTCATCGGTGTCCTCGGACCTTCCGGACTATAGAAGCCGCCCCCTTGCCCGGCAAGACTCCGTGGGGACGGACCGGCCGGATCGCCAAGCAGCGAGTGGGCCGACGCGCCCGGAGGTCCCGGTGCGGTTTCGCGGGACCGTATGCCGCCTGGACGGCGGCATACGAGCCTACAGGGACGTATTCACGGCGTGTCCCGCGAGGCCGTACCGGGAACCTCCGGCGGGACCTCCGGGACCTCCGGCACCGTGGCCGACCTGGTGTCCCGCCGCGCGGCCCTAACCTCTCGGGTGATGTTTCGCGTGGAGCTGGCGCAGACGCTCGCGGGCCACGTGGGTGTAGATCTGGGTGGTCGAGATGTCCCGGTGCCCGAGGAGGAGCTGCACCACGCGCAGGTCAGCACCGTGGTTCAGGAGGTGCGTGGCGAAGGAGTGCCGGAGCGTGTGGGGAGAGAGGCGCTTGCGGAGCCCGGCCTCGCGCGCGTAGCGCTTGATCCGGTACCAGAACGCCTGACGGGTCATCCCGCCGCCGCGCTCGGTGACGAAGAGCGCCTCGCTCTCCCGTCCCCCGAGCAGTTCTTCTCGCGCCGTGCCCAGGTAGCGCTCGATCCACTCGCTCGCCTCTTCGCCGAAGGGCACCAGGCGCTCCTTGCTCCCCTTCCCCATGACCCGGACCACCCCCTGCCGGAGGTTGACGCGCAGCCGATGCAGCCCGACCAGCTCGGATACGCGCAGTCCGGTGGCGTAGAGGAGCTCGAGCATGGTCCGGTCGCGGACCCCCAGGGCCGTGGCGACGTCCGGGGCACCGAGCAGCGCCTCGACCTCGGTCTCGGTGAGGGCGTCGGGCAGCGGGCGGCCGAGACGCGGGCCCTCGATGAGGGCCGTGGGGTCTTCCGGAAGCGTCCGCACCCGCACCAGGTGGCGATAGAAGCGGCGCAGCGCCGAGAGCCGGCGGGCGGTGGTGCGCACCCGTGCGCCCTCGCGGCTCGCCAGGTACTCGAGGAGTTGCGCGCGGCCGGCCGAGACGAGGTCCAGCCCCTCCCCGGCCAACCACCCGGCGAGCGCCAGGAGGTCGCTGCGATAGGCCGCCAGGGTGTTGGCGGAGAGCCCGCGCTCCATCCACAGGGCGTCCAGGAACTGGTCCACCAGGGCCGCGTCGGCCTCGCGCGGAAGACCGCTCACCGGCGCTCGTGGGAGAGAAGCCAGGCCTTCACGGCGAGGGCCTCGGCCGAGCCCGACCCTGCGCCGCCGCCCAGGTAGCCACCGAGCCCGGAGGCCGCGACCACCCGATGGCACGGGACGACGATGGGGATCGGGTTCGCGCGGCAGGCCCCCCCGACCGCGCGGGCGCTGCCGCCGACCGCCCGGGCCAGGGCCCCGTAGGTCACCTGGGCGCCCAAGGGGACCGCGCGCAGCGCCTCCCACACCCGGCGCTGGTACGCTGTGCCGCCGGTCTCCAGGGGAAGGTCGAAGGGGAAGCCAGGGTCGGCGAAGTAGGCGGCGAGCTGACGGGCCACCTCGGCGGCCGGGGAGCCCCCCGCCGGCGCCCGCAGCGCCGCCGAGGGTCCGAGCAGGTCGACGCCCGTCAGCCGCCCGTCCCGGATCCGAAGCCCCAGACGGGCCCCGGGGCCGGGCAGCGGGGTGGCAACCACCGGTTCGGACGGCTCGGAAACGATGACTGCCTCCGCCCTCGAGGCCGTTCCCCGGTGCCGTCGCCCGGGGCCACCCGAGGCCACGGACGGCGCCCGGCGAGGCCCGAGGGACGTATGCCCGGCGTCCCTCCGGGGTTACACCTTCTCGCGGATCTTCGCCGCGTTGCCGCGGCGGTCGCGCAGGTAATAGAGCTTCGCACGGCGGACGTCACCGCGGCGCTTCACCACGATGTCGTTGACGGCCGGGCTGTAGGTCTGGAAGGTGCGCTCGACACCCTCGCCGTGGGACACCTTGCGCACGGTGAACGAGGAGTTGAAGCCGCGGTTGCGTTTGGCGATGACCACGCCCTCGAAGGCCTGCAGGCGCTCGCGGGCACCCTCCTTCACCTTGACGTGCACGATCACCGTGTCGCCCGGGGAAAAGTCGGGCACTTCGCGGGTCATCTGTTCCCGCTCGATCATCTCGACGAGGTTGCTCATCGCTCCGGTCCTCCTGCGTCCTCTCTCCCCGCGCCGGCCCACTCGCGCCGTTCGCGGATGAATTCCTCCAGCAAGGCCCGGCGCTCCGGACCCAGTTCCAGCCCCGCCAGCAGGTCGGGGCGCCGCTGCCACGTGCGTCCGAGGGCCTGCTTCAGGCGCCAGCGACGCACCTCACCGTGGTCACCGCTCAGCAGCACCGCCGGCACCTGCCGGTCCCCGGCCACCTCGGGCCGGGTGTAGTGCGGGTAGTCCAGCAATCCGTCGGCGAACGAGTCCTCCCGCGCCGAGTCCTCGTGGCCGAGGGCGCCCGGCAGCAGGCGCGTCACGGCGTCGATGACGACCATGGCCGCCAGCTCGCCGCCCGAGAGGACATAGTCCCCGATCGACCACTCCTCGTCGACCACCGCATCGACGACCCGCTCGTCGATGCCTTCGTAGCGCCCCGCCACCAGCACGAAGCCGGGCCGCTCCGCCAACTCCCGCACACCGTCCTGGTCGAGCCGCCGGCCCTGGGGGCTCAGGTAGAGCACCCGGGCGCCCTCCACCCCCGCCTGCGCCGCCTCGATCGCGGCCACCAGCGGGTCGTAGAGCATCACCATCCCCGGCCCTCCGCCGTAGGGCCGGTCGTCCACGGTCCGGTGGCGATCGCGGGTGAAATCCCGCGGGTTCCAGAGGTCGACGCGCAGCCGCCCCTCCTTCACCGCCCGGCCGCTGACACCGTAACCGGTGACGGCCTCGAACATCGGCGGAAACAGCGTGACGACGCCGATGTGCATGGCGCTCAGAAGTCCGGGTCCCAATCCACCCGGACACGCCGCGCCGCCAGGTCCACCTCCTGCACCACCGAGCCGGGCAGAAACGGTATCAGCCGCTCCCGCTCGCCCTGTACCACCAGCACGTCGTTGGCCCCGGTGGCCATCAGTGCCGCCACCCGGCCGAGCTCCTGGCCTGCCGCGCTCACCACCGTGAGCCCGATCAGGTCCGCCCAGTAGTACTCACCTTCGCCGGGGTCGGGCAACTCGGCCCGGCGTACCGCCACCGTGGCGCCCGCCAGCGCCTGGGCCCGGTCGCGGTCCTCACAGCCCTCCAGCCAGGCAGCCACGCCTTTGCCGTGCGCGCGGCCGTCCCGCACCCGCCACAGACTGCACCGCCCGCCGCGGCACAGGTACCACGACGGGTACCCCAGCAGGTTCTCCGGCGGCTCGCACCACGACACCACCCGGACCCACCCGAGCACCCCGTGCGCACCGGCCACGCGGCCGAGCTCGACCAGGTCGCCCGGGTCCGGGACCGCGGCACCAAGGCCCCCGCCCCGGTCGGGCGGCGGCTCGAGCGCGGGCCCCTTACGCGGGGGTCGCGGCGGCCGGCTGCTGCTTGACGAGCTGGGCAACCCGCGCGGAGGCCTGGGCACCTTTCGAGACCCAGTAGGCGTACCGGTCGGCGTCGACCTGGAACGAGACCTCTTGGCTGGCGGCGATCGGGTTGAAGAACCCGACGCGCTCGATGAAGCCACCGTCCCTGCGGTTGCGGGAATCGGTGACCACCACGTGATAGAAGGGCCGCTTGTGCGCGCCGCTGCGGCTGAGTCGAATCGTAACCATGCGTCTCGCTATGTCCCGGGCCGGCCGAAAAGACGAGTATTCTACCGATCCTGGCCCGGATTGGAAGGCGCCCGTTCCGTCGCGGCGCTACCCGGGGAACGCCCCCGGGGGGGGCATCCGTCCGCGCATGCCCCGGAGCAGGCCGGCGAGCCCACCCTTCTTGCCCATGCGCTTCATCATCTTCTGCATCTGCGTGAACTGCTTCAGCAGGCGGTTGACGTCCTGGACCTGGGTCCCGGAGCCCGCGGCGATCCGCTTGCGGCGCGAGCCGTTGATGACGCCGGGGTGGCGGCGCTCCTGGGGGGTCATGGAGTTGATGATCGCCTCCACGTGCAGGAGCTCCCGGTCGTTCACCTGCGCCTTGACCTCGGCGGGCAGGTTGCCCATGCCCGGCAGCTTGTCCACCAGGCCGGACAGCCCGCCCATGCCCTTCATCTGGCGCAGCTGATCGCGAAAGTCCGCGAGGTCGAAGCCTTTGCCGGTCTTGAGCTTGGTGGCGATCTTCGCCGCCTGCTCCCGGTCGACCTTGCGCTCCACCTCCTCGATGAGCCCGAGCACGTCGCCCATGCCGAGGATGCGCGAGGCGATGCGGTCCGGGTAGAAGGGCTCGATGGCCGTGGTCTTCTCGCCGGTACCGATGAACTTGATGGGCTTGCCGGTGACGTGGCGCACCGAGAGCGCGGCGCCGCCGCGCGCGTCGCCGTCCGCCTTGGTGAGGACCACCCCCGTGAGCGGCAGGGCGTCGTGAAAGGCCTTCGCCGCCCGCGCGGCGTCCTGACCGCTCATGGCGTCCACCACGAACAGCGTCTCCACCGGGTCCACGGCGGCGTGGATGCGGCGGATCTCCTCCATCATCCCCTCGTCCACGTGCAGCCGCCCGGCGGTGTCCAGGAGGACCACGTCCAGCATCCTGCGCTTGGCGTCGCCCACCGCCCGGGTGGCGATCGCGACCGGGTCCTCGCCGGCGTGGGAGGGGTGGAACTGGGCGCCCACCTCGCGGGCGAGGACGGCGAGCTGCTCGATGGCGGCCGGCCGGTAGACGTCCGTGCTCGCCACCATCACGCTCTTCTTGCGCTCCTTCAGCCAGCGGGCGAGCTTCGCCACCGTGGTGGTCTTGCCCGAGCCCTGCAGGCCCGCCATCAGGAGGACGGCCGGCGGCCGCGCCCTCAGGTCCAGACCCTCCCCCGCCTCGCCCATCACCGCGATCAACTCGTCGCGCACGACGCGGATGAGCTCCTGGCCAGGCGTGAGGCTCTCCATGACCTCCTGGCCGAGGGCGCGCAGCCGCACCCGCTCCACGAGCTCCTTCACCACGGGGAGCGCGACGTCCGCCTCGAGGAGCGCCATGCGGACCTCGCGCAGGGTGTCGCGGATGTTGTCCTCGGTGAGGCGCCCCTGCCCCCTCAGGTTCTTCAGCGTGCGGGTCAGGCGCTCGGTCAGGCTTTCGAACACGTGGGCTTCCCCTTCAATACCGGAGGGTTATTGTGCCATGATGGCCCGGCGCCGCCGCCCCGGACCACCACGCCATGTTACCTGTCGTATTCAGTGTGAGTACCGTCCTGCTGTACCTGGTCGCCACCGCCCGGTTGGCCATCCCCATCGTCAAGGGTGTTCCGGACCCCCAGGCAAAGCCCCAGGCCCTCGCGCTCGCCGCCCTCGCGGTGGTCCTGCACGGGGTGGTCCTGTCCCAGGCCGTCTTCGTGCCGGGTGGGCTGAACCTCGGCTTCTTCTACGCGGCGTCGCTCTTCGCCTGGGTCATCGCCGCGATCATCGTCATCGCGAGCCTGGGGCAGCCGCTCGAGAACCTCTTCTTCGTCGGCCTGCCGCTGGCGGCGACGAGCGCCGCACTCGCGCTCGCCTTCCCGAGCAGCCGGGTGGTCGCCCTCGGACGGGGATTCGGCTTCGAGATCCACCTGGTGCTCGCAGTCATCGCCTACGCCCTGGTGTCGGTGGCGGCCGTGCAGGCGGTCGTCCTCGCGTTCCAGGAGCACCAGCTGCGGCGCAGGCGCCTCGGGGGCGCGGTCCGCGCCCTGCCGCCGCTGCAGACCATGGAGACGCTGCTCTTCCAGCTCATCGCCGCCGGCTTCTTCATGCTCACCACGGCCATCGTCAGCGGGGCGATGTTCGTCGAGGACCTCTTCGGGCAGCACCTGGCCCACAAGACCGTGCTCTCGGTCATCGCCTGGGTCATCCTCGGCATCCTGCTCTGGGGCCGCTGGCGCTTCGGCTGGCGCGGCCGGGTCGCCATCCGCTGGAGTCTCGGCGGGTTCTTCGCGCTGATGCTCGCCTACTTCGGCAGCAAGTTCGTGCTGGAGCTGGTGCTCAAGCGCTGAAGTGATCGGCTGAAGTGATCGGAGGCACCGCCACCGTTGTCTGACCTCTCCCTGGGGGCGCTCTTCGCCGTCCTCGTCCTGCTGGTCCTGATGTCGGCCTTCTTCTCCGGCTCCGAGACCGGGATGATGGCACTCAACCGCTATCGGCTGCGCCACCTGGAGAAGAGCGGCCACCCCGGCGCGCGGCGCGCAAGCGCGCTCCTCGCCCGCCCGGACCGGCTGATCGGGCTGATCCTGGTGGGCAACAACTCGGTCAACGTCCTGGCCTCGGCGATAGCGACCGTGATCGGCATCGAGCTCTTCGGCGAGGCCGGCATCGCGGTGGCGACGGTCGTCCTGACGCTCGTGATCCTGGTCTTCGGCGAGGTCACCCCGAAGACGCTCGCGGCGCTCGCGCCCGAGCGGGTCGCCTTCGCCGCCTCCTACGTGCTGACCCCCCTGCAGAAGCTCTTCTACCCGGTCGTGTGGCTGGTGAGCGCGACCTCGACGGGCCTGCTGCGCCTGCTCGGACTCTCGCGCGAGACCCTCGAGTCGCAACCGCTCAGCCGCGAGGAGCTCAGGACGGTGCTGAACGAGGCCAGCGCCATCCTGCCCCAGCGCCACCGCACGATGCTGCTCGGGATCCTGGACCTGGAGCACGTCACGGTCGACGACATCATGGTCCCCCGCACCGAGATGATGGGGATCGACCTCGAAGCGGAGATCGAGGAGATCCGCGAGCGGCTGCTGCGCTGTCAGCACGCCAGGGTGCTCCTCTTCGACGGCGACGTGGACCGGGTCGTGGGGATCCTGCAGTTGCGCCGGGCACTCGCGCTCCTCGACCGCGGCGAGCTCACCCGGGAATCCCTCCGGACCCTCGCGGTCGCGCCCTACTTCATCCCGAGCGGGACGCCCCTCGCGGTCCAGCTCCTGCACTTCCAGCGCCGGCGCGAGCGCCTGGGGCTGGTGGTCGACGAGTACGGCGACGTCCAGGGGCTGGTCACGCTCGACGACATCCTGGAAGAGGTGGTCGGCGAATTCACCACCGACCCGGGCGACCACACGCCGGAGATCGTGCCGCAGCCCGACGGCAGGCTCCTCGTCGACGCCGGCATCGGCGTGCGCGACCTCAACCGCGCCCTCGGCTGGGACCTGCCCACGGACGGCCCGAAGACCCTGAACGGCCTGATCCTGGAGTACCTGGAGACGATCCCCGACCCCGACACCAGCCTGCGTCTGGACGGGCACGCGATGGAGATCCTGCAGACCACGCCAAACGGCGTGAAGACGGTGCGCATCGACCCGTCGGTGCGCGTGCGCCGTCCCCGTCGAGCGGAGCCCTGACCGGCGGGCGTCAGAGCGCGTCCAGGGCCTCCTGCAGCCGGGTGACGGCGACGACCTCGATGCCCTCGGGCGGACGCCGCGGGGCGTTGGCCTTCGGCACGACGGCGAGGCGGAAACCGTGCTTGGCGGCCTCCCGCAGCCGCTCCTCCCCCCCCACCACCGGGCGCACCTCCCCGGCGAGGCCCACCTCCCCGAACACCACGCGGTCGCCGGCCCAGGGCCGGTTGCGCAGGCTCGAGAGCACCGCGAGCAGCACGGCCAGGTCGCCCCCCGTCTCCGTGACCCGCACGCCTCCCACCACGTTGACGAACACGTCCTGGTCGTAGGTCGCGACCCCACCGTGGCGGTGCAGCACCGCCAGCAGCATCGCGAGCCGGCTCGGGTCGAGGCCGACCGCCACCCGGCGCGGGGTGGAGAGGTGGCTCTCGTCCACCAGCGCCTGGACCTCGACCAGCATCGGCCGGCTGCCCTCGCGGGTCACCATCACGACACTGCCGGCGACCGGCGAGTCGTGGCGCGAGAGGAAGATCGCCGAGGGGTTGCCTACCTCCCGCAGCCCGCGGTCGGTCATGGCGAAGACCCCGAGCTCGTTGGCCGCGCCGAAGCGGTTCTTGAACGCCCGCACGACCCGGAAGCGGCTGCCCTGGTCGCTCTCGAAGTAGAGGACGGTGTCCACCATGTGCTCGAGCACGCGGGGCCCCGCGATGGTCCCCTCCTTGGTCACGTGGCCGACCAGGAGCACGGCGGTGCCGGTCTGCTTGGCGAAGCGCACCAGGCGCGCCGCGCTCTCCCGCACCTGGCTGACGCTGCCGGGAGCCGAGGGGAGCTGCTCGGAATAGACGGTCTGGATCGAGTCGACCACCGCCACCCGGGGCCGCTCGCGCTGGGCGGCGGCGAGGATGCGGTCCACCTCGATGTCGGCCAGCAGGCGCACGCCGGCGACGCCGAGGCCGAGGCGGTCGGCCCGCAGCCGCACCTGCTGGGGCGACTCCTCGCCGGTGACGTAGAGCACCGGCACGCCGTGGCGCTCGGCGACCGAGGTGAGGGCCTGCAGGAGCAGGGTGGACTTGCCAATCCCCGGGTCGCCGCCGATGAGCACGACCGACCCGGCGACGAGGCCGCCCCCGAGCACCCGGTCGAGCTCGTCGAAGCCGGTGGGCAGGCGGCCTTCCTCGTTCTGCTCGACGCTGGCGAGGTCGAGTACGCCCCCCTCCGCGGCGCCCGCCCACCCTCCCGAGGCGGCCTTGCGGGGCAGGGCCAGGGCCTCGACGAGGGAGTTCCAGGCCCCGCAGTCGGGGCACTGCCCGGCCCACTTGGGCTGCTCCGCCCCGCAGGCCTGGCACTGGTAGACGCGGCGGTCCTTAGGCGGCATGAGCGTCCGTGCCACCCTGACCGGTACCGAGGCGTGGCACCCGCGTTGTCAGCCCACAGAGGAGCTGGTACGCGATGGTCCCGGCGGCCTCGGCCACCTCCTCCACCGGCAGACCCTCGCCCCAGAGGACCACGCGGTCCCCCGGCCGGGCATCGGGCACGGAACGCAGGTCCAGGGTCACCATGTCCATGGAGACCCGGCCGACCAGCGGCACCCGCACGCCGTTCACCAGCACCGGCGTACCCGACGGCGCGTGGCGGGGGTAGCCGTCCCCGTAGCCGACCGCAGCGACCCCCAGGGGCATGTCCTCGGGGCAAACCCAGGTCCCCGAGTACCCAACGGCCTCGCCCCCCACAGCCCGGCTGACCGCAATCAGGCGGGTCTCCAGGGTCATCACGGGGCGAAGCCCGTCCTGCGCACCGACCCGCCCCGGGAAGGGCGAGGCACCGTAGAGCATGATGCCCGGCCGGACCCACTCCCGGTGGCTCTCGGGCCAGGCGAGCACACCCGCCGAGTTGGCGACGCTCGCCTCGGCCTCCAGTCCGGAGAGCGCCGCGCCGAGCCGCTCGAGCTGACGCGGCGTGCCGGGCGCGGCGGGGTCGTCTGCCATAGCGAGGTGGGTCATGAACCGCACCGGCGAGGCGACGTTGGGGCTCGCCCGCAGCCGGTCGCGCACGGCGCGCGCCTGCCCCGGGGCGAAGCCCAGCCGGAGCATCCCGGTGTCGAGCTTGACCCACACCCGGACCGGGGACTCGAGCCGCACCGACTCCAGGGCCTCGATCTGCCAGGGGTGGTGGATCGCGACGTCCACGCCGTGATGGGCGATGGCGTCCAGCTCTCCGGCCTCGAAGAAGCCCTCGAGCAGGAGCACCGGCACGCGCACGCCATGCGCGCGCAACCGCAGGGCCTCCTCCAGGGCAGCAACGCCGTAGGCGTCCGCACCGGCCAGGGCATCGGCGGCCGCGAGAAGCCCGTGGCCATAGGCGTCGGCCTTGACGATGGCGATGACCCGCCGGCCCGGGGCGGCCTCGCGGACCCTCCGCAGGTTGTAAGCCAGGGCCCCGAGGTCGACGAGTGCCCGGAGCGGGCGGCTCACAGATAGGCCCCCGCCCCCGCCGTCTCCGGTGAGTGGTTCTCGAAGCGGGTGTACTTGCCAAGGAAGGTCAGGCGCACCGTCCCGATGGGGCCGTTCCTCTGCTTGGCGACGATGATCTCCGCCGTCCCCTTGTCGGGGCTCTCCTCGTTGTAGACCTCGTCGCGGTAAATAAACATAATCAAATCAGCATCCTGCTCTATGGCCCCGGAGTTGTGGCTCACCACGCCGTCGGCCAACCAGCATGCTGGGCCAGGGACGGTCAGGTCGAAGACCTCCTCCTCTCCGTCAGGCTCCACGGCGACGACCCGGTCCCAGTACAGGTCGGACTGCGCCCAGCGGCGAAGGCTATCGCTCTCCAGCAGGTCGGCGTAGCTCGCCAGCGTTCTGCGGCTGGGTGCGAACCGGAAGTGACTTGAGCCGCCGTAGGCTGTCCCGCGCAGGGCAGCCATGCCCCGCTGGGTCACACCGCGCGCGTTCATGGCGGCCCGAACTTCCGCAAACACCTCCTTCGGAAGAGTGTCCACATTGGGGTTACTCTGCATCTCGAGAACAACCGAGCGCAGGCGGCTAGCCGGGACCACCCGCGGACCGAAAGCACCGACCTCGTCGAGGAAGCTGCGCTGCTGGTCCGAGCCCGTCACATCCACCGTGTAGACGGGGCGATGGCTCCGCTGGGCAACCCCTCGAATGCGCGCGACGATTCCGAAGCGCAGCAGCAGCGCTGCCACGTCGGACGCCAAACCGTCGCTCGCCGTCGAGAAGAAGACCCGGGCCGCACCTTTTGACCCCTGTGAGCGTACGCTGATGGAGCCATCCGTCGCCCAAAGGTGCCGAAGCAAGAGGGCAACCTTCTCATTACCAAGCCCGAACACCGAGACCGGTAGCCGCTTCTCGTGTGAACGCTGACCATAGATGCCGAGCGACTTGAGCCAGGCGCCGACACCGGCCGCATGCCAGCGGTTGCCGTTGCCGGCGATGACGAGCTGGTGCCATTGTCCCCGCCCAGCCTGCCGCGACACCGTGCTTCCGAGAGCCTCTGCCGCCGCACGTACCGCCCGACTGTTCTCCTCGGATGCCGTGGTGTAGCGAAGGGGCTGATGCTTCAGATAGCTCCCGTCCCCCACCAGGTGTCCGAGGAGCACGATCTGCTCCTCAGACCAATCCAGGTCCGACGGCCCCGGCTCGGGAATACGTCGTGCCATTGCCAGGCGGTCGCCGGGCCCAAGTTCGGAGACGGTCCTCCAGCCCTCGGCACCGAGCAGGCGGTGGGCGGCCGTGGCCCGCAGGGCCCGCCCACTCGCGAGTGTCACCCGGAATACCGGTCGGACACCGACGGACCAGACCTTGTCTGAGTCCGCTTCAACGACCCGCTGGTCCGCGTCCAGAGACCACACGCGGGGGGTCTGCCCGACCAGGTCCCGAACCGGAACCCGTCTGCCGTCGGAGAGGCAGACGAGGGTGTCCCCGGTCACGCATTCACGAAGGTCCGACATCACCGGCCGCTTGTTCGGGCGCTGCTCGAGGCTGCGGTTGAGCTGGGACAGGGCCACGATGGGGACCGCGAGCTCCTTGGCGAGCGCCTTCAGGGAGCGGGAGATCTCCGAGATCTCGGTGGCGCGGTTCTCCCGCGTGCCCGGCACCTGCATCAGCTGGAGGTAGTCGATCACCACGAGCCCGAGCCCGTGCTCGCGCTTCAAGCGCCGGGCGCGGGCGCGCAGCTCCGTAGGAGTGAGGGCCGGGGTGTCGTCGATGAACATGGGCCGCTCGGAGAGCATGCCGATGGCCGAGGTGAGCCGTGGCCAGTCGTCCGGGTCGAGCTTGCCCGTGCGCACCTTGTGCTGATCGATGCGCCCGAGCGAGGACAGGAGCCGCATCACCAGCTGCTCGGCAGGCATCTCCATGCTGAACACCGCCACCGGCAGCTTGTCGCCGAGCAGCGCGTGCTCCGCGAGGTTCATCGCGAAGCTGGTCTTGCCCATCGACGGGCGCCCCGCGACGATGACGAGGTCGGAGGCCTGCAACCCAGAGGTCAGGCCGTCCAGGTCGCTGAAACCCGTCGAGACACCGGTGATCGGATTGTCCCGCTGGTAGAGGGCGTCGATGCGGTCGACCACCGTGACCAGCAGGTCCTTGACCACCCGGAACCCCGCCCGCCGGCGCAGCCCCCGCTCGGCGATCTCGAAGACCAGCCGCTCGGCGTGGTCCAGCAGCGCCGAGGTGTCGCGGCCATCCGGTTGGAACGCCGAATCCGCGACCTCGCCCGCCACCCGGATCAGGTCGCGCAGCACCGAGCGCTCGCGCACCAGGGTCGCGTAGGCCTTGATGTTGGCGGCGCTCGGGGTGTTCGCGGCGAGCTCGCCGAGATAGGCGAGCCCACCGGCGGGCTCGAGCTCGCCCCGGTCCCGGAGCCAGCTCGAAAGGGTCACCACGTCGAAGGGGTTGTTCTGCTCGGCGAGCGCCCCGATGGCGCGGAAGATCAGGCGGTGGGCGTAGCGGTAGAAGTCCGCCTCACCGACGAGGTCCGCGACCTGGTCCCAGGCCGCGTTGTCCAGCATCAGCCCGCCGAGCACCGACTGCTCGGCCTCGATCGAGTGCGGCGGCACCTTGAGGGCCGCCGCCTCGGGATCGGGTCGGACGTCTCGGGGCGAGAGGGTTGCCATCACGGCCCCGGTCTATCACCGCGCAGGGGATTTCGCAATCGGGCCCGGCGACGACCGCCGCCGGGCCGGGCGGCCTCACGCCTCGGGCACGACCTCGACCGTGATCTGGGCGTCCACGTCGGCGTGCAGGTGCAGCGGGACCGAGAATTCCCCGAGCTGACGCAGCGGCCCCTCGGCGAGACGCACCTCGTGCTTGTGCACCTCGTGCCCCGCGGCAGCGGCCGCCTCGGCGATGTCAGAGGTGCCGACCGAGCCGAAGAGCCTGCCCTCGTCACCGGCCCGCCGGGCGATCCGCAGGCGCACCCCCTCGAGCTTCGCGGCCCGGGCCTGGGCCGCGCCGAGCGTCTCGGCCTGAGCCTTCTCCAGCTCCGCCCGGCGCTTCTCGAAGGCCTCCAGGTTGGCCGCCGTCGCCTGCGCCGCCTTGCCCTTCGGGATCAGAAAGTTGCGCGCATAGCCCGGCTTCACCCGGACCTTCTCGCCCAGGTTCCCGAGGTTCTGAACCTTCTCCAGCAGTATCACTTCCATCGTCCTACCTCACGACTTGTAGAATCGGCGCCGGAAATCGACCCACGCGTCGGCCCACCCAAGCGCCGCGAGCGCGACCATGGGGTACGGCCACAGCACCACCAGCGCCACGTAGAGTCCCGTCAACCAGGCTCGGCCACCCTTGCGCGGGCCGAGCAGCGCGTGCGCGACGGCCAGGCCCTGCAACGTCAGCACCACCAGCCCCACCAGCAGAATCTCGGCCGCCAGGCGCCGCAACCCGCCGGGTGCGAGGAGCAGCGCCAGCGCCACCACCGCGGTGGCCGCCGCGACCCGCCAGTCGAGCCGCAGCGCCCTGAACTCCTGCCCGAACCCGCCGGGGTTGTACAACAGCGCCTGCCACCAGCGCGCCACGAAGAGCGAAATGCTCGTCCCCAGCACCGTGGCCGCCGCCACCACCCCGGTCATCACCTCGGCGATGCGGGCGATGACCTCCGGGTTCAGCTTGATCCCCTGGCCCTCGAACATGGGCACCAGCCCGTCCTCGAGCACCCCCCGCCACCAGTCGGCCGGCGAGTCCACGACCCCGTGGACCAGCAGGATAGCCCCAGCCGCGGCGAGCGCCGCGAAGGTCAGGGTCGGCCCCTGGGCCGAGGCGCCGCGCAGCACCTGCGCGAGCGCCCACACCGGCAGCCACAGCAACCCCAGGAGCGCCAGCACCGGCAGCGGGCTGCCCAGCGCCACCCACCCGAGGGCCCCGGCGAGCAGCGTCGCCCCGGCCGTCACGAACAACCCCTCGAGCCAGCCCCGGCGCAGGGTCACCAGCCCCACCGCGCCGCCCGCCAGGTAACTCGCCGGCGGGATCACCACCGACAGGAGCGAGAACGCCACCACGGCCAGCACCGCCTGGCCCCGGCCCGCCATCACGAATGCCGCCAGGCCTTTCATCGGGCCGCCGGCTCGAGCGCCTGCCCTGCGCGTCTACTGGTGGGCGTCGGTGTACGGCAGCAGCGCCAGGAACCGCGCCCGCTTGATGGCGGTCGACAGCTGGCGCTGGTAGCGCGACTTCGTCCCGGTGATGCGGCTCGGGACGATCTTGCCGGTCTCGCTGACGTACTGCTTCAGCGTCGCGATGTCCTTGTAGTCGATCTCCTTGACGCCCTCGGCGGTGAACCGGCAGTACTTCTTGCGGCGGAAGAAACGCGACATGTCCTACCCCTCGTATCGTTCGTCCAGCGACCGGGCGCGCGCGGCGCCCGCCGTCACTCCTCGTCCTCGGCGGGCAGCTCGTCGGCCACCCGGTCCTCGCGCGGCGGCCGGGGCCCGCGCTCGCGGCGCTCTTCGCCCTCCTCGCGGGACCTGGCCATCGGCGAGGGCTCGGTGACCGCCTCGTCACGCTTGATGACCAGGTTGCGCAGCACCGCGTCGTTGAAGCGGAACGCGCTCTCGAGGTCGTCGAGCGTCTTCTGCTCGACCTCGATGTTCATCAGGACGTAGTGCGCCTTGTGGACCTTGGCGATGGGGTAGGACAGCTGGCGGCGGCCCCAGTCCTCCAGGCGGTGGATCCGCCCGTTGCCGCCTTCGATCATCGAGCGGTACCGCTCGAGCATCGCGGGAACCTGCTCGCTCTGGTCCGGGTGGACCAGGAACACGACTTCGTAGTGACGCATGGACGCTCCTTTCGGCTGTCGAGCCTCCCGGCGTTCCGGTCTGCCGGCGTTCCGGTGAGGCAAGGAGTCACACCCCGGCCTGTCCGGGGAAGCGCGGCATCATAGCCGAAAGCGGCCCTCGCCGGAAGCCCGATCAATGGGGTCAGACTCGATTGAACGGACTCGATAGGGATCACATTTTGTGGGATGTCCCTCTGCGCTGACGATGGGGCGTGACAATCGGTGCAGACGCCACTGGTCCTCAGACGCCCGCTCCCGTTTTCCGCTCACGCGCGCGTCGCGCCCAGCAGCCAGTCGCGGGCAGCGATCACCGTCACGTCGTCGGGGGCTGCGAGCACCGCCGGCCGGTCCAGCGTGACGAGCACCCGGGCGGCCCGGGGATGCTCCGGCGCCGCCTCCCGCAGGGCCCGGACCTCCCGCGCGAGCGTCTCCGGGGCGTCGACGCTCGCGCAGACCTGGATCAGCTCTTCCCGGCCTTCGAGATGACGCACGTGGAAGTCGACCTCGTAGCCGCTCGCGGTTCGCACGTAGGCGACCTCGGCGCCGCGCCGCCCCAACTCCAGGAACACGGCGGTCTCGAGGGCGTGGCCGAGATTCGCCCTGGCCGTCCGGTCGAAGAGGGGGATGAGGCCGGGGTCGACCGGGTAGACCTTGCGCGGGTTGACCTGGCGCCGGCGCTCGGAGTCGGTGGCGACGGCGACGCTGCGGAGCAGGAAGGCGTCCTCCAGGTAGCCGAGGTAGCTGTGCAGCGTATCCTTGCCGACCGGGACGCCCTGGGACTTCAGGTCGACGTGAAACTTGTGGATGCTGAAAGTCCCGGCTGCGTTGCCGAGCAGATGCCGCACCATCCAGCGCAGGACCAGCGGCTGGGTGACTGCGTGACGCTCGACGACGTCGCGCAGCAGCACGACGTCGACGTACCCTCGCAACAGCTCGATGCGGCTGCGCGCATCGAGCCCCTGCGCCTCGGGAAAACCGCCCTCGGTCAGGTAGCGGCGCAGGGCGTGGTCGAGCAGGGATTGCTCGGCCTTGGTCAGGCGGCCCGGCAGGCCTTGCGGCTCCTGCCCCGCGTGGCGCAGGCTCTCCCGGAAGCTGAACGGCAGCACGAACGCCTCCATCGCGCGCCCGCGCATGCGGGTGGCGACCTCGCGGGAGAGCAGGCGCGCCGATGACCCCGAGAGGAACAGGTCGACCTGCTCGCTGTCGAGCACGCGGCGGGCGAAGCCCTCCCAACCCGGCACCACCTGGATCTCGTCCAGGAAGAACGTGGCCCGTTGCCGGTCCCGCCAGTGGGGGTTGAGGCGGTAGTACTCCTCCACCAGCACGCCCAGGTCCCCGGCCTCCATGCCGGCGAGCCGCTCGTCCTCGAAGCTGAAGTAGAGCAGGCCGTCGCGCGGGGTGCCCCGGGCCAGGCGGTCACCGAGGATCTGCCAGAGCAGACTGGTCTTTCCCGCCCGGCGCATGCCGATCACGGCGGTCGCCTTGTTCGGCACCGCGGGCAGCCACACGTCGCGCCGGGTCAGCACCGGGACCGGAGCAGCGAGCCCGTCCAGGATCGTCTGCCGGATGAGCGGGCGGAATTGGTCTTCCATGACGGACACGTTAGTCCGGATATGTCCTTTTAGGAAGGACGAATCTCCCGGACACCCCGAGGACGGGCGACTGCGTGCCGTTGGGGTCTGCGTACCGTTGGGCTCTGACCCCCAGAAGCACAACGACCGGACGCAAGGTGCGGACCCGTGGTGTGGGACCGAGCAGTCCTAGCTGCGCTGCCGGACGGCCTCGTACAGGCAGACGCCGGCGGCGACGGAGACGTTCAGGCTCTCGACCGTGCCGGCCATGGGCACGCGCACCAGGGCGTCGCACTGCTCGCGGGTGAGGCGGCGCAGGCCCCCGCCCTCCCCACCCATCACCAGGGCGAGCGGGCCGGAGAGATCGGCCGCGAAGAGCGGCTGCTCGGCCCCGCCCGCCGCGCCCACCACCTGCAGGCCGCGGTCCTTGAGGGCCCGCAGCGTCCTGGCCAGGTTGGTCACCTGCACGAAGGGCACCGACTCGGCGGCCCCGCTCGCCACCTTGAGGACGGCCGGCGTCAGCCCGACGGCCCGGTCGCGCGGGGCGACGACGGCGTGAACGCCGGCCGCGTCGGCCGTGCGCAGGCAGGCACCGAGGTTGTGGGGGTCCTGGACCCCGTCCAGCACCAGGACCAGCGCCGGGCCCTGCGCTGCGTCCAGCAGCCGCTCCAGGTCCGCCTCACCGAGGGGAGCGGACTCCCCCGCATAGGCGGCGACCACCCCCTGGTGGCGGGCCCCCTCCGCGAGGCTGTCCAACTCCACGCGAGTGGACTCGTTGATCGGTACGCCGCGCTTGCGGGCCACCTCCACCAGCCGGTTGAGACGCGCGTCCTTGCGGCTCTCCAGCACCCAGAGCCGCGTCACCCGACCCGGCTCGTGCTCGAGCAGTGCGGCGACGGCGTGCAGTCCGAAGACGTTACGGTTCACCCCCACCCTCCCGCATTCCCAGGGAAACTGGGACATTCTGCGCTCCGGGATCGTGAGGCGTAGCACGAGTTTCGAGGGCCGCACGGAGGTAGCCCGGAAAGCCGCGCCAGCGTTGGGCTGCGGGAAAAGCAGAATGTCCCCATTTTTCTAGCGCTTTCCGCGGCGGCCCCGTACAGGCGGCGCCTCGGCGTCGGCGAGCTCGAAGTCGATCTTGCGGTTGTCCAGGTCGACCCGCACGACCCGGACCCGCAGGCGGTCGCCGAGACGGTAGACGCGGTGGGTGCGCTCACCCACCAGGCGATGGTGGGCAGCCTCGAAGTGGTAGTAGTCCGCCTTGAGGGCGGTGACGTGGACCAGGCCCTCGACGTAGACCCCGTCGAGCTCGATGAAGAGCCCGAAGGACGTCACCCCGCTCACCGTCCCGTCGAACACCTCGCCCACCTTGTCCACCATGTACTCGGCCTTGAGCCAGTCCACGGCGTCGCGGGTTGCGTCGTCGGCCCGCCGCTCGGTCATGGAACAGTGTTCGCCGAGCGGGACCATGTCCACCGGCCGGTAGACGAAGTCCCCGGGGCGCCCGCCCTCCAGCACGTGCCGGATCGCCCGGTGCACGACGAGGTCCGGGTAGCGGCGGATGGGCGAGGTGAAGTGCGCGTAGGCATCGAGCGCAAGCCCGAAGTGTCCGTTGTTCTCCGGGCTGTAGACCGCCTGGGCGAGCGAGCGGAGCATCACGGTCTGGATCAGGTGGCGGTCGGGCCGCCGGCCCACTTCCTCCAGGAGCTTCGCGTAGTGCCCCGGCTCCGGCGAAGCCCCGCCCCGGAGGCGCAGCCCCAACTCGGTCAGGAACTCCCGCAGGCTCTCCAGCTTCTCCCGGGTCGGCCCGTCGTGAACGCGGTACAGCGCCGGCATCTTGTGGCGGGCGAGAAAGCGCGCGGCGGAGATGTTGGCCGCGACCATGCATTCCTCGATCAGGCGGTGGGCGTCGTTGTGCTCCACCGGCTCGACCCGCTCGATCTTCTTGCCGGGGCCGAAGACGATCCGGGTCTCCACGCTCTCGAAGTCGATGGCGCCCCGCTCCTCCCGGGCCGCACGCAGCGCCCGGAAGAGCGCGTAGAGCTCCTCCAGGTGCGGCAGCAGGTCGCCGAGCTCCCGGCGCACCTTTCGGTCACCCTCCACCAGCGCGGCGGCGACCTGGTCGTAGGTGAGCCGGGCGTGGGACCGCATCACGCCCGGGTAGAAGCGCGAGCGGGTCACCTCGCCCTCCCGGGTGACCAGCATCTCGCAGACCATGCACAGCCGGTCGACCTCGGGGTTGAGGGAGCAGAGGCCGTTCGAGAGGGCCTCGGGCAGCATGGGAATGACACGCCCCGGGAAGTAGACCGAGGTGCCGCGGCTCCTCGCCTCGGCGTCGATGGTGCTGCCCGGCTGGACGTAGGCCGATACGTCGGCGATGGCGACGTAGAGCCGCCAGCCCTTCGGCGTGGGCTCGCAGTGCACGGCGTCGTCGAAGTCCTTGGCATCCGCGCCGTCGATGGTGACGAGCGGGAGCGCACGCAGGTCCTTGCGCCCGGCGAGTGCCGCCTCGGGCACCGTGTGGCCGAAGCCGGCCGCCGCGTCCTCCACACCCTCGGGCCAAGTGAACGGCAGGCCGTGGGAGCGGATGGCGATGTCGATCTCCATCCCCGGCCCCATGTGGTCGCCGAGGACCTCGGCCACGCGCCCGAGCGGGGGCGCCCGGTGGGTCGGCTGCTCGATCAGGTCCGCGACCACGATCTGGCCGGTCTTCGCCCCGTGCAGGTCCTGGGGCGGGACCAGGATGTCGTGGCGCACCCGCGAGTTGTCGGGGACCACGAAGGCGACGCCCTTCTCCACGAAGAGACGGCCGACCACCTGCTGGGTGTTGCGCTCGATGACCTCGACCAGCGCCCCCTCGCGCCGCCCGCGCCGGTCCACCCCGGAGACCCGGACCACCGCGCGGTCGCCGTGCACGAGGCCCCGCATCTCCCGGGCCGAGAGGAACAGGTCCGCGCTGGCGTCGTCGGGAACCAGGAAGCCGTAGCCGTCCGGGTGTCCGATGACCCGCCCCGAGACCAGATCGGTGCGGTTGACGAGCAGGTACCCCTCGCGGCGGTTGCGGACCAGTTGGCCGTCCCGGACCATCGCGTCGAGACGGCGCTGGAGCGCGTCGCTCTCGTACTCGTCGAGCCCGAGCTCCGTGGCCAGCCGCTCCCGGGTCCGGGGCTTGCCGGCCGCCTTCAGGTGCTCGATGACGAACTCACGGCTGGGGATCGGCCGCTCGTAGAGCCGGGTCTCCCGGCCGAGGTGGGCGTCGGCCTCGCGCCAGGTGTCTTCCTGGCGGCGCGTCTTGCGGGTCACGGGGGGTTCCTCCGGGGGGCAGGGGCGCATTGTAGGGCCCGCTTACGGAAATGGGGACATTCTGCATTCCGGGAGCGCGAGGCGGGCCGCGGGCCCCAGGGACCACACCAGGGCCCTCTGGAGACCCGCAGCGGCGTTGGCCTGCGGGAAAACCAGAATGTCCCCATTTTCCGTTGACAACCCCGGGGGTGGACAGTACATTTTCTGCCCTCCCTGCAAGGGGAGACCGCACCTGCCGGGGTGGCGGAATTGGTAGACGCGCTAGTTTCAGGTACTAGTGGGGGTAACCCCGTGGAGGTTCAAGTCCTCTCTCCGGCACCAACCGCAGCCCTGCGGCGGTCGCGCCCCTGAGTCGGGGCCGGCTCTTCCTCACCCCCTCGATCTCCCCTCCCGGCGCTCGGCCTCGGGTGCTCGGCGCGTCGAGCGCTCCCCTCCTCTCCCCGCGCCCGGGAACACGGGCTTGTCGGTGGACTTTACAGCCGGCGACCCCGACGGGGCGGGGCCGAACCCTCGCCTATGTCAAATGGCTGAGTCTCCGCGGGTTGGGCGCCATCAGGCACGGGAAATGCTTCGGCCCGACCGCATCCTGGCGACTGCACTCGACCCTCGTCAAACTGCATCGAGCCAACCACCCAGAACCCAGGGAGTCTCAGCGATGTTCACGAAACGCACGCTAACCGGGGCCGTCGTGGCGGCCGGTCTGAGCTTGGCCACCCTGCAGGCGGCGCAAGCAGTGGAAGTTGATTTCACGTTCACCGGGGGTGTCGGTGCGTGGTTCTATGATTCGACATCGGCTGTGTTCAACACCCCCGTGCCCATCTCGGGCGTGCTCACGCTCAACCTCTCGGACGCTGCTGCGGCCGGCGCTTCCGTTGAGTGGACCGTGAACGATGTCGTGAGCCTGAAACTGAACGGCTACCTCGCGCAGGAGAACAACCCCCCGTACTCCCCGACAAACGTCTACAACGATTCCATGCCGGTCTTCTATCGGAGTGATGCGAACATCGCCACCAGCGCTGGAGGCGAAAACCCTGGCCTTGTGCAGCCCCTGGTACCCGGTGTGGTCTGGGAGGACCAGAGCTTTTGGGAGCTCGACCCCGGAACAAACGGCGCTGTCAAATCCCTCGGTAGCGCTTCCTACGGCGCCAATCCGTTCGAGGACTCCGGTTCCGGTTACCTGCAGATCAACGCAGAGATCTTTCGTACCGATGCCCTGCCAGGGACCCATGTTTATGACCAGTTATATACCCTTTACCTCCAGCTAGACTCCGGGACGCTTTCAGAGACCCTTGAGTATGGCGATACGAACAAGGTTGGCGGGACAAATTATGCCTTCGACGGTTCGCACACCAGCGACATCACGTGGCAGGCCAGCCCCGTGCCCGTGCCGGCCGCCTTGCCGCTCTTCCTTTCGGCCCTCGGGCTGCTGGGCGCCCTGCGCCGGAGCCGGGCGGGTTAGGATGACGCGCTGGAACGACACACGCGGGAAGGACGACGCCTGGCGCAAGGGGATCGCAACGGGCTCGCAGGCGGGCTGGAAGGTAGCGTTGCGCGGATAGTGTAGCGGCAGGGCCGGCCCTCGAGGACGAGGGGGGTCGGCAGCGTAGCAAGGTTCGTGGCTCGAGCCAGGGGAGGCAGGGGCGGGCGGTCACCCTCCGGGTGACCGCCCGTTTCCATTTTCGCGGCGCCCCCTCGTCTCCCTATGTCGGAAACATTTACAGTGTCGGCAGGCCGCCGGACACGTCGCCCGCGGCAGAAAGACCCCTGAAATGGGAACTGACTCACAGATCCGGGCGGCCATCGCTTCCCCCGGTCGGGCCGGGCTGCGGGGACGCTGTCGAACTTGTTTACACTCCCCGCGAGCAGCCTCCTCCCACCCCTCACCCGAGCCCGTAACCCATTTGAATTCCCTGGGTTTCCAGCGCCCCGGCGCACCGGGCACGACTGTTGCAAAGGATGGGCGACGGGGAACCGGTCCAGGTCGCCAGTTCTGGGCGAACAACGGACCATTCTCCGGCGGAGCGAACCAGTCACCTTCTACAGAGGCTGCCGAGCGTATCGGGAGCCTGACAAGGGCTTCGGAGGGGGGCGCTGGGTCTCGCGGACGTCCAAGACTTTGCGCATGAGGAAATCGACCATGGCACTGCAGAAGTTCGTGCTGTTCAACAATCAGGCCAACACCACCTCCGGGGTGATTCCGGGATATGGGTTCCTCCCGACCTTTGGTGTGGTGCTGGATGGCTCCAACAACCTGTCGCAGCTCGAGAATGCCTACAACAACGCCCCGTACGGCACCCAGGAGCTGGACGACTTCGTCGCCAACCCGAACGACTGGGCAGCCATGGGCGGCGCCGCCGACTTCGTGAACGGCGAAGGCGGTGACGACGTCATCTACGGCGGCTACGGCCTGTATGTCAATGAGGTGAAGGCCTATTCGGACGAGTTGGGCCTTGCCGCCGTTCCTTACGGCAACAAACTCCCGTCGGGATACGGCGACGACTTCTCCGGTGACAGCATCTACGGTGGCGAGGGCAACGACGTCCTGTTCGGCGAGCGCGGCACCGACTTCATCTCCGGCGACAACGGCAGTGACTTCATCAGCGGTGGCTCGCACAACGACGTGCTGATGGGCGGGGCAGGCGACGACACCGTCCACGGCGACGCCGGCAACGACAAGATCTGGGGCGGCAGCGGTGACGACCTCCTCGAGGGTGAGACCGGCAACGACACCATGAAGGGCGACGCCGGCCAGGACACCATGTACGGCGAGGAAGGCAACGACCTGATGTATGGCGGCGCCAATGACTTCACGTCGGTCGTGTGCAACCCCTGCGAGGATGCGCTCCAGAAGCCCCTCGGTGACCTGATGTTCGGTGGCACCGGCTATGACACCATGTACGGTGACACCGGCAACGACACCATGTACGGCGGCGACCAGGACGACAAGATGTACGGCGGCGCCGACCAGGACGTGATGTACGGTGAGGCCGGAAACGACACGATGGACGGCGGCGCCGGCTTCGACATCATCGAGGGCGGCGAGGGGAACGACGTCATCACCAACGGCGAGATCGTGTCCGGTGGCGGAGGCAACGACAACATCACCGGCAGTGAAGACGACGACTGCATCTGCGGCGGCGACGGACAGGACACCGTCAACGGCGCAGGCGGCAACGACACGGTTGGCGGTGGCGCGGACAACGACTACGTGTCCGGCGGCGCCGGTGCCGACACGTTCGTCTACCGCTTCGCGACCATTTCGTGGTTCGGCTATGAAGACGGCCAGATCACGATGGGGCTGGACGGCAACGACATCATCAAGGACCTCGAGGCAGGCGACAAGATTTGCCTCGACGACGTAACGGACCTCGTCTCGAGCACCGAGGCGCTGAGCGACAACCCCGCAGCGAATGGCCAGCGCGGCATCGAGGTGTGGGACAACGGCGTGGACACCTACCTGGCGTTCGACAACACCACGTGGCTTGCCTATGACAACCCCGGTCATCCCGAGCTCGAGTCCAACTTCTGGATCAAGCTCGAGGGCGTGACGGGCGGCGATGTCGGCGCTTACCAGACGATCGAGGACATCGAGGCTGGCGAGAGCGTGGACATCTTCGTCGGCAACTGTGCATGCCCCGGCATGCCGGGCGACTGCGACCTGTACGACGTGCAGCCCGCGTAAGCCATCCGTAACGTCGGCCGGCCCACGCCGGCCGACGGCAGCGGTCAGAAGTGGGGCCGGGGGGCCTCGGCCACCCCGGCCCTTTTTTTTGCCCGGTGCGGGACCGGCCGCTTGGCCTACAATTCAGGCCGGGACGTCCCCAACCGGTTCGGAGACCTCAACCGATGACCCCCAGGCAACCCTCCCCGCTCCTGAAGGTCCTGCGCCAGTTCCGCGGCGCCTTCCTGGCGGTCGTCCTCTTTTCCTTGTGCATCAGCGTCCTGCAACTGGCGCTGCCCATCTACATCTTCAGCGTCTTCACACTGGTCTTCAACACCATGAGCGGGGAGACCCTGCTCATGCTCACCCTGATGGTGATGGGCGCCATTCTCGCCACCGCCGCCCTGGAGCTGGTGCGCGGCAAGGTCCTGGCGCGCGTGGCCCAGGGCCTGGACGCCCGCCTGGGGGGGGACGTGCTGGAGGCCGTGCTGCGAACGAGCGGGATCGTGCGCCCGGCCAGCGGCCAGGCCCTGCGGGACGTCACGGAACTGCGCGGCCTGCTCACCGGTAGCGAGATCTACCGGATGGTCGAATTCCCGCTGGTGCCGCTCTACATCGGCGCCCTGTACTTCTTCCACCCCACGCTGGCCTGGGTCGCCCTGGCCGGAACCGTGGTGCTCATGATCCTTGCAGTGGTCAACGAGGTGGTGAGCCGGCCCGCCCTGAAGAAGATGAACACCGAGACCCTCAAGGGCTTCTCGCGGGTCGACGACTACGTGCGCAGCGCCGACGCCATCCAGGCGATGGGCATGGTGCCGGCCGTCGTCCGGCGCTGGGAGCGCCAGAACCAGGAGAAGCTGCGCCAGCTCTCCGTCGCGAGCGGCCGGGCGGTGACCGTGAGCACCTTCGCCCGCTTCGTCCGCATGGCCCTGCAGGTCGCCCTGTACGGCGTCGGCGCCTATCTCTTCCTCCAGCACGAGCTCCTGGTCGGCGCCATGATCGCCGCCAACATGATCATGTCGCGCGGCCTGGCGCCGGTGGAGGCCTCGATCTCGACCTGGAAGACGCTCGTCTCCGGCCACGCCGCGTTCGGCCGCCTGAGCGAGCTCCTCGCGCAGAATCTGCGGCAGGCCGGCGGTCTCGCCCTCCCCTCGCCGGAAGGCCGCCTACAGGTGGAAAAGGTGACCGTCATCAGCGGCTCCCCCACTGCGGGAACACCGCGGGTCATCCTGCAGGGCGTGTCCTTCGACCTCGAGCCGGGCAAGCAGCTCGGCATCGTCGGACCGAGCGGCGCCGGCAAGACCACGCTCGGCCGGGTCATCGCGGGGGTGATCCCGGCGGCATCGGGTACGGTCCGACTGGATGGCGCGGACCTGCGCCACTGGGACCCCGACCAGCTCGGACACCACATGGGCTACCTCCCCCAGGAGGTCCAGCTCTTCTCCGGGACCGTCGCAGAGAACATCGCCCGCATGGCACCGACCGTGGACGTGAAGCCGGTGATTGCGGCCGCGCGGCTGACCGGCGCCCACGAGATGATCCAGCGCCTGCCGAAGGGCTACGAAACCGACGTGGGTGAGAACGGGTCTGCCCTCTCGGCCGGCCAGCGCCAGCACATCGGGCTGGCCCGGGCCTTCTTCGGGAATCCGCGCCTGGTGGTGCTCGACGAGCCCAACTCCAATCTGGACAGCGAGAGCGAGCAGGCGCTGGTTCGGGCCCTGGGGACCGCCCGCTCCGCCGGGATGACGGTCATCGTGATCACCCACCGGCCGAGCCTGCTCGACGGGGCGGACAAGCTCCTGGTGCTCCGCAACGGCAACGTCGAGCTCTTCGGGCCACGCTCCGACGTCCTGGCCCGGATCCTTCCGCCTGGGCCGGCAGTGGGCCGCCTGCCCGCCGGGGCGCCGGCCGCCCGCCTGCAGGTGCTCGGTCAGAACACCTAAAGGGGGGCCCAGCGGGTGCCGCTTACAGGCCGGGAACGGGGGTGGAGAACGAACGGGGACTGTCGGGCCATACCATGAGCATCATCGAGCGCGCGATCGAGAGGGAGTTGGAGGGCCAGCAGGCTGAGCGGCGCCGGGGCCCGGCAAAGCCGGCGACGCATGGCGAGGGCGAGCCGGAGGCCCTCGAGCTACCGCCGTACCCCCGGGCGCCCAGTGGCGCGACGCCGACCACTGCAGGCAGGCCTCGGCCGAGGGTTCCTGGCAGGCCCGCCGGAGCCGGCGGTCCCCCGCCCTCCCCGGGCCCAGCCCCCTCCCCGTCTCCCTCCGCATCCCCGGGAGCCCTGCCCCAGCCGTCCCGGGGAACCCGGGCAGTCGCCCTCCCCGCCGCCGACACGGAGAAGTCCTCGCGGGCAGAAGGCCCGCCCTCCGAGCCGATCGAGGGTGAGGCCGCGTCTGGCGAAGGCAGCCAGTCCCCATCCTCCGCCGGCCCGGCGGTCCCGGTCGAGGACGCTGAAGTTGTCCTTCCCGCCACCGACGTCCGGGGAGAGGCCCCTCCCGTCAAACACGAGTATCGCTCCATCATCGCGGTGGGCCTGCTGATCCTGCTCCTCGTGGTCGGTGGCTTCGGGGCCTGGGCAACGCTCGTCCCCTTGCAGGTGGCCGTCGTGGTCACCGGCGAGGTCAAGCTCGCGGGGGGCGACAAGCCGGTCCAGCACCTGGAAGGCGGCATCCTGCGCGAGGTCCTGGTGGAAGACGGCACGCACGTCGAGGCCGGACAGGTACTTGCCCGGCTCGACGACACCCAGTCCCGGGCGCGGCTCCAGGGGCTCGACGCCCGCTACAAGAGCCTGCGGGTGCGGGAGGCGCGGCTCATCGCGGAACGGGACGGGACCGACGCCATCGCGTTCTCCCCGGAGATCCTCGGGATGACCGGCGACGGGGGAGACGCCGCCGCACTGATGACAGCCCAGGAGAACCTGTTCCGGGCCCGCCGCGACGCACTGAGCGAGCAGCTCAAGACCCTGGAAGAACGCATCAAGCAGTACGAGAACCAGATTTCGGGCTACGACGTCCAGCGCCGCTCCACCGAGGAGCAGCTCGGCTACATCAAGGAAGAACTGACCGCCGCGAAGACCCTCTTCGACAAGGGCATTTACGAGAAGCCGCGGCTGCTCGCGCTGCAGCGCAACTCGGCCGCGCTGAAGGGGACCATCGGCCAATACACCGCGCAGATCGCGAGCACCAACGACCGCATCAGCGAGACGCGCTCGCAGATGGCGTCGGCGCGGACGCAGCGCCTGAGCGAGGTGAGCCGTGAGCTGCAGGAGGTCCAGTCCGACCTGCTCGACGCGACGGAAAAGCGCAACGCCGCGCGGGACATCCTGGAACGCACGGTGGTCCGCGCCCCTTACGCCGGGACCGTAGTCGCGCTCAAGTACCGAGCGTCGGGCATCGTGCTTCCGGCAGGCGCGAGCATCCTGAGCCTCGTGGCAGGGGACGAGTCCCAGGTGGTGGAGGTCAAGGTCAAACCGACCGACGTGGATTCCCTCAAACTCGGCATGCGCGCAGATGTGCTGTTCACGGGCTTCAGCCGGCGCACCACTCCGCGCGCGGAGGGGACGCTCGCCTACATCTCCGCCGACCGGCTGCAGGACCCGGCCGGATACCCGTATTACCTCGCCCGGATCGAGATGACGAGCGACTCGATGAAGGGGATGGAGGGCGTAGTGCTGAGCCCCGGCATGCCCGCAGAGGTCCACATCGCGACCGGCCAGCGCACCGCCCTGAGCTATGTGCTGAAGCCCATCCTCGACAGCTTCCGGCGGGCCGTCACGGACGGATGAGGATCGCCTTCGTACACAACAACTGCCCGGGGCAATACAAGCACCTGGCCCCGAGGCTCGCGGCCGACCCGGACAATCAGGTCGTCTTCTTCTCGAAGCCGAAGCGCCCCGAGCTTCCCCGTGTGCGCAAGATCGAGTGGGTGCCGAGGCGCGCCCCCTCCCCATCGACGCACCGGTACCTGCGGAATTTCGAAGAGGGTGTGCTGAACGGCCAGGAGGTGGCGCGCGCCGCCCAGGCCCTGAAGAAGGAGGGTTTCCAGCCCGACGTGGTCTGCGCCCACATGGGATGGGGCGAGGCCCTGTACCTGAAGGACGTGTGGCCCCGGGCGGCCCTTCTCGGGTATTTCGAGTATTTCTATCACGCGTTCGGAACGGACGTGGATTTCGAGCCGGGACGCGAGGTCGGCCTGGACGACGTCTGCCGGATCCGCACCAAGAACGCGCTCCATCTCCTCAATCTCTCCATCGCCGACCACGGGGTCACCCCGACCCACTGGCAATGGACGCTGCATCCCCCGGAGTATCGCGACAAGCTCACGGTGCTCCACGAAGGCATCGACACGACGACCGTTCGGCCCGACCCGTCCGCGAGGCTGGAGGTCGACTCCGGCCTGACGTTGTCCGCGCAAGACGAGGTCGTGACCTACGTCGCCCGGAACCTCGAGCCGTACCGGGGGTTTCCGTCCTTCATGCGAGCCCTCGCGATCCTCCTGAAACGCAGGCCACGCTGTCACGCCGTCATCGTCGGAGGCGACGGGGTGAGCTACGGCAGCCGTCCGGTCGACGGACGCAGCTGGCGCGAGCACCTGCTGGAAGAGGTGGACCTGGACCGATCCCGGGCTCACTTCCTCGGGCGAGTCCCCTACGAGCGCTATCTGAAGGTCCTGCAGGTCTCCCGGGCCCACGTGTATCTGAGCTACCCGTTCGTCCTTTCCTGGTCGATGCTCGAGGCCCTGGCCGCGGGCTGCCTGGTCGTAGGGTCGCGCACGGCTCCCGTGGAAGAGGTCATCGAGGACGGGCGTAATGGCTTCCTCGCGGATTTCTTCTCGCCGGAGGAGATCGCGGGACGCGTCGCCGAGGCGCTCGACCTTCACGCCGGGCGGGACACCTTGTGCGAGCGGGCGAGGCAGACCGTGGAGGAGCGTTACTCGCTCGCCCGCTGCCTGCCCCGGCACGTCGAGCTGGTCCGGAAGCTGGCGAGTGGCGCCCCCTCCCGTACCAGGGCACAGGGGCCTGCAGGCGGGCGCAAGGCAACGCCCCGGTAGCCTCGCCGGGAAAGACGGACACGCAGGAGACGCTGACTCAGCGGCGACTCAGCGGCGACTCAGCGGCCCCGGGGGCGGCGGCTCAATGCCAGGAGTGCAGCCAGCGCCCCCGCGAGAGAGACCCCGGCAGGCGGAAGCGGCGTGTGGAAGGAGGCCCGGGCCCGGCCAGTGGCCTCCGCGACGCCGTAGTCCAGGTTATCCATCACCAGCAGCGGCGGCGCCACACCCCACGCGAGCAGCCACCGGAGCGCCATCCCGTCGATCTGGACGACGAGCCGGGAGACCGGTGCCCCGGAGTACTCGAAATGCCCCGAGACCGCCCAGGCGCCCGGCACCGGCTCCACGGCGACGACCGAGGTCCAACTCTGCTCGAGGTCGGGACCGAAGAGCTCGAACCCGCCCACCTCGCTCACCCACCGGTACGTGCTCACTGCGAGGTCGAAGCCCAGGCGGTCCACGGGACGGGCGAAGTCCAGGGTCAGCACACCCCGGGCATCGGCGTAGAGGACTCCCCCCGAGAACACCGAGGGCTCGAAGCCCGAAGGCCACGGCACCCCGGCCCGGGCGTTCACGGCTGACCCCCAGAGCGAGTCCTGGTACCCGAAGGTGACGCCACCTGCAGTCAGGCCGTCCAGGGGAACGGGATTCGGCACGTCGAACGAAATCGTGTCCGCGCGGGCGGGCAAAGATGCCGCGAGCGAGGCCTGGAGAAGGGCCCCGAACAGGAGCAGACCTGGCAGCCTCATGGCACCGACCCCACCGTTTGCAGCCGGCCGTTTGCACGGCAGGAACTACCACAGCAACCACAGCAAGAACCGTGCCTCTAGAGCTTTTTCAATCGGTTACGCACGAACGAGCCCACACGAGGCTTCCATCCCCGTGTCCCTGTAAAGGGCCTCGACAGGCTAAAACGTGCCCCAGTCGACAGTCCCGCGCCAGACCGGCGGCGCCAGCCCCCTGGGCCAACCCCCTCAGTGATGCGTCCTTGCCGGCTTCGGCGCCCGCACGGGCTCGTCGACCACGAGACCCCGGCGGACGCGCTTGCCGAGCAGCACGCAGGCGCGGGAGAACGCCTCCTCCGCCTGGATGGCGCACCACTCCCAGTCCGAAGGGCTCGCGTCCTCCTCGCTCCGCCAGTGGGCGGTGACGTAGACCTCCCCCAGACGCAGTTCCACCGCCCAGTCGTGCCAGCTCACGTCGGGCTGCTCGTCCTCGGTGTAGGCCTGTTCCACCAGCCGGCAGTAATTGCCGCTGGAGTCGTCCCCCACGGTCATGTCGGAGACGACGAGCGCGGGGTCCACGCAGGAGTCCCAGCCGGTGTGCACCTGGTCGGCAGTGGCGAAGACCGCGTCCATGATGGCCGAGGGCGTGAGCGTCACCGTCACGACACTGTCGTGGTCTGGCTCGGAGATGGTCTCAACGTCGGTGGAGCTCATTCCAGTCCCTCACAGCTCGAGGAAGCTCAAGCACTGTGGCTTCGTCAGCCCTTCGAAAGAAAGCTGCCCGGGCCTGCTCCTGCCTGCCCTGGGGCCGCACGTGGGGGGCGAAAGATAACACATTGCAAGCCCCCGGATTTCCTGCGCACCCGCATCCGGGCAACCCGCCCCTCCCCCACCGCGAGTTGGACTCCGGAAAGTCCGCTTGAAGCGCGCTTCCGTCACGCTTATGGTGCCCTCATCCAGCGGCACACGGCTCTGCAGGTGACGGCCATGCGCGGTACTTCGCTCGCCTCCCTCGCTGCCGGCCTGGGCCTGACCCTCGTCGGCTGCGCCACCCCCCCCTCCAGCCCCTACGCCAGCCTGGCCTACCAGCAGGTCGCCCCGGGGTGGACGCTGACCCTGCACGAGCCCCTGCGGATCCCCGCCAACCAGGCCCACGCCGACGTCCAGGCCGTGGGTTCGGGGGAGATGGACCCGTACTGCGAATTCGAGATCGTGACCGTGTCCGAGTCGCCCCAGACCGTGGAACCGGACGTGTTCGAGGTCTGGCGGGTGGGCCGGTCCGTCAGCCCGAGCAGCGACTGGGGGATGAGTCAGCCGGTCCAGCTGGCGGCGGTCGGCATCAGCCTCGGGACCGGCGTGGGTGTCCTCTCCGACGTGGGGATTGGCATCGGGATCGGCGGCGGCCGCGGCTCCACCGGTGTGGGGATCGGGATTGGCATCGGCGACGGCTACGGCGGGTGGTGGTCGGGGCGCGACCCACCGACGCAGCTCTTCTACAAGACCCGCCTCTGGCTGCGCTCGGCGAAACAGCCCGGCGTGCGGCAGGTGACCTGCCAGTGGGACCAGATGACCCCGAGCGGGGCCGCGTACGCGCGGCACCTCACGCTGGAGGAGATCCGCAGGGCGCTCGGCCCGGCCTTCACCCTGGCCGCCCCAGGCGGGAGCCCTCGCCCGTAGCCCGCGGGTTGTAGCGCTACGGCCGCGAGCCGAGGTCTCCGGGCAGGATCCCCCGCCGCTGCAGCTCCGCCACGATGGCGAGCGCGCACTCGGGCGCCGACATCCGGTCCGGGCGCAGCTCGATCTCCGGGGCGAGCGGCGGCTCGTAGGGGTCGTCGATGCCGGTGAAGGACTTGATCTCCCCCGCCCGCGCCCGGCGGTAGAGGCCCTTCGGGTCGCGCTGCTCGCAGACCTCGATCGGGGTGTTCGCGTAGATCTCGAGAAACGGCAGGCCCGCCTCCCGGTGCAGGTCACGGACCCGGTCGCGGTCGGCCCGGTAGGGCGAGATGAAACTCGTCAGGGTGATGACGCCGGCGTCCGCGAAGAGCCCCGCGACCTCGCCGATCCGGCGGATGTTCTCGGCCCGATCCTCGGCGCTGAAGCCGAGGTTCTTGTTGAGCCCGTGGCGGATGTTGTCGCCGTCGAGCACGTAGGCGGTCCAGCCGTGCTCGATCAGCAGGTGCTCCAGGGTGAAGGCGATGGTGCTCTTGCCCGAGGCGCTCAAGCCCGTGAGCCAGAGCGTCGCACCGCGCTGGCCGAGGCTCCGGGAGCGCTGGTCCCGGTCCACGTGACCCTCGTGCCAGGTGACGTTGGTGGCCTTCATCGCGTCCATCGACTCCCTCCTTTCCCCCTCCACGCCCCGTGGCCGGCCGCTGGCCGCCCGGCCCTCCCGCCCAACCGGCCCGGGCCGGCCCGGGTTGTGTACATCGACCGGCAGCCTCGCCACTATACGGCCAGCGAGCGGAAGCCCGAAGGGCCAGGGGGCCAACGAGATGCATCACCCGAGATCGAGGCTGTGTCCTGTCCGGGCCCCGGACCGGAGCCCCTGCGGGGGCCTCGGCGCCATCAGCCCCGGCACCGGAGCCGGAGCGGGAGCGGGAGCGGGAGCGGGAGCGGGAGCGGGAGCGGGACAGGCTGCCCCCGGCCGCCACGCGGCCGGCATCCTCCTCGCCCTGGCACTGACCGCCCTCGCCGGCTGCGGCCAGAGCGAGCCCCCGGCGGGCGCGGCGGGCACGGGCACCGGTGCTGGCCCTGGGGCTGGCACTGGCGCGGACGCAGGCAAGGCCGCGGTCACCCGCACCCTGGTGCTCGGCGCCTACACCACCCCGCGCGAGGCCTACGGCAAGGCCATCCTGCCGGCCTTCCAGAAACACTGGAAGGAGAAGACCGGCGAGACCGTGGTCTTCCAGGAGTCCTACCTCGGCAGCGGCGCCCAGGCCCGCGCCATCGTCGGCGGCTTCGAGGCCGACGTCGCCGCACTCTCGCTCGAGGCCGACGTCGAAGCCATCGCCAAAGCGGGGCTCATCAGCGACGACTGGAAGGCGGGCCCCCACGGGGGGATGGTCACCCGCTCGGTCGTCGTGCTCGCGGTGCGCCCCGGCAACCCCAGGGGCCTGAAGGACTGGGACGATCTGCGCGCCCCCGGACTCAACGTGCTGACCCCCAACGTGCGCACGAGCGGCGGGGCCATGTGGAACGTCTGTGCCCTCTACGGCGCAGCCCTGCGCGGGGGGACCTCGGCCCCGAAGGGCGACGCCGCGGCGGCCGAGAAGCTCCTCGGCGAGGTGCTCGGCAACGTGAGCGTCATGGACAAGGGGGCGCGCGAGTCCATCCTCACCTTCGAGAAGGGGGTGGGGGATACCGCCATCACCTACGAGAACGAGGTCCTCGCGGCGCGCCAGGCGGGCCAGCCCTACGAGTACGTCATCCCGCGCGCCACCATCCTGATCGAGAACCCGGTGGCGGTCGTCGACCGCTACGCCGAGAAGCACGGCACCCGCGAGCTCGCCGCGGGCTTCGTCGCATTCCTCGGTAGCCCCGAGGCCCAGCGCGCCTTCGCCGAGTACGGCTACCGCCCGGTCGACGCAGGCGTGGCGCAGGAGGTCGCGGGCCGCTTCCCGGCGGTCACCGATCTCTTCACCGTCCGCGACCTCGGCGGCTGGCCCGAGGTGCAGAAGACCCTCTTCGCCCCCGGCGCCCTCTACGACCGGGTGGCCCGCGCCACCGGCGCCCGGCGCTGATGCCGGTCGGCCCCGCGGTCGAGCCCAGCGCGGGCGGCATCGCCGTCCGCTGGGGGGTCGTCAGCTACGTCGGCCTGCTCGTCGCCGTGCCCCTCGCCGCGTTGCTGGCGAGCGGGCTCGGCGAGGGGGTCACGGCCCTCTGGCAGGCGGTCACCTCGCCGGTCGCCGCCGACGCCCTCGCCCGCACCCTCTGGACCGCCGGGGTGATGGCGCTCGTCAACGCGGTGATGGGCACCGCGACCGCCTGGGTCCTGGTGCGCTACGAGTTCCCGGGCCGGGGGCTCCTCTCGGGCCTCGTCGACCTGCCCTTCGCCATCCCGACGCTCGTCACCGGGGTGATGCTGGTGCTCCTCTTCGGCCCCCAGTCCGCCCTCGGCGGCTGGCTCCACGCCCAGGGCCTGCCGGTCGCCTTCGCCACCCCGAGCATCGTGCTCGCACTCCTCTTCATTACCGTGCCCTTCGTGGTGCGGGCGGTCGAGCCCGTGCTGCTGGAACAGGACCCCGCCGAGGAGGAGGCCGCGCGCACGCTCGGCGCCGGCACCTTCACCGTGTTCCGCCGCGTGCTGCTGCCCCCGCTCCTGCCCGCCATCCTCTCGGGCACCATCCGCTCCTACGCCCGGGCGCTCGGGGAGTTCGGGTCCATCGTGGTGGTCTCGGGCAACATCCCCTACCAGACCCTGACCGCCCCCATCTACGTCTTCGGGGAGATCGAGAGCGGGCGCCCGCAGGTGGCCGCCGCGCTCTCGGTGGCGCTGCTGGCCGTCGCCCTCGCGCTCACCTTCGCCGCCCACGCCATCGAGCGCCTCACCGGGGTGCGCCGTGGCTAGCGGTGCAGGGCCGCGGCGGTCTGTGGCGGGCACGGCGCCGGGAGGTCGCGGCCGTGGCTAGCCGGGCCCCGACCCGCCACCTCTCCGCCGGGCAGTGGCTCCTCGTCGGCGCGGTCGCCCTCTACCTCGGCGGGGTCCTCCTCCTGCCCCTCTCGGCCATCGTCACCCAGGCCCTCGCGCGGGGGCCGGGACCGCTGCTGGCGGTCTTCGCCGATCCGGCGGCCCGCCACGGCCTCTGGCTCTCGCTCGCGCTCGCGGCCATCGCCCTCCTCGCGAACGGCCTCTTCGGCATCGCCGGGGCGCTCGTGCTCACCCGTGACCGTTTCCTCGGCCGGCGGGTGCTGGACGCCCTCGTCGACCTGCCGCTCGCGGTCTCGCCGGTGATGACGGGCCTCGCCTTCCTGCTGGTGTTCGGGCGCGGGGGCTGGCTCGAGCCCGCGCTCGAGGCGCTCGACTGGAAGGTCACCTTCGCCTTCCCGGGCCTCGTGCTCGCCACCCTCTTCGTCACCTTCCCGTTCACGCTGCGCGAGGTCGCCTACGTGCTGGAGGAGCTCGGCACGAGCGAGGAGGAGGCCGCCGCCACCCTCGGCGCCTCGCCCTGGCAGACCTTCTGGCGGGTGACGCTGCCCAACATCCGTTACGCGCTCGGCTACGGGGTGGTGCTCACCACCGCCCGCGCGCTCGGGGAGTTCGGCGCCGTGCTCATCCTGGGCGGGGCCATCTCCGGGCACACCGAGACCGCCACCACCTTCATCTACAACGCCCTCGAGGAGCGCCAGGAGAGCGCCGCCTACGCCATCGCCCTCGTCCTCGCGCTGGCGAGCGTGGTGCTCCTCGCGCTCCTCGAGTGGCTGAAACGCCGGCGCGCCCGGGAGCGTTGAGCCCATGAGCATCCACGTCCGCAACCTCACCAAGCGCTTCCACGACTTCCTCGCCGTCGACGACGTCACGCTGGAGGTCGCGAGCGGCGAGCTCGTCGCCTTCCTCGGCCCCTCCGGGAGCGGCAAGAGCACCATCCTGCGCATCATCGCCGGCCTCGAAACGGCCGATGCCGGCGAGATCTGGTTCGACGGCGGGCGCGCCGACCACCTGCACGCCCGCGCCCGGGGCGTCGGGTTCGTGTTCCAGCACTACGCGCTCTTCCGCCACATGACGGTCGCCGAGAACATCGCCTTCGGGCTCAACGTCCAGGGCGCCCGGCGCAAGCGCAAGGCCGCGCGGGTCGCCGAGCTCCTCGCCCTGATGGGCCTGCAGGGCCTCGGGGACCGCTACCCCGCGCAGCTCTCCGGCGGCCAGCGCCAGCGGGTCGCACTCGCCCGGGCGCTCGCCCCCGAGCCCCGGGTGCTGCTGCTCGACGAGCCCTTCGGCGCGGTCGATGCCAAGGTCCGCGAGGAGCTCCGGCACTGGCTCCGGCGCCTGCACGACGAGGTCCACGTCACCAGCATCTTCGTCACCCACGACCAGGAGGAGGCCTTCTCGGTCGCCGACCGGGTGATGGTCATCCACCGCGGACGCCTCGAGCAGGCCGGTCGCCCCGACGACATCCTGGACTACCCGGAGACCGAATTCGTCGCCCGCTTCATCGGCGAGGCCAACGTTTACGAGGGCAGCGCCCAGGACGGGCTGATCCGGGTCGGCGCGCTCGCCATCCCGGTCCCCGAGCTCCCCGACGGCACCCGGGCGACCGCGGTGCTGCGCTTCTACGACCTGAAGTTCTGGCGCGACGACGCCGCCGGCATCGCCACCGTGACGCGCATGACCACCCTCGGCGACCGGGTGAAGGTCGAGGCCGTCATCGACGGGGCCGGCGCCATCTTCTCCCAGTTCCCCCGCAGGAGCTCGCTGCTGCACGGCATCGAGCCGGGGTGCCGGATCCACGTGGCGATCACCCTCGCTCGAGTGTTCGCGCAGGGAGCGGACGGAGAGCGCCGCGGGGCCCTGCTCACGAAGGCGTCCTGATGGGGACGCGGGGGCGGGCGCGGCCTTCCCGGTCCGGCCTCAAGCGCGGTTTCCCGCGCTGTCCACCGCCCTCCCCCGTTCACCGAGAAACCCCTTCAGGAACCGCGCGGTGTGCGACCCCCGCCGCACGCGTGCGACCACCTCCGGAGGCCCCTCGGCGACCACCCTCCCGCCTGCGTCCCCGCCCTCCGGGCCGAGGTCGATGACCCAGTCGGCCTCGGCGACAACGTCCAGGTTGTGCTCGACGACGACCACCGTGTGGCCCGCGTCCACGAGCCGGTGCAACACCCGGACGAGCTTCTCCACGTCGGCCATGTGCAGACCCACGGTGGGCTCGTCGAGCAGGTAGAGGGTGTGGGGGCTCGATCGGCGGCGTCGGCCGCGCAGGCCGCGCGCCGCCTCGGCAGGCTCAGCAGGGCCAGCAGGATCAGCAGTGTCTGACCCCCCGGCCCCAGGCCCAGGCACTTCCCCCGGCTTCGCGCGCGCAAGCTCCGTGACGAGCTTCAGGCGCTGGGCCTCGCCGCCCGAGAGGGTCGGGCTGCGCTGGCCGAGGGTCAGGTAGCCGAGCCCCACGTCCTCGAGGAGCGCCAGGGCGTGGCGCACGGCCGGGTGGGCGGCAAAGACCTCGAGCGCCTCCTCCACCGGCAGCGCCAGGACCTCGGAGACCGTGAGGCCCCGATAGCGCACGGCGAGGGTCTCCGCGTTGAACCGTGCGCCCCCGCAGACCTCGCAGGGGACCTCCACGTCGGGCAGGAAGCTCATCTCCAGCTTGCGCACCCCCTGGCCCTCGCAGGCCTCGCAGCGCCCACCCGCGACGTTGAAGGAGAACCGCCCGGGGCCGTAGCCGCGCATACGGGCCTCCGGCGTCCCGGCGAAGAGCTTGCGGATGGTGTCCCACACCCCCACGTAGGTCGCCGGGCACGAGCGCGGGGTCTTGCCGATGGGGGTCTGGTCCACCTCCAGCACCCGGGCGACCTCCCCCCACCCCTGGATGGACGCACAGAGCCCCGCGAGGACGGCCGCCTCGGTCGCCGCACCGCCCTTGCGCCTGCGCGGGCGGAGCCTCGTGGCGGACGATGGGCGCACGCCGGCCGCGCCCTCCCTGGCCACCCCCTCCTTGGCCTCCCCTCCCCTCTCCGGCCGCTGGGCCAACAGCCGGGCGAGCCCCTCGTAGAGGACGTCACGGACGAGGGTGCTCTTGCCGCTGCCGCTGACGCCGGTGACGCAAACGAGGCGCCCGAGCGGCAGGGCTACGTCCAGGCCGTCGAGGTTGTGGCGGTGGACCCCCTCGACGTGCAGCCAGGCGGGGGCGCCGGGCTCGGCCTCTCCCGCGACGGCGCGCCTGGGGCGCTGGGGGTGGCGCAGGGGGTGGGCCAGCAGCCGCCCGGTCACCGACTCCGGGTTCGCCGCCAGGGACTCCGGCGTGCCCTCGGCCACGACGCGGCCGCCGTGCAGACCCGCCCCCGGGCCGAGATCGATGACGTGCCCAGCCTCGCGGATGGTCTCCTCGTCGTGCTCCACCACGACGACCGTGTTGCCGCGTCCGGACAGATCGCGAAGGGTGTCGATCAGGAGCCGGTTGTCCCGGGGGTGCAGCCCGATGGTGGGCTCGTCGAGCACGTAGCAGACCCCGCGCAGGTTGGAGCCCAACTGGGCCGCCAGGCGGATGCGCTGCGCCTCGCCGCCGGAGAGCGTCGGGGCCGAGCGCTCGAGGCTGAGGTAGCCGAGGCCCACCTGCTCCAGGAAGCCGAGCCTCCCCTGGAGCTCGGCCAGGGCATCCCGGGCGATCTCCGCTTCCCGGCCGGCGAGGCGCAGGGCGCGGAAATGGCGGTGCGCCGCGGCCACGGTCATCGCCGCGTATTCCGCGATGGACCGCCCCTGGAAGCGGACCGCCAGCGCGACGGGGTTGAGGCGACGGCCGGCGCAGGCGGGGCAGGTCTTCTCCTCGCCCTCGAACCAGTCGTTCCACCACACCTCCTCCCCGCTCTGCTCCGCGTCGAACCCGGGAAGGAGCGCGCCGGTGCCGTAGCAGCGCTCGCACCAGCCGTGCTTCGAGTTGAAGGAGAAGAGCCGGGGATCGGGCTCGGGAAAGCTGCGCCCGCAGGAGGGGCAGGCGCGCCGGGTGGAGAAGAGGGACTCGCCGACCCGCGCGAGCCCTTTGCCGTGCTCGAAGGCGGTCCCCAGCAGACCGCGGAGGTCCCCTTCGCGGCGCGGCTCCAACACGACCTCCCCCACCGGGAGATCGATGTCGTGCTCGCGGAAACGGTCGATCCGCGGCCAGCGGCCGGTCGGGGTCATGACGCCGTCGACCCTGAGCTCCCGGTAGCCCTTTCCGGCAGCCCAGCGGGCCAGGTCCGTGTAGTAGCCCTTGCGGGCCACGACGAGGGGCGCGAGCACCTGGGCCCGCTGGCCCCGTCGCTCCCGGAGCAACTGGGCCACGATGGAGTCCGGGGTCCGCGGCTCGATGGGACCGCCGCAGTCCGGGCAGTGCTGCACTCCGAGGCGTACGAACAGGAGCCGCAGGAAATGATAGGCCTCGGTGAGGGTTGCCACCGTGCTCTTGCGCCCGCCGCGGCCGGTGCGCTGCTCGATGGCCACGGTCGGCGGGATGCCGAGCACCGCGTCCACCTCCGCCCGGCGCGCCGGCTGCACGAACTGTCGGGCGTAGGCGTTCAGGGACTCCAGGTACCGGCGCTGGCCCTCCGCGAAGAGGATGTCGAAGGCCAGCGTGCTCTTGCCACTCCCGCTCACCCCCGTGACCACGGTGAAGCGGTCGCGCGGGATGGAGACGTCGACCCCCTTCAAGTTGTGCTCCCGGGCATTGAGGACCCGGATGGCACCCGGGCGCCCTCGCCCCGGGAGGTCCGCTCTGCCGGCGGGGGCGCTCTCACCCGGAGGGGAGGATCCCGCAGGAACGGACGGGGGTTGACCCGAGCCCATCGTCCGCAGCGCCGCCCCCGTGTGGCTCGCCGGGTGGGCCGCCACCTCCGCCGGGGTCCCCGCGCAGACCAACTCGCCGCCACCGTCCCCGCCCTCGGGTCCGAGGTCGATGATCCAGTCGGCGGCGCCCATCACCTGCAGGTTGTGCTCGATCACCACCACCGAGTGG
The DNA here is from genome assembly GCA_017999615.1 of Gammaproteobacteria bacterium. Lineage (NCBI taxonomy): Bacteria > Pseudomonadati > Pseudomonadota > Gammaproteobacteria > Gammaproteobacteria bacterium. Next base: position 307,738 of record JAGNLM010000001.1, on the reverse strand, counting down.
CCGGCCTTCACCAGCGCCTGCAACGCCCCCAGGAGCGTCGCGACGTCCTCGGAGTGCAGCCCCGTCGTCGGCTCGTCGAAGAGGAACAGAACAGAAATGGGGACATTCTGCTTTTCCCGCGAGCCGCGTAGGCGCTTGCTCTCCGCGACGTCCCCGACTGCCCTTACCCCCCCCTCGGAAACCCGCGCCCCGCCTGGTTCTCCGGAAAACCAGAATGTCCCCATTTTTGCGAGCTTCAGGCGCTGGGCCTCGCCGCCGGAGAGGGTGGGGACGGGCTGGCCCAGGCGCAGGTAGTCGAGGCCGACGGCGACCAGGGGCTCGAGGGCGCGGGCGATCTCGGCGTCGCCGGCGAAGAACGCGAGGGCCTCGGAGACGGTCAGGTCGAGCACGTCTGCGATGGACAGGCCGGGCCGGGGAGCCCCATCCGCACCCGCGGGACCACCCGGTCCTTCCAGCCGGACCTCGAGCACCTCGGGACGGTAGCGCCGCCCGTCGCAGTCGGGGCAGCGCAGGTAGACGTCGGACAGGAACTGCATCTCCACGTGCTCGAAGCCGTTCCCGCCGCAGGTCGGGCAGCGCCCGTCACCCGCGTTGAAGCTGAAGGTGCCGGCGGTGTAGCCCCGCTCCCGGGCGAGCGGCTGGGCGGCGAAGCGCTTGCGGATGGCGTCGAAGGCGCCGACGTAGCTGGCAGGGTTGGAGCGGGTGGTCTTCCCGATGGGTGACTGGTCCACCAGGACCACGTCCCCGAGGGACTCGTGGCCCCGCAGGTCCCGGTGGGCGCCGGGCGCCTCGGTCGCGCGCCCGAGCCGCTTCAGCAGCCCCCGGTAGAGGACCTCCTCCACCAGGGTCGACTTGCCCGAGCCGCTGACACCCGTGAGGCAGACCAGCCGCCCGAGCGGGATGCGGACGTCGATCCCCTTCAGGTTGTGCTCCGCGGCGCCCAGGACCTCGAGCCAGCGGGTCGCCCCGTCGGGGGGGCCGACCCCGCCGCCTGCGCCAGCGCCAGCCCCCGGGAAGACGAGGGCGTCGGAGTCAGCCACCCTGGCAATGCCTGCCGATGACTCCAAACCCTGTTTCACCCGCTCGCCCGGCGGACCGAAGAACACCACCTCGCCGCCGTTCTCCCCCGGCCCCGGCCCCAGATGGAGGATCCGGTCCGCGGCCAGCATGACCTGGGGGTCGTGCTCGACCACGACCAGCGTGTTGCCGGCGTCACGCAGGCGCTGCAGGACCCCGATGATCCGCCCCACGTCCCGCGGGTGCAGCCCGATGCTGGGCTCGTCCAGGACGAAGAGCGTGTTGACGAGGGAGGTGCCGAGGGCGGTCGTCAGGTTGATCCGCTGCACCTCGCCACCCGAGAGCGTGCGCGATTGGCGGTCGAGCGTGAGGTAACCGACCCCGATCTCCACCAGGTAGGCGAGCCGGGTGCGGATCTCCCGCAGCAGCAGGTCGGTCGCCTGGTCGAGTGGGGCCGGCAGGTGCAGGCCGTCGAAAAAGGCGCGGGCCGTCCCGAGGGGGAGGCCCGCGAGGTCGTGCAGGGTGAGGCCCGGCAGGGCGCTCAGCACGGCGTCCGGGAAAGCCACCCCGGCCGGGCGGAAACGGGCGGTGCCCCCGAGCGCCGCGTCGGCGTCCTCCCTCGTACCGAGCCGCCAGAGCAGCGCCTCCGGTTTCAGGCGCGCCCCGCCGCAGGCCGGGCAAACCGCGTAGCTGCGGTACTTCGAGAGCAGCACGCGCACGTGCATCTTGTAGGCCTTGCTCTCGAGCCAGGAGAAGAAGCGCCCGACGCCGTACCAGACCCGGTCTTCCCACTCCCCTTCGCCTTCCAGCACCCAGCGGCGCTCCTCGGGGGAGAGGTCCCGCCAGGGCACGTCGGTGCGCACCCCCCGCCGGCGGGCGAAGCGCAACAGGTCGTCCTGGCACTCACCGTAGCTCTCGGTCTGCCAGGGGCGCACCGCCCCACCCGCGAGCGTCCTGGCCGGATCGGGGACGACCAGGTCCGGATGGATGCCGAGGGTGCGCCCGAAGCCCCGGCAGGTCTCGCAGGCCCCCAGGGGCGAGTTGAAGGAGAACAGGCTGGGGACCGGGTCACGGTAGCGCAGGTCACAGTCCGGGCAGTGCAGATCGCGGGAGAAGCGCCGGGGCGGCTCCTGTGCGTCGGCCCGATACACGCTGACCCGCCCGCGCCCGCGCTCGAGCGCCGCCTCCAGGGCCTCGACGAGCCGCGCGCGCCGCTCGGCGGCGGGCCGCAGGCGGTCCTGCACCACCTCCAGCGTGTCGCCGTCGCGCCGGTGGACGCGGGTGTAACCCTGGGCGGCGAGGAAGCCCCGCACCTCCTCCTCGGAGAAGGAGGCGGGAACCTGGACCGGGAACGTGACGAGCACCGGCAGCCCGTCGCCGAGGAGCGCGTCGGCGATGCTCTCCGGCGTGTCCCGGCGCACGGGGCGCCCGCAGCCCCCGCAGTAGAGCTGGGCCGCCCGGGCGTAGAGCAGCTTCAGGTGGTCGGACAGCTCGGTCATGGTGCCGACCGTCGAGCGCGAGGTCCGCACCGGGTTCGTCTGGTCGATGGCGATGGCCGGCGGTATCCCCTCGATGCGGTCCACCCGCGGGCGGTCCATGCGGTCGAGGAACTGGCGGGCGTAGGGCGAGAAGGTCTCGACGTAGCGCCGCTGGCCCTCGGCGTAGAGGGTGTCGAAGGCGAGCGAGGACTTGCCCGCGCCACTCACGCCGGTGACCACCAGGAGCTCCCCGAGGGGCAGGTCCAGGTCGAGACCTTTCAGGTTGTTCTGGCGGGCGCCCCGGATCCGGATGCAGTCGTCGCTCATGGCGCCGATGGTAGGGCAATCCTGGCCCGCTGGGCGCTCGCCCAACTCGGGCTTGGCACTCGGCGCTGGCCCCCTACGAAATCGAGCGGCTCAGGCGGCTCTCCCTGGACTTCCAGGCAGGGCTCAATGGCCTCCCGAACGTTGCAGTCGGCAGCGGCAGACCTTACCCTGCCCACCGTCCCCGGGGCGTACTCAGGCGAATCGGTCGCCGGAACGGCGCTGCCCCAGAACGATAAACGCTTTTGGAGGAGGCATCCGATGGCGAACGAGAACAACGCCGGCCACCAGCACAAGTGGCGGTTCTTCCGCTCCGGCGGATTCGACCAGGTCCGGCTCGAGACCGCCGAGGACCTGCGCAACCTGGAATCCCTCGATCAGAAGCTCTGGGCGGCGCTCGCCTGCCCGACCCAGGGCGTGGAATTCGACGAGAAGACCCTCGCGATCCTGGACGCCGACAAGGACGGCCGCATCCGCGCCCCCGAGATCCTCGCCGCGGTGAAGTGGGCCTGCTCCGTGCTGAAGAACCCCGGCGACATCACCCGGTGCGGGACCGCCCTGCCCCTCGCGGCCATCGACGACAGCAAGCCCGAGGGCAAGAAGCTCCTCGCCTCCGCCCGTCAGATCCTCACCTACCTCGGCAAGGCGAAGGCCGATTCCATCGCGGTCGAGGACACCTCCGACACCACCCGGATCTTCGCCCAGACCCGGTTCAACGGTGACGGTGTGATCCCGCCCGAGGCGGCCGAGGACCCCGCCGTCAAGTCCGTCATCGAGGACGTGATCAAGCTCCTCGGGGCCAAGACCGACCGCTCGGGCGGCCCCGGGGTGGACCAGCAGCTGGTGGACACCTTCTTCGACGAGGCCCGCGCCTACTCCGACTGGTGGGCGGAGTCCGAGAACGACGCCGGACTGCGGCCCCTCGGCGACGACACCGCCGCCGCGTCGGCCGTCTTCGAGGCCGTGAAGGCCAAGGTCGACGACTTCTTCACCCGCTGCGGCCTCGCGGTCTTCGACCCGCGCGCCGCCGGACCCTTGAACCCTGCCCTCACGGGCTACGAGGCCCTCTCGGGGCGCACCCTTTCGCCCGGCACCGAAGAGGTCGCCGCCCTGCCGCTCGCCCGCATCGAGGCCGGCGGCGCCCTGCCCCTCGGCGACGGGGTGAACCCGGCCTGGGCCGGCGCCATCGCCCAGCTGCGCAGCCGGGTGGTCGAACCGCTTCTCGGGTCGCGCAAGAGCCTGAGTGCCGCGGAGTGGGCCGAGATCTCCTCGAAGTTCGCCGCCCACGAGGCATGGCTCGCGCGCAAGAAGGGCACCGTCGCCGAGCCGCTCGGCCTCGACCGCGTGCGCGAGGTCCTCGGCAACGGCAGTCAGGAGACGGTCCAGGCGCTGCTCGCCCAGGACGCCGCCCTCGAGGCCGAGGCGAGCGCCATCGACTCGGTGGACCGGCTCGCCCGCTACTACCGGGACCTCTACACGCTGCTCAACAACTTCGTCTCCTTCCGCGACTTCTACACGGGCAAGAAGAAGGCGATCTTCCAGGCCGGCACCCTGTACCTGGACGGCCGCAGCTGCGACCTCTGCGTACGCGTCGAGGACGCCACCAAGCACGGTTCGCTCGCCAACCTGAGCCGCACCTACCTGGCCTACTGCGACTGTGTGCGCCGGGGCAGTGACGAGAAGATGACCGTCGCCTGTGCCTTCACGGCGGGAGATTCCGACAACCTCCTCGTGGGGCGCAACGGCGTCTTCTACGACCGCAAGGGTCGCGACTGGGACGCGACCATCACCAAGATCATCGACCACCCCATCAGCGTGGGTCAGGCGTTCTGGTCACCGTACAAGCGCATCGCCCGGATGATCGGGGAGCAGATCGAGAAGGTCGCGGGGGCACGCGAGAAGGCGGTGCAGGACCAGGCCGCTGCCGGGGTCGTCGACGTCTCCACGAAGGTCGAGGCGGGCAAGGCACCGCCGCCACCGCCCTTCGACATCGCCAAGTTCGCCGGTATCTTCGCCGCCATCGGCCTGGCCATCGGCGCCATCGGCACGGCCATCGCCTCGGTGCTGACGGGCTTCCTGGCACTCTCCCCCATCGAGATGCCGCTCGCCATCGTCGGCATCATCCTGGCCATTTCCGGGCCGTCGATGGTGATTGCGTACCTGAAGCTGCGCCAGCGCAACCTCGGTCCCATCCTCGACGCCAACGGCTGGGCCATCAACACGCTCGCGAAGATCAACATCCCCTTCGGCGGCTCCCTCACCTCGACCGCGAAGCTCCCCCCGGGCGCCGAGCGCTCGCTGCAGGACCCGTACGCGGAGAAGAAGCGGCCCTGGAAGACCTACACGGTGCTCGCGATCCTGGTGGGGGCCCTGGGCTTCCTCGGTTACCAGGGCTACCTGAAGCAGTGGTGGGACACCTTCGCGGCCCGGGTGCACCAGGTGCAGGGCGACGCCAAGAAACAGGAGGCCGGCGCCGCGCCCGCCGCCGAGGCGCAGCCGGCCGCTCCGGCTGAGGCCAAGCCGGCCGCCCCCGTCGAGGCGAAGCCTGCAGCGGAGAAGCCTGCCGAGAAGCCAGCAGCGGCAAAGCCCGCCCCCGACAAGCCGGCGAGCGAGAAACCAGCGGCTGAGAAACCGGCCACCCAGAAGCCGGCACCGGAAAAGGACTGACGCCAGCTTGGGCGCCGGACCTCACACCCAGCATTTTGGGCCCGTGAGGTCCGGCGGAACACGCCGAGGCTCGACGGCAGGGGGTGGGCAGGGGCTTGCGGGACACGCCGCAAGTACGTCCCTGTAGGCTCGTCTGCCGCCGTCCCTGGCGGCAGACGGTCCCGCAAGCCCCTGCCCACCCCCTGCCCTACCGCTACCTCTCCACCCCGCCGTTCCCCACCCCGCGCACCACGACCGCTCCTTTACGGGATACCGGACCGCGGGGTCCTCAGTCGAAGGGGTGCTGCAGGACGATGGTCTCGTTGCGGTCGGGGCCCGTGGAGACGATCGCGAGGGGCGCACCCGAGAGTTCCGCCAGCCGCTCCAGGTACGCGCGGGCCGCAGCCGGCAGGTCGTCGTAGCAGGTGATGCCGACCGTCGACTCGCTCCAGCCGGGCATCTCCTCGTAGACCGGCTCGACCTCCGCCATGGCCTCCGCACCGCTCGGAGGCGTATCCCGCACCTCCCCGCCCTGTGCGTAGCCCACACAGACCTGGATCGACTCCAGACCATCCAGCACGTCGAGCTTCGTGACGCAGAGGCCGGTCACGCTGTTGACGCGCACCGACCGGCGCAGCGCCACCGCGTCGAACCAGCCGCAGCGGCGCGCCCGGCCGGTCGTCGCCCCGAACTCCCGGCCGCGTTCCGCGATCCGCACGCCCGTCTCGTCGAAGAGCTCCGTCGGGAACGGGCCACCACCGACGCGGGTCGTGTAGGCCTTCGTGATGCCAAGCACGTAGTCGATCTCCCGCGGCCCGACCCCGCTCCCCGTCGCCGCCCCGCCGGCGGTCGTGTTCGAGGAGGTCACGAAGGGGTAGGTGCCGTGGTCGATGTCGAGGAAGGCCCCCTGGGCGCCCTCGAAGAGGATGCTCTCGCCCCGGGCGATCGCCTCGTGGAGCAAGTGAGGAACGTCGGCGGCGAGCGGCGCCAGTTCGTCGACCATGGCCATGGATTCGTCCAGCACGCGCTGGAAGTCGATTCGCTCGGCCTTGAAGTAGTGCTGGAGCGCGAAGTTGTGATAGTCGAGCACCTCCCCCAGCCGGGCGGCAAAACGCTCCCGGTGGAACAGGTCACCGAAGCGGAGCGCCCGGCGCGCCACCTTGTCCTCGTACGCGGGGCCGATGCCCCGCCCCGTGGTGCCGATGGCCGAGCTGCCCCGCGCGTTCTCGCGCGCCCGGTCCAGGGCCGCGTGGTACGGCAGGATCAGGGTGCAGGCGTCGCTCACCTTGAGCCGCTCGCGCACGGGGACGCCCCGGGCCTCGAGCCGCGCGATCTCGCCGAGCAGGGCATCCGGGGCGAGCACCACCCCGTTCCCCACGTAACAGGTGCCCCCCGGGCGCAGGATGCCCGAGGGCACGAGGTGAAGAACGGTCTTCTCGGCGCCGATCACGAGCGTGTGGCCGGCGTTGTGCCCGCCCTGGAAGCGCACCACGTGCTGCGCGCGCTCCGTCAGGAGGTCGACGACCTTGCCCTTACCCTCGTCGCCCCACTGGGTTCCGACGACTACGACGTTCTTTCCCATGACCTCCACCTTTCCTCAGGCCTTCGTATCGAGTGGCCGGGCCATCGCCGGACCTCGGGTGCGGTTTCGCGGGACCGTCTGCCGCCAGGGACGGCGGCAGACGAGCCTACAGGGATGTACTTGCGGCGTGTCCCGCGAGGCCGTACCCGGAGGTCCGCGCGACCCCCGGAAGCGGGGAGCGCATCCGGAGGTCCGCGCCGCGCCCGGAAGCCCGCGCCACGCCGAGACCTCAGCCGGGCTCCCGCAGTAACGGGGTGGACAGCGCCTCGACCACCCAGCGCGCCTCGTGCTCCACCAGCACACGGTCGCAGCCCAGTTCCCCCGGGTCGGCCGGCGCACCCGGGAGCGCGCTCACGACCCGCTCGCCGGCAGCCCGCAGGTCCCGCACCGCGGCGAGCAGCCCGGGCGCGTCCGACCAGGGCGCCAGGATCCCGGAGCGCGGGGCGGGCGCCCGCACGTCGCCGAGAGCGATCAGGGTCATCAGGTCCGTGCTGAAGCCCCGCGCCGGCCGCGCCCGGCCGAACACCCGGCCCACCTCGTCGTAGCGCCCACCGCGCGCCACCTCCTGGCCGTGCCCGGGAACGAACGCGGCGAACACGAGGCCCGTGTGGTAACGGTACCCCCGGAGCTCCGCCAGGTCGAAGTGGAGCGGGACCTCGGGCCTGCGCGCGGCCATCGCCCGCGCCACCTGGTCGAGGTCGCTCAGGCAGCCCCGCACGGCCTCCCCCGCCCCGGCGAGCACCGCGGCCGCCTCGCCGAGGACCTCACGGCCTCCGTTCAGCACGGGCAGGGCGGAGAGCCGCGCGCGCACCGGCGCGGGCAGCTCCCAGCGCGCGAGCCACTCCTCCACCTCCGGGACCGCCTTGCGCTGGAGCGCATCGAAGAGCTGCCGCTCCTGCTCCGCGTCGAGGCGCGCCTCCCGGGCGAGCCCCCGGAACACCCCGACGTGCCCGAGGTCCACGTGCACCGGGCGCACACCGGCGGAGGCGAGCGACTCCAGCATCAGGCAGAGCACCTCGACGTCGCTCTCCATCCCGGCGTGCCCGTAGAGCTCTGCGCCGACCTGGATCGGGCTGCGGCTGCGGGCAATCCCGTCCGGGAGCGTGTGCAGCACCGTGCCGAGGTAGCACAGGCGCACCGGCCCCACCCGGCGCAGGCTGTGAGCGTCGATGCGGGCCACCTGGGGCGTCATGTCCGCCCGGACCCCCATCAGCCGGCCGGTCAGTTGGTCCGTGAGCTTGAAGGTCTGCAGGTCGAGGTCCCCGCCCGTGCCCGTGAGCAGGGACTCCAGGTACTCGACGAAGGGCGGCACGACCAGTTCGTAGCCCCAGCGCTCGAAGAGGTCGAGCAACCGGCGCCGGGCCCGCTCGAGCGCGGCGGCCTCCGCCGGGAGGACCTCGGCGATGCCTTCGGGCAGCAGCCAACGGTCGCGGGCGCTCATCAGCGGACGAGATTCAGGATCAGGAGGCCCAGCAGCATGCTGGAGAGCCCGGTGAAGCGAAGGGCGCCGTCACTCATCCCCTCGACCCGGGCGAGCGTCCTGCGCAGGGTCGCTGGACTGACGAATGGCATCAGACCCTCGAAGACGAACACGAGGGCGAGCGCGGCAAGGAGGTCGTCCCACATGGCTGCTCCGTTGCGCCGGGTCCATTCGGAGGACTCCCGAGACGCCGCGCCCCGGAAACGACGACCGGGGGTTGGCCCCCCGGTCGCGCGGCTCACCCGGCTCCGTTACTGACCGCCTTTCTGGCTCTTGAAGTAGCGGAAGAAGTCGTTGTCCGGCCCCAGCAGGATCACGTCCGACGGACTGTCGAACGAGGCCCGGTAGGCCCCCAGGCTGCGGTAGAACGCGTAGAACTCCGCGTCCTCCCCGTACGCCTTCGCGTAGGTCTCGGCGGCCTGGCCGTCGCCCTCGCCGCGCACGCGCTGGGCGTCGCGCTCGGCCTCGGCCAGGATGACCTCCCTCTCACGCTCGGCCCGGGCGCGGATGCGCTTCGCCTCCTCCTCGCCGCGGGAGCGGAAGTCGCGCGCGACGCGCTGGCGCTCGGCCTGCATGCGCTGGTAGACGGAGGTGCTCACCTCGGTCGGCAGGTCGATCCGCTTGACGCGCACGTCGACGATCTCGATGCCGAACGGCTCGGCCTGGGCGTTCGCGGTCACCGTCAGGATGTCCATGATGTCCGCGCGCTTGCCCGAGACCACCTCCTGGATGGTCCGCTTGCCGAACTCGTCCTTCAGGCCCTTGCGCACGAACTCGCCGAGGCGCGCCCCCGCCCGGGCGATGCTGCCGCCGGTCGCGGTGTAGAAGCTCTCCACGTTCTTGACCCGCCACAGCACGAAGCTGTCCACGAGCACGTTCTTCTTCTCGCTCGTCAAGTAGAGCTCGGGGTCGGACTCGAGCGTCTGCAGCCGGGCGTCGAACTTCTCCACGTTCTGGATGACCGGGATCTTGAACTGCAGTCCGGCCTCGTAGTCCGAGCTCACCACCTTACCCAACTGGAACAGGATGGCCTTCTGCCACTGCTCCACGGTGAAGATCGAGAAGACGCCGATGACCACCATCAGCCCCAGCACGAAGACCCACAGCTTGCTGCGCGCCATCACCGGTCCCTCCGCCGCAGGTCCTCACGGCTGCGCCGCGCCGCGTCGACGGCCGCCGTCCCCAGTGTCGATCGCACGGAGGCGTCCGGCTCGGTGCCGGTGCCGGTGCCTGCGCCAGCGCGCGCCTTCTCCCCGAGCTTGTCGAGCGGCAGGTAGAGGACGTTGTTGGACCCCTCGGCCTCGAGGACCAGCGGGGTGCTGCGGGAGAGCACGTCCTCGATCGCGTCGAGGTACATGCGCTCGCGGGTGACGCCCGGGGCCTTCTGGTACTCCTTCAGTACCGCCAGGAAACGGCTCGCCTCACCGTCGGCGACCGCCGAAACGCGGGCCCGATAGGCGGCGCCCTGCTCCCGGATGGCGTCGGCGTCGCCGCGCGCCTTGGGCAGGATCTCGTTGGCGTAGGCCTCGGCCTCGTTGCGGAAGCGGACCTCGTCCTCGCGCGCCTTGACCGCATCGTAGAAGGATTCCTGCACCTGCGCAGGCGGCTGGGCGTCCTGCATGTTGACGCTGGTCACGACGAGCCCGGTCCCGTAGCGGTCCAGGATCGACTGCGCCAGATCCTGCACGGAGGCGGAGATGGCGCTGCGGCCCTCGGTGATGACGAAGTCCATCGTGCTGCGGCCCACCGTCTCGCGCACCGCGGACTCGGTGACGTCGCGCAGGATGCGGTCCGGGTCGCGGGTGTTGAAGAGATAGTCGGGGGCGTCCTTGACCCGGTACTGGATCGCGAATTTCACGTCGATGATGTTCTCGTCCTGGGTCAGCATCAGGGCCTCGCTGCCCACCGCGCCCTGGGTCCGGCCCGTGGACCGGAAGCCGATCTCGGCGGTGCGGACCTGCTGGACGTTGACCTTCTGGACGCGCTCGATGAAGTACGGCAGCCAGTGCGGCCCGGGGCCGGCGGTGCGCACGTAGGCGCCGAACCGGGTGACCACGCCTTCCTCGGCGGGGTCGATGATGTAGAAACCGGCCGCCGCCCAGACCGCCGCCAATATCCCGAGGCCGATGCCGAGGCCGCGCGAGTTGAACCGGGCGGCCCGGCCCGCGCCCCCGCTGGAGCCGCCCCGGCCGAAGAGATCACCGAGCTTGCTCTGCAGGTTGCGGATGACTTGGTCGAGGTCCGGAGGACCCTGATTGCCACTGCTGCCCCAGGGGTCCCGTCCCCCGCCCGGCTCGTTCCAGGCCATTCGGTGTGCTCCGCTGTGCGTTGGATGCCGGACGGCGCGCTGTGCGCCGCGTACGTCTTCGGATTCTATCGACCCGTCCGCCCGGGCCGCAACCGGCGCCCGCCGGCCGGAGGGCCCGGAAGGCGCTCACCCCGGGGATTGGCTCAGTGGCGGCGGCGCAGGGCCTCGAGGTCGGCGGGGGCCATGTCCACTTCGAGAAGCCACTCCCCGTCGCCCACGCTCTCGCCCACCACCACCCCCGAGGCGAAGAGGCTCGCCCGCATGCGGCCGGCCGTCATCGGCAGGCGCACGCTCATGCGCCTGCGCGGGGGCAGGACGCGCTCAGCGATGGCCTCGCGCAGGGCGTCGAGCCCAAGGCCCGCGGTCGCCGAGACCCAGACCTGGCGCGGCACCCCGTCCCCGTCCCGGGCCACGTGAGGCTCGACCCCGGGGCAGCGGTCGACCTTGTTGAGCACCTCGAGCTGGGGGACCTCCCCCGCTCCGATCTCCTCGAGCACCCGCTGGACCTGCTCGGCCTTCACCTCACGCTCCGGGTCGGAGGCGTCGACCACGGAGAGCAGCAGGTCCGCCTCGCGGGTCTCCTCCAGCGTGGCGCGGAAGGCGGCCACCAGGTCGTGGGGCAGGTGGCGGATGAAGCCCACCGTGTCGGCCAGGATCACCGCGCGGCCGCCGGGGAGGTCCAGGCGGCGCAGGGTCGGGTCGAGGGTCGCGAAGAGCTGGTCGGCCACCAGAACGCCCGCACCGGTCAGACGGTTGAAGAGCGTGGATTTCCCCGCGTTCGTGTAGCCCACCAGCGACACGGTGGGCAGCTCGGCGCGGCGCCGGCCACGCCGCTGCTGGGAGCGCTGGCGCTCCAGGTGCTCGAGCTCGCGGGCGATCTGCTGGATGCGGACCGAGATCAGGCGACGGTCCGTCTCGAGCTGCTTCTCGCCAGGCCCCCGCAGGCCGATGCCGCCGCGCTGACGCTCCAGGTGGGTCCAGCCGCGGACCAGCCGGGTGGAGAGGTGGCGCAGCTGGGCCAGCTCGACCTGCAGCTTGCCCTCGAAGGAGCGGGCGCGCTGGGCGAAGATGTCGAGGATCAGGCCCGTGCGGTCGAGGGTGCGGCAGGAGAGGAAGCGCTCGAGGTTGCGCTCCTGGCCCGGCGTCAACGCGTGATTGACGAGTACGAGGTCGGCACCCGAGGCCTCGACGGCCGCCTTGACCTCCTCGACCTTGCCGCTGCCCACGAACAGGCGGGGGTCGGGGCGCTCCCGCACACCGCTGACCTCGGCGACCGGCTCGACGCCCGCCGACACCGCGAGGGAGCGCAACTCCTCGAGGTCCTCGCCCTGCGCCTCCCCGTCCGGGAAACGAACGTGCACGAGGACCGCGCGCTCACCCCGCCGCGGTCGCTCAAACAAGCGCTCGAGACCCTCTGGCAGGCGCCGTGATCAGCCCTCCTCCTCCTCCGGCTCCGAGGCCTCGTCCGCACCCCGGGGCAACTTGACGTTGCGCGCCGGCACCACCGTCGAAATGGCGTGCTTGTAGACCATCTGGTTCACGGAGTTGCGCAGCAGCACGACGAACTGGTCGAACGATTCGATCTGGCCCTGCAGCTTGATGCCGTTGACCAGGTAGATCGACACCGGCACCCGCTCCTTGCGCAGTTGGTTCAGGAACGGGTCCTGCAAAGACTGGCCCTTACTCATGGAAACGTGCCCCCGTATCTTGTCTTTCTGCCGGTCCGAACCGCGCCACGCAATTAGTTTACCACCAAAGGAGGATAAACGCTCCTCTTGCCACGGAGGGTGAGAAGCGCGGGGGCCTCAGGAGAGGCTCTGCCGGGCGAGAAAACCCAGGACGAGGTCCACGGCGCCGGGGTCCAAGGGGTCGACCCGCAGGGCCCCGCTCTCCCCGCGCAGCCAGGTCAGCTGGCGCTTGGCGAGACCTCGCGTGGCCGCCACGGCGCGGGCGACCAGGGTCTCCCGGTCGGTCTCCCCCGCCAGGAAGGCCCACACCTGGCGGTAACCGACCGCGCGCATCGACGGCAGGTCCGGCGACAGGTCCCCCCGGGACCGCAGACGCTCCACCTCGGCCACGAGGCCCGCCTCCAGCATCGCCCGGAAGCGCGCCTCGAGCCGCCCGTGCAGGGCTGCGCGGTCAAGCGGCTCGAGCACCACCTTGACGACCCGGTAGGGCAGCGCGGAACCGGGCGATTCCGCGAGGAGCTCGCTCATCGGCCGCCCGGTCAACTCCCGGACCTCGAGGGCACGCTGGATGCGCTGGGGGTCGTTCGCGTGGATGCGGGCGGCGGCCGGGGGGTCGAGCGCGGCCAACCGCGCGTGGAGCGCGGGCCAGCCGAGCGCCCCGCCCTCCTCGCTGAGGCGCCGGCGCACCTCGGGGTCCGCCGGCGGCAGCGCCGAGAGCCCCCGCTCGAGCGCGCGAAAGTAGAGGCCGGTGCCGCCCACGAGCAGCGGCACCCGTCCCTCCCGGCGCACCTCCACGATGGCGTCGAGGGCATCGCGCCGGAACTCGGCGGCCGAATAGGACTCCCGCGGGTCGCGCAGGTCGATGAGCCGGTGCGGGGCCCGTGCCAGCACCTCGGGGCCCGGCTTGGCCGTGCCGATGTCCATCCCCCGGTAGACGAGCGCCGAGTCGACACTGACGATCCCGCAGCCCAGGCGCTCCACGAGGTGCACCGCCAGGTCGGTCTTGCCCGCGCCCGTCGGCCCCATCAGGAACACGACCGGCGGGGCGGCCGGTCCGGGGGGGACCGGGGTCACGGTCCGCGGCCCCCGGCGGGGGCGCCGAGGAGACGCTCGAGGTCCTGCGTGGTCACCTCCGCCACCAGCCCGGGTGGGCGTTCGTCCGCGGGGAGGGCGTCGAGCGCCCGCAGCAGCGCATCCACGTCCCCGGGTGCCGAGAAGGTGCCGGTCCCGGCCGCCGCCGCGGCGGAGTCGACCAGGGCCCCCAGCAGGGTCTCCCGCGCCGCCGACCTCTGGGCGTGCGCGAGTGCCCGGAGGACCCCCATCGCCAGTCCGGCCGGGTCCACGTCGTGCACCGCCGCCGGCACCCGGCGCACCAGCACCACCGCGGGCCCCGAACGGCTCAGGTCGAGCCCGATGGAGGCGCAGAGCGGCCCGAGGGCCTCCGCGGCCTGCGCTTCCTCGGGGCCGACAGTCACCGAGACCGGGACCAGGAGCGGGCGGGAGGGCGGCTCCTCGGCCGCGCGCGCGGCCTCAACCCCCCGGCGCGCCAGGTGCACGGCGAGGGCCCGGAGGTCCACCAGGGAGAGACCCCGCGAGTCCTCCGCAAGGAGGAAGCGACCGAGGACGACGCCCAGAACCCGCCGGGGCGCAGGGGGCGCGCCATCGCCCCGGGGCCCCCACTGCCGCAGCCGGGACTCGGGAATCCCCCGGGGGTATACCGCGGCCGGCTCGCGAAGTACCGCGCCGGCGCTCGGGCGAGGTTCCGGGGCCCCGTCCGGGGCCTGCGCCACCGACCGCACGAGGAAGTCGTGGACCAGCCTCGGCTCACGAAACCTCACCTCCTGCTTGGTCGGGTGCACGTTGACGTCGACCTCTTCGGGGTCCACCGAGAGGTACAGCACGTAGGCGGGGTGGCGGCCCGGGTAAACCCGATCCTGATAGACCTCGCGCAGGGCGTGCACCAGCACCCGGTCCCGCACCGGGCGCCCGTTCAGGAAGAGATACTGGACGTCCGCCTGGCTGCGCGCCGACTCGGGCAGACCGAGCCAGCCGGACAGGCGCATCCCCTCCCACGGGAAATCGACCTCGAGTGCCCCCTCCAGGAAAGCGGCGCCGCAGACGGCCGCGACCCGCCGCGCCCGCCCGGGCTCACCCGCCGCAGGCCGCAGGTCGAGCACCTCCCGCCGGTCGACGCGCAGGCGCAGACCCACCTCGAAACGGGCGAGCGCGAGCCGGCGCACGGCCTCTTCCACGTGGGCGGTCTCTGTGCGCTCGCTCTTCAGGAACTTGCGCCGCGCCGGGACATTGTGGAAGAGGTCCCGGACCTCGACGGTCGTGCCCGGGGGGTGGGCGACGGGGAAGGGCCCCTCGAGGGGACCGCCGGAGTCGACCCGCACCTGCCAGCCCCGCTCCTGGCCCGCGGCCCGCGACGCGAGCGTGAAGCGGGAGACGGAGGCGACGCTCGCCAGGGCCTCGCCGCGGAAACCGAGGCTCCCCACCCGCAGGAGGTCTTCCGCCGTGCGGACCTTGCTCGTGGCGTGCCGCGAGAGCGCGAGTGCCAGGTCCTCCGGGTGAATCCCAACGCCGTCGTCCCGCACACGCAGCAGGCGCACCCCGGCGTCCTCGACCTCGACCTCGATGCGCCGCGCCCCGGCGTCCAGGCTGTTCTCGAGGAGTTCCTTCACCACCGAGGCCGGCCGCTCGACCACTTCCCCGGCGGCGATCTGGTTGGCGAGCGCCGGCGGAAGCTCCCGGATCCGGGCGAGCACGGGGCTGACGTCATCGACCTGGGGCATGAGAGGCAGTGTACCCGGGCGCACGGAGGCGGCGGTTTTTTTCCGCGACCGGCTCTGAAGCGCGCGCTATCATGGCCGTTACAGGAGAACAGGGGACCACCCGCCACCGACCGCCCAGATGCTCGAGCCCCTCCGCCGCCTGGTCCAGGACGTCTCCACAGCCGAAAACCTCGACGAAGCGTTGCCCCTGATCGTGCACCAGGTCAGGGAGGCCCTCGAGGTGGACGCCTGCGCGGTGTTCCTGCGCGACGACGCCAGCGGCGAGATGGTCCTGATGGCGACCGAAGGACTCCCCCCCGGCTGCGAGGGGCGGGTTCGCCTGGCGCCGGGCGAGGGCCTGGTCGGATTCGTCGCCGAGCGCAAGGAGCCGGTCAACCTGGAGAACGCCGGGGCCCACCCCCGCTACGTGCCCTGTCCCCAGACTTGCGAGGAACGCTTTCACGGCTTCCTCGGCGTGCCCATCGTCCACTACCGGGAAGTCCTGGGCGTGCTGGTCGCCCAGCAGCGCGGGCACCGCCTGTTCAATCCCAGTGAGGCGGCGTTCATGGTGGCGGTCGCCGCGCAGCTCGCCGGCGCGATCCGGTCCGCACGCACCACCGGCGGGATTGGCAGGATCGGGGTGGGCACGAGCTTCGTGCAGGGCGTTGCCGGGGCCCCGGGCGTCGCCATCGGGACCGTCGCCGTCAGCCATCCCCTCGCCCGTCTCTCGGACGTGCCCGACCGCCCGGCGACGGACCCCAACGCCGAGGCCGAGCTGTTCCTCACCGCGGTCGAGCGGGTCCAGGACGAGCTGCGCAGCCTGGGCGACCGCATGTCCACCCTCCTGCCCCGGGAGGAGCGCTCACTGTTCGACGTCTTCGCCCTCCTGCTCGACAGCAAGCAGCTGGTGGAGCCCACCGTGCGCCGCATCCGCGCCGGGAGCTGGGCCCCGGCCGCCTGGCGCGACACGGTGATGGAGCACGTGCGGGCCTTCGAGCAGATGAACGACGAGTATCTGCGCACGCGCGCCGGCGACCTGCGCGACATCGGCCGGCGCGTGCTGGTGGCCCTGCAGTCCGAGGCCCGGGAGCCGCGCCGCTACCCCGAGCGCTGCGTGCTGGTGGGCGAGGAGATCACCGCGGCGGACCTCGCGGAGGTCCCTGCCGGCCGGTTGGCCGGTGTGCTCTGCAGCCGCGGCTCGGTGCTCTCCCACACCGCGATACTGGCCCGCGCCCTCGGCGTGCCGGCGGTGATGGGCCTCGGCGACCTGCCCATCGGACGCATCGACGGCGCGCCGGTCGTCGTCGACGGCTACCAGGGACGGGTCTACGTGCGCCCGCACCGCCGGGTGGTGGTGGAATTCGAGCGCCTGCTGCGGGACGAGGAGGTCCTGGCCGCGGGGCTGCGCGAGCTGAGGGACCTGCCCGCGCGCACCCCCGACGGCCACTCGGTGGAGCTCCAGGTCAACACGGGACTGGTGGCCGACATCCAACTGGGCCTCGAGAGCGGCGCCGAAGGGGTCGGGCTCTACCGCACCGAGTTCCCCTACATGATCCGCCACGCCTTCCCGAGCGAGGAGGAGCTGTTCCGCAACTACCGCCACGTGCTGGCCGCGCTCGCCCCGAGGCCGGTGGTGATGCGCACGCTCGACGTCGGCGGCGACAAGACCCTGCCCTACTTCGCCATCGAGGAAGACAACCCGTTCCTCGGCTGGCGAGGGATACGGATCACCCTCGACCAGCCCGAGATCTTCCACACCCAGCTGCGCGCCATGCTGCGGGCGAACATCTCCTTCGACAACCTGCAGATCCTGTTACCCATGGTGAGCCACGTGCGGGAGGTCGACGAGGCCCTCGCGATCGTCGACCGCACCGTCGCGGAGCTGCGCGAGGAGGGCCGCGCGGTCTCGCGCCCGCCGGTGGGCGTGATGGTGGAGGTGCCCGCGGCCGCCCTGCAGACGGCGGCGCTCGCGCGCCGGGCCGACTTCCTGTCCATCGGCACCAACGACCTGATCCAGTACCTGCTGGCGGTCGACCGCAACAACGCACGCGTCGCGGCGCTCTACGACGCCCTGCACCCCGCGGTCATCCAGACGGTCAACTGGGTGGTCGAAGAGAGCCACCGGACCGGCACACGCGTCGGAGTGTGCGGGGAGATGGCGGGCGACCCGGCATCCGCCCTGCTCCTGCTCGGCATGGGCGTGGACAGCATGAGCATGGCGGCCTCGAGCCTGCCGCGCGTCAAGTGGGTCGTGCGCAGCTTCACCCGGGACCACGCGCGCGAACTGCTCCAGGAGGCCCTCCAGCTCGAAGAGGCGTTTGCGGTGCGCCTGCTGGTGCACGCGGCCCTCAAGGACGCGGGCCTCGGCAACCTGATCCGGCCGCTGAAGTCGGCCGCCTAGCCGCCTGCCCCGCGGCGGCGGTCCAGGCGCTCCACGAAGTCGGCGATGAGGGTCCGGTAGAGCTCGTCCTTCAGCACCTTGTCCTCGACCCCGGCGTCGATGCTCGGGTTGTCGTTCACCTCGATGACCACGACACCCTTGTGGGTCTGCTTCAGGTCCACCCCGTAGAGCCCGTCGCCGATCAGGTTGGCCGCCCGCAGGGCCGTCTTCACGACCTCGGGCGGGGCATCTTCCACGCGCAGCGTCTCGAAACCGCCCTCCTTTGGGCGGCCCTTGACGTCGTGGTTGACGATCTTCCAGTGCCGCTCCGACATGTAGTAGCGGCAGACGAAGATCGGCTTGCGCGACAGGACCCCCACCCGCCAGTCGTAGTCGGTGTAGAGGAATTCCTGGGCCAGGATCAGGTCCGAGTCCTTGAACAGCCGGCCCGCGATCCGCTGCAGCTCCGCGCGGTTGTCGGCCTTGAAGACCCCGCGGGAAAACGAGCCGTCCGGGATCTTCAGCACGATGGGGTACGGGATCTCCGCTTCCAGCTCGTCCAGGCTCTCGCGGCGCACGATCTCGGTCTTCGGGGTCGGCACCCGGTTGGCCTGGAGCAGTTCCGCGAGGTAGACCTTGTTCGTGCAGCGCAGGATGGAATCGGGGTCGTCCAGCACCACCATGCCCTCGCTCTCGGCCTTCTTGGCGAAGCGGTAGGTGTGGTGGTTGATCTGGGTCGTCTCGCGAATGAACAGCGCGTCGTATTCCGCGAGCCGGCCGTAGTCCTTGCGGGTGATCAGGTCCACGTCCACGCCGAGATCGCGCCCTGCGGCGACGAGCCCCTTCAAAGCCTGCGCGTTCGAGGGCGGCATCGACTCGTCGGGGTCGTGCAGCACGGCCAGCTCGTACTTGAACCGGTGGCGCGCCCGGGGCTGGCGCCAGCGCTGCGAGAGGTAGCCGTCGAGCGCGGCGAAGAATCCCTGCTCCTGGGAGGGGGAGAGCGTGTTGACGGGCACCGCACGGACCTCGTCGATCCGCCACGCACCCTGCACCAGCCCGAACTCCACGCGCAGCAGCGGGCAGCGGAAGGCCTCGAAGATCTGCCGCGCGATGTCCCGCAGCTCCTTCACCTCGGTGTGACCGAAGCAGATCGTGATCTCGTAAGCGGTGGGCTGCAGGGTCGATTTCCGCCGGCCGAGGATCTTCTGCACATGGCTGTCCAGGTCCTCGGTCGAGAGGCTGTAGATGGAGCGGCGCGAGAGGTCCTGGATCGTGCGCACCGTGGGCACGACCTTGTGGCCCCGGGCCTCGGCGAGCAGCGAGCAGTAGTACCCGACGGACAGGTAGCGATAGCTGCGGCAGAGGTTGATGACGCGCATCTGCTTGCGCGCCGACCACTCGGGGCGGTTCAGGTAATCCCGCGCGGAGATGACGGGAAGGCTCGGGTAGTGCGCCTTCCAATCGGAGGCGTGCTCGACCAGCAGGACGTGCTCAGCCATGGCCCTCGTTCCGGTAAACGATCACCACCGCCTGCAGGCCCGCGCGCCCGTAGCGGGCCATGTGCGCGAACTCCCGGTGGGGGATCGGCATGTTGATGCTGTCGACCTGGCGCTCGCCCTCCGCGTAGTCGACGTAGGGGTCGTGGGCGTACACGAAGTGGTCGTCGAACCCGGTGACCACGACCCAGTGGGGAAACTTCTCCTCGTAGATGCGGTACGAGCTGATCAGCACCAGCGGGATCCCGCCGGCCCGGAATCGCTCGCGCAGCTCGGCGACCGAGAGCGTGCCGTGCTGGATGGGGATGCCGCGGCGCCGGCACTCCCCGATGAAGTCCTCGTGGACCAGGCGCATGACCTCCTTCTTCTCGGGGCTGCGGACCGAGTCGACCAGCGGCACGCCCTCGTCGTTGACGAAGACCTCGACGCGGAATCCCCGGCGCAGGGCCGACAGGGCGAGCCCGTACGGTCCGCACCCGCCGTGCCCCGAGGTCATGAAGATGGTCGTGGCCTCGCGCCAGATCCGCAGCTCCAGCGTGCGGTCGAGCGGCAGCGGGGGCGAGATCGCCTTCATCGCCATCATCAGCGAGGAGGCCCCGCAGGTGAAGTCGAGCGTCTGCTCGTAATAGGGGACGCGACCGAGGTCCGGGTTCAGGTGCGGCGCGAGCGACTTCTCGTAGCGCACGGCCTGCATGTGGTCCTCATAGTAATCGTCGTAGACCCCGAGCTCGCGGTATCCCAACGACTCGAAGAGACCTCGCGACGGGGCGTTGTCGCGGCGGATCTCCAGGCGCATGTAGGCCCGCTCCCGGCTCTGCGCCGCCGCCTCGGCCGCTCCCACGAGGGCCCGCCCGATGCCCTGGCCACCGTACTCGGGCATGACGGCGATGGAGTACAGCCGGGCCGTGGAAGTGGCCTTCGAGAACAGCACCAGGACGTACGCGACGAGCCGGCCGTCGCGCTCGCAGACGAGCGTCTCCGAGTTGCCACGGGCCAACAGGTAGCGGAATTGCCGCCGGCTGATCCGGTCGCCCTTGAAGGTCGCCTGCTCGATGGCCACCAGGGCCGGCGCGTCCGCGAGCGACGCGCGCCGGATCTCGCAGGGCGGACGGCCTTCCTGGACCCGGCGCGCGGGGGCCGGCGGGGTGCCGGGGGCAGGCGTCACGGCAGGTGTCGGTACGGGTGCGGGTGCGGATGCGGGTGCAGGTATGGGCATGGGGCTCGGGTCGCTTCGCGGCCGCGGCGGGACGACGCCCTTCATTCTCCGCCCCCCTGCCTCCAGGGGAAAGGACCGGGTCGGCAAGGGTTCGCTGGGGACGGGGGCCGGCGGGCGACGGCGAAAAGGCGCAGGCGTTACTATGAGCGGATGCACCGCGCGACACCCGACGTGATGGAGATGATGGCACGGCTGGTGGCCACGCCCTCGGTGAGCAGCGTCAGCCCCGCCTTCGACCAGAGCAACGCAGCGGTCATCGCCCTGCTCGCGGAATGGGCCGAGGGACTGGGCTTCACCGTGGAGGTCCGGGACCTGCCCGGCCACCCCGGCAAGCGGAACCTCGTGGCGACCCTGGGCCAGGGGGGGAATGGGCTGGTGCTCGCCGGTCACACGGACACGGTGCCCTACGACGAGGGGCAGTGGCGCCACGACCCCTTCCGGCTGACGCAAGACGGCGGTCGCCTGTACGGGCTTGGGATCGCCGACATGAAGGCCTTCTTCGCGCTCGCCCTCGAGGCGGCGAGAGGCCTGGGGCCAAGCCCTCTCGCGCGCCCGCTGGTGCTGCTCGCCACGGCGGACGAGGAATCGTCCATGTGCGGGGCCATCACGCTCGCCGAGAGCGGACGCCCCCTGGGGCGTTACGCCGTCATCGGCGAGC
This sequence comes from Gammaproteobacteria bacterium, assembly GCA_017999615.1. Lineage (NCBI taxonomy): Bacteria > Pseudomonadati > Pseudomonadota > Gammaproteobacteria > Gammaproteobacteria bacterium. Next base: position 286,691 of record JAGNLM010000001.1, on the reverse strand, counting down.
CGACCGGCCTCGTCCCGGTCCGGATGCACAAGGGCATCCTGATGGAGGCGGTGCGCCTGGTGGGCCGCGCGGGCCACTCGAGCGACCCGGCGCTCGGCAACTCGGCGCTCGAGGGGATGCACAGTCTCCTGTCGGAACTGCTCGCCTGGCGCACCGAGCTCCAGGCCGCGCACCGCGACGACACCTTCGCCGTGCCCGTGCCCACCATGAACCTGGGCCGCATCTGGGGCGGGGACAACCCCAACCGGATCTGCGGGGAGTGCGAGCTGCACCTCGACCTGAGGCCACTGCCCGGGATGCGCTTGGCCGACCTGCGCGCCGAGCTCCGACGCCGGGTGGAGAGGGTCGCGGCGGCTCGGGGGCTCGCCTGGGAGACCCGGCCGCTCTTCGCCGGGATCGAGGCGATGGAGACCCCGGCGGCCTCCGTACTCGTCCGGGCCCTCGAGGATCTGACGGGTTATCCGGCGGGCGCGGCGGCCTTCGGGACAGAGGCGCCCTACCTGACCGCCCTCGGCATGGAGACGGTCGTCTGGGGTCCGGGGGACATCGCCCAGGCCCACCAGCCGGACGAGTACCTCGCGCTCGAGCGGGTTCCCCGGACCGTGGGGCTGCTGGGGGCACTGATCGAGAGGTTCTGCCGGGAGTAGCCAGCGCTGAAAAACCCCTTTCGGTCGTCACCCCCGGAGGGGCCCCACGGGACACGCCGCAAGTACATCCCTGTAGGCTCGTCTGCCGCCGTCCCTGGCGGCAGACGGTCCCGTGGGGCCCCTCCGGGGGCCACGACCGCGCCGGGCTGGCCGCGCCAAACTCGCCGCTCCAGGCTAGGCACTCCAGGATGGGGTGCCGGCTCCTACCTCACCTGCCACCCTCGCCCGCCGTGACCCCCGTGACCCTGAGCGGGCTCCTGCCCCGAGCGCCCGGGGAACCCCTGGGAACCCCCAGTGAACCCCTGGGGGCTCCCTCCCCGCCCCGCCGTGCCGCCACTGGGTGCCACGCGCGCTCCACCCGGCCGCGAGCCGTCAAAGGCGGCCCCCGGCATCGGGCGACCGGGGTTCACCGCGGATCCGCCGACGCTCCGCTCCCGAACCACGGACCGGTCCACGCGCGGGGAGCGGTCCGTAGTCGCGGGGCGGTCCCGCGCTACGGAGCGGTCCGGCGTCGCGGGGCGGTCCCGCGCTACGGAGCGGTCCGGCGTCGCGGAGCGGTCCCGCGCTACGGAGCGGTCCAGCGTCCGGCCGGTCTGCCACGAGCGGGGCCGCTCGGGCTGCAGCCCCCCGTCGACCCGCGGACCCCCCAGCCTCTGCTGCAGGTGCTGCGCGTCCATACGCCGGGCGGACTGCCCGCCCGGACGTGCGCCCGGGATCCCCGTGAAGCGCTCGCGCGCCTGCTGCTCCCGGTAGCGCAGCCCGTGCCGGTGGCTCGGGTCGTGCTGCCAACGCCGCACGTCGGCCTCGCCGGCGAGCACCGGGTGCAGGTTGACGTGCCGGTTGAAGGTGACGTTGCGCACCGGGTCCCGGTGCCGGTGGACGTGAATGTAATGGTGGTGCCAGTCAAACCCGCCCCAAAGGTAATCGCTGACGGCGATTCCGAGGCCGAAGGAGATGCCCGCGACCAGGCCCGAGCTGACGACGTAGCCCCGCGGGTACCACCCGTACGGGGCGACCGGCCACCACCACCCCCCATAGACGACGGTCGGGTTGTAGACCGGGACGTAGACCACCTCGGGGTCCGCCGGCTCGATCACGATGACCTCCGGCTGCACCAACACCTTCTGGCGGTCGTTCGTGCCCAGGTTGCCCGCCTCGTGGGCACGGCGCCTGAGCTGCTGGACCGTGTCCATGACCCGGTCCTGCTCCGTGAGCACCGCGTCACCCAACCGCTGCGTCCACTCCAGGCGCTCGCTCATCATCTCCAGGACCTGCGGGAAGGGAGCCAGGGCCTTCACGCTCGGGTCCCACGGCTCGTCCTCCAGGGCACGCCCCAGGGCCCCACCGGAGAGGCCGGGGTTCGCCTTGACCCAGCGGGCCGCCTGGACGACCTCCAGGGGATAGGTCGAGGCCATCAGGACCTGGGACAGGAGGGCGTCCGGGTACAGGGCCACGGGCGCGAGGATGCGGTCCAGCTCCTGCTGAGACAGGGCCCCTCCCTCCTGAGCCCGGGCCACTGGCGCCAGGCCCACCAGGACCGCCAGCGTCAGTCCCACGAATCGCTTCCACAGGGCGTTCACGACCACGTCCTCCCGGTGCGCCCGCGCACCCTACCGAGACGGGCACCAGCCCGAACCGTGGCAGGATTGTCCCCAGGTGAGAATGAACGGCGACTGAACGGGTCGACCCCACCCTGGAGGACCCTTGCCGCCCCGGCAGACCCTCTGCATGCAGGGCGAGGGGGGGGTGGACTAGACTGTCATCAGGCCGCATCGCCGACGCGGATTCCTGAATTGAAATAACATACATTAATTTAGTATCTTCTGATTTTCCGCTAGAATTTACCGGTTTCCGCGACGTGCGGGTCCATCGAGTTTCGGGGTATCGTGAACATGAACAAAACGGTCACTTATGTGCTGACCGCCGGTCTCCTGGCGGCCGGCTTGAAGCTCACGCTGGTTCAGGCGCAGGGCGAGCCAGCAGCCGGCGCAGCGCCGGCGCCGCAACCCGTATCGCGGGAGATCATCGAGGTCAAATCCGGCAGCGCCGGCGGCGTGGTGTCCCTCGGGGGCACGGTGATGCCCGAGAAGATCGTCACCCTCTCCGCCCAGATGCCGGGTGACGTGAAGTTCGTGGCGGGCGCCGAGGGCGACACCTTCAAGAAGGGCGACCGCCTGGTGGAGTTGGATACGAACGCGCTGCGGGCAAAGCGCCTGCAGGCCGAGGCGCAGCTCGCTTCGGCGGACGCAGGGTTCCGCAACGCCATCGTCCAGTACAACCGGGAGTTACTCAACCCCAACGCCCAGGCCCAGTCCTACCTGGGCGGCATGCCCGCTCTGACGAGCATGTTCACCGACCCGATGCGCTCGATGATGGGCCAGGGCACACCGGGGGTGGAGCGCCATTCCAGCCTCTATGGCCAGGGTGTGCAGGTCGAGACCGCGCGTAACGCGGTGGAGCAGGCCCGGGCCGCCATCCGCGAGCTCGACCAGAGCCTGGAGAACGCGGTCAGCTTCGCGCCCTTCGACGGGGTGATCCTGAAGAAGATGGCCGAGCAGGGCGACATCGTTCAGCCCGGCATGCCGCTCGTGACCTTCGCCGACGTCACCAAGTTGCAGGTCCGGGTGGAAGTGCCTACCGGGCTGCTGAACACCGTCAAGTCGGCCGGCACCCTGCAGGCCAAGCTCGACAACGACTCCCAGCCCGTGGACGTCTCGGTCGACCGGATATTCCCCATGGCCGACCCCGGCGGACACACCACCACGGTGAAGTTCAACCTGCCGGACGCGACCGGGGCCCACTCGGGCATGTATGCCGAGGTCCTGATCCCAGACCCGACGAAGAAGTCCAGCGAGCACCCGGTGATCCCGAGCTCCGCCATCCTGTGGCGCGGTAGCCTGCCCGCGGTGTTCCTCGTCGAGGAAGGCGGGAACCTCAAGCTTCGCCTCATCCGCCTCGGGGACCGGACGCCCAGCGGGATGATCAGCGTGATCTCGGGGCTCAAGGCCGGCGACCGCATCCTGGCCAACCCGTCCGCTGGCACCCGCGCCGGCTCCTGAGCCGGAACGGACGTCCGCTATAGACACAGGCAGGGGCCGCACTGACACGGCCCCTGCCTTCCTCTTCACGGTCTCTCACCGGAAATCGAGTTCGCCCACACCATGACCGACCCGACTCCCAAAGAACCCACCGCTTCCTGCAAGGAAGTCCAGCAGGTCACCGAGATGGAACTGGGCTTCGCCGGAAAGCTCGCCCAGGCCTTCATCCACTCCCCGCTCTCACCGCTGCTCTTCGCGGTGATGATGCTGCTCGGCATCTACGGCCTGGCCGCCTCTCCGCGCCAGGAAGACCCCGAAATCTCGGTCCCGATGATCGACATCTTCTACCGGATGCCGGGCGCCTCGGCCGAGGAAATCGCCAAGATGCTGGTCGGCCCGCAGGAGCGCGTGCTGTCCGAGATCCCGGGCGTGAAGCACGTGTACTCCGCGAGCGATCAGGAGATGGGCATGATCACGCTGGAGTTCCACGTCGGCGAGGACATGGAGGCGGCGATCGTGCGCACCGGCGAGAAGCTGCGCACCAACGAGGACCTGCTCCCGCCGGGCGCCGAGAAGGCGCAGATGAAGCCCAAGGAGATCGACGACGTCCCCGTCCTGACGCTCACCCTCTGGTCCTCCGACGTGGACGACGCCACCCTGCGTGCGCTCGCCGTCAGCCTGCAGCAGCACCTGAAGCAGGTGCCCAAGACCGGAAACACCTTCGTGGTCGGTGGCCGCGCCCGCCAGGTGCGCATCGACGTCCGGCCCGAGCGGCTGAAGAGCTACGGCATGAGCATGGGCCAGATGGCCCAGGCGCTACAGGGTTTCAACGCCGAGGCGACCGTCGGGTCGACGGAGCGCGACGGCAAGTACACCTACGTGGTGACGGGCACCTTCCTCAACAACGCGGACGACATCAAGCGCCTGGTCGTGGGCATGAGCCGGGATGGTCGGCCCATCTACATGAACGACGTGGCCGAGGTATCCGTGGGGCCGGAAGAGCCACGCCAGATGGTGACCTTCGCCACCGGCGCGGCGCACGCGGGTGAGTCCGTCGATTACGCCCAGGCGGTGACCATCGCCATCGCCAAGCAGAAGGGCGCGAACGGCGTGGCGGTCGTCGACGCGGTGCTGGCCGAGGTCGAGGACGTCAAGGGGTACCTGATCCCGGACAACGTCCAGGTCACGGTCACGCGCAACTACGGGAAGACCGCGAACGACAAGGTCAACTCGCTCATCCTGAAGCTGTTCATCGCGACCGGCGCCGTCACCCTGCTGGTGTGGGTCTCGATGGGGTGGAAACCCTCCCTGGTCGTGCTGTTCACCATTCCGGTGGTGCTGGTCATCACCGTGTTCGCGGGCATGATGACGGGTTATTCCATCAACCGCGTATCGCTCTTCGCGCTGATCTTCTCCATCGGCTTCCTGGTCGACAACGCCATCGTCATCGTGGAGAACATCTACCGGCGCTGGCTTATGCACGGGGAGCCCTGCACCCACGTCGCCATCGACGCGGTGCGCGAGGTCGGCAACCCGACCGTACTCGCCACCTATACGGTGGTCGCGGCGCTGCTGCCCATGGGATTCGTCTCCGGGATGATGGGGCCGTACATGGAGCCCATCCCGGCGCTCGGCTCCGTGGCCATGGTCTTCTCGCTGGTCGCCGCCCTGCTCTTCGCGCCGTGGCTGGCGATGCGCATCGTGCCCAGCATGGACAAGCTGCGTGCGATGCACCACCGCGACGAGAAGATCGACAACTGGCTCGAGGGGGTCTATCAGAAGACCATCGGGACAATCTACAAGAACCGGTTCTACGGCCAGCTGTTCCTGTGGGGATTGATCGGGCTGTTCGCCCTCGCCGCCCTGATGTTCTACACGACGGCGATCACGGTGAAGATGCTGCCGTTCGACAACAAGTCCGAGTTCCAGGTGGTCATCGACATGCCTGCCGGGACGGCCCTGCCCGACACGGCGAGCTTCACGGCGGAGGTCGCCGACCTCGTTCGCCAGGTCCCCGAGGTCCTCTCCGTTCAGACCTACGTGGGGACCGGGGCGCCCTTCGACTTCAACGGCCTGGTGCGCCACTACTACCTGCGCATGTTCCCCTGGCAGTCCCAGATACAGGTCGTGCTCCTGGACAAGGAGGACCGGGACCGGAACGGACACGAGATCGCCATCGACGTGCGCGGGCGGCTCGCCAGCTTCATCGATGCGTCCGGGATCAAGAAGTACGACGGCGCAGGCGTCACCGTGGTCGAGATGCCGCCGGGCCCGCCGGTCCTGCAGACGCTGGTCGCCGAGGTCTATGGCCCTGACGCCGCTACCCGCAAGGACTCGGCCCGGGCCATACAGCGCGCCTTCGCCGAATCCGACCTGGTGGGCGAAGAGCAGACGATGATCCGCGCCCCGATGACCTCCTGGCGCTTCGAGGTGGACGCCGAGAAGGCGGCCCTGAGCGGCGTCAGCATCGACAGCATCAACAAGCACCTGGCGATGGCCATGGGCGAGTTCAAGGTCGGGGACGTCAAGGAGAAAGGCGTCCAGGAGCCCACCTTCATCCTGATGCAGGTGCCCCTGGCCAAGCGCTCCGTCCTGACCAACCTGAACGACCTGCCCATCATGAACCAGCGGGGCACGGCCAGTGTGCCGCTGGGTGAGTTGGGCCGCTTTGTCGAGGAGACGCGCGACGACATCATCTTCCACAAGGACCTGCGGCCGATGGAGTACGTGATCGGCGACGCCAAGGGCCGCCTTGCCGCACCCATCTACGCCCAGATGGACGTGGACCGTCTGCTGCAGAGCCATCGGACCCCCGACGACGTCGTCCTGTCGGGGACCTACGCCGGGCCGCCGGCGTCCGACAGCCACTCCGGGTTCGAGTGGAGCGGCGAGTGGACGGTGACCTTCGAGACCTTCCGGGACATGGGGGTGGCCTACGCCATCGCGCTGCTGGCCATCTACATGCTGGTCGTGTGGCAGTTCGGCAACTTCGTCATCCCGGCGGTCATCATGGCCCCCATTCCCCTGACGCTGCTCGGCATCGTTCCGGGACATATGATGTGGGGAGCGGACTTCACGGCGACCTCCATGATCGGCTGGATCGCGCTCGCGGGCATCATCGTGCGCAACTCCATCCTCCTGGTGGACTTCACGCTGGTCCTGGTGCGCAGGGGACTGCCGCTCTACGACGCCGTCATCACGGCGGCGAAGGCGAGGACCCGGCCCATCATGATCACGGCGCTCGCCCTCGTCCTCGGGTCCATGGTGATCCTCACCGACCCGATCTTCCAGGGCATGGCGATCTCGCTGCTCTACGGGGTGTTCGTCTCCACCATCCTGACCCTGCTGGTGGTGCCGCTCGGATGCCTCAGCGTGGGAGAGGACACCTTCCGCTGTGCCGCCTGTCTGGACACGGACGAGAACACGCCGGACTCCGCAGCCCAGAGCAAGGCCTCGTAAGCAGGCCATCGCAGACAGAAAGACGTAGAGAGCTGCTTGCGGCGGACGCCCCCCTCGGGGGGCGTCCCGCTGCAACAGCAGCGGCCGCCAGGGCCGCACCCTTCGGGAACCACCCTCCCTTCTCGCCAACACGCTGCTCTCCCCACGAATGGGTGGCAACGCCCGGTGTGTGTGGCTCGTTCGTACGCGATGGGTAAGCCCCCCCTCCCTCTCGGCACGCGCAGTCCTGAGCGCGCACCGCAAGCGCGAGGTTCACGCAACGCTTACGAAGAATGGGGGGGGAACTGCGGAAAGGACTTCCGTCCAGGCCGAGAGAAGCCCGGACGGAAGTCCCCAGTTACTTCAGGCGTAACGCGGGTACTCGGGCTTCCACATCTGCTTGCGGATGAATGCCGCCAGGTCGCGCGGCTTGCGGATGCCCGCCAGGCGGTCCCGGAAGGCGGACTCGGCGACGGCCACCGCGATGGCCGCAGAGACCTCCTGGATGCGCTCGAGCGAGGGGTAGATCCGCCCCATCTCCAGGTCGCTCTCGAGCACCTGGGCCGCCAGGGCCTTCGCCGACTCGAAGAACATGCGGTCCGTGACGCTCTTGGCCTCCACCGCGATCGCCCCGAGGCCCACGCCCGGGAAGATGTAGGCGTTGTTTCCCTGCCCCGGCACGTAGGTCTTGCCGTTGTACACGACCGGGTCGAACGGGCTGCCGCTCGCGAAGATCGCCTTGCCCTTCGACCAGGTATACGCCTCTTCCGCGGTGCACTCCGCCTTGGAGGTCGGGTTCGAAAGCGCAAAGACGATGGGGCGCTCGTTCATCGCCGACATCGTCTCGATCACTTCCTGACTGAAGGCCTTGGCCTGGGTCGAGACACCGACGATGGCGGTAGGCTTCAGCGCCTTGATCGCACTCAGCAGGTCCGGCTGGAACGGGAAATCGTGAGCGAAGCGCTGCTTGTGCTCGGCCAGCCCCTCGCGGCTCTTCACCACGAGGCCCTTGCTGTCCACGTACCAGCACTTGCGCCGAGCCTGCTCCGGCGGAACCCCCTCGTCGATCATCGCCGAGACGATCAACTCCCCGATTCCGACTCCGGCCTCACCGGCGCCGAAGAAGAGCACCTGCTGCTCAGCGAGCGTCTTCTTCGTCAGGCGCAGGGCCGAGTAGACCCCCGACAGCGCGACCGCCGCGGTGCCCTGGATGTCGTCGTTGAAGGTCAGCACGCGGTCCCGGAAATCCTCGAGGAGCCGGAAGGCGTTGAGGTTACCGAAGTCCTCGAACTGGATGAGCGCCTTCGGGTAGCGCTTGGCCGCGGCCATCATGAACTCTTCGACGAACTCGTCGTACGCCTCGCCGCGCACCCGGCGCTGACGGATCCCGATGTAGAGCGGATCCTCCAGGAGGGAGTCACGCTCGGTGCCCACGTCCAGCAGCACCGGCAGGGACTTCGAAGGATCGAGCCCTGCGCACGCGGTGTAGAGCGAGAGCTTTCCGATGGGGATGCCCATGCCGAACGCGCCCTGGTCGCCCAGGCCGAGGATGCGCTCCCCGTCGGTGACGACGATGATGCGCACGTCCTTCTCGGGCCAGTTCTTCAGGATCTCGGCGATGCGCCCCCGGTCCTTGTAGGAGAGGTACAGACCCCGCGGCCGGCGGAAGATGTGGCCGAACTTCTGGCACGCCTGCCCCACGGTCGGGGTGTAGATGATGGGCATCATCTCGTTGATGTGGTCCATCACCAGGCGGTAGTACAGCGTCTCGTTCCGGTCCTGCAGGGACGCGAGGTGAATGTAGCGGTCGAGGTCGGTCTGCTTGGCGCGGTAGTTCTCCAGCACCCGAACCAACTGCTCGTCCATCGTGTGGACGTACGGCGGCAGCAGGCCGCGCAGGCGCAGGGCCTCGCGCTCGGCCTCCGTGAACGCGGTGCCCTTGTTCAGCAAGGGGTCGCGCAGGAGCACCTGTCCCTTCGGGATCCGGGGCGCCGGCGCGCCGGCACTGCGGGTGGCCTTCGGGGCCGCCCGAGCGCTCGCCTTCGCGGCCGCCGTGCGGCTCCTCGCAGGTGTCTTCAGGCTCGCCTTCGCGGCCGTCTTCGCGCCCTTCCTCGGGCTCGTCTTCGCGCTCGCGCGCGTACTCTTCGTCTTCGGCATTGCGGGACTTCCTCCGGTGCAATGGACGGTGGGGAGGACTGCGCCCCCCCCACCGTCATCGAGTCAAACCACGGCTACATCATGCCCAGTGTCTTCGGCAGCCAGGTCGAGATGATCGGGATGTAGGTCACCATGCCCAGGAACACCAGCATGGTCAGGAGCCACGGCCAGACCGCGACCGTCAGCTCCGTGATCCCCATGTTGGTGATGCCGCTCGACACGTAGAGGTTGAGGCCCACCGGCGGGTGGCACATGCCCACCTCCATGTTCACCACCATCATGATTCCGAAGTGGACCGGGTCCACTCCCAGATTGATGGCGATGGGGAACAGGATGGGAGCCATGATGAGCACGATGGAGGACGGCTCCATCACGTTGCCGGCGAGGAGCAACAAGACGTTGACGATGAGAAGGAACCCGATGACGCCGAGGCCGGTGCCCATCATCCAGTCGGCCATGGCCTGCGGGATGTTCTCGTGGGTCATCAGGAACGAGAACAGCACCGCGTTCGTGATGATGTAGAGAAGCATCGCGCTCATGTTGGCCGAGTTGAGCAGTACGCGCGGTACTTCCTTCAACTTGAGGTCCTTGTACACGAAGACGGCAACGAAGAAGGCGTAGACCGCGCTCATCGCCGCCGCCTCGGTCGGGGTGAACATCCCGCTGTAGATGCCCCCGATGACCACGACGACCAGGAAGAGCCCCCACGCGCTCTTCCGGAACGTCTGCCACCGCTCGCCCCAGCTCGCCCGCGGCAGGCGCGGGAAGTTGCCCTTGCGGGCACGGTAATAGGTCGTGATCCCGAGCATGGTCGCGAGGATGATGCCCGGGATGATGCCGGCGATGAACAGGGCGCCGACAGAGGTGTTGGTGGAAACCGAATACATCACCATGACGATCGAGGGCGGGATCAGGATGCCGAGCGCGCCGGAGGTCGTGATGACCCCCGCGCCGAAGCGCTTCGGGTAACCCATCCGGACCATCGCCGGCAGGAGGATCGAGCCGATCGCCACCACCGTCGCCGGCGACGAACCGGACACCGCGGCGAAGAGCGCGCACGCCACGACGCCGCCCAACCCGAGCCCCCCATGCCAGTGACCCACCATGCTGTTGGCGAAGTTGATCATCCGCCGAGCGACGCCCCCGTGGGTGAGGAAGTTGCCGGCCAGGATGAAGAACGGGATGGCCATGATCTCGAACTTCTCGATGCCGGTGAACAGCTTCATCGCCACCGACTCGAGGGGGACGTGGGTCATGGTGAAGAGGAAGGTCAGCACGGTCAGGCCCAGCGAGATCGAGATGGGCATGCCCGTCAGCATCAGGGCAATCAGCAGAATGAAGATGAAGGCAGTGCTCATGGCTCACACCTCGTCCTTCGGTGGCATGCGGGGCGGGCGCGGGTGGGAGTCGTCCTGCAGGGCGTACCAGTTGAAATCCTTCTCAATCTTGATTTCCTTGGGGAGCTCCGCGCCTTCCGCCTCGAGCCCTTCCACGTGGCCGTGCTCGTGACGGGGCAGATTGCCGGTGCGCCAGAAGGACCAGGCCACCTGCAGAAACCGGAAACACATCAGGTAGGAGCCGAGCGGGATCGCCAGGTACGCGATCCAGGCGGGTATTTCCAGGTCCGGCGACGTCTGGTCGGTCTGGGAGAGCCCCCAGACGAACTCGGCCCCGAGGGTTCCGATGACACCGGTGAAGAGCGCGCCCGCGAGGAGACCGAACAGGATGAACAGGTCCCGCGGGCGGTCATGCAACTGGTTGACCAGCACGTCCACACCCACGTGGATGCCGGTGCGCACGCCGTAGGCGGCGCCGAACTTCGCCATCCATACGAACATGTAGATGGTGAGCTCCTGGGCCCAACCCATGTCGAGCCCGATGAGGAAGTCCTGCACGTAGGGTATCGCGTGTCCGGCGAGATAGCGGTGCGCGACTGCGGCGAAGGTGATGAGGGTGGCCCCACCCATCAGAAAGGTGATGAGCCACTCCTCCAGGTGATCTAGGATCTTCAGCATTGTGCCCCCTGAACGAGACACCGCCCGCACGGGGCGGGCGGTGTCTCGCGTCGGACTACTTCTGTTCGGCCGCCTTGATGCAGTGGCAGCCCGTTGCCTTGTAGACCGACTCGAGGAGCTCCCGCCCGACCCGGTCCTGCATCTGCGAATGCACCGGGAAAAGGGCCTTCTTGAAGGCGTCGCGCTCCGCCTTCGTCGGCGTATAGATCTCGGTCCGGCCACTCGCCTTCACGGCGGCCAACGCGTCGTCGTTGTCCTTCTTCGCGATCGAGTTGGCGTATTCCGTCGCCTCCTTCATCGCCTTGTCGAGCTGCTCGCGGACGTCCTTGGGCAGACCCTCCCAGAACGCCTTGTTCACGATCACCGCGTACCCCAGGTACCCGTGGTCGGTGAGCGTCAGGTGCTTCTGCACCTCGTGCATCTTCTGGGTGTAGAGGTTCGAGATCGGGTTCTCGGTGCCGTCCACCACGCCGGTCTGCAGGGCCTGGTACACCTCGGAGAAGGCCATCTGCTGGGGCAGGGAGGCGAGCGCCCGCATCTGGGCGTCGAGCACCTTGGAGGACTGGATCCGGAACTTCTTGCCCTTCATGTCCTCGGGCTTGCGGATGGGGGTGTTCGCGGAGAAGGACTTGAAGCCGTTGTCCCAGTACGCGAGGCCCCGGATCCCCTTCGGCTCGAGCTTGTCCAGGATCTGCCGGCCCACGGGGCCCTGGGTGACCTTGTGCAGGTCCTCGTAGCCGTCGAAGATGAACGGCAGGTCAAAGGCCTCGAACTCCCTGACCCCGAGCGGCCCGAACTTCGCGAGCGACGGGGCGAGCATCTGCACCGCACCGAGCGTCAGCGCCTCGAGCTCTTCCTTGTCCTTGTAGAGCGTGCTGTTGGCGTAGACCTCGACCTTCACGCGGCCCTTGGTGTACTCCTCAGCGACCTTCTTGAAGAACTCGGCGGCCCGGCCCTTGGGGGTGTCCGTCGCGACCACGTGGCTGAACTTGATCACGATCGGCGCGTCCGCCGCGTAGGCGGACAGCGAGGCGGCGCAGGCGAGAGCGCCTACCAGGAGGTGTCTACGCTTCATGGGTCGTTCTCCTCAGCAATGGGCGTCGAAAGGCTCGTTCTTTCTACCGGTTGATGATCCGCTCGTCAGCCTCGGGTGAACCCCTGCTTGGCCATCTGGCGGCGCACGTAGGCGATCCTCGCCTGGAGCGGCAGGTCCTTCGGACAGACGTCCTGGCAGCCCAGCAGCGACATGCAGCCGAACACGCCGTTGTCGTCCCCCACCAGCTCATAGTACTCGGCATCCGTGCGCGCGTCGCGCGGGTCGAGACGGAAGCGCGCGATCTTGCTCAGACCGACCGCCCCCACGAACCCCGGGCGCATCTGGGCGGTCGCGCATCCGGCGATGCAGCAGCCGCACTCGATACAGCGGTCGAGCTCGTAGATCTTCTCGGCCAGCTCGGGGTCCATCCGCTCCTCGAGCCGAGTGAGGTCCAGCTCCTGCTCCCTGGTGTGCACCCAGGTCTCGAGCCGCTCGCTCATCCCGCGCATCCACTTGCCGGTGTTCACCGCGAGGTCCGCGATGAGCTCGAAGCCGGGCAGGGGCGCCAGCATGATCTCGAGGCCCAGGTTCTTCGTCTGGGTCCGGCACGCGAGCCCGGGACGCCCGTTGATCAGCATCGCGCAGCTGCCGCAGATCCCTGCGCGGCACACGAAGTCGAAGACCAGCGAGGGGTCCTGTTTCTCGCGGATCTCGTTGAGCGCGATGAAGAGGGTCATCCCGTCCCCCTCCTCCAGCGGGTATTCCTGGATCCGCGGCACGCTCCCCGGCTCCTGCGGGTTGTAGCGCAGGACACGGATGGTGAGCCGCCGGTGGGCGGCCGTAACTGCGTTCTCGCTCATGCCCGGCCCTCCCCGACACGCTCGTTACGGCCCCGGAGACGGGGGGGCAACATCCCCTCCCAGGGCATCAACGCCTGCTGGACCGCGAAGCGGTCGGCACCGGCCATTTCGTTGCGCACCTGCTCCACCTCTGCCGTCCGCTTGGGGCTGTCGGGGTGGTCGATGTAGTCCTTCGCCCCGTAGCCGCGCCAGCCGGGGGGCAACTCCATGCGCATGATGTCGAGCGGCTCGTACTCGAGGGTGGGCAGGGTGTCGTCCTCGCCCCGCCAGAAGGCCAGGGTCCGAGAGAGCCACTGGCGGTCGTCACGCTGGGGGTAGTCCTCGCGGAAGTGGGCCCCCCGGCTCTCCGTACGCTGCAGGGCGCCGTAGGCGGTGGCCAGGGCGAGCTTCAGCATTCTCTGGGTCCGGTAGGCGACGACCAGCTCCGCGTTGGCGCCCCGCGCCTTGTGGCGCAGGCCGATGTGGCGGCTGCGCACCAGCAGGCCCTGGAGCTGCTCGACGCCCGCCGCCAGGTCGGCGCCGGTACGGAAGATCCCCACCTTCTCGGTCATCACGTGGAGCATGGCGCTGCGCAGGGCGTCCGCGCTCTCCGTGCCGCCGCCGTCGAGCAGCAGGTCGAGCTTGCCCTGCTCGCGCCGCACGAACTCCTCGACGAGCCCCATGGGCACGTCGATGCGGTTCTCCGGGCGCTGGCAGAAGTCCGCCACGAACTCGCTCACGATCATCCCGGCCACCACCGTCTCCGCGACGGAGTTGCCGCCGAGCCGGTTGAAGCCGTGCATGTCCCAGCAAGCCGCTTCACCGGCGGCGAACAGGCCCTTCAGCCAGGGGCTCTCGCCGGTGTGGTTGGTGCGCACCCCACCCATCGTGTAGTGCTGGGCGGGCCGCACGGGGATCCACTGCTCGGCCGGGTCGATCCCGAGAAAATACTCGCAGATCTCCTTGACCTCGCGCAGGTTGTGCTCGATGTGCTGACGCCCGAGGAGCGTGATGTCGAGCCAGAGGTGGGTGCCGAAGCGCCCCTTCACCCCCTTGCCCTTGCGGATGTGCTCCTCCATGCGCCGGGACACCACGTCGCGGGAGGCGAGCTCCTTCTTCTCCGGCTCGTAGTCCGGCATGAAGCGGTGGCCGTCCACGTCGCGCAACAGGCCGCCGTCACCGCGGCATCCCTCCGTCACCAGGATCCCGGTGGGGACGATGGCGGTCGGGTGGAACTGGACCGCCTCCATGTTGCCGAGCGGCGCCACGCCCGTCTCGAGGGCCAGGGCGTGACCCATACCCTCGCAGATCACGGCGTTGGTGGTGACGCTGTACAGCCGCCCTGCCCCGCCGGTCGCGACGACCGTTGCCCGCGCGACGTAGGCGCTCAGCTCGCCGGTCGTGAGGTCACGCACGACCGCACCGTAACAGCGGCCCCCGTCGTGGATCAGGGCCAGCGCCTCGGTGCGCTCGTGCACCGGGATGGAGTGGGCGATCGCCCGATCGCCCATCGTCGACAGCATCGCGTGCCCGGTACCGTCGGAGACGTAGCAGGTCCGCCACTTCTTGGTGCCGCCGAAGTCACGCTGGGCGATCAGCCCCGCGGCCTCCGCCCGCTCGGTGATCGTCACCCTCTGCCCGTTGGCCACGATCTCCCGGTCGCCGGGCCGAACCCGGCTCCAGGGCACGCCCCACGCGGCGAGCTCCCGGGCCGCCTGGGGGGCGGTGTGGACGAACATCCGCACCACCTCCTGGTCGGCACCCCAATCGCTCCCCCGCACGGTGTCGGCGAAGTGAACGTCCTCGTTGTCGCCGATGCCCCGCGTCACGTTGGCGAGACTGGCCTGCATGCCTCCCTGGGCCGCTGCGGAGTGGGACCGCTTCGGGGGCACGAGGGAGAGGATGATCGAATCGAGACCCCGCTGGCGGGCGCCGATGGCCACACGCAGGCCGGCGAGGCCACCGCCAATCACGAGCACGTCGCTGTAGATGAGCTTCACGGCTGACCCCCCAGGGAGAGGCCGATCCGCAGGTAGGCTACGAGCGCGGCCAGATCGATCACGAGATAGAACGCCGCGACCCCCAGGGTCGCGAGGAGCAGGCGCCGGCGCCCCTCCGCGCCGATCGTGAAGCTCGGCCAGCCCCACTTCAGCGCCAACCGGTAGAGCCCGAGGGCCGCGTGAGCCACCACGATGGGCAGCAGCACGATGTAGAGGGCCCAGGCGTTGTCCTCGACGACTCGCCGCGCCGAAGGCAGTCCGCCGATGTCCTCCGGCACCGTGATGGGCATGAAGAGGTGGACGGCGACCAGGAAGAAGAGCGCGAACCCTGTCAGCGCCTGGACCCACCACAGCCGGGTGTCGGTGTGGCGCAGGGTCGCGTTGTGGTGGCGGAAGATGGCGAGCTGGTGGTAGTCGTGCGGCAGCTTGCGCATGGCAAGGGCCGCGTGGGCCACGAGCAGGGTCAGGATCCCCAGCGAGAACACCGTGACGATCCAGGGTTGAGGCTCATCGAGGATGCCCTTGCCCTCGAACAGGCGGGCGATGAAGTCGACCGCCTCGGGCCCGAGCAGGATCGAGGAGTCGAGGAACAGGTGGAACCCCACGAAGAGGCCCAGGACGAGCCCCGTGAGACTCTGGGCCACGTCGAGCCGCGCCGGCCAACGGCTCGCGCGCCGACTCGGCACGGGGGCGGTGTGCACGGTCACGGCGCCCGTAGAGTTGGAAGTCATCGATTTTCTCCCCTGTGGGAGTCCGGCGGACTGCCGGTCCCGCTATCGGTAATTCTTATATACCTATAAGTCGCGGTTGCCCCTATCCCTATGACCTAGCTCAAAAAGCCGGGAGCGACCGCCTATCCCCTGTGGAATACCCATCGTATCCCGACAGGGTGACCCGGGGGTCTCCCTGTCGGGATATGGGTTACGAGGCGTAAGCCCTGCGGGCCTTTCGGGGAAGGTCCTCGGTCGCCCTAGCCTCCGCGAGCCGGGTTCTTCGCCGCGATTCGGGCCTTCCACTCCCTGGGACCCGACTCGTGGACGGCGTTGCCCTGGGCGTCGACCGCCACCGTCACGGGCATGTCCTTCACCTCGAACTCGTAGACCGCCTCCATGCCAAGCTCGGGGAAGGCGAGGACGCGCGAGGAGCGGACCGCCTTCGCGACCAGATAGGCCGCGCCGCCGACCGCAATCAGGTGCACCCCCTGGTGACGCCGGATGGCCTCGACGCCCTGGGGCCCCCGCTCCGACTTGCCGATGGAGCCGAGGAGGCCGGTCTGGCCAAGCATCGTGTCCATGAACTTGTCCATGCGCCGGGACGTCGTGGGGCCCGCGGGGCCCACCGCCTCGTCCCGCACCGGGTCCACCGGGCCGACGTAGTAGATGAGGCGGTTGGTGAAGTCGACCGGCAGGGGCTCGCCCCGGGCCAGCAGGTCCACCACCCGCTTGTGGGCGGCGTCCCGCCCGGTGAGGATGCGGCCGTTCAGGAGCAGCCGGTCACCCGCCTTCCAGGCGGCGCTCTCGGCCTTCGTCAGGTGCTCCAGGTCCACCCGGCGCGCGCCCGCCGAGACGTCCAGGGCGAGCTTCGGCCAATCCTCCAGGCTCGGCGGATCGAAGCGGGCCGGGCCGGAGCCGTCGAGCCGGAACTCCAGGTGCCGCGTGGCAGCGCAATTGGGGACCAGCGCAACCGGCTTCATGACCGCGTGCGTCGGGAAGTCCAGCACCTTCACGTCGAGAACCGTGGAGAGTCCACCCAGGCCCTGGGCACCGATACCGAGCGCGTTGACCTTGTCGAAGAGCTCCAGGCGCAACTCCTCGGCGCGGTTCTTCGGGCCCCGCGCCCGCAGCGCCTGGATGTCCACGGGCGCCAGCAGGGACTCCTTCGCCATCACCATCGCCTTTTCCGGCGTGCCCCCCACGCCGACCCCGAGGATCCCCGGTGGGCACCAGTCACCGCCCATGGTGGGGACCTGCTCGAGGACCCAGGCCACGAGGTCGTCGCTGGGGTTCAGGATGGTGAAGCGGGTCTTGCTCTCGGAGCCGCCACCCTTGGCCGCGATCTTGACCTCGAGCGTGTCGCCGGGAACCAGTTCCACGTGCACGACCGCCGGGGTGTTGTCACGGGTGTTCGGGCGCTTGCCGTCCGGGTCGGCGACCACCGACGCACGCAGCGGATTGTCCGGGTGGGTGTAGGCGCGGCGTACACCCTCGTTGACCATCTCCTGGATGCTGGCCCGGGCGTCCCACTGCACTCCCATGCCGACCTTGAGGAACACGACCGCGATGCCGGTGTCCTGGCACACGGGGCGGTGCCCCTCGGCGCTCATGCGGGAGTTGATCAGGATCTGGGCGATCGCGTCCTTCGCGGCAGGCGACTCCTCGCGCTCGTAGGCCTCGCTCATGGCCCGCACGAAGTCGACGGGGTGATAGTAGGAAATGAACTGGAAAGCGTCGGCAATGCTCTGGACGAAGTCGTCCTGACGAATGACGGCCATGGGCCCTCCACGGGAGCCATAAGGGATTTCAGTTTACTACCGCGCCCCTTCGACCCGCCTACACCTGTGTCAAGCCGCGGGGCGCCCCGCGGTACACGCGTCGGCGGAGCGGAATGCCCGCCGGGACCGCATCCTAATCCCGCTGGTCGGGGGGGACGTAGCGCAGGCCGGTCTCGCCGACATAGACCTGGCGCGGCCGGGCGATGCGGCGGTCCGGGTCGAGGCTCTGCTCGCGCCAGTGGGCGATCCACCCGGGCAGGCGGCCGATGGCGAAGACGACCGTGAACATGTTCGTGGGGATCCCGAGCCGGCGCAGGATGATTCCGCTGTAGAAGTCCACGTTGGGGTAGAGGCGCCGCTCCACGAAATACGGATCCTCGAGTGCGATCTCCTCCAGCCGGCGCGCGATGTCCAGCAGCGGGTCCGACACAGCCAGCTCGGTGAAGAGGCGCTCCGCGGCCCGCCGCAGGATGGTGGCGCGCGGGTCGAAGTTCTTGTAGACCCGGTGCCCGAAACCCATCAAACGCACTTTCCTTTCCTTGCCCTTCGCGAGCGCCACGTACTCTTCCGGGGTCATGTGCCCCCGGTGGATCGTCTCCAGCATCTCCAGCACTTCGACGTTCGCGCCCCCGTGCAGCGGACCCCAGAGGGCGCACACACCGGCGGCGCAGGACGCGAAGAGATTCGCGCGCGCCGAGCCCACCATGCGCACGGTCGACGTGCTGCAGTTCTGCTCGTGGTCGGCGTGCAGGATGAGCAGGAGGTTCAACGCGTCACGCACCACGTCCGGCGGCTCGTAGGGCTGATAGGGCATCGAGAACATCATGTGCAGGAAGTTCAGCACGTAGGGCAACCGGGGATTGGGATACATGTAGGGCAGGCCGCGCGAGTTGCGGTAGGCGTACGCGGCCAGGGTGCGCACCTTGCTGATGAGACGCGCCGCCGCCTGCTCGAGCTGGCTCGAGTCCTCGAGCTCGAAGAACTCCGGGTGGAAGCAGGACAGCGTGTTGATCATCGCCGAGAGGATCGCCATCGGCGGGGCCGAGCGGGGAAAGCCCTCGAAGTGGTGCTTCATCCGCTCGTCCAGATTGGCGTTGGCGGTGAGCTCCTGGCTGAAGCGGTCGTATTCCTCGCCGTCCGGCAGGCGGCCGAAGATCAGCAGCCAGGCCACCTCGACGAAGTTGGGGCTCTGCTCGAACTGCTCGATGGGGATCCCGCGGTAGCGGAGCACACCCCGCTCCCCGTCCACGAAGGTGATCGCGCTCTCGCAGCTGCCGGTGTTGGCGAAGCCCGGGTCGAGGGTGACGAGCCCGGTCCTGTCGCGCAGGTGGCGGATGTCCACCGCCCGCTCGCCTTCCGTGCCCTGGACGACCGGAAGCTCCACCTCCGTGTCGCCCACTATCAACCTCGCCGTTTGCGACATGCCCCTCACTCCTCCCCTCACTCCGAGCCGTGGATGTTAGGGCGAGACGCCCCCGCCGCCAATCGAAACCTCAGCAGCCACGCGCGCAGGCGACGGTCTGCTCGGCGATCTCCAACTCCTCGTTGGTGCGCACCACCAGCAGGGCCACCCGGGACCGCGCGGCGTGCACCTCCGAGACCTCCCCCGCGGCCGAGCGGTTGCGTTCCTCGTCGAGGGTGATGCCGAGACCCTCGAGGCCGCCGCAGACCCGGCGGCGCAGATCCGCGTCGTTCTCCCCGATCCCGGCCGTGAAGACGACTGCGTCGACCCGGCCCAGCACCGCCGTGTAGGCACCGATGTACTTGCGGATACGGTAGGCGAAGACATCCAGCGCCAGCAGTGCCCGCGGGTCCCCGGCGTCGGCCGCCCGGTGCACCTCGCGCAGGTCCGGGACGCCGCAAAGTCCCTTCAGGCCGCTCTCCTGGTTGAGGGCCGCATCGATCTCGGCCGGCTCCAGGCCGGCGACGCGCCCCAGGTAGAAGACCACCGCCGGGTCCAGATCCCCCGACCGGGTCCCCATCACCAGCCCCGCGAGCGGGGTCAGCCCCATCGAGGTGTCGACGCAGCGCCCGCCCTCGACGGCCGCCGCGCTGGCGCCGTTGCCCAGGTGCAGGGTGATCAGGTTCAGTCCCTCGAGGGAGCGCCCCAGGTAGTCGGCCGCCCGGCGGGCCACGTAGGCGTGGGAGGTTCCATGGAAACCGTAGCGCCGGACCCGGTGGCGCGTGTACCACTCCTCGGGCACCGCGTAGCGGTAGGCCCGGGCCGGCATGGTCTGGTGGAAGGCGGTGTCGAAGACCGCGACCTGGGGCACGTCCGGCGCGGCCTCCAGCGCCGCCTCGATTCCGACCAGGTGTCCCGGGTTGTGCAGCGGCGCCAGGGGTGCCACCTCGCGGATGGCCGCCACCACCGCGGCGTCGATCCGCGCGGGGGCCCGGAAGACGGGCCCCCCGTGGACCACCCGGTGACCGATGGCGTAGAGCTTCCGGGGGTCGTCCAGACCACCGCCCGAGCGCAGGGCCTCGCCCATCAAGGCGAAGGCGGCGCGGTGACTCGGCACCGGCAGGTGGCGCACGGAGGTGTCGACGCTGCCGTCCCCGCGCCGCACCCGCTGGGTGATCGCGCCGTCGGGCTCCCCGATTCGCTCCACCACGCCACCGGCTACTTCTTCCCGGCGGTCCATTTCGAACAGGCGGTACTTGACCGAGGAGCTCCCGGAATTCAGGACCAGCACCTTCACGGACACCTCCTGCAGGGGGCGTTTGTGCAGCGCCCCGCCCCGCTCCGCTCAGCCTCCGGCGGCGGCCTGGGCCTGAATGGCGGTGATGACGACCGTATTGACGATGTCGGTGACGGTACAGCCCCGCGAGAGGTCGTTCACGGGCTTCGCGAGACCCTGGAGGATGGGGCCGATGGCGACCGCGCCCGATGAGCGCTGCACCGCCTTGTAGGTGTTGTTGCCGGTATTGAGGTCAGGGAACACGAACACCGTCGCCTGCCCCGCCACCTCGCTCGAGGGCAGCTTGGTGCGCGCCACCGCCATGTCCACGGCAGCGTCGTACTGGATCGGGCCCTCGACCTTCAGCTCGGGGCTGCGCTCGCGCACGAGGCGCGTGGCCTCGCGCACCCGGTCCACGTCCTCGCCCTGTCCGGAGTCGCCGGTCGAATAGGAGAGCATGGCGATGCGCGGCTCGATGCCGAAGTAGGCCGCCGTCTCCGCGGAGTTGATGGCGATCTCGGCGAGCTGCTCGGCATCGGGGTGGACGTTCACCGCGCAGTCGCCGTAGACCAGCACGCGGTCGGAGAGGCACATGAGGAAGACGCTCGAGATGAGCGACCGCCCCGGGGCCGTGCGGATCACCTCGAAGGCCGGCCGGATGGTGTGCTGGGTGGTGTGCACCGCGCCCGAGACCATGCCGTCGGCATCCCCCTGATAGACCATCATGGTCCCGAAGTAGCTGACGTCGGTGAGCGCGTCGTACGCCCCACCCCGGGAGACCCCCTTGTGCCGGCGGAGCGCGAAATAGGTCTCCGCGTAGCGCTCGCGCTTCTCGCTCTTCAGCGGGTCGATGATCCGCACGTCGTTGAGCCGCAGACCCAGGCGCTCGATCTCCCGGCGCACCGCGCGCTCGTCGCCGAGCAGGGTCAGGTCGGCCACGTCGCGCAGGCGCAGGATCTCGGCCGCCCGCAGCACACGCTCCTCGGTGCCCTCGGGCAGCACGATGCGCATGCGCCGGCGCCGGGCCCTCTGGATCAGTTCGAATTCGAACATCAGCGGGGTGACACGCTGGGGCCTGGGCATCTCCAGCCGGCGCGTCAGGTCGGCCCCGTCGATCCGCGACTCGACCAGGCCAAGTGCCGCGGCGATCTTGCGCGGGTTGTCCGCGGTCAGGTGCCCCTCGAGCGCGGCGACCGCCATCGCCGTGGTGAAGGTGTCGGTCTGCACGCTCAGCACCGGCACGGGCGAGCGGTCCAGCCCGCCGAACACACGCAGCACCTGGGGAGCCGGCTCGAGCCCACCCGAGAGCAGCAGCGCCGCGACCCGCGGGTAGGCGGTCGAGGAGTCCGCCAGCAGACTGCCCAGGATGATGTCGGCGCGGTCGCCCGGCGTGATCACCAGGCTCGATTCCTCCAGGTGGTCGAGAAAGTGCGGCAGCTCCATGGCCGCGACCAGATAGCGGGCCACCTCGCGGCTCGCGCCGTCGTTGCCCTGGGAGAGCCAACGGGCCCCGAGCGCCGTGGCCACCTCGCCGACGGTGGGCATGGCGAGGACCGGGTTCTCGGGGATCAGGTAGACCGGCACGTCCCGCCACGGCCGGGCGGCGAACAGGTGCTCGGCCTCGACGAGGTCCGCGGGCTCCACGCCGTTCACGGCGACCGCCAGCACGTCGCCCTGCCGGTCCGACAGGCTGTCGAGGACCAGGTGCACGGCGTCGACGAGCTCCGAGGGCTCACGCTCCCGGCCGTTCACGACCAGGACCACGCGCGCGCCCAGCTGGCGCGAGAACTCGAGACTGAACCGGAGCTCGAGGGACGCGGTCACCCCCGAGAAGTCGGGGCCGAGGCAGAGCACCACGTCGAACTGGGACTCGATGGCCTTGTATCGCTCGAGGACCCGCTTCAGGAGCTCGTCCCCCGTCCCCTCGCCCATCAGGGAACGGGCCACGTCTGCGGTCACCCCGTACAGGGCGTCGGTGCTCACGTTGAGGGAGTAGCGGCTGGCGACCATCTCGAGCACCCGGTCGGTGCCGTCGCGCGAGGCGACCACCGGCCGGAAGAACCCGACCCGGTCGGTGCTCGCCGCCAGGAGGTCCATCAGACCGAGCGCTACGAGGGCCTTTCCCGACCCGGGACCGGCACCCGTTACGAAGAGGACTTTTGCCATCGAAGACTCACGTCATGGAAGCCGGGCACGCGTCGCCTCGCCAGAGCGTACCACGCCCGCGAGAACCTGCCCCCGCGCGGCCCGACTCGTTTGGGGACCACACCCGCCGGGGCGCCCTCGCCCACGGCATCACTCGAAGACATAACTGCCGTCGCTACGGACGGTGATGCTGTCACAGAGGTAGCGCACCTGCTCGTAGCCGTTCTTCCGCAGGAAGTGGTAAGCCATCTCCGAGCGCGGGCCGTTCGTGCAGTAGGCCACAATCGGGCGGTCCTTCGGCAGCGACGCGAGGTTCGCCTGCAGCCGATCCAGCGGCAGATGCGTCGCGCCCTTCAGGACACCCCCCGCGGCCTCGGCGTCGTCGCGCACGTCAAGAAAGAGCACCGCGCCGGGGTTGGCGGCCAGCCGGGCGAACTCCTCGCTGGAAACCGCACCCTCCTTCAGCTTCTTGGTGTAGCTGATCCGGGTCGGCGCCTCGCCGGCGGCGGTCGGCAATCCCCGCGCCGCCCACTGCCGGAAGCCACCCCCCAGGATGGTTGCGTTCCTGTAGCGGTACTTCTTGAGCTCCGCGAACGCCGTCAGGACGTCCTCGCCCTCCTCGCCGTTGCCGTAGACCACGATGGGCGCGCCGAGGTCGCTGACCCCGGGCAGCCGGGCGACCACCTTCTGGGCGATGAACTGCCGCGTCATGGCCGGAAAGGCCGCGGCCTCCAGGGACACGGCTCCCCGGATGTGCCCCGCGGCCACCTCGCCCGCGGGGCGCACGTCGATGACCACGTGGTGCGGGTCGAGCCGCGCGGCGAGCCATTCGGGCGTCGAGGTCACCGGCTTGCCGGCCTTGCGCCAGGCGGGGATCCCACCCTGGAACGCCTTTGCTTCGGCGTACCCGGCCCCGAGCGCAGCATCGACCGAACGGCCCGTGTAGAGGCAGGTCGGTCCGTCCCCGTAGAAGACGATGGGCAGATTCCGGTCCGGGGCCAACTGCCCCAGGCCCTTCAACAGGTCGTCCGCGGAGAGGCAGACGGCCCCCGGGATGTGGCCCTGCGCGTAGGCCTCCCGCGGGCGTGCGTCCACCAGCAGGAACGGGGCCTCCTCGCCGCGCAGCCACTCGAGCTCCTCGAGGCTCATCTCGGCCCCGGGCGGAAGCGTGAAGACCAGCCGGGTGATCCGCTCCGCGGGCCGGCCGGGGGTGAGCTCGACCCGGACCCGGTCGGGAACGGCGAGGTCCTTGACGCCGCCGGCGTTCACGAACTCGGTCTGCGGGCCGTAGAGGACCAGGTGGCACCTCCCGCCCACCTCGAGGCGCAGGGTGCTGGCCTTGCTCGAGACGTCCTCGATGGCGCCCTCGACGGTGTCGGCGCGCGCGCCGCAGGCGAGGGTGAGGGTGGCGCAGAAGAGCAGGCAGATCGGCGTCGGGCGCGGGATCGACATACGCGGATACCTCGCAGTGGGACGCCTGCCCGGCTCAGGACTCCTCGTAGCCCGTCACCATCGCCCGGATGTGGCCGAGCGCGGTGGGTCCCAGGGTGGACAGGTAGACGTGGACGAACAGGAACGCCAGCAGCGCGAACGACACGGCCACGTGCACACCGGCAACGACGCCCAACCCGCCGAGGACGTCGATCACCGGGGCGAGCCGGACCACGTCCATCAGCAGTGCGCCGGTCCCAATCTGCACGGGGAACAGGACCAGCATGACGAAGAAGTAGGCGATCTGCTGCAACGGGTTGAACCGCGTCTCGGCCGAAGGGTGGTGCGGATTGGGCTCGCCCCGGAAGATTCCGTGGCCGTAATAGTGCGCCTGGGCCAGCATCCACTGCCAGTAGTCCCGCCGGTGCGGCCGGGGCAGGTAGAGCCCGAGCCTCCCGGAGCAGGCGTACCCGCAGAGCCAGAGGAGGAACCCCACGGCCATCAGGACCCCCAGGATGTCGTGCAGCACCACGGCCGACCGGAACCGCGCGAGGCTGACGAGGTCCTGGTAGCGCAGCGCCAGCCCCGTGAGCAGCAGGAGCACGAACACCACCGCGTTCCCCCAGTGCCACAGGCGCAGAGGCAGGGAGTTCACGTAGACCCTCTGCCCGGCGCCCCCCGCGGGCGCGGCGGCCCCGCCCTCGCGGGGCGACCGGCCGGCGGCGGCGCGCCGGCGCAGCCAGAGGTGGGTGAGCGGCACCACCAGCCCCAACCCGGCCAGCGCGGCACCGAGCCCGTCGAGCCACACGCCGCGGGTCCCGCCCAGGACGTAGAAGCCCCTGCCGCCCCCGACCGGGTCGGACGAGGTCAAGGTCTCCGGAGACGCCTTCGTGGAGGTCCGCCGACCATCCTCCCGGACCAGGGCGAGATGGACGTTGCGGTAGGTCGGGGAATCCCTGTGGTGGCAGTTCTCGCACTCCTTGACCGCCCCGCCCGTGAAGGCGAGCTGGTGCGCATCGGACTGCTCGTTGACGTCCATCCTCCCCACCAGACCGATGCGCCTGCCCCCGCCCTGGCGGTTCGCTTGCTTCAGGAGGAAAGAGACCTCCGCCGAGTCGACGGCGCCGGAGCGCTCCAGGACCCGCGCGGCGAGGTCCCGCGCCTCCGGACCGACGAGTCCGGAGAGCTCCTCCTCCCTCACGGGGAGGCCGGTCTCCAGGTCCACGATCTGCAGAAACACCCCCTTGTCCGCCTGCGGGGCGTGGCACGCCCAGCAGGCGACGCTCTGCAGGTGCAGGTCGGCGTTGGGCAGCCAGGCCCGGTGCACCTCCTCGGTCCCCGGGTGGCAGCCGAGGCACGCCGCCTTCATTGCAGTGCCGCCCGTGGCCGATCCCACCTGGTGGGCGAAGTGGCACGAGGAGCAAAGCGGGGCGCGGTGCTCCCCCTCGGCCCGGGACTTGCCGTGCACGCTCTGTTCGTAGACCGTGAAGATGTCTTCGTGACACTTGCGGCAGGGAAGCCCGGCGAGAGTCCGGTAGGAGTCCCTCGGACCTACCGTGTGGAATCCGTGGCAGTCCGTGCAGACGGGGCCGTCCCGGCGCTGGGACGGACCTGCCCCACCCGGTCCGGTACCGGACAGCCGGTAGTGGACGCTACCCTGGACCCGTGCCGCCTGGTCGGAGTGGCACGTGCCGCAGGCACCAGCGGCCTGGCGCCGGAGCTCGGCGCGGCTCCCGGCCTTCCGTCCCGGGTGGGGCCCTGAGGCGACGTCCCGATGGCAGGACTCGCAGGGCAGCGCCCGATGCACCGAGGCCTCCAGGTCCGCCCGATCGACGAAGCCGGAGACCCGCTCGCCGTCGAGGAAAGTGACCGAGAGTCCGGGGGAACCGTGACAGCCAAGGCAGTTCCCCGGCCCGTCGGCATAGGCACCGGGGGCGAGCCCGAGCAGGGCCAGCAGCGCGGCAGCCGCCCGCAGACGCGGGCGAAGCCCGGACCCCAGACGACTCACGCGTCCGGACCCCGAGCTTCGCCCACTCGACGTGACAGGCCGATACTTCCCAGGAACCCCGGCCTCGAGCCTACCGCGCTGCGACGTTCAGGTTCACCTGCGGCCACTTCCTGCCGTGGCAGGCAGGGTTCGCGCAGAACGACCCGCCGTCCCGGCCGAACTCGGTTTTGCCATGGCAACCGGCGCAGCTCGGGTCGAGCCGCGTGCGGTGGTCGTGCATGAAGTTCGGCTCCAGGTGCGTCGGCGGCTGGCGCATCCCCGGCATCGAAGTGGACGCCACCGGAGCCGGCCCACCCTCGCGCTGGACCTCCGGCACGTTGTGGCAGAGGTTGCACTGCAGGCGGATGGCCTGACCCTTGGCGTTCAGGTGCTTGCCGTCGTGGCAACGGAAGCACCCGGGGAAGTCCTTGTGGGCCCCGTTGGCGGGGAAGGTGCGCCAGGTGACCTCGGGCGCCGAGAAGACGCTCTTGCCGAGGATGTCCGTGAGGACCTTCCGGAACTTGTCGCCGCCGGCAGTTGGCCCTGCGGCGCCCGCCTCCTGGCGATAGCGCGCCGCCGCCTCCTCCACCAGCTTGGACACCGTCTCCTGGCTCACCACGCCCTTCTCGTCGAGGGCCGCCAGCTCCTTCATCACGGCCATGACCCGCGCCTTGATGTCCGGGATGCTCTGGCGCAGCTGACTGGCGTAGATGGCCGCGTCCATCCGGTCCTCGGGGTTGGGGAAGGGGTGCCCCGACGCGTTGTGGCAGTCGATGCAGTCCATGGTCTTGCGGGGCAGCGCGTCGCGCGCGTCTGCCGCCAGCTTCGCGGTCGCGTCGGTGAAGGTGTCCGTGCGCCCGTCGGCGTACGTCACCTGGACCCAGGGGATCTCCTGCTTCTGGGGGTCCACCGCCGCGTATTGCACCGTGTTCTCCACGTGCCAGTGGATGCCCCGGGCGTCGGCCTCGCGGATCGCCCCGAAGCCGGTGTGCAGGGTCAGGCGCGTGGTCGTCTCGGTGCTCTTCGCGTCGGCGTCGTAGTGCTTCTTCACCCGCACCGTGTCGTCGTGGGCGGTCGCCGGCCAGTGGCACGCCTCGCAGGCGATGCGGGCGGGCTTCAGGGTCTTCGCCACCACGGGCCGGTCGTAGCCGACGATCATGGACCAGAGCTCGTGGGCGTGCTCGGTCTTCAGCACCATGGCCTTCAGCGTGGGCACCCGGCCCATATGGCACTCCACGCACTGCACCCGCGCGTGGGGCGACTCGGCGTGCGCGACCGGCTCCTCCGGGTGGACGGCGTGGCAGGCGTTGGTGCAGAACCAGTTGCTGTTGGTGAACTCCCAGGCCACGATGCCGCCGGCCGCCAGCGCCGCCAGCCCGATCAGCACGGCCACCAGCGCCAGGGCGCCACCCGCAATCCCACGCGACAGCGAAGGTTTCATCACGAAACTCCTCCCAAGGCCCTCGGCGACACTAGCCCCCGGGAAGATGACGCGTCAACCGCGAGCGGGCCTATCTACTTGATCCCGAGCACTCTTGCGGACCAGGGGACGGCGCGTACGCCCCCCGCCGGCCGCCCCTGCGGCCGGGCTCAGCCCGGGGTGGCCGGAAACGCCAGGCGCACCCGCAGGCCGGGGGCGTTGTCCGCCAACTCCACCCGCAGGCCGTGCAGTCGGGCGACGGCGTCGACGAGGCTGAGACCGAGACCGTTCCCCGGCGTGGACCGGGCGCCGTCGAGCCGGTAGAAGCGCCGGAAGACCTTCGGGCGCTCGGCCTCGGGGATCCCGGGTCCGCTGTCGGCCACCAGCACCACCGGACCGGTGGGCGTGCCCTCGACCGTCACCTGCACCGCCCCGCCGACGGGGGTGTACTTCACCGCGTTGTCGAGCATGTTGGCCAGGGCCTGGAACAGGAGGTCCCGGTCACCCCGGGCGAGGGCCTCGCCGGCGGCGTGCACCTCGAGCCGCAGGCCCCGCTCCTCCGCCAGCGGCTCGTAGAGCTCGGCCACGTCGCGCACGAGCGCCGCCAGGTCGAGCTCGGCGAAGCCGGCGCGGTGGGCGGGGGACTCGGCCCGGGCGATCCGCAGCAGGGAATTGAAGGTCGAGAGGAGAGCGTCGGCGTCGACGACTGCGTGGTCCACGGCCTCGAGGTCCACCTGCCCCCGCTGGGCCACGCCGCGCAACTGCTCCAGGCGCCCGCGCAATCGCGAGAGGGGCGTGCGCAGGTCGTGGGCGATGCTGTCGGAGACCCGCCGCACGTCGTCCATCAGGGCCTCGATGCGGTCCAGCATGCCGTTCAGGTTGACGGCCAGCTCGTCGAACTCGTCGCCGGCGCCGCGGGCGGGGACCCGCCGGGAGAGGTCCCCCGCCATGATCTCCCGCGCCGTCTGGTTCACCGCCTCGACCCGGCGGGCGGTGCTCCGGCTCATGAGGGCCGCGCCGAGGAGCGTGAGCGCCGCGGTCACCGGCAACCCCCAGGCGAGCGCCCGGACGATGCGGTTGCGGACCGCGCTGAGCTCGTGCAGGTCCCTCCCCACGAGGAGGGCGTATCCGCCCTGCAGGCGAAACACACGGCCCCGGGCGAGGTGCGCCTGGACGGGCGTCCACCCCGTCTCCTCCAACCGGAAATCCACCCACCCCTCGCCGCTCTCCGGGACCGGGGGCCACTGGCTCAAGTTGCCCACCAGGGGGTGACGCCGTGCGTCGACCAGCAGGTACACGGTCGAGCCCGCGGGGCGGCGGGCGACCCGCTCGAGGAGCGTCGCCGTGAGGCCCGCGAGGCCGTTCCGGCGGTAGCGCTCGGCGAGGCTTGCGACCTCGGTCTCGATGGCCTCGTCGGCCTCGCGGAAGAAGTAGGCGGCGGTCGACCAGTACACGAACCCGAGGAGGAGCACCGCCGAGACGGCGAAGAGCCCGGCGTAGACCAGCGCCAGGCGGAAGGTGACGCTGCGCAGCAGCCTAGGCGGGGGCACGGAGCACGTACCCGGCGCCGCGCACGGTGTGCAGCAGCGGCGTCTCGAAGTCCCGGTCGATCTTGCGCCGCAGCCGGCTCACGTGGACGTCGATGACGTTGGTCTGGGGGTCGAAGTGGTAGTCCCAGACGTGCTCCAGCAGCATGGTGCGGGTGACCACCTGACCCGCGTGGCGCATCAGATACTCCAACAGCCGGAACTCCCGGGGCTGCAGGTCCAGGGGCCGCCCGCCCCGGGAGACGGTGCGGGCGAGGAGGTCCAACTCCAGGTCGGCCACCTGCAGGCGGGTAGCGGGGGCCTCGCTGGCGCTCCGGCGCAGCAGCGCCTCCAGGCGTGCGTGGAGCTCGGAGAACGCGAACGGCTTGACCAGGTAGTCGTCGCCGCCGGCCCGCAGCCCCTCGACGCGGTGATCCACCTCCCCGAGGGCGCTCAGGACGAGCACGGGGGTCCGGTCCCCCGCCGCCCGCAGCGCCCGCACGATGGAGAGCCCGTCGCGCCCGGGGAGCATGCGGTCCACCACCATCGCGTCGTACCCGCCGCCGGAGGCGAGGAGGAGCCCCTCCTTGCCCTCGGCGGCGTGGTCGACGCTGGCCCCCGTCTCCCGCAGGGCCTTCATCAGGAACCCGGCGACGTGCGGGTCGTCTTCGATCAGCAGGATCTTCACGCCTCGAACTTTACCGCCACGAAGCGCCGGTCGCCCTCCCACTCGATCAACAGGACCACCGCGGAGCGCTTCTGCTCGTAGGCCTGACGCACCCTCTTCGCCACCGCGTCCGGCGAGTCGACCGGCGCCTGGTCGACCATCAGCACCAGGGTGCCGGGCTGGATCCCGGCGCGCGCGGCCGGGCTACCCTTCTTCACGTCGACCACCAGCACCCCGTCGGCCTCGCCTTTCACACCATACTTCTTCTTCGTGTCAGGCGTGAGCGCGGCCAACTGCAGGCCGAGCTGACCCCGGGCCGGCACTGCCTCACCGACCTCGCTCGAGGCCACCTTCTCGGAGTCCGGCGTCTGACCGACCGTCACCGTCAGCTCCCGGGTCCTCCCCTCGCGCAAGACCTCCAGGGTCGCCCGCTTGCCCGGCTCAACGGCGGCCACCAGCCTCGGCAGGGCCTTGAAGTCCTCGAGCGCCTTGCCGTCCATGGAGACGATCAGGTCACCGGGCTTCACGCCGGCCTTCGCCGCCGGGCTCTCGGGCGTCACCGCCGCCACCAGCGCCCCCTTGCCCTCCGGGACACCCAGGCCCTGGGCCAGGTCCTCGCTGACCGGCTGGATCTGCACCCCGAGCCAGCCCCGGGCGATGCTGCCGTGGTCGCGGAGTTGCTCGACCACGCTCTTCGCGAGCGAGGACGGTACCGCGAAGCCAATCCCAACGTTCCCGCCGGAGGGCGACCAGATGGCCGTGTTGATCCCGATAACGCGCCCCGTCGTGTCGAAGAGGGGCCCGCCAGAGTTGCCGCGATTGATCGGGGCGTCGATCTGCAGGTAGTCGTCGAATGGCCCCGAGCGCAGGTCCCGACCGCGGGCCGAGATGATACCGGCGGTCACGGACCCGCCCAGGCCGAAGGGGTTGCCCACGGCGATCACCCAGTCCCCGACCTTGGCCCCATCGGACTCGCCGAGCTCCACGTGGGGCAGGGAGCGGCCGGCGTCGATCTTGATGAGCGCCAGGTCGGTCTTCGCGTCCCGGCCCTTGACCGTCGCGCTGTGCTTGCTCCCGTCGTCCAGGGAGACAGTGATCTCCTGGGCGCCGTCGACCACGTGGTAGTTGGTCACGATGTAGCCGGTGGGGTCGATGATGAAGCCCGAGCCCTGGGCCTGGCGCGGGACGGCCGGCCCCTCCTCGTCACCGGGCACCCCGTGCTCCTCGAAGAAGCGGCGGAACAGGTCGTTGAACGGCGAGCCCTCGGGCAGCTGCGGCATCCGGAACTCCGGCCGCCCGACGAGCCTGCCCTCGATGCCCTTGCCCTTCACCGACACGTTGACCACCGCTGGCTTCACCCGTTCCACCACCCCGGAGAAGCTCGCGGGCCCGGCGGACTGGGCGCTCACCGCGTGAGCACTCCAGTCCGCGCTGAGCGGTGGCGCCACCAGAGCCCCACCGAGCGCGGCCAACACGGCCGCCGCGACGAGCAGGCGGGCCGGGCGGGTGCGGGCACCCACCGGGTGCGAGCGGACGACCGGCGTCCGGGACGGCGCGAGAACGACGTCGAATGTCTGTCTCATGGGGGCACTCCTCTCCAGTCTGGCTCGGGGTCGGGTCCGCGGGCGGCTGAGCCGCACCGCAGCTTCGAATCCCTTTATAGGGGCGGGAGGGTTACGCCAGGCTTGCCGCCGGATTACGGATTGGCAAGGTCCGCCACCCCCACCCACCGGCTGGATTGCCCGCGCCCGCCCGCTCGGCTACCGTGCTAGGTACGTGCCGGTCCCGGCCGGAGCCGCTCCGGCGCCGGCCCGGCGCCCTTTGCCCCTTGCCAGGAGGCCTCTCGCGTGAAGCAGCGGAGCCGCGCGTTGATCGCCCTCGCCCTCCTCGTGCCCTCGGTAGGGACTCTCGCGGCGCCCGCCGCCCCCACGGGGTCGCCCCGCATCGGCCTGGTGCTGAGCGGTGGGGGGGCCCGGGGCTCGGCGCACATCGGGGTCATCAAGGTCCTGGAGGAGCTGCGCATCCCCGTGCACGCCATCGCCGGCACCAGCATGGGCTCCCTCGTGGGCGGCGCATTCGCCGCCGGCCTGGGGGCCGCGGACCTGGAGCGTGCGGTGACGGGCGCCGACTGGAACGAGCTCTTCAACGACGACCCCCCGCGGGCCCTCTGGCCCGCCCGACGCAAGGAGGGCAGCTACCGGCCCACCTGGAATTTCTCCATCGGGGTACGCGACGGGAAGGCACGCCTGCCCCCGGGGGCTATCGCGGGCCAGAACGTCCAGTTGTTCCTGAGCGAGTTGACGAAGGGCGTCGAGGGGATAGAGCGCTTCGACGAGTTGGCGATCCCGTTCCGGGCGGTGGCCACCGACCTCGAGAGGGGCACCATGAAGGTCTTCGACCGGGGGTCGCTGCCCCTCGCCATGCGCGCGAGCATGGCAGTGCCCGGGGTGTTCGCGCCGCTGCACTCCGAGGGCCGCATCTACGTGGACGGGGGACTCGTGCGCAACACCCCCGTCGACGTGGCCCGGCAGATGGGCGTCGATCACCTGATCGTCGTGCGCCTGCTCGGTGACCCCATGAAGCCCGAACAGCTCAACACCGTCGTGGGCGTCGCCGGGCAGATGATCAACATCCTGATCAGCCAGAACGAGTCCGCGTCGCTCGCCGAGATCGACCCCGCGCGCGACGTCCTGGTCCAACCCAATCTGGGCGACATCGGCTCCGGCCAGTTCAACCGCGCCGCCGACGCCATCGCCATCGGCGAGCGGGCCGCGCGCGCCGCCGCTCCGCTCCTGGCGCGCTTCAGCCTGAGCGAGGCCGACTACGCGGCCTGGCGCCGGTTGACGGTCCGGCCCGCCCAGCCCGTCGAGCGGGTCGAGGAGGTCCGGGTCGTGGGACTCGAGCGGGTGAACCCGGAGGTCTTCACCCCACTCGAGCAGGACCTGGAGAAGAAGCCGCTGGACCGGGAGCGGCTGGTGGACGACATCCGGGTCGCCTACGCCAAGGGCGACTTCGAGCGGATCGGCTACCGCTTCGAGCGCGGGGACGAGGGCCACGTGCTGGTCGTCGACGCGATCGAGAAGTCCTGGGGTCCGGGCTACTTCAGCCTGGGCCTCGGCTTCTCCAGCGACAACCAGGGCGACGACCGCTTCGGGCTGCGCGGCACCTATCGCCAGAGCTGGCTCAACCGTCTCGGCGCCGAGTGGACCACCTCGGTCACGGTGGGCAACGAGCCGAAGCTCGCGACCGAGCTGTTCCAGCCGCTGCGCCTCGACCGGGCGGTGTTCGTGGCCCCCTACCTCGACTACTCGAAGACCCCGCTCAGCGTCTTCCGGGACGACCGCCGGGTGGCCCGCTACGACATCGCCCGCACGCGCGCCGGCGCAGACCTGGGCACGACGCTGGAGAACGGCGTCGAGGCCCGGGTGGGGGCATACTTCCTGTCGAACGACACGCAGGTGGACACGGGCCCGATGGCGCTGCCCGAGGGCCGCGTCAACGAGTCTGGGGCACGGGTCCGGGTCAGCTACGACACCCTGGACAGCCCCTACCTACCGCGCACCGGCAACCGCGTCACGCTGGAGGTCGACCGCCCGCTCCCGCCCATGGGCTCGGAGACCGACTTCATCCGCGCCTACGCGCGCTGGACCGGGGCCTGGGCGTTCGGCGAGCACACCCTCAGCACGGACGTGCGGGGCGGGAGCAGCTTCGGCGACCGCATGCCCTTCTACGAGCAGTTCGCGCTCGGCGGTTTCACGCGGCTCTCCGGCAACCCCAACGAGCTCTTCCGCGGCAACCAGATGGCCTTCGGGAACCTCATCTACCACCGCCAGATCGCGACCCTTCCGGCGCCGTTGGGCCGGGGGCTGTACGTCGGCGGGTCGCTCGAGGCGGGCCGGCTGTGGGACGTAGACGAGGCCCTCGACAACCCGTCGAGGTGGCGCTTCGGCAGCAGCGTCTTCTTCGGCGCCGACACCTGGATCGGCCCGATCTTCCTCGCCTATGGCCTGTCGGACGAGGGCGATCACACCCTCTACTTCATGCTCGGACGGCCCTGACGCGGCCGGGCGGCGCGACACCCATGGACAGCTACGACGAGATCCCCTACCACAGCGCGCCCTTCGCGGAGACCCACCCCGTGAACCTCGCGGTGCTCGGCCGGCTGTTCGGGCTCGAGACCCCCGACCCGGACCGCTGCCGGTTCCTGGAGCTCGGCTGCGCGAGCGGCGGGAACCTCATCCCCATGGCCGTGCACCTGCCCGGGGGCTGGCTCGAGGGGATCGAGCTCTCCGCCGCCCAGGCGGCGGACGGGGCGTCGCTCGTGGCCGAGCTCGGCCTCGCCAACGCACGCATCCGCCAGGGCGACATCCTGGACCTGGGGGACGACCTGGGGGAATTCGACTACATCGTCACCCACGGGGTGTACTCCTGGGTGCCCGAGGCGGTGCAGGAGCGGATCCTGGGGCTCTGCGCCGAGCACCTCGCGCCGGGCGGCGTGGCCTATGTGAGCTACAACACGCTACCCGGCTGGCGCATGCGGGGGACGCTGCGCGACGCCCTGCTCTACCACGCGCGCGGGGTCGAGGCGCCCGCCGAGCGGCTCGCCCGGGCGCGCGAGGTGCTCGCCCGCCTGGACGCGGCGTTGGCGGGCGTCGACACCCTCCCCGCGCGTTTCCTGCGCCAGGAGATCGGCTACCTGCGCGATGCCCACCCGAGCTACCTCTACCACGAGTACCTGGAGAGCCGGAACGAGCCCCTGCTGGTGAGCGAGCTCGTGCGCCGGGCCGGGCGCCACGGACTGCAATACCTCGGCGACACGGACCTGGCCGGGATGTTCCCCGCCAGTGCGGGCGCTGGCGTGGCCCCCCTGATCGAGGGCATCGAGGACCAGGTGGAGCTGGAGCAGTACCTCGACTTCGTGCGCAACCGCGGCTTTCGCCAGACCCTGTTGTGCCGGACGGAGCGGGACCTCCGGCGGGAGATCGACCTGGAGACCCTGGACCGGCTGGCCGTCTTCGCCTCGCTCGAGCCGCCGCGCAAGCTGGACCTGCGCACCACCCGGCCGGCCCCGTTCCGCAAGGCGAACGGCAAGGGCTTCGAGGTCCACCATCCCCTGACGCGGGCCGCCCTGGCGGTCCTGGGAGAGGCGTTCCCGGACTCCCTGACCCTGCCCGCCCTGCGCGAGGAGGCGGTCCGCCGGGTGAGCGCCGCCGGCGCGGGCCCCCTCGCACGCCAGACCGACCACCTGGCGGGCGAGATCTTCAGCCTCTACGCCCACGCGGCCCTCGGGCTCGACACCCGTGCGCGGTCCTGGCCCCGGGGGTCTCTCGAGCGCCCGCGCGCGGCCCGGCTCGCCCGGGCTCAGGCGGCGAGGGGCGCCGGGCACGTGGCCACGCCGCGCCACGGCACCCTCACGCTCGACCCGTTCGCCGCGCGGCTCGTAGCCCTCATGGACGGGACGCGGAGCCGTGACGAGCTGGTCGAGGGGCTCGCGACCGACCTCGCTGAGGGGCGGCTGGACGCCGGCGTCCCCGTCCCCCAGCCCCTGCGCCCCCGGGTGGCCGAGAACGTGGACCGCCTGCTGCGCCTCTTCGCCCGGCAAGGGGTGCTCGAGTAGCGCCCGAAAGCCCTTCGACCTGTCTCTTCCTGGCGACAGGCTGATCCCTTACCCCTCAATCAGTTACCGCCTCGGTCGCCCGGGCCTGTCGGCGCGCGGCGACAACCTGGGCGAACGCCGCGGCCCGGGACCCAGGCGCGGCGCGGTTCCCAGGCACCCCTCCCTTCTGGCATATCTCTTGCTGTCATTGGGCCGCCCGCACCGAAGGGGTGCCGGCGGCCCGGGCAAGCCTCGACTACCCCAGAACAGGAACACCCTGCACCCTATCCATGGTCACGCGCACATCCTTACGCCTGTTCGTCGCCGCCCTGGCAGCGGCCGTCAGCCTGGGGGCCTGGGTCTGGCTGAACCAGGCGCAGCCCGCCGCCGACTGGCACGGCACCATCAACGGCGTGTCGTTCAGCCCCTATCAGCGGGGCCAGGACCCTCTGGCCGAGCGCTATCCGAGCGCCGCGGACATCGACGGTGACCTCGCCCTGCTCGCCGGCAAGGTGAAGCGGGTCCGCACGTACTCCTCCCTCGACGGTATCGAGGAGGTGCCCCGGCTCGCCGCGAGACACGGACTCACCGTCACGGCGGGCGCGTGGCTCGACCAGCGCATGGAGCGCAACGAGCAGGAGGTCGTCAACCTCATCCGCAACGCCCGGGCCTACCGCAACATCGACCGCCTGATCGTCGGCAACGAGTCGGTGCTGCGCGCGGACCTGAGCGTGGACCGCCTGATCCGCTACCTGAAGGTCGTGCGCAACGCGACCGGCCTCCCGGTGTCCACCGCCGAGCCGTGGCACGTCTGGCTCAAGCACCCGGAGCTGGTGCGCGAGGTGGACTTCATCGCCGTGCACATCCTGCCCTACTGGGAAGGCGTGCCCGCCGACGGTGCCATCGACTACGTGCTGCACCGTTACGACGAACTGCGCGCCAAGTACCCCGGCAAGCCGATCCTCGTGGGCGAGGTGGGCTGGCCGAGCGGCGGCAGCAGCCGTGCGACCGCGGGCGCCACCCGGGACGCCGAGGCCACCCGCGTCAATCAGGCCCAGTTCGTGCGCAGCTGGCTCAACACCGCCCGCGAGCGCGGCATCGAGTACTTCGTGATGGAGGCGTTCGACCAGCCCTGGAAACGCCCCATCGAAGGCAGCGTCGGTAAGTACTGGGGCATCTGGGACGTGGACCGCCTGCCCAAGTTCGAGATGACCGGCGCGGTGGTCGAGAACCCGCACTGGGGACTCCACGCGGCCCTCGCCGTGACCCTGGGCCTGCTGCCCGGCCTGTGGTTCGTGCTGCGCCAGCCGCGCCTGCGCTCGACCGGGCACGTCTTCATGACCGCGCTCCTGCAGGGCGCCGGCGCCCTCTTCACCTGGAACCTGCTGATGCCGTTGCGCGAGGACTACGGTCCGGCGGGGCTCGCCCTGTGGGCCGCCCTGGTCGCGGCCCAGCTCGTGCTGATCGCCGTCGTCCTGGTGAACGGCTTCGAGCTCGCCGAGATGCTCTGGACCGGGCGCTGGGCGCGCCGGTTCCTCCCGGCGCAGCCGCTGCCGACCCAGCGCTTCCCGAAGGTCTCGCTGCACCTGGCGATCTGCAACGAGCCGGCGGACCTCGTCATCGAGACCCTGGACAGCCTCGCCGCCCTCGACTACCCGGACTTCGAGGTCCTGGTGATCGACAACAACACGCCGGACCCCGAGACCTGGAAGCCGGTCGAGGCGCACTGCCGCCAGCTCGGTGAGCGCTTCCGCTTCTACAGCCTCGGCAAGTGGCCTGGCTTCAAGGCGGGCGCGCTCAACTTCGCCCTGCGCGAGACCGCCCCGGACGCGGAGATCGTCGGCGTGGTGGACAGCGACTACGTGGTGGAGCGCGACTGGCTGAAGGGCCTGGTTCCGCACTTCAACCGCCCCGAAGTGGGCTTCGTGCAGGCGCCCCAGGACCACCGCGCCTGGGAGGGCAAGCGCTTCCAGGAGATGATCAACTGGGAGTACGCCGGCTTCTTCCACCTCGGCATGGTCCACCGCAACGAGCGCAACGCGATCATCCAGCACGGCACCATGACCCTCATCCGGCGCCCCGCGCTCGAGGTCCTGGGCGGCTGGGCCGAGTGGACCATCTGCGAGGACGCGGAGCTCGGCCTGCGGCTGCTCGAGTCGGGCTACGAGTCGGTGTACGTCAACCACGTCTACGGGCGCGGGCTGACCCCGCACTCCTTCGGCGCCTACCGCAAGCAGCGGTTCCGGTGGGCGTACGGCGCGATGCAGATCCTGAAGGGTCACTGGCGCGCCCTGACCGGCCGCGCGGAGAGCAAGCTCGACGGAGCCCAGCGCTACCACTTCATCATGGGCTGGCTGCCCTGGGTTGCCGAGGGCCTGTACTTCGTGTTCACCGGGGTCGCGCTGGCCTGGACCGCCGCGATGCTGTTCTGGCCCCAGCACTTCGATTTCCCGCCGGTGGGCGTGCTGCTCCCGGTGCTCGGGGTGCTGGTGTTCAAGCTGGTGCACTCGCTCTCGCTCTACGCCGCCCGCGTTCCCTGCGATTGGAGCCAGCGCATCGGCGCGGCGATCGCCGGCATGTCGCTCACCCACGTCATCGGGCGCGCCATGCTGCAGGGCATGGTGACCAACAAGGTGCCCTTCCTGCGCACCCCGAAGGCCGAAGAGAAGCCGGGCCTCGCGCTCGGCCTGTCCATGGCCCGCGAGGAGTCGCTGGCGATGGCCGCCCTGTGGCTCGCCTCGGCGGGCACGGTGCTGCGCTTCGGGACGCAAGGGGCGGAGGTGACGCTCTGGGCGGTGGTGCTGCTTGCCCAGTCGCTGCCCTACGCGGCGGCCCTGGTGACCTCGCTTGCCAACGCCCTGCCCACCCGCGAGCCGGCGAGCGCGCCGAGGCCGGCCCTGGAGCCCATCGGCCTGCCGGAGCCCGAGGAGGTGGCCCGGCGCGCCTGACGGGCGCCGTCCACCCGCACGGTCCCCCATTGCCCGGTTCCCCGGTGGCGTCGGCCGCCGGGGAACCGGCCCCGTCTCAGGGGGCCGCCACCACCGCCAGGTTCTGCCCCCGGTAGGGCTGGACGTATTCCACCCGGCCCGGCCCGGTGTAGGACTCGCCCCGGAAGTAGACCACCACGCGCCCCGAGGGGTGGCCGGCCAGCCAATCGGGGATCTGGTCCTCTCGAACGACCTCCAGGGGCCGCTGCAGCCGGCCGAGGAAGTGGAACTGGCCGTGGTACTTGCCCTCGTTCGCGAGCGGAACGCCCTGCGCCTCGAGGGAGCGCAGGGTGGAGGAGACCGCTCCCAGGTCGAAGGCCGGCCCGAGCACCGGCACGGCCGCCACCGCGAGCACCGCGACGGCAACGCCGCTCGTCAGGGCAAACCCCTCGACGCCGCGCCGGCCCCCCCCCGGCTCGCGGCGCCCGGCCAGCATCCGCCCCCCCAGCGCCGCCAGCACCGCCACCTCGGGCAGGAGGTACTGCTCCTGCTTCCCGCTCACGAGGCTCAGGGCCAGCAACGCGGACGCGCCCTGGACCAGGACGAAGCGCACCCCAGCCTCCCGGAAGGGCGTGCCCCGGGCCCCACGCCAGAGCGCCGGCCACCCCCACCAGGGCAGCGTCAGCACGGGCAGGGCCGCCAGATAGAACCACCAGGGCTCCCGGTGGGCAAAGGATTCGCTCAGCCGCCCCGCGGTCTGCCCCCACAGGATGGCGTCCCGGTAGGCCTCGCCCCCGGCGATCCCCGCGGGAACGGCCCAGGCGAGGGCCACCGCCGCCCCGCCGAGGGTGCCGAGGAGGAGCCTCCCGTACCACGCCCACCCGAGCGTTCCGGCCCCCCGTCCCCAGAGGGGCGCCAGCACGGCGACCGGCAGCAGGTGCAGGAGCACCACGGGCCCCTTGGTGAGGAGCCCCCCGCCGAGGGCGACCGCGTAGACGGCCCAGGCCGAGGCACCCCCTCCGCGCCACGCCCGGACGAGCCCGAGGGCGCCCAGCAGGACGAAGAACGAGAGCACCAGGTCGAACATGATGGCCGAGGAGAAGTACGCCCAGGGCCAGGAGGTGGCCAGCACCAGGGGCGCCCACCCCGCGGCCTCGGTCCGCTCGGGGAAGAGCTCCCGGGTGAGCGGGCGCAGGAGCCCCAGGCTGCCCAGGGCGAAGAGCGCGACCAGGGTCCGCGGCCACCAGGAGCTGACCCCGGCCGCCGCCCACCCGGCGTGGACCAGCCAGAAGAGGAGCGGCGGCTTGTGGCTGTAGGGCTCGCCGTTCAGGGTCGGGACCAGCAGGTCCCCGCGCTGCCACATCTCCCAG
This sequence comes from Gammaproteobacteria bacterium, assembly GCA_017999615.1. Taxonomy (NCBI): domain Bacteria; kingdom Pseudomonadati; phylum Pseudomonadota; class Gammaproteobacteria; species Gammaproteobacteria bacterium. The sequence continues at coordinate 247,283 of JAGNLM010000001.1, read as the reverse complement.
GCGACCGCGAGGTACCGCGTCTCGTCGACCGGCAGGACGGGACGCGCGAGGCTCGCCGCGAGGTAGAGCGCGAGGAGCGCGACGGCGAGTGCCGCTGCCCGGGCCGACTCGCTCACGGCCCCGGGGTCCCTTCTTTGCCCCCAGGGGGCCGGGCGAGGACCGGGCGGCGCATCCGCCGCTGCAGCCAGGCGACGCCCAGCAGGTCGACGATGCCGACCCAGAGCCGGTTGCTCACCCCGTACTTGGAGCTCCCGGCTGCCCGGGGCCGGTGGCTCACTGGCACGGACAGGACCCCGCCGCCCTCGCGCAGGGCCAGGGCGGGCAGGAAACGGTGCACGTGGTCGAAGTACGGGAGGGAGAGGAAGAAGTCGCGCCCGAAGACCTTGAGCCCACAGCCGGTGTCCGGGGTGTGGTCACCGAGCAGCCAGGACCTCACGCCGTTGGCCACCCGCGAGGAGAGCCGCCTCAGCCAGGTGTCGCGGCGTGTCACCCGGTTGCCGGCGACGAGCTCGAGGCCCGGCGCGCGGCGCGCCGGGGAAACCAGGGCGAGCAGCGCCGGCAGGTCCCGGGGGTCGTTCTGGCCGTCACCGTCGAGCGTGGCGACCCAGGGGAAGCGGGCGGCGCGCACCCCGGAGCGGAGGGCGGCGCTCTGCCCGCACGCCTCGGCGTGCCGCAGGACCCGCAGCCGCGGGTAGCGCGCGCACGCCTCGCCCAGGGCCTCGGCCGTCCCGTCCCGGCTGCCATCGTCCACGTAGAGGACCTCGAGGTCGGCGAGGCCGGCGAGCGCCTCGTGGATCTCGGCCACGAGCGTGGCCACGTTCTCGCGCTCGTCCCTGACCGGCACGACCACCGAGAGTCGACCGTCGAAATCGGGCGTCGCGTCGGTCACGTGGGGATCCCCTCCGCCGCGCCCCGTGGCGGCGCCTCCGAGGCCGGACAGCTTAGCCCAGAGCCAGCCGGCCTTTCACCACCTCCCCCAGGACCCGCGCACCGGCCCCTTCTCACCCTCGACTCTCCCCCTTCAGGTCCCCCGCCCCCCTGGTACATGATGGCCGTGACCGGGACCCCCCCGGGCGCCGCCGCGCGCACTGCGCCCCGGGGGCCCAGCCCCATCCTTTCCGGCCTGCGAGGACCGCCTGCGTTGACCACGACCCGTGACCTCTTCTCCTACCCCCGCTTCTGGGCCGAGCGCCTGGGTCCCGCGCCGTTCCTGCCCATGTCCCGCGCGGAGATGGACGCCCTCGGCTGGGAGGAGTGCGACGTGGTCCTGGTGACGGGCGACGCCTACGTGGACCACCCGAGCTTCGGCATGGCCCTCATCGGGAGGCTGCTCGAGGCCCAGGGATTCCGGGTCGGGGTCATCGCCCAGCCAAACTGGCACGGGCCCGAGCCCTTCCGGGCCCTCGGCCGGCCGCGGCTCTTCTACGGCGTCACCGCGGGCAACATGGACTCCATGGTGAACCGCTACACGGCCGACCGGCGGCTGCGCAGCGACGACGCCTACACGCCCGGAGGCGAGGCCGGGCGCCGGCCGGACCGGGCCGTCATCGTCTACGCGCAGCGCTGCCGGCAGGCCTTCCCGGACGTGCCCATCGTGCTCGGCGGGATCGAGGCGAGCCTGCGCCGCGTGGCCCACTACGACTACTGGTCCGACAAGGTCCGCCGCTCCATCGTCCCCGATGCCAAGGCCGACCTGCTGCTGTACGGCAACGCCGAGCGCGCCCTGGTGGCCCTCACCCACCGTCTCGCGGCGGGGGAGCCCGTCGGGTCCATCACGGACCTGCGGGGGACCGCCCTCGTGCGCCCCGCGGGCGCCCCGGCCGACCCCGACGCGGTCCGCCTACCGGCCTACGAGGAGGTCGCCCGCGACCCCGTGCGCTACGCCCAGGCCTCGCGCCTCGTGCACCTGGAGTCCAACCCCGGCAACGCCCGGCCCCTGGTGCAGCGCCACGGCGACCGCGACGTGTGGGTCAACCCGCCGCCGCTTCCGCTCTCCACCCGCGAGATGGACCGGGTATACGAGCTGCCCTACGCGCGCCGCCCTCACCCCGCCTACGGCGACGCCCGCATCCCCGCCTACGAGATGATCCGGTTCTCGGTGACCATCCTGCGGGGCTGCTTCGGCGGGTGCACCTTCTGCTCCATCACCGAGCACGAGGGCCGAATCATCCAGAGCCGCTCCGAGGACTCGGTCCTGCGCGAGGTGGAGACGCTGCGCGACGAGGCGCCCGGCTTCACGGGCGTCGTCTCCGACCTGGGCGGGCCCACGGCCAACATGTACCGCCTGGCCTGCCGGGACCGGCGCATCGAGGCGCAGTGCCGGCGGCTCTCCTGCCTCTACCCGGTCATCTGCCGCAACCTGCGGACCGACCACGGGGCGCTCGTCGGGCTCTACCGCAAGGTCCGGGCGCTGCCCGGCGTGAAGAAGGTCCTGATCGCCTCGGGCGTTCGCTACGACCTCGCGCTCGAGTCCCCCGAGTACGTACGGGAGCTCGTCACCCACCACGTGGGCGGCTACCTGAAGGTCGCCCCGGAGCACGTCCGCCCGGGTCCCCTCGCGCACATGATGAAACCGCCGGTCGCGGCCTTCGAGCGGTTCCAGGCGCTCTTCGAGCGCTACTCCCGGGAGGCGGGCAAGGAGCAGTACCTCGTGCCCTACTTCATCGCCGCGCACCCGGGGACCACCGACGAGGACATGCTGGAGCTCAGCCTCTGGATGAAGCGCAACGGCCTGCGCGCGGACCAGGTCCAGGCCTTCCTGCCCTCCCCCATGGCGCTGGCGACGGCGATGTACCACTCGGGCAAGAACCCCCTGCACCGGGTGGACGCGGGATCCGCCGAGGTGCACGTCCCCCGCGGCGGACGCGTGCGCCGCCTGCACAAGGCCTTCCTGCGCTACCACGACGCCGAGAACTGGCCGCTCCTGCGCGAGGCCCTGCGCCGGATGGGGCGGGCGGACTTGATCGGCAACGGCCGCCACCAGCTGGTCCCCTCCTGGCAGCCGCCCGGGACCGGACAGCGGCCCGAGGGCACCCGGGGTCCGGGGGGCGCGGGCCCCGCGCGGCCGGCACCGGGGCGGCGCCGGCGTTGAGCGCCCCGGCGGGCGCTGCGACTCCGCACTTCAGCGCTCGAAGAGCGCGATCGACTCCACGTGGGCGGTGTGGGGAAACATGTCCATCACGCCCGCCCGGGCGAGACGGTAGCCGTGCCGGCGCACCAGTTCCCCGGCGTCCCGGGCCAGCGTCTCGGGGTTGCAAGACACGTACACGAGACGCGCGGGCAACTGCGGGCCAAGACCCTGGATGACCTCCAGGGCCCCGCTGCGCGGGGGGTCCAGGAGCAGTGCGTCGGGCGAGGGGGTGAGCCAGGCCTGGCCCGCGAGGGGCCGGGTCAGGTCCGCAGCGTGGAATTCCACGTTCTCCAGGCCGTTCCTCGCGGCGTTCTCGCGCGCCCGCGCCGCCAGCGTGGGGTCGCCCTCGACCCCCACCACGCGGCCGCTCACCCGGGCGAGCGGGAGGGAGAAGTTTCCGAGGCCGCAGAAGAGATCGAGGACACGGTCGCCCGGCCCCACCCCGAGCAGGTCGAGGGCGAGCCGGACCATGGCGGCGTTGATCCCGGCGTTCACCTGGGTGAAGTCGGTCGGCTGGAAGCGCAGGGTGAGGCCCCACTCCGGCAGCCCGTAGGCGAGGGGGCGAGGGTCGGCGGGCCAGACGGGCCGGACGCTGTCGGGCCCGCCGGGCTGGGCGAGGACCTGCAGCCCGGTCTCCTGGCCCAGGGACCGCAGGACGTCGAGGTCCCCGGGGCCGAGGGGCTGGAGGTGGCGGACCACCACGGCGGCGTCTTCGTCGCCCACGCCCACCTCCACCTGGGGGACCGTGTGCGGGGCGGCGAGCGCCCCGAGCGCACCCCGCAGGGGGTCGAGCACCCCGGGGAGGGGCGCCGCCAGGACCTCGCAGCGGGTCAGCTCCACCAGGCGCTGGCTGCGCCGCTCCCGGAACCCCAGGAGCAGACGCCCCGGCCCCCGCAGGTACCGGACGCTCAGCCTCGCCTTGCGCCGGTAGCCCCAGACCGGACCGGTGAGGGGCGCCAGGACCTCCTCGGGCTCCACCGAGCCGATGTGGGTGAGGCCCTGGATCAGCCGGTCCTGCTTGAAGCGCACCTGGGCGGCAGGCGCCAGGTGCTGCAGCGTGCAGCCCCCGCAGACCCCGAAGTGGGGGCAGCGGGGGACCACCCGGTCGGGGGACGGGTCGAGGACCTCCACCACCTCGCCCTCGTCGAACCGGCCCCGGTGTCGGGTGACGCGCAGGAGCACCTCCTCCCCGGGGAGCGCGCCGTCGACGAACACGACCTTGCCGTCGACGCGGGCGATGCCGTGCCCCTCGTGGGTCAGGTCACCGATGCGGGCCTTCACGGGGGCCGCGGTTGCCCCTCGCGCCCGCGTCACGCCGGCCACGCGCGCAGCAAGGCCTGCAGGTGCGGGCGCTCGTCCCCGGCCAGGGTGTCGCGCACGAGCTGGCACTCGCGGGCGTGGCCCTGGGGGTCGAGGCGCCCGCGCACCAACTCGAGGCGCAGGTAGACGAGGTAGGTGTTGAGGACGTCGAGCTCGCAGTAGTCCCGGATCCCCGCGAGGTCTCCGGCGAGGTAGCGGTCCCAGACCTGGGCCCCGCTCTGCCCCATCTTCCCGGGCAGCCCCAGCAGGGTCGCCACCACCTCGAGGGGCGCCGCGGCCCTGCCCTGGTAGGCCGAGAGGACGTCCATCAGGTCGGTGTGCCGCTGGTGGAAGCGGCTGAGGTAGTTGTTCCAGCGAAAGCCGGGGTCCTCCTCACCCGTCTCCCAGTAACGCGGGGCGGCGACCCCGTGGAGCAGGGAGCGGTAGTGCAGGACCGGCAGGTCGAAGCCGAGCCCGTTCCAGGAGACCAGCGTGGGCGTGTAGCGCTCGATGCCGTCGAAGAAGCGATGCACGAGGTCGCGCTCGGGAGACTCGAGGTCGCCGAGCGACCAGAGCCGGAAACGGTCACGGTCCCGCAGGGCCACCGAGATGGCCACCACCCGGTGCAGGGGGTGGCGCAGGAAATCGCTCCCCGACTCCTGGTGGCGCAGGTGGAACATCGCCCGCCCCACCTGATCGTCCGGGAGCCCCTCGAGCCCGTAGAGCCGGCGCCCGGCGTCCACGTCTGGCACGGTCTCGATGTCGAAGGCGAGAACGTTCATGGCAAGGTCTCAGTCTCAGCCCGCGGACTCAGCCCGCTGGGAACACTCCGGTGGAAAGGTAGCGGTCGCCGCGGTCGCAGACCACGCAGACGATGACCGCCCCCTCGACCTCGGTCCCGAGGCGCAGCGCCGCCGCCACCGCCCCCCCCGAGGACACGCCGGCGAAGATGCCTTCGCGGGCGGCGAGGAGCCGGGTCGTCTCCTCCGCCTCCCTCTGCCCGACGTCCATCACCCGGTCCACCCGGGAGGGCTCGTAGATCGCCGGCAGGTAGGCCTCGGGCCAGCGCCGGATCCCGGGGATCTGGGCCCCCGCGGCCGGCTGGACGCCGATGACCTGGACGGCGGGGCTGCGCTCCTTCAGGTAACGCGAGGTCCCCATGATCGTGCCCGTGGAGCCCATCGTGCTCACGAAGTGCGTGACGCCGCCACCGGTGTCCCGCCAGATCTCGGGGCCGGTGCTCTCGTAGTGGGCGCGGGGGTTGTCGGGGTTGGAGAACTGGTCCAGGACGAGACCCTCCCCCGCCGCCTCGAGGGCGCGCGCGGTGTCGATCGCCTGCTCCATCCCGCCGGCGGCGGGCGTAAGGACGAGCTCGGCGCCGAAGGCCCGCATCACCGCCCGGCGCTCCTCGCTCATGTTCTCCGGCATCACCACGAGCATTCGGTAGCCCCGGGTCGCGGCGACCATCGCGAGTGCGATGCCCGTGTTGCCGCTGGTGGCCTCGATCAGGGTGTCCCCGGGGCGGAGCCGGCCGCGCTGCTCGGCGCGGAGGACCATGGAGAGCGCCGGGCGGTCCTTCACCGAGCCCGCCGGGTTGTTGCCCTCGACCTTCGCCAGGAGCTGGTTGCCGCTCCCCGCCCCGAGCCTCTGCAGGCGCACGAGGGGGGTGTTGCCGACGAAGGATTCGATGGTCGACCGGGTGGTCATGACTCGCGGCCCTCGGGGCCCTCGGTGAATGGGTGCCAGTCGTCGGGGCCCAGGTGCAGGGCCAGGATCAGCGCGTCCTCGCGGCCGTTGGCGGCGGGGTAGTAGCCCCGGCGCATGCCGACCTCGTTGAAACCGGCCTTGCGGTAGAGCGCGAGCGCGGGCCGGTTGGACGGGCGGACCTCGAGCAGCGCGGTGTCCGCGTGGTGCCGGCGGGAGAGCGCCACCAGGTGCGCCAGCAGGCGCGCCCCGTACCCCCGGCGCTGGTGCCCCGGGCTGACGCACACGTTCAGGATGTGGGCCTCGCCGACCGCCATCATCATCACCCCGTAGCCGACCAGCTCCCTGCCCTCCTCGAGCACCCAGCAGCTGTAGCCGACCCGCAGACAGTCCTCGAAGATCCCCCGGGTCCAGGGATGCGAGTAGGCTGCCCGCTCGATGGCGAGGACCGTCTCCAGGTCCGCCTCGCGCATGGGGCGCAGGCCCGCGCGCGGCTCACCCGCTCGCCCGCTCACCCGCCTCCTCGAGCAGCCGCAGCACCAGTCGCAGGTCTTCCCAGGCGCGGCGCTTGTCCGCGGGGTTGCGCAACAGATAGGCCGGGTGGAAGGTGACCACCAACGGCGTGCCCGCCGGACCGTAGGAGTGCGTGCGCCCCCGCAGCGCCTTTAGCGGGGCCTCCACCTTGAGCAGGTTCTGGGCGGCGATGCGCCCGAGGCACAGGATCACCGCAGGGCGCAGCAGGGCGACCTGCCGGTGCAGATACCCCTCGCAGTGTGCCACCTCCTCGGGCCGGGGGTCCCGGTTGTTCGGGGGGCGGCACTTCAGGATGTTGGCGATGAAGACCTGGTCCCGGGACCACCCCACCGCCCGCACCATGGAGGTGAGCAACTGGCCCGCCCGCCCCACGAACGGCAGCCCCTGGCGGTCCTCCTCGGCGCCCGGGGCCTCGCCGACCAACATCCACCGCGCGCCCGGGTCCCCGGCCCCGAAGACCGTCTGGTTGCGGGTCGCCGCGAGGTCGCAGGCCGTGCACGCGCGGACCCTGCGGGCGAGCGCCTCCCAGTCGTCGCCCGCGCAGGGCCCCGGGGCGGGGCCCCCAGCCGGGCCCCCGGCCGGGGACGGCGCCGGAGACCGCGCGAGCGGACCGTCGCCCCGCGGCTCCAGCGCCTGCACGCCGAGCAGCCTCAGATACTCCCTCCGCCGCTCGTCCACGACCGTGCGGCCCCTACAACTGCGGGTGGGTACGCTCGGCCGGGGCCATGATCTTGTTCAGGGCGTGCAGATAGGCCTTCACCGAGGCGACCACGATGTCGGTGTCCGCCCCCTGGCCGTTCACGATCCGCCCGCCCCGCTCGACCCGCACGGTGACCTCGCCCTGGGCGTCGGTGCCGCTGGTGATATTGTTGACCGAATAGAGCTGCAGCGTCGAGCCGCTGTGGAGCACCCCGTCGATCGCCTTGAAAGATGCGTCCACCGGACCGCCGCCGTCCGAGCGCGCCTGCACCTCCTGGCCGTCGACCAGCAGCGTGATGTCGGCGTGGGGCGAGCGCCCCGTCTCCGACACGACCTTGAGCCCCACGAGCCGGAAACGCTCGTGCTCGGACTCGGTGCCGCTGTTGGTCACCAGCGCCTGGAGGTCCTCGTCGTAGATCTCGTGCTTCTTGTCGGCCAGCTCCTTGAAGCGCTCGAAGGCCGCGTTCAATTCGGCGTCGCTCGCGAACACGACGCCGAGCTCCTTGAGCCGCGCCTTGAAGGCGCTGCGGCCCGAGTGCTTGCCGAGCACCATGCGGTTCGCGGACCAGCCCACGTCCTCCGCCCGCATGATCTCGTAGGTCTCCCGGTGCTTCAGCACGCCGTCCTGGTGGATGCCGGACTCGTGGGCGAAGGCATTGGCGCCCACGATGGCCTTGTTCGGCTGCACCGGAAAACCGGTGATGTTCGAGACCAGGCGCGAGCAGTGCACGATCTGCGTGGTATCCAGGCGCACGTCCAGCGGGAAGAGGTCCTGGCGCGTGCGCACGGCCATCACCACCTCCTCGAGCGCGGCGTTGCCCGCCCGCTCTCCCAGGCCGTTGACGGTGCACTCCACCTGACGCGCCCCGTTCGCGACCGCCGAGAGGCTGTTGGCGACGGCAAGGCCGAGGTCGTTGTGGCAGTGGACCGAGAACACCGCCCGGTCCGCGTTCGGCACCCGGGAGCGCAGCTCGCGGATGAGCGCGCCGAACCGATCCGGGGTGTTGTAACCCACCGTGTCCGGGATGTTCACGGTCCGCGCACCGGCGTCGATGACGGCCTCGATCACCCGGCAGAGGAAGTCGGTCTCCGACCGCCCGGCGTCCTCGGGCGAGAACTCCACGTCGTCCGTGTACTGCCGCGCGCGCTTGACCGCCTGCACCGCCTGAGCGAGCACCTGGTCCGGCGTCATGCGCAGCTTGCGCTCCATGTGGATCGGAGAGGTGGCGATGAAGGTGTGGATGCGCGGCGCCGCCGCCTCGCGCAGGGCCTCCGCCGCCCGGTCGATGTCCCGGTCGAGCGCCCGGGCCAACCCGCAGACGCCGCAGTCCCGGACCGCCCGGGCCACCGCCTGCACGGCCTCGAAGTCGCCGACGCTCGCCATCGGGAATCCCGCCTCGATCACGTCCACCCGCATGCGCTCCAGCGCCTTGGCGATGCGGACCTTCTCGTCGCGGGTCATGGAGGCCCCGGGGCTCTGCTCGCCGTCCCGGAGGGTGGTATCGAAGATGATCAGTCTGTCACGCATGGGGTCTGCTCCGTCGGTGCCGCGCCGCCCGGCGGCGCCGGCATGGCATCTCTCCGTCGGCCCGAGCCGGCGGCATCTTGAATCCTGGAATTTTGCGGCCCCCGAAGGGCCGAGGGGAGTGTGCGTGCGCTGCCGTCAGGGCAGCCGCAGTCGCAGCGACAGCAGGACGAGGGCGGTGACGCAGGCCTGGGCGCTCGCAAGGACGCCGCACCGGCGTACCGGTGCCGCGCAGACCGTGCCTGGCTGGCTCCGAATCATCTCCCCGCACCGCATCGAGACCCACGTACGCTGCGAACGATACTATGGCCCGCCCGGCTTGCCAAGCTCGGGAGGCCCTTCCTCCTCCGGCCTCGCCGGAGCCTGCACCTTGCGGGCCGCACGCCGGCGCCGGCGCTGCACCACCGTCACCGCGGGCCCGGACACGGCGTAGGCCAGGAACAGGCCGAAGAGGACGTGGGACGGGTGGATGGAGACGAGCACGAAACCGAGGACGGCGAGGAGCACGCCCACGAAGGGGACCCGCTCCTTCAGGTCCAGCCCGCCCTTGAAGCCCTTCAAATCCAGTCCGCCCTTGAAGCTGTAATAGCGCAGCTTGCTCACCATCAGGACGCCGGACAGCACGGTGAGCACCCAGGTCGCGTAACGCAGCGTCTCGCCCGAGAGCTCCCGGTCGGTCGCGAACCAGACCAGGCCCGCGACGATGGCCGCTGCCGACGGGCTCGGCAGGCCCTGGAAGTAGCGCTTGTCGGCGACCCCCACCTGGGTGTTGAAGCGGGCGAGCCGGAGCGCGGCGCCGACCGTGTACACGAACGCGGCGAGCCAGCCGAGCTTGCCGAGGGACTGCAGCGACCACTCGTAGGCCACCAGCGCCGGGGCGACCCCGAAGGACACCATGTCCGAGAGGCTGTCGTACTCGGTGCCGAAGGCCGTCTGGGTGTGGGTGAGACGGGCCACCCGGCCGTCGAGGCCGTCGAGCAGCATGGCCACGAAGACCGCCACCGCGGCGGCCTCGAATCGCTCCCCCATCGCGGCCACGACTGCGTAGAAGCCCGCGAACAGGGCTGCGGTGGTGAACAGGTTCGGCAACAGGTAGATCCCGCGCCGGCGCCGGTCCTGCGGGACGATGGGGTGGCTGTCCAACGCTGAGGCCCCTGCTCTTTCGCCTGGAAGGCTGGGTGCGCCCCGGAGGGCACGGAGTACACCAGGAAGAGGGTATCAGGAAATCCGGACCCCGCTCACCCCCGGCGTGCTCCGTGGCCCCTGGGGCCACGGTCCGCTCGCCGCCTCAGTTCCTGCTGCGGTCCACCAGCTTGTGGGCCTTGATCCAGGGCATCATGTCCCGCAGCTTGGCGCCGACCTCTTCCACCGGGTGGGCCTGCGTGAGACGGCGCATCGCCTTCAGGCTCGCCGCGCCCGCCTGGTTCTCGAGGATGAACTCGCGGGCGAACTGCCCCGTCTGGATCTCCTGCAGGATCTTGCGCATCTCCGCCCGCGTCTCGTCGGTCACGATGCGCGGGCCGCGCGTCAGGTCACCGTACTCGGCGGTGTTCGAGACCGAGTACCGCATGTTGGCGATGCCGCCCTCGTAGATCAGGTCCACGATCAGCTTCACCTCGTGCACGCACTCGAAGTAGGCCATCTCGGGGGCATAACCCGCGTCGACCAGCGTCTCGAAGCCCGCCTGGATGAGGGCGGTCAACCCGCCGCAGAGCACGACCTGCTCACCGAACAGGTCCGTCTCGCACTCCTCGCGGAAGGTCGTCTCGATGACCCCTGCCCGCCCGGCGCCGTTCGCCGAGGCGTAGGAAAGGGCGATGTCCCGCGCCTTGCCGCTCGCGTCCTGATAGACCGCGATGAGCGAGGGCACGCCGCCGCCCTCGGTGTAGGTGGAGCGCACCAGGTGGCCGGGGCCCTTCGGCGCGATCATGATGACGTCCACGTCGGCGGGCGGATCGATCTGCTGGAAGTGGATGTTGAACCCGTGCGCGAACGCGAGCGCCGCGCCCTTCTTCAGGTGCGGGCCGATCTCCTCGCGGTACACCTTCGCCTGGAACTCGTCGGGCACCAGGATCATCACGACGTCCGCGCCCGCGACCGCCTCGGGAACCGGCTTCACCGCAAAACCCGCGTTGCGCGCCTTGGCCTCCGCGGCCGAGCCGGCACGCTCGCTCACCACCACGTCGACACCCGAATCCTTCAGATTGTTGGCGTGTGCGTGGCCCTGGGAGCCGTACCCGATGATCGCCACCTTCTTGCCGCGGATGATCGACAGGTCGGCATCCTTATCGTAATAGATCTTCATAGCTGTCCCCTTAAAAAGTTCACTCCGCCACGGTTCGAAAGCCTTCCGTCACGCACGCAGGCACCGCTCGCCCCTGGCGATCCCAGACACCCCGGAACGTACGACCTCCACGATGTGTTTCGGTCCGACCGCGGCGATGAAGGCGTCGAGCTTGTCGCTCGAGCCAGTCAATTCGATGGTGTAGGTCGCGTCCGTCACGTCGACGATGCGCCCGCGAAAGATGTCCGCCAGCCGCTTCAATTCGTCGCGCTCGACGTCGACCGCACGGGCCTTGAGCAGCATCAGCTCGCGCTCCAGGTGCGGCCCCTCGGTCAGGTCCGCGAGCTTGACGACGTCCACCAGCTTGTTCAACTGCTTGGTGATCTGCTCCACGATCTCGTCACTGCCCCGGGTGACGAGCGTCATGCGGGACAGGGAAGGGTCTTCGGTCGGCGCGACCGTGAGCGATTCGATGTTGTAACCGCGCGCGGAGAACAGCCCCGCGATCCGCGACAGGGCGCCGGACTCGTTCTCCACCAGGATCGAAATGATGTGTCGCATGTCAGGCGAGCTCCCGCTCGGCGGAAAGGTGGGGCGGGAGCCGCATCTGGTCCTGGCCCTTGCCCGCTTCGATCATTGGGTACACGTTCTCGGTGGGGTCCGTCATGACGTCGAGGAACACCAGCCGGTCGCTGGCCATGGCCTCACGGAGGGCCGGCTCGACCCGGTCCGGGCGGTCGACCCGGACCCCGACGTGCCCGTAGGCCTCCGCGAGCTTCACGAAATCCGGCAGCGCCTCCAGGTAGGTGTGCGAGTACCGGCTCTCGTAAAAGAATTCCTGCCACTGGCGGACCATGCCCATGTAACGGTTGTTCAGGTTCACGATCTTCAGGGGCAACTTGTACTGGAAGGCCGTGGACAGTTCCTGGATGCACATCTGGATGCTCGCGTCGCCCGTGACGCAGACGACCGGCGCGTCGGGGAACGCCAGCTTCACCCCGATGGCGGCCGGCAGGCCGAACCCCATGGTCCCGAGCCCCCCCGAATTGATCCAGCGCCGCGGCTTGTCGAACTTATAATACTGCGCGACCCACATCTGGTGCTGCCCCACGTCCGAGGTGACGTAGGCGCCGCCCCCCGTGACCCGGTAGAGGGTCTCCACCACGGACTGCGGCTTGATGCGGTCGAGGGAGGGCGTGTACTCGAGGCAGCGCAGGGCGCGCCACTTCTCGATCCGCTCCCACCACTCGGCCAGCGCCCTCGCGTCGGGGCGCACCTCGCCTCCCTTCACCAGGTCGATCATCTCGCGCAGCACGTGCTGCACCGTGCCGACGATGGGCACGTCCACCCGCACGTTCTTCGCAATCGAGGACGGGTCCACGTCCACGTGGATGATCTGGGCGTGGGGGCAGAACTGCTCGGTGCTCCCCGTCACGCGATCGTCGAACCGCGCCCCCACGGCGAGCAGGACGTCGCACTCGTGCATTGCCATGTTGGCTTCGTAGGTGCCGTGCATGCCGAGCATTCCGAGGAACTGCCGGTCCGTGCCCGGGTAGGCCCCGAGACCCATCAGCGTGTTCGTGATCGGGTAGCCGAGCAGGCGGGTCAGCTCGGTGAGTTCGCCCGACCCGTTGCCGAGGACGACGCCACCCCCGCTGTAGATCATGGGACGCTTGGCGCCGAGGAGGAGGTCCGTCGCCCGCTTGATCTGCTTGCTGTGGCCCTTGACGGTGGGATTGTAGGAGCGCACGTGGACCTTCCTCGGGTACACGTAGGGCACCTTGACCCGCGGGTCCGTGACGTCCTTGGGGATGTCCACGACCACCGGCCCCGGCCGTCCCGTGGAGGCCAGGTAGAAGGCGCGCTTCAGCGTCTCGGCGAGGTCCCGCACGTCCTTCACGAGGAAGTTGTGCTTCACGCACGGCCGCGTGATGCCGACCGTGTCGACCTCCTGGAAGGCGTCGCTGCCGATCCAGGGCGTCGGCACCTGACCGGTCAGGACCACCAGCGGAATCGAGTCCATGAAGGCCGTGGCGATGCCGGTGACGGCGTTCGTGGAGCCCGGACCGGAGGTGACGAGGGCCACGCCCGTGCGCCCGGTCGCGCGCGCGTACCCGTCGGCGGCGTGCGTCGCGCCCTGCTCGTGACGGACCAGCACGTGCTTGACGGCGTCCTGCTTGTAGATCTCGTCGTAGATGTGCAGTACGGCCCCCCCGGGGTACCCGAAGATGCATTCCACGCCCTCGTCCTTGAGGAATTGCACGATGATCTGCCCGCCACTGAGCTCCACGGTTCGCCTCCGGATGGGGAACAACGCCACGGCCGCCCGCAAGCCCTCGGGGCGACAATCAGGCAAAGCTAATACGTCCTCGGGAGGGTAAGCCGCGCGGCCGGCGCCACGCAAGCCCCCTGCCGTGCGCGGCTTTTCCCGCCCCGTCAGGGCCTTCTCCGCAACCCGAGGGCTCCCGTGCGTGTCGGCCCGCACAGTCCCGGTCCGCGATTGTGACGATCTTCGCGCTGCCGGAACGGAGACCGCGGCCGGGGATGATCGGGCGTGCGCCGGGGGCTATAATTGCCACAGGATCCACGGGGCAGGACTGATGAAAGGAATCGGGCGCGTCCTCGTGCTCACGGTCGCGGCCACGGCACCCGCCCTCACGGCGGCGGCCCAGGTCTACCGTTGGGTGGACAGCGCGGGGACCGTGCAGTACTCGGAGCGCGTCCCCGCGGGCGTGCACGCCGAGCCCGTTCCCCTGTACTACGCCCCCGCGAGCCAGAACCAGGCGAGCGAGGAACTGAAGCGCCTGCGCGAGCGCTCCGGCCTCGGGGGCGCCTCCGCCCCGCCCGGCGTGCCCACCCAGCCCTCGGCCGACCGCAAGGCCGAGCAGGAACGGCAGCAGGCCGAGAACTGCCGCGTCGCCCGGGAGAACCTGCGCGTGCTCGAGACCGCCCAGCGCGTCTGGTCCAAGGATGCCCAGGGCAACGACGTGCGCCTGGACGACGACCAGAAGCAGGCGCGGCTCGAGGAGACGCGGCGCCAGGTCCAGCAGTACTGCGGCCCGTCGCCGTAGCCCGCCTGCGCCGCGCGCCCGCGCGGCTCCCCTCGCTGGAACGCCTCCACGAGCGCCCCCCGGGCGTCCCGGGGCCGTGGACGCCAGACCCCCCGCTTTTCCGGTAGACTCGCGGGTCCTCGAACGGGAGAGACCCTAGCCATGCGCGCCAGCCGACTGTTGCTCGCCACCGTCAAGGAGACCCCGGCGGACGCCGAGGTCGTCAGCCACCAGTTGATGATCCGGGCGGGGATGATCCGCAAGCTCGCGGCCGGCCTCTACACCTGGCTGCCGCTCGGGCTTCGCGTGCTGCGCAAGGTCGAGGCGGTGGTGCGCGAGGAGATGGACCGCGCCGGCGCCCAGGAGGTGCTGATGCCCGCGGTGCAGCCCGCCGAGCTCTGGCAGGAGTCGAAGCGCTGGGACTTCTACGGCTCCGAGCTCCTGCGCCTGAAGGACCGCCACGAGCGGGAGTTCTGCTTCGGTCCGACCCACGAAGAGGTCATCACCGACCTCGTCCGCCGCGAGGTGCGCAGCTACAAGCAGCTGCCGGCGAACTTCTACCAGATCCAGACGAAATTCCGGGACGAGGTCCGGCCGCGTTTCGGCGTCATGCGGGCCCGGGAGTTCCTGATGAAGGACGCCTACTCCTTCCACCTGGATCAGGCCTCGCTCGACGAGACCTACCGGGTGATGTACGAGGCCTATTCGCGGATCTTCCGGCGTATCGGCCTGGAATTCCGCCCGGTGCGGGCGGACACCGGGGCGATCGGCGGCAACCTCTCCCACGAGTTCCACGTGCTGGCCGACTCCGGGGAGGACGCCATCGCCTTCTCCGACGGGAGTGACTACGCAGCCAACGTGGAGCTGGCCGAGGCCCTTCCTGCCGGCGGGCCGCGTCCGGAGCCCACCCGGCCCATGGCCGTCGTGGAGACCCCGGCCCAGCGCACCATCGACGAGGTGAGCGCGTTCCTCGGCGTACCGCCCTCGCGCACGCTGAAGACGCTGATCGTGGACGGCGCCGACGGCGGGCTCGTCGCCCTGGTCCTGCGGGGCGACCACGCCCTGAACGAGGTGAAGGCCGCGAAGCTCCCCGAGGTGGCGCGCCCCCTCACCTTCGCGGCCGCGGAGCGGGTGCGGGAGGTGGTGGGCTGCGAGGTGGGGTCGATCGGGCCGATCGCGCTGCCGGTCGCCCTGGTCGTGGACCACGCGGCCGCCGCCGTGAGCGACTTCGTGTGCGGGGCGAACGCGGACGGCCAGCACCTCGTGGGCGTGAACTGGGGCCGGGACCTTCCCGAGCCCGCGACCGCAGACCTGCGCAACGTCGTCCCCGGCGACCCGAGCCCGGACGGGCGCGGCACGCTCTCCATCGCGCGGGGTATCGAGGTCGGGCACATCTTCCAGCTCGGCACGAAGTACAGCGAGGCGATGAAGGCCGAGGCCCTCGACGAGGAAGGCCGGCCGGTCACCCTCATCATGGGCTGCTACGGGATCGGGGTGTCCCGCGTGGTCGCCGCGGCCATCGAGCAGAACCACGACGACAACGGGATCGTCTGGCCGGAGGCCATCGCCCCCTACGCGGTGGCACTCCTACCCATGAACATGCAGAAGTCCATGCGCGTCGCCGAGGCTGCGGAGCGCCTCTACGCCGAGTTGCAGGCCGCCGGCGTCGAGGTGCTCTTCGACGACCGCCCGGTGCGCGCCGGCGTCATGTTCGCGGACATGGATCTCATCGGTGTCCCCCACCGGCTGGTGGTGGGCGAGCGGGGGCTCGACGCGGGGACGGTGGAGTACAAGGGCCGGCGGGACCAGGACAGCACCCAGGTCCCCCTGGCCGGTGTGGCCGCCTTCCTTCGCGAGCGCCTGGCCGGCGCCCGAACGGGCTGAGGGTCCGCGGGGGCGCGGTCAGGGGCCCGGCCGGAGGCTGGCGCCTACCGCGCTGGGCTGCCCTTGCGCCGGCTGCCCCGCAGCGGCGGAACACTGGCGTCCAGCGCGCGCGCCGATTCGTAGGCCCGGCGGCCTTCGTTGCCGTGGTAGGCCGCACGTGCCGCGGAGTAGCGCTCGAGGTCCTCGGGCGACATCGCCGAGACCCGCTTCTCGAGCCCGGCAAGCAGGTCCCGGGCACTGTCCAGATAGTGCTGGTTGAGGTCAGCCTCGGCCGCCGTCCGTGCCCGCTCGGCCAGCTCGGTCGCCTCGGTTGCGCGGCCACCCGCCGCGGCCCGCCGGGCCTCCTCCAGGTCCGCCCGGGCCTGGGGCACCGGGACGCCCGCGCGGTCGGCCCCCTCCAGGGAGGCCTGTGCGGCGCGCAGGGACAGGGCGAGGCGGCGGGCGGCGCTCGCTCCCTCCCGGGCCGCCAGGGCCTCGGTGCGGGCCTCCGGATAGTCATAGGACTTGATCGCGCGCTCGGCCTTCACCAGCCGGCCCTCGGCCTGGTCGAGCGCCGACCGGGCGTAGCTACCCGCGCCGGCCTCGCGCGCGGCCTGCACGGCCTGGCGGGCGTCGGACATCTCCTGGATGGGGGGCACGTGGGAGCACGCGCCGAGGAGCCCGAGAGCGAGGGTCGGGACGGCCAGCCATGCAACGCGCGCTCTTCTCATGGGGGTAGTCGGGGCCGGACCGGTAACCGGGCGCCGCACGCAACGGGGCGTGCAACTGGCCCGGACCGTAGCACCGGCCTTTCCGGGGTGTCAAGGCAACCGGGCCGGGGGGTTGAAGCCCGTCAGGCGACCACCGACACCCGGGCGAATTTGCGCTTGCCGACCTGGTAGACGTGGGTCGTGCCGGAGGAGACCTCGAGGTGGGGGTCCTCGACCCGCTCCCCGTCGATGCGGACCGCACCCTGGCGGACCATGCGCATGGCCTCCGAGGTGCTCGCCGCGAGGTCGGCCGCCTTCAGGAGGTTGCCGATCGGGAGCTTCCCGGCGGGGGCCTCGACCTGCCGCTCCGGCACCTCCTCCGGGATCTCCCGCTGCCGGAAACGCCGCTCGAAGTCCTCCAGCGCCGCCCGCGCGGCGGCCGCGCCGCGATAGCGGCCCACCAGCTCTTGCGCCAGGCGCACCTTCACGTCGCGGGGGTTCGTCTCCCCGGCTTCGGCCTGGGCCCGCAGCCGCGCCTGCTCGGCGGCGCTGGTGTCGAGCGAGAGCAGCTCGAAGTAGCGCCACATCAGGGTGTCGGAGACCGACATCAGCTTGCCGAACATCTCCGCCGGCGGCTCGTCGATCCCGACGTAGTTGCCGAGGGACTTCGACATCTTCTGCACGCCGTCCAACCCCTCGAGCAGAGGCATCGTGACGACGACCTGGGGCTCCTGCCCGTACGCCTCCTGGAGCTGGCGTCCCACCAGGAGGTTGAACTTCTGGTCCGTGCCCCCGAGCTCCACGTCGGCCCGCAGGGCCACCGAGTCGTACCCCTGGACCAGGGGGTAGAGGAATTCGTGGATCGCGATGGGCTGCCCGGAGCCGTAGCGCTTCGCGAAATCGTCGCGCTCGAGCATGCGGGCGACGGTCTGCCGGGCCGCGAGCTGAATCAACTCCGCGGCGCTCATCTCGCCCATCCAGCTCGAGTTGAAGACCACCAGCGTGCGCTCGGGGTCCAGGACCTTGAAGATCTGCTGCTCGTAGGTCCTCGCGTTCTCGAGGACTTCCTCCCGCGTGAGCGCCTTGCGCGTGGCGCTCTTGCCCGTCGGGTCACCGATCATCCCGGTGAAATCGCCGATGAGGAAGAGCGCCTCGTGGCCGAGCTCCTGGAACTGGCGCAGCTTCGTCAGCAGGACGGTGTGCCCCAGATGCAGGTCGGGGGCGGTGGGGTCGAATCCGGCCTTCACCCGCAGCGGCCGGCCGGTCGCGAGCTTCTTCTTCAGGTCCTGCTCCAGCAGGACCTCGACGGTTCCGCGCTTGAGCGCCTCGAACGATTCCAGAGCGTCGGTCACGGTCGCCCCCCCCGGGGAAGTCCCCTCAGCCGCAGCCCGAGGACCCGCAGCCCGAGGACCCACAGCCGCCCCCCGCCGACGAGCCGCAGCCGCAGCCGCTCGCCACGTTGGGGTTGCGGATGACGAACTGGGCCCCCTGGATGCCCTCGACGAAGTCGATCTCGGCGCCCATCAGGTACTGGACGCTCATCGGGTCGACGAGCAGCCGGACGCCTTCGGTGTCGACCACCGTGTCGCCCTCCTCCACCGACTCGTCGAAGGTGAAGCCGTACTGGAACCCCGAGCAACCCCCGCCCTGCACGAAGATGCGCAGCATCAGCAGGTCGTTGCCCTCATCGGTGATCAGCTCGCGCACCTTCTTCGCGGCGCTGGACGTCAACACCAGCGGGCTGTCCTCGGTAGCGACTTGGCTCATGGTCCCATCCTCGTGAACGGTCGGTCGGCTTTTATACGATTCCCCACAACCTGAGTCAACTTTTGCCTGGACTCAGGGCATCACCGCCACCAGGTCCAATCCGGTGGTCTCCGGGATCCCGAGCATCAGGTTCATGTTGTGGACCGCCTGGGCCGCAGCGCCGCGCCCGAGATTGTCGATGACCGACAGCACCACCACGGTGTCGCCCCCCTGGGGCCGGTGCGCGGCGATGCGGCACACGTTGGTGCCGCGCACGCTGCGCGTCTCCGGGTGCCCCCCCTCCGGAAGGACGTCGACGAAGGGCTCCCCGGCGTAGCGCTCCTGGAACAGGGCCTGCAGGTCCCAGCCGCCCCCGAGGGCGAACGCGTACAGGGTCGCGTGGATCCCCCGAATCATGGGGGTCAGGTGGGGCACGAAGGTGAGCCCCACCGGCCGTCCGGCCGCCCGCGCCAGCCCCTGGCGGATCTCCGGCAGGTGCCGGTGCCCGGGAACGGCGTAGGCCTTCATGCTCTCGCTCGCCTCGCACAGGAGCGAGCCCATGGTGGCCTTGCGCCCGGCCCCGCTGACACCGGATTTCGCGTCGGCGACCAGCCGGTCGAGGTCCACCAGGCCCCGCTCGACGAGGGGCAGGAAACCCAGCTGGACCGCCGTGGGGTAGCAACCGGGGTTCGCCACCAGGCGGGCGCGACGGATGGCGTCGCGGTTGACCTCCGGCAGCCCGTACACGGCCTCCTCGAGGAGGTCCAGGGCACCGTGCGGCGTGCCGTACCAGCGTTCCCACACCGCGGGGTCCTGCAGCCGGAAGTCGGCCGCGAGGTCGATCACCCGCACGCCCGCCTCCAGGAGCTCCTGCGCCATTCCCATCGCCGTACCGTTCGGCGTGGCGAAGAACACCACCCCGCAGGCCGCCAGCGCGGCCGGGTCCGGGGCCGTGAAGACGAGGTCGGTCCAGCCCCGCAGGCTCGGGAACAGGTCGGCGACCGCGGTTCCCGCCTCACCACGCGAGGTGATGACCGCGAGCTCCACCTCGGGGTGCCGCACCAGCAGCCGCAGCAGCTCGACCCCGGTGTAGCCGGTGCCGCCCACCACTCCCACCCTGATCATCGAGTCCCGTCCCTCCCGCATCGAGCCCGCGCGGGGCGCGGATAACAAAAAAGCGGCAAACGCCGCTTCGAAGCGATACACGAGCTCTTATTGTTGTAGTGCTCTCGCGAACGTTAGGCCACCCTGCGTGGCGCTGTCAACGGGCGGCGGGCGCCAGCTGAGACGCCCGCCGCGCGCGGCGATGGCTCAGCTCAGCACGACGCCGGTGTACTCGGCAATCCCGGGGTTGTCCCTCACGTTCCTGAGCTTCGGCTCGTTCACCTTTTTCACCCGCGCGGACTTCTGCGCACGCAGGTAACCCGCGACCACGTCCCAGACGTGCGGACCCGGGGCCTGGCTCCCCACCGTCGCCCAGCCCGCCACCTTGTACTTCTTGCCGGCCTCCACCTTCTCGCCGTTGTCGAGGGTCATCTCGGAGACGCGCCTGCCCATCCCCTCGAGCGGGTCGAGCACGTAGTCCAGACCGCCGACCCGGACCATGTCGCCGCCCTGCTGATAGTACGGGTCCTGGTTGAACAGGTTGTCGCAGACATCCTCCAGGATCACCTTGACCTCCGCGCCGGTCATCTCCCGGACGTAGGTCTCGGGATAGGTGATGCAGGTCTGGTCGAGGACGTGCTCCATCGTGATCATCTGACCGGGCAGGACGGTGGTGCCCCAGCGGAACCCGGGGGAGAGCGAGATCTGGGCGTCCCCCTGCACCCGCAGTGCGTCGCAGATGAGCTGGTCGAACGTCCCGTTGAAGTTGCCGCGGCGGAACATCAACTGCTCGGCCACCGCGAGCTCCTCCCGCAGCACCGAGAGGTGCGGCTTGCGAACCTCGGTGATGAGCTTCTCCATCTCCGGGTCAGGGGGCAGCAGGTTGGAGAACACCGGCACCAGGCGGTACCGGTAGCCCCTGACCTTGCCCTCGCCCAGATCGAAGTCCATCACGCCCACGAATTTGCCCTGCGACCCGGCATTGGTCACCAGCGTGACGCCGCCGCGGTTCCTGACCTCTACCGCAGCCGGCACGCCGTCGTGGGTGTGACCGCCGAAGATGGCGTCGATCCCAGTCACGATCGAGGCCATCTTCAGGTCCACGTCCATGCCGTTGTGGGAGATGACCACCACGGCGTCCGGCTTCTCCTTCGCGCGCACCTCGTCGACCACCTTCTGCATCTCGGCATCGCGGATACCGAAGGTCCAGAGAGGAATGAAGCGCTGGGGATTCGCGATGGGCGTGTAGGGAAACGCCTGACCGATCACCGCGACCCGCACGCCGCCGAGCTGCTTCACGGTGTAGGGTTGGAACGCGCGGCCGGTGTTCTCGTTGAAGCCCGGGTATTTCGCGAAGGGGTAGTCGAAGAGGGCGTCTTCGGTGACCGTGATGTTCTGGGCGACGAAGTCCCCCTGGAACTGGCCGAGATTCTCCAGCACCTCGGTGTCCCGGTAGGTGAACTCCCAGTGGCCCGTCATGACGTCGACGCCGAGCAGGTTGCAGGCCCGAACCATGTCCTTGCCGCGCGTCCAGTACGCGGTGCCCGAGCCCTGCCAAGTGTCACCACCGTCCAGGAGCAGGGTACGGTCCTTGCCGTAGCTCTCCCGCAGGCGCGTCACCAGCGTCTTCAGGTGCGCGAATCCGCCCACCTTGCCGTATTGCTCCGCCTCCTTCGCGTAACCGAGGTAGGTGAACGCATGAGCCTCCAGGCTGTCGGGCTTCACCTGGAACTGGTCCATCAGGTGCCTGCCCACGAGGTGCGGGGCCTTGCCCTTTGCCTCGCCCACGCCGAGGTTGACGTTGGGCTCCCGGTAGTACACCGGCAGCAACTGGGCGTGCGCATCCGTGATGTGCAGCAGGCGCGCGTTGCCGAACTTCGGCAGCTCGTAGAAGTCTCCGGGGACCTTCTGCGCGGCGAAGACCGACCGCGGCAGCATACCGGCCGCACCGGCGAAACCGACGAGGCGCACGAAATCGCGACGGGTGAGAGACATGGGGTGACCTCCTCCGATGGGATTGCCCGTCGCTTCGGGAGGACGGGCCTGTTCGAGCTTATTGCGGCGGAGACCGGGGTGAGACCGGCGAGCCGGACCCGATCCGCCGCTCCCTGACGGGCTTCTCGATTATGCCCGCCTCCACCCTTCGATTGCACGCCGGCCCCGGGTCGCCGATCATGCGTGGCATGGACCCACGCTCCGACCTCGTCCGGCACTATCTCTGGCTGCGGCGCTACGGCCTCAACGACTCCCACAGCGGCAACGCATCGGTACGCGACGGGGACCTCGTCTGGGTGACCCCGACCGGGTGCTGCGCCGACACGCTGCGCCCCGCGGACCTGCTCCCCTGCGCGCTCGACGGACCGCCCCCGGGCGGTGCCTCGCTCGACGCCCCGCTGCACCTCGCGGTGTACCGCCGGAACCCGGGGCTCGGGGCCGTCCTGCACAGCCACGGGCCCCACACGGTGGCGCTCACCTTCGAGGGCGGCGACTACGACCCCCCGGATTTCGAGGCCCAGTACTACTTCGGGCGGGTCCCCGTTCTGCCCATCCCCTACGACCGCTATCTCGCCGAGGCCCCGGAGGCCGTCTCCCGGGCCCTCGCGCAGCACCGGGTCGCGGTGGTCCGCGGGCACGGCGTCTTCGCCGCCGCCCCGAGCCTCAACCTGGCGTACAAGTGGACCTGTTCCCTGGAGCTCTCGGCCCGCACCGCCTATCTTGCCCGGACGCTTGGCTAGAATTACAGCATGTCGTTCCCACCGGCCACCGTGCCGACCGTGCTCGTGTTCGCCGGCCTCGACCCGACCGGGGGCGCCGGCCTGCAGGCGGACACCGAGGCCATCGCGAGCATGGGCTGCCACGCCGCGCCGGTGGCTACCGCGCTCACGGTGCAGGACACCCGCGACGTTTACGCGAGCTATCCCGTCGACCCCGGGACGCTGATCGAGTCCGCCCGGGCCGTCCTCGAGGACCTGCCGGTTGCCGCCTGCAAAGTCGGGCTCGCCGGCAGCGTCGCCCTGGTGGAGGCCATCCACTCGATCCTGGTGGACTACCCGGAGCTGCCCCTCGTCCTCGACCCGGTGCTCGCCTCGGGGGCGGGGTCTCCACTCGCCGCGGGGGACACCCAGGCCGCGCTGGTGGAACTGCTCCTGCCCCGCACCACCGTGCTCACCCCGAACAGCCGCGAGGCAAGGGCGCTCGCGCCCGAGGCGGATTCCCTGGAGGCGGCCGGCCAGGCGCTCCTCGACCGGGGCTGCGAGCTGGTGCTGATCACCGGCACTCACGAGGCGACGCCCCGCGTGGTCAACCTGCTCTACGGCAACCTCCGCCAGCTGGAGAGCTTCGAGTGGGACCGCCTGCCCGGGGAATACCACGGCTCGGGCTGCACGCTGGCCTCGGCGATCGCGGGGCTCCTGGCCCAGGGGCACGAGCCGCTCACCGCGATCCGCCAGGCCCAGGAGTACACCTGGGAGTCGCTCAAGCACGCCTATCGGACCGGCCACGGTCAGCTCATCCCGAACCGGCTCTTCTGGGCCCGCAGCACGCGGGCGAGCCGGACTTGAGACCCTGTCGGGGCCTGTACGCGGTCACCGACGGGGGGGACCGGCCGGTCGGGGACCTGGTCGCCCGGGTGGATCAGGTCCTCCTCGGCGGCGCGGTGCTGGTCCAGTATCGCGAGAAGACCGGCGACACCCGGCGGCGCGGCCGCGAGGCCGCCGCCCTGCTGGAGCTCTGCCGCGCCCGGGGGGTCCCGCTCATCGTCAACGACGACGCGAGACTCGCCCGCTCCCTCGGGGCCGACGGCGTGCACCTCGGGCGCGAGGACCTGCCGGTGGCCGAGGCCCGCGCCCTGCTGGGGCCGGGCCCGATCATCGGGGCCTCCTGCTACGCCGACCCGGATCGGGCCCTCGCGGCCGAGGCCGCCGGCGCCGACTACGTTGCCTTCGGGCGCTTCTTCCCCTCGCGCACCAAGCCGCTCGCCCCGGGGGCGAGCGTCCAGCTGCTCGCGGCCGTGCGGCCCCGGTTGCGGGTGCCGATAGTTGCGATAGGGGGCATCACACCCGAGAATGCCCCTGCACTGGTCGCGGCCGGGGCAGACCTGCTGGCCGTGGTCCACGGACTGTTCGGCGAGCCTGACCCCCGCGCCGCCGCTGCCCGTTTCGCCACCCTTTTCGAGACAGCCCCATGACCCGTTCCCACGACCTCTTCACCGAAGCCCAGCGCTTCATCCCCGGCGGTGTGAATTCCCCCGTGCGTGCGTTCCGCAGCGTCGGGGGCGACCCGGTGTTCGTGCGCCGCGCGGCGGGTGCCTACCTGGAGGACGAGGACGGCCGGCGCTACGTGGATTACGTGGGCTCCTGGGGCCCCATGGTCCTCGGCCACGCGCACCCCGAGGTGATCCGCGTGGTCCAGGAGACCGCGGCCGACGGCCTGTCCTTCGGCGCCCCCACGGTCCTGGAGACCCGCCTCGCCGAGCGGGTGTGCCACCTGGTGCCCTCCCTGGAGAAGGTGCGCTTCGTCTCCTCGGGCACCGAGGCCACCATGAGCGCGATCCGGCTCGCCCGGGGCTTCACCGGCCGGGACGCCATCGTCAAGTTCGAGGGCTGCTACCACGGCCACGCGGATTCGCTGCTGGTGAAGGCCGGCTCGGGCGCCCTGACCCTCGGCGTGCCGAGCTCCGCCGGGGTCCCCGCGGACGTGGCGCGCCACACCCTGACCCTGCCCTACAACGACGCCGGGGCGCTGCGCAAGGCCTTCGCGGAGAGCGGGAAGGCCATCGCCGCCATCATCGTCGAGCCGGTGGCCGGCAACATGAACTGCGTGCCCCCCCAGCCGGGGTTCCTCGAGACCCTGCGCGAGGTCTGCGACCAGTACGGCGCGCTGCTCATCTTCGACGAGGTGATGACCGGCTTCCGGGTCGCGCTCGGGGGCGCCCAGGCGCGGTTCGGGGTGCGTCCCGACCTGACCACCCTCGGCAAGGTCATCGGTGGCGGCATGCCCGTCGGGGCCTTCGGCGGACGCCGGGAGGTGATGGACCACATCGCGCCGCTGGGGCCGGTCTACCAGGCCGGGACCCTGTCCGGAAACCCGGTCGCCATGGCCGCGGGCCTGAAGACGCTCGAGCTCATCGCCGAGCCCGGGTTCTTCGAGCGCCTGGGGACGGCCACCGCGCGGCTCACCGCCGGACTGCGCGAGCGCGCCGCCGCCGCGGGCGTCCCGCTGGTCACGAACCAGGTGGGGGGGATGTTCGGGCTGTTCTTCTCGGACCGTCCGGCGGTGACCTCCTTCGCCGACGTCATGGCCTGCGACGTGGAGCGCTTCAAGCGCTTCTTCCACGGCATGCTGGAAGAGGGCGTGTACCTCGCCCCCTCGGCGTTCGAGGCCGGGTTCGTCTCGAGCGCCCACGGCGAGGCGGAGCTGGCGCACACCTGGCGCGCCGCCGAGCGGGTGCTCGCGCAGCTGGCGGGGTAGCCCGCGCCTACTCGACCGTCACCGACTTCGCGAGGTTGCGGGGCTGGTCCACGTCCGTGCCCTTCTGCACCGCCACGTGGTAGGCGAGGAGCTGCAGGGGCACCGTGTAGACGATGGGCGCCGTCCACTCGCCGACCGCGGGGACATCCATGACGTGCACGTCCTCCCGGGACACGAAGCCGGCCTCGGCGTCGGCGAAGACGTACAGCTGGCCGCCGCGCGCCCGCACCTCCTGGAGGTTGGACTTCAGCTTCTCCAGGAGCGCGTCGTTCGGGGCGACCGCGATCACGGGCATGGAGGAATCCACCAGCGCGAGCGGCCCGTGCTTGAGCTCGCCCGCCGGATAGGCCTCGGCGTGGATGTAGGAGACCTCCTTCAGCTTGAGCGCCCCCTCCATCGCCACCGGGTAGTGAAAGCCCCGCCCGAGGAACAGGGCGTGGTGCTTGTCCACGAACCGCTCGGCCAGACGCGCGACGATGGGGTCGAGCTCCAGCGCCTTCTCCACCTGGCCGGGGAGCGCGAGCAGCTGGCGCACCACGTCGGCCTCCGCCTCCGGGGAGAGCCCCCGGCGCCGGCCCAGCACGACGGCCAACAGCAGCAGGGCCGTGAGCTGCGTGGTGAACGCCTTGGTCGAAGCGACCCCGATCTCCGGCCCGGCCCGGGTCATCAGGACGAGCGACGACTCGCGCACCAGCGAGCTCTCGGGCACGTTGCAGAGCGCGAGCGAGGGGCCGAACCCCATCTCGCGCGTCGCCCGCAGGGCGGCCAGGGTGTCCGCCGTCTCGCCGGACTGGGAGATGGTCACCACGAGGGTGTCCGGGTCCACCACGTGGCGCCGGTAGCGGAACTCGCTCGCGACCTCCACGTCGCAGCGCACCCCCGCCAGCTGCTCCAGCCAGTACCGGGCCACCAGGCCCGCGTGGTAGCTGGTCCCGCAGGCGACGATCTGCACCCCCCTCACCCGATCGAAGGTCGCCGAGGCCGCGGGGCCGAAGGCCGCCTCCAGGACCCGCCCGTTCGCGAGCCGCCCCTCCAGCGTGTCGGCCAGCGCCCGGGGCTGCTCGAAGATCTCCTTCAGCATGTAGTGGCGGAACCTGCCGCGCTCGACGGCGTCGGCCGTCAGCTCGCTCACCCTGACCTCACGCTGGACCGGAGCCCCACCGGCCCCGTAGATCGTCAGGCTCGCACGCCGCAGGTCGGCGACGTCTCCGTCCTCCAGGAAGATGAAGCGCTGGGTGACCGGGAGCAGGGCCGAGACGTCCGAGGCGATGAAGTGCTCGCCGATCCCCACCCCGATGACGAGGGGGCTGCCCCGGCGGGCCGCGACCAGCCGCCCCGGCTCCTTCCGGGAGACGACCCCGATGGCGTAGGCCCCCTCGAGATCGAGGGCGGCGGCCTGCACCGCCCCGAGCAGGTCCCGACCCTGCTCGAGATACAGGAAGACCTGGTGGGCGATCACCTCGGTGTCCGTCTCCGAGGTGAACCGGAAGCCCTGGGCCAGCTGGCGCGCTTTCAGGGCCTCGTAGTTCTCGATGATCCCGTTGTGCACCACCGCCACGGTGTCGTTGCAGATGTGCGGGTGCGCGTTCGCCTCGCTCGGCACCCCGTGGGTGGCCCAGCGCGTGTGGGCGATGCCGAGCCCGCCGCGCAGGGGGCTCGCCTCCAGGGACCGCACCAGCTCGGCGACCTTGCCGGAGACGCGGACCCGGCCGAGGCCCCCCGCGCCGTCGATGACGGCGACGCCCGCGGAGTCGTAGCCGCGGTACTCCAGACGGCGCAGGCCTTCGACGAGGATGGGCAGGACGTCGCGCTCGGCGACCGCTCCAACGATGCCGCACATGGGATGCTCCTGGGACTCCGGTCGTGGCTCGAGTGTACAGCGGCGGGCGGTGGCTGATCCTGAGCGGGCGCCCCCGAAGGCGCGTCGCGGCGAAGCCCCTCGGGCCTGCGCCCCGACCCTGCCCTTACGGGAGGTGGGCCCCGCGACCCTTCCCGGCCCGGACCCAGGAGAGCGGGTCCAGCCAGCTGCCGGGCCCGACGCACGCGCCTTCGACGACGCAGTGGGCGCCGATCTCGGCGCCCTCCCCCACCTCGGCGTCCCGCAGGACGGCGCCGGGGCCCACGCGGACGCGGTCACCCAGCACGACCCGCCCCTCCAGCACGACGTTCACGTCGAGGAACACGTCGCGCCCCACCGTGACCTCGCCCCGGACGTCGAGGCGCGCAGGGTCGGCGAGGGCCACCCCGGAGAGCAGCAGGCGCTCGGCCTGGCGGCGCTGGTAGGCACGCTCCAGCTCGGCGAGCTGCAGGCGGTTGTTCACGCCGAGCACCTCCGCCAGGGCCCCCGGCTGCACGGTACGGACGGGCAGTCCCTCGGTGACGGCCTGGCCGATGACGTCGGTGAGGTAGTACTCGCCCTGGGCGTTGTCGTTGCCCAGCCGCGCGAGCCAGCCCCGCAGGCGCCCGGCCGGCACCGCAAGGATCCCGGTGTTCACCTCCCGCACCGCGCGCTCCGCGGGGGTGGCGTCCTTCTCCTCGACGATCCGCGACACCCGGCCCGCACCGTCCCGGATCACCCGTCCATAGCCCGTGGGCACGTCGAGGTCGACCGTGACGAGGGCCAGGGCGTCGGGCCCGGCGAGCGCGACCAGCTCGCGCAAGGTCTCGACGCGGGTGAGCGGCACGTCGCCGTAGAGGACCAGCACCGTGTCGGCGTCCGCCACCACCGGCATGGCCTGGGCGACGGCGTGGCCCGTGCCGAGCTGCCGGGCCTGCTCCACCCACTGCACCGGCATACGGGCCAGGCGCTCGGGCACCACCCGCCCGCCGTGCCCGTAGACGACCACGACCCGCGCGGGGTCGAGCTCCAGCGCGGTGGCGACGACGTGGGAGAGGAGCGGCCTGCCCCCCAGGGGGTGCAGGACCTTCGGCAGGTCGGAGTACATCCGCTTGCCCTGGCCGGCCGCCAAGACGACGACAGAGAGGTCGCTCATGTCGGATATCGAGCCCCGGCAGGTGCCGGGGCTGAGTCGCTGCTAACGCCCCTTCTTGCGCAGGCGCCGGATGGCCGCGAGCTGGGCGATGGCCTCGGCCAGCTCGGCCTGCGCCTTCGCATAGTCGATCTTGGCCGTCCGGTCCTTCAGGGTGCGCTCGGCGGTGGCCTTGGCTTCCAGGGCCTTGGCCTCGTCCAGATCCTTGGCCCGGAGCCCCGTGTCGGAGAGCACGGTCACGAGATGGGGCTGCACCTCGAGGAACCCCCCGGAGACGTAGAAGGACTCCTCCTCGCCTCCGGGCAGCTTGACCCGCACCTCGCCGGGCTTGAGCTCGGAGAGGAACTGGGCGTGCCGCGGCAGGATGCCCACGTCGCCCATCAGCGCAGGGGCGATGACCATCTCCGCGACGCCCGAGAAGACTTCGGACTCGGCGCTGACGATCTCGACCCGGATGGTCATGGCCATAGGAAGATCACTCCGCCGCTCAGAGCTGCTTCGCCTTTTCCACCGCCTCGTCGAGCGATCCGATCATGTAGAAGGCCTGCTCGGGCAACTGGTCCATCTCCCCTTCCACGATCGCCTTGAAGCCCCGGATGGTCTCCCGGAGCGGCACGTACTTGCCCGGCGTGCCGGTGAAGTTCTCCGCCACGAAGAACGGCTGGGACAGGAAGCGCTGGATCTTGCGGGCCCGGGACACGGTGAGCTTGTCGTCCTCGGACAGCTCGTCCATGCCCAGGATCGCGATGATGTCCTTCAACTCCTTGTAGCGCTGCAGGGTCTTCTGCACGCCCCGCGCCACCTCGTAGTGCTCGTTGCCCACGACCAGCGGATCGAGCTGCCGACTGGTGGAGTCGAGCGGGTCCACCGCGGGGTAGATGCCGAGCTCGGCGATCTGGCGCGAGAGCACCAGGGTCGCGTCCAGGTGCGCGAAGGTGGTCGCGGGCGACGGGTCGGTCAGGTCGTCCGCGGGCACGTACACCGCCTGGATGGAGGTGATGGAGCCGGTGCGGGTCGAGGTGATGCGCTCCTGCAGCGCGCCCATCTCCTCCGCGAGCGTCGGCTGGTAGCCCACCGCGGACGGCATGCGCCCGAGCAGCGCGGACACCTCGGTGCCTGCGAGCGTGTAACGGTAGATGTTGTCGATGAAGAGCAGGACGTCCCGGCCCTCGTCCCGGAAATACTCGGCGATGGTGAGACCGGTGAGGCCGACGCGCAGGCGGTTGCCCGGCGGCTCGTTCATCTGCCCATAGACCAGGGCCACCTTGTCGAGGACCCCGCCGTCCTTCATCTCGTGGTAGAAGTCGTTGCCCTCGCGGGTGCGCTCGCCGACACCGGCGAACACCGAGTAGCCGCTGTGCTCGACCGCGATGTTGCGGATGAGCTCCATCAGGGTGACGGTCTTGCCGACGCCGGCGCCCCCGAACAGGCCGACCTTGCCGCCCTTCGCGAACGGGACGATGAGGTCGATGACCTTGATGCCGGTCTCGAGCAGCTCCACCGTCGACGCCTGGTCCGCGAAAGCCGGGGCGCTGCGGTGGATGGCCCAACGCTCGGGCGCCTCCACCGGGCCCTTCTCGTCCACGGGCTCGCCGAGCACGTTCATGATCCGCCCGAGCGTCGCGGTGCCCACGGGGACCGAGATCGGCCCGCCGGTGTTGCGCACCGGCACCCCACGTTGGAGGCCGTCACTCGAGCCCATGGCGATCGTGCGCACGACGCCGTCCCCGAGCTGCTGCTGCACCTCCAGCGTCAGCCGCCCGTCCTCCAGGACCAGCGCGTCGTACACCTTCGGCACAGACTCGCGCGGGAACTCCACGTCGACCACGGCGCCGATGACCTGAACGATCTTCCCCGAGCTCATCTTCTCTTACCCCTTGGGCCCCGATGAAAGGGCTCGAATCGGTTCCGGGCGCGCGCGAGCGCGACCCCATCCTCAGACCGCTGCCGCGCCGCCCACGATCTCCGAGATTTCCTGCGTGATCGCGGCCTGGCGAGCCTTGTTGTACGCGAGCTGCAGCTCGTCGATCAATTCGCCGGCGTTGTCGGACGCGGACTTCATCGCCACCATGCGGGCCGCCATCTCGGAGGCGACGTTCTCCACCACCCCCTGGTAGACGAGCGACTCGATGTAGCGCGTGAGCAATACGTCCAGAACCCCCTTCGGCTCCGGCTCGTACAGGTAGTCCCAGTAGTAACTCCTGGTGTCCTCCTCCGAGGGCACGAGGGGAACCAACTGCTCGATGCGCGGGCGCTGGGTCATCGAGTTCACGAACTCGTTGTAGGCCATGTAGATCCGGTCTACCGCCCCTTCCGCATAGCGGTCCAACATCACCTTGACCGAGCCGATCAGGTCCTGGAGCGAGGGAGAGTCGCCGAGGTGCGTGCGCTGGGCGAGCACGTTCGCGCCGATGCGCCGGAAGAAGGCGTTGGCCTTGGTCCCGAACAGCACGAAGTCGAACTCGACGCCCGCGTCCCGCAGCTTTCGCATCTCCGCCACGGTCGCCCTGAACAGATTGACGTTCAGGCCCCCGGCCAACCCCCGGTCCGAGGAGAGCACGATGAAGCCGGCGCGCCGCAGCTCCCGGTGTTCCATGAACGGGTGCCGGTACTCCGGGTGCGCACTGGCCAGGTGCGCGATCACCGTGCGGATCTTCAGGGCATACGGCCGCGCCGTCGCCATGCGGTCCTGGGAGCGCCGCATCTTGCTCGCCGCGACCATCTCCATGGCCTTGGTGATCTTCTGGGTGTTCCGGATGCTCTTGATCTTCGTCCGGATTTCTTTCGCGCCCGCCACGGTGTCCCCTCGCGCTGTGCTGCCTCGCCGGTCCGCTGCCTCAGAAGACTGGGCGCGACTTGAACGTGTCGAGCGCCCGCTTCAACGCCTGCGCTATGTCGTCGTCGAAGGCACCGCTCTCGTTGATCCTGGCC
This sequence comes from Gammaproteobacteria bacterium, assembly GCA_017999615.1. Lineage (NCBI taxonomy): Bacteria > Pseudomonadati > Pseudomonadota > Gammaproteobacteria > Gammaproteobacteria bacterium. Next base: position 216,245 of record JAGNLM010000001.1, on the reverse strand, counting down.
AGCAGGCCGGACTGCTCGTCCGCCATGTAGCGCAGCATCGCCGACTCGAACTCCACGACCTTCTTTAGCGGAACGTCGTCGAGATACCCGCGGTCGACTGCGAAGAGCGACACCGCCTGCTCCGCCACCGACATGGGCGAGTACTGGCGCTGCTTCATGATCTCCGTGACCCGCTGGCCCCGCTCGAGCTGCTTGCGCGTGGCGTCGTCCAGGTCGGAGGCGAACTGCGCGAAGGCGGCCAGCTCCCGGAACTGGGCCAGCGCCAGGCGGATACCTCCGCCGAGCTTCTTCACGATCTTGGTCTGGGCCGCGCCGCCCACGCGCGAGACCGAGAGGCCCGCGTTGATGGCCGGGCGGATGCCCGAGTTGAACAGATCGCTCTCGAGGAAGATCTGCCCGTCCGTAATCGAGATGACGTTCGTCGGCACGAAGGCGGACACGTCGCCGGCCTGGGTCTCGATGATGGGCAGCGCCGTGAGCGAGCCGGTGCGGTTGGTGATCCGCCCGCCGGTCGTCTTCGTGACGTATTCGGCGTTGACGCGAGCCGCACGCTCGAGCAGCCGCGAGTGCAGGTAGAACACGTCGCCCGGGTACGCCTCGCGGCCCGGCGGACGGCGCAGCAGCAGCGACACCTGCCGGTAGGCCCAGGCCTGCTTGGTCAGGTCGTCATAGACGATCAGCGCGTCCCCGCCCCAGTCGCGGAAGTACTCGCCCATGGCGCAACCGGCGTAGGGCGCGATGTACTGCATGGCCGCGGATTCGGACGCCGGGGCAGCGACGATTACCGTGTGCTCCATCGCGCCGTATTCCTCGAGCTTGCGCACGACGTTGGCAATCGAGGAGGCCTTCTGCCCGATGGCGACGTAGATGCACTTAACGCCGGTGCCCTTCTGGTTGATGATCGTGTCGATCGCGATGGCGGTCTTGCCGGTCTGGCGGTCGCCGATGATCAGCTCGCGCTGGCCGCGGCCGATCGGCACCATCGCGTCGATGGCCTTCAGTCCCGTCTGCAGCGGCTGACTGACCGACTGGCGGCTGATGACACCAGGGGCCACCTTCTCGATGGGCGAGGTGTTCTGGGTCTCGATGGGCCCCTTGCCGTCCAGCGGCACGCCGAGGGAATTCACCACCCGCCCGAGTAGCACATCCCCGACGGGGACCTCGAGGATTCGCCCGGTCGTGCGGACCGTATCCCCCTCGGTGATGTGGCGGTACTCCCCAAGGATGACCGCGCCGACGGAATCACGCTCCAGGTTGAGCGCGAGACCGAAGGTGTTGTTGGGAAACTCGATCATCTCGCCCTGCATCACGTCCGATAGGCCGTGAATGCGCGCGATGCCGTCGGTCAGACTGACCACCGTCCCTTCCGTCCGTACCTCGGTGGCCAGGTTGAAGGACTCGATCCGCTTGCGGATCAGGTCGCTGATCTCTGTCGCGCTCAGTTGCATCTTCGAACCCCTGTCTGACTCCCGACCCTGTGCCCAGACCGCTGCCGCTTCGTCAGGCGAGCGCGCCGGCGAGCTGGGCAAGACGCCCCTTTACGGAGCCGTCGATCACGCGGTCTCCCGCGCGAATCACGACACCGCCGATGATCGACGAATCGACCTTGACCTCGAGGTCGACCTCGTGCCCGAGACGGTCGCGCATCGTTCGCGCGATCGCCCCCTCCAACTCGGCTCCGAGCGGGTACGCCGAGCGCACCTCCACCGTCTCCCGGCGCTGGGCCCGGGCCCGCTCGGCCTCGAACTGCTCGGCGATCCCCGGCAGCAGTCCGAGACGCTGGTTCTCCACCAGCATGCGAACGAAGTTACGCGACTGCTCCGACACCCCGTCGCCGAGGATCGAGAGCAGGAGCTCCGAGAGCGTATCCCTGGGAACCCGCGGGTCGGCGATGACGTCCCGCATGAGCGGGTCCGAGACCACGGCCGCCAGAAAACTCAGCAGGTCCGACCACTCGGCGACGGCATCCCCCTGCCACGCGATGCGGAAGACGGCCGTCGCGTACGGCCGGGCGAGCCTGGCGTGTTCCTTCATGCGGACTGGCCCTGCAGGTCGGCGACCAGCTTGTCGAGCACGACGCGGTGCTGCGCCTCGTCGACCTCCCGCCCGAGCACCTGCTCGGCGCCCCTGATCGCCAGCGCCACCACTTCGCGGCGCAGACCCTCGCGCGTACGGTTGGCCTCCTGCTCGATCTCGGCCCGCGCCGCGGCGACCATCCGCTCGCCCTCGGCACGGCCGGCGTCCTTGGCCTCTTCGATGATGTCCGCGGTGCGCTTCTGGGCGAGCGAGATCAACTCGTTCGCCTTGTCGTGCGCCTCGCGGATGATCTCCATGGCGCGCTTCTCGCCGAGCTCCTTGTCCCGCAGACCGCGCTCGGCCGCCGCCAGACCGTCGGCGATGCGCCTCTTGCGCTCCTCCAGCATGCGCAGCATCGGCTGCCAGAGGACGGCCTTGATGAACAGGACGAGCACCGCGAAGGTGATCATCTGACCCAACAGCGTGGCGGTGAAATTCACTGTCCGACTCCCGTTGCGAGCGTGACCGCGCCCTGCGCCGCGTCGCAGACCCTGAGCGTCGCGCCTATCCCGCGATGGCGGCCTTGGCAGCGCTGATGAAGGGGTTGGCGGTCACGAACCACATGGAGATACCGAGCACGATCATCGGGAAGGCCTCCATCAACCCGCCCGTAAACAGCATCTGGCCGAGCAACTGGGCGCGCATCTCGGGCTGGCGGGCCAGGGACTCCAGGTACTTCGAGGCGATGATGCCCCAGGAGAACGTGGTGGCAAGGGCCGCCGCGGTGAGGATGATACCGACCACCCACGCGGTGTTGGTGTACAGGCTGGTAACCAGTTCAGGACTCATCACAGCTCTCCTCTGTCTCAGGAATCGAACAACCCAATCAATGCGCCGCCTGCTGCTCGCTGGCCAGGGCCAGGAAGACGATGGTCAGCAGCATGAAGACGAAGGCTTGGAGCAGCACCACGAGGATGTGGAAGATCGCCCAGGCACCCCCCGGGATCCACTGGATCCACCAGGGCAGCAAGGCGATCAGCAGGAAGATGAGCTCGCCGGCGAACATGTTGCCGAACAACCGGAGCCCGAGGCTCAACGGCTTGGCGAGCTCCTCGATGATGTTCATCAGGACGTTGAACGGGGCCGCGTACTTGCCGAAGGGGTGGGTCAGGAGGTGATGCCCGAAGCCCGCCAGGCCCTTGCTCTTGATGTGGAAGCCGATGATGAGGAGGAACACCGAGAGGGACAGCCCGAAGGTCGTGTCCAGGTTCGTCGTCGGCACCATCTTCAGGTAGATGTGGTGCGGGTCGAGGCCGAAGAAACGCTCGCCGATGAGCCCTGCGATCCAGCCGCTCAGGTCGACCGGCAGGAGGTCCATGGAGTTCATCAGGACGACCCACACGAAGATCGTCAGGGCGAGCGGCCCGACCAGGGGGCTGGCGTGCGGGAAGATGTCCTTCACCTGCTGGTTGACGAACTCGACCACGACCTCGATCACGTTCTGCAGGCCGCCGGGCCGCTCCAGCTTCAGGTTCCTGCCGACCTTCCAGGCGATCAGCATGAAGACGCTGGCGAGCGCCAGCGACACCAGGAAGGTGTCGAGGAAGAAGACGGTGAAATCGACGAGATCAGCGGGGCGGTGAGTTGCGGGGTCGCACCCGACGCAGGCGTTGGTCAGGTGGTGCTGGATGTAGGCGACCGGATCGAAGGCGCCGTGCGTCGCTGCCTCGCTCATCCCCACTTCTCCACGCGGGCTCCCGCCCTCTCGACGCCGGACCGCGCGATTGCGCCGGCGATGTAATACGCCAACTGGGCCAGCCCGAACCCGACCAGTACGCCCGGCGCGGGCAGCGCCAGGTGCCCCATAGCCAGCCAGAACATGCCCAGTACGAACACGAAGCGCTCGACCGCCCCGGCGTACAGCGAAACTGTCTCCAGTCCGGGGCTGGTCCGACCCAGCTCAGCCGTCCTGCGCAGGCGCCTCCCGAGCAGCCAGGCGCTCACGAGCGCCACCGCACCGCCGAAGGCAACGCCCAACGCAGGCTCGCGTCCCCAACCCAGGAACGCGACCAGCGCCGCGCCCGCCACGATCGAAAACTGCACCAGCAGCAATCGGTAGACGTCGCTCGCCTTGAGCTCGAGGGAACGAGTCACGGTGACCATTCTTTCTTCTTTGCTGGCCCGCGACCCCAGGTTCCACAGCCGGCGACAGCCGCACGCCCCGTTCAGGAGCCGCGCCGACGCCGGTCCCCGCGAAAGCGGCGGCGAGTATAAGTTAATTCTGAATCACTGATCAACGGGCCCGGAGGCCCGCCGGTCCCGCCCCGGTCAGGCGCTCAGCGGATGTGGGCGAGGATGCCGTCGAGCTCGTCCAGGCTGTTGTACTGGATGACGAGCCGGCCCCTGCCCCGGGAGCTGTGCTGGATGTGCACCCGCGCGCCGAGGCGCTGGGCGAGGTCGTCCTGGAGACGCCGGGTGTCCGCGTCCAGGGAGGCAACGGATTTCCCGATCGCCGGCTCCTGCAGCATGCGCTGCACCAGCCGCTCGGTCTCCCGCACCGAGAGCCCGCGCGCCACCACGACCCGGGCGGCCTGGGCCTGCGCCTCGCCGCCCAGGGCGAGGAGCGCCCGGGCGTGGCCCATCTCGATGTCGCCGTTCTCGAGGAGCGTGCGGACCTCGGCCGCGAGGTCCAGCAGGCGCAGGAGATTGCTCACCGCCGCGCGCGAGCGGCCGACCGCGTCCGCGGTCTCCTGGTGGGTCAGCTCGAACTCCTCGATCAGGCGATTGAGGGCGCGCGCCTCCTCGATGGGGTTCAGGTCCTCGCGCTGGATGTTCTCGATGAGCGCGATGGCCACCGCCGCCTGGTCCGGGACTTCGCGCACCACCGCCGGGATCCGATCGAGCCCCGCGATCTGCGACGCGCGCCAGCGGCGCTCCCCCGCGATGATCTCGTAGCGCTCGCCCCCGAGCAGGGGCCGGACCACGATCGGCTGCACCACGCCCTGGGCCCGGATGGACGCCGCGAGGTCCTCGAGCGCCGCCGGGTCCATGTCGGTGCGCGGCTGGTAACGCCCCCGCTCGATGAGGTCGAGGGGCAGCTCCCGCAGGCTGCTCGCGGCCGGCTCTTCCTCCGGCAACGGCTCACCCGGTGCGCCGAAGGCGCCGCCGAGCAGCGCCTCGAGTCCCCGCCCCAATCCTCGCCTCTTGCTCACCTGGAACCCCCCCGGGCCCGCGGACACGGCCTGCCGTGGGGCAGGCCGGCGGCTTCGCCAGCGCTCGCGGGCGGCTGCCGGCCGGAACTATAGCACCGCCGATCCAAAAGCCAACGGGCCCGGACCGTCCTCACTCGAGGCTCGGACCTCACGCGAGGCTCGGACCTCACGCCGGGCTCGGGACCGCCACGCCCTCCCGGCGCAGGATCTCGCCGGCGAGCGCGAGGTAGGCGAGCGCCCCCTTGGACGCCCGGTCGTAGAGCAGCACGGGCAGGCCGTGGCTCGGGGCCTCGGCCAGGCGCACGTTGCGCGGGATGACGGTGCGGTAGACCCTGTCGCCGAAATGGCTGATGAGCTGCTCGGAGACCTGGTTCGCGAGGTTGTTGCGCACGTCGAACATGGTGCGCAGGAGCCCCTCGATCTTCAGCGCCGGATTGAGGTAGCGGCGGATCTTCTCCACCGTGTCCATGAGCGCCGAGAGCCCCTCGAGGGCGTAGTACTCGCACTGCATGGGGATCATCACGGTGTCCGCGGCCACCAGTGCGTTCACGGTGAGCATGCTGAGCGCCGGGGGGCAGTCGATGAGGACGTAGTCGTACTCGTCCCGGATGGGCTCGAGCCCGTGGCGCAGGCGCACCTCGCGCCCCACCTCGTCCAGCAGGCCGACCTCGGCGCCGGTGAGGTCGCCGTTGCTCGGGAGCAGGTCGTAGTGGGTCTGGGGCAGCCGCACGCGGATGTCCGCCGCGCTGGCCTCGCCCATCAGGAGGTCGTAGGTCGTGCGCTTGCGCGCCCGCTTGTCCACGCCGCTGCCCATGGTCGCGTTGCCCTGGGGGTCCAGGTCGACCAGCAGGACCCGCCGGCGCGCCGCGCCGAGCGAGGCGGCCAGGTTCACGCTGGTGGTGGTCTTGCCGACCCCGCCCTTCTGGTTCGTGATCGCGATCACGCGCGCCATGTCAGCCCCCTTCACCGGCCGGGGCCTGCGGCGGCCTCGACCTGCACGACCACGAGGTGGCGCTCCGCGCCGAGACCCGGCACCTGCAGGCGGTGCACCGAGACGGGTCCGGGCGGGTCCACGAGCTCCGCAAGCTCCGCGTGGGGCAACACCCCCTTCAGCGCCAGGATACGCCCTCCCCGCCGGACGAGCCTCGCGGCCTGCCGCACCACCTCCGCCAGCGGCGCCCAGGCCCGGGCGGTCACCGTGTCGTACGGGCGGTCGGGGCGGAAGTCCTCGACCCGGGACTGGACGACCTCCACGTTCTTCAGCCCCAGCTCCAGCACCACCTGGCGGCAGAAGCGGGTCTTCTTGCCGGCGCTGTCGAGGAGCGTCCACATGCGCCCGCCGTCCGCCACCGCCAGCACCAGCCCCGGCAGACCCGCGCCGGTGGCGACGTCGAGGCAGCGCTCGCCGCGCACGTACGGCGCCACGGCCAGCGAGTCCAGGAGATGGCGAGTCACCCTCTCGCCCGGCTCCTTGACCGAGGTCAGATTATAGGCGCGGCCCCAGTGTTCCAGTAACCGCAGGTATCCGAGGAGGTCCTCCACCTGCCGGGCAACCAGCGCGATCCCCAGCTCCGCCGCCCCGGAGACGAGCTGCCGGCGCAGGTCGAGCTCGTCATCCACCGCGGAGGAGTCACTCACCCGCCCCGGCCTCCGGCCGGCCCGCGGGCGGGCGCTTGCGCAGGTGGACGAGGAGCAGCGAGACGGCGGCCGGCGTGACCCCGGGGATGCGCGAGGCGTGGCCGAGGGTCACCGGCCGCTGGGCGGCGAGCGTCTGGCGGACCTCGAACGAGAGCCCCCGGACCTCCCCGTAATCCAGGTCCTCGGGCAGTGCCAGGTCCTCGTGCCGGCGCTGGCGGGCAACCTCCCCTTCCTGGCGCTCGATGTACCCGTGGTAGTGCGCCTGCACCTCCAGTTGCTCCGCGACGCTCGGGTCCGCGACACCGGGCCCGGCGCCGGGGAAGGTCATGAGGGCCCGGTAGCTCACCTCCGGGCGGCGCAGCAGGTCGAGGAGCGAGCTGTCCCGGGACGGCGCCTGGCCGAGGACGGCCAGCGCCTCGACGCTCGCGAGGGCCTCGGGGCGCAGGCGCGTCTCCCCGAGCCGTTGGCGCTCGCGCTCCAGCGCCTCGCGCCTGGCCTCGAACGCGCCCCAGCGCGCGTCGTCGACCAGCCCGAGGGCGCGCCCGGCGGGCGTCAGACGGAGATCGGCGTTGTCCTCGCGCAGCAGCAGCCGGTACTCGGCCCGGCTCGTGAACATCCGGTAGGGCTCGCGGGTGCCGCGGGTGACCAGGTCGTCGATCATCACCCCCACGTAGGACTCCTCCCGCCGGGGCCACCAGGACTCGCGGCCCTGCACCCGCAGCGCGGCGTTCACCCCGGCCACCACGCCCTGCGCGGCGGCCTCCTCGTAGCCCGTCGTGCCGTTCACCTGCCCGGCGAAGAAGAGACCCTCCACCTGGCGTGTCTCGAGCCAGGGCCGCAGGTCCCGCGGGTCGAAGAAGTCGTACTCGATGGCGTAGCCGGGGCGGGTGATGTGCGCCTCCTCCAGGCCCGGGATGGAGCGCACCAGGGCGTACTGGACGTCGAACGGCAGGCTCGTCGAGATGCCGTTCGGGTAGAGCTCGAAGGTGTCCAGCCCCTCGGGCTCGAGAAACACGTGGTGGCTCGGGCGCTCGGCGAAGCGCACCACCTTGTCCTCCACCGACGGGCAATAACGGGGCCCCACCCCCTCGATGCGCCCGGTGAAGAGCGGCGAGCGGTCGAGCCCGGCGCGGATGACGTCGTGGGTGCGCTCGTTGGTGCGCGTGATCCAGCAGGGGACCTGACGGGGGTGCTCCGCGGCGCTCCCGAGGAAGGAGAAGACGGGCGCCGGGTCGTCCCCCGCCTGGACGGTGAGCCGCGAGAAATCCACCGTGCGTGCGTCGATCCTCGGCGGGGTGCCGGTCTTCAGGCGCTCGACCCGGAAGGGCATGTCCCGCAGGCGCGCGGCGAGCGCGGTGGCGGGGGGGTCACCCGCGCGTCCCCCGGGGTAGCTCGTGAGTCCCACGTGGATCTTGCCCGCGAGGAAGGTGCCCACCGTGAGCACGACGCAGGGGGCGTCGAAGCGCAGGCCAATCTGTGTGATGACCCCGGCCACGCGGCCGCCCTCGACGACCAGGTCGTCCACCGCCTGCTGGAACAGGGTGAGGCCCGGCTGGCTCTCGAGGGCCCGGCGGACCTCGCGCTTGTAGAGCTGGCGGTCGATCTGGGCCCGCGTCGCCCGGACGGCCGGCCCCTTGCGCGCGTTCAGGGTCCGGAACTGGATCCCGGCGCGGTCGGCGGCGCGCCCCATGAGCCCCCCGAGGGCGTCCACCTCGCGCACGAGATGGCCCTTGCCGATCCCACCGATGGCGGGGTTGCAGCTCATCTGACCCAGGGTCTCGACGTTGTGGGTGAGCAGCAGCGTCCTCGCGCCGGCCCGGGCCGCGGCGAGCGCAGCCTCGGTGCCGGCGTGGCCGCCGCCGATCACGATGACCTCGAAGGAGTGCGGGTGTCTCAAAGGCAGCAGCGACTCGAAGGAAGCAGGGACCCACCGGAAGGGCGATTGGGAGTTGGCCCGATTTTCCCTAGAATCGGGTCTCCCCCTCAACCGGCGCCGTCATGACTGCAACTGCCAAGCTGCCCATCGGGGTGTTCGACTCCGGTGTGGGCGGCCTCACGGTCGTCCGCGCTCTCATGGAGCGCCTGCCCCTCGAGAGCATCCTGTACTTCGGCGACACCGCGCGGGTCCCCTACGGCGTGAAATCGGTGGCGACCATCGAGGCCTACACCGCGCAGATCACCGACTACCTGCTGGAGCAGGGCGTGAAGATGCTCATCATCGCCTGCAACACCATGGCGGCGGTGGCCTCCCACGTGGTCAAGGAGCGGGCCGGGGGCATCCCGGTGCTGGACGTGATCGAGGCCGGCGCCCGCGCCGCGGTGCAGGAGTCGCCCGCGCGCGCCATCGGGGTCATCGGCACCCCCACCACCATCGACAGCAACGCCTACGCCCGCCGGATCCACGCCCTCGACCCGCACGTGCGGGTGTACTCCCAGGCCTGCCCCCTGCTCGTGCCCCTGGTGGAGGAGGGCTGGCTCGACCACGCGGTGACCCACCTGACCGCCCAGGAGTACCTGCGCCCGGTGGTCGCCGAGAACGTGGACGCACTCGTGCTCGGGTGCACCCACTACCCGCTCTTGAAGCCCCTGCTGCAGGAGGTCGCGGGGCCCGGCGTCCGGCTCGTGGACTCGGCCATCACGGTGGCCGAGCAGGCGGCCCGCACCCTCACCGGGCTCGGCCTCGCCAACCCGGGGGACACCCTGCCCACCTACCGCTACACGGTGACGGACGTCCCCCTGCGCTTCCAGACGATCGGGGAGCGCTTCCTCGGCCGCTCCCTCGGGACCGTGGAACGGGTGCAATGGTAGACCCTGGGGGCGCTCGGCCTCCCAGCGCCTCTCGGGGGACCCGCGGCCGGGCGTGAGGCTCAGGACGTCTTGTTGGACTTCTTGGCCTTCTTCTCCGCCCGCTTCTCCTTCAGGGTCTTCGTGGGCTTCTTCTTCGGCTCTTTCTTGATGTCTTCGTTCTTGCTCACGGGTTTCTCTCCTTCCACTTGCGGCCGGCCGGGCGCACCGCTGCGGCGCACACCGGCGCCCACCCGCATGATACGGGGTCCGCGCGAGCCATCGTAGGGGGGGCTTTCTCCGGGCCGCGGCCCCCGGAGCCACAGGCCCCCCGGGAGCATGGGCACCGTGCGCCCCCCGGGTGCCGTAGAATGATCCGGGGCCAGGGGAGGAAACGAGTGGACAGAGCCGACTGGACGATCGCCCGCGCGCGGGAGGTTTACAACATCGACGACTGGGGCGAGGGCTACGTCGACATCGGCCCGAACGGACACCTGGTGGCGCGGCCCCGCGGCACCCGCGACCCCCGCACGGTCGACCTGCACACGCTCGCCCGGGAACTGAAGGACCTGGGGCTCTCCCCCCCGGTGCTGGTGCGCTTCACCGACATCCTCCACGACCGCGTCGACGCCCTGTGCGGGGCCTTCGCCGCCGCCATGCAGGAGGTGGACTACCAGGGCAGCTACACGGCGGTCTACCCCATCAAGGTCAACCAGGAGCGCCGGGTGGTCGAGGCGATCATCGGCCACGGCGCCGGGCGCATCGGCCTGGAGGCCGGGAGCAAGCCCGAGCTGATGGCGGTCCTGGGGCTCGCGCCGGCCGGCAGCACCATCGTCTGCAACGGCTACAAGGACCGGGAGTACGTGCGCCTCGCGCTCCTCGGCCGGCGCCTCGGGCAGCGGGTCTACCTGGTGGTCGAGAAACCCTCCGAGCTCGAGACGGTGCTGCGGGAGAGTGCGGCGACCGGCATCGAGCCGCTGCTCGGGCTGCGCCTGCGGCTCGCCTCGGTGGGCAAGGGCAAGTGGCAGAACACCGGCGGCGAGCGCTCCAAGTTCGGGCTGTCGGCCGAGCAGGTGCTCGCCATGATTGCCCGGCTCGGGCGCGAAGGGATGCTCGGCGTGCTCCAGCTCATGCACTTCCACATGGGCTCCCAGATCGCCAACGTGAGCGACATCCAGCACGGGCTGCGCGAGGCCGCCCGGTACTACGCGGCGCTGCGCGAGCTCGGGGCCGACATCCGCGTCGTGGACGTGGGCGGCGGGCTCGGCGTCGACTACGAGGGCACCTCCTGCCGCAGCTTCTGCTCGGTGAACTACTCGGTGCAGGAGTACGCCAACAACGTCGTGTACGCCCTGCGCGACGTCTGCGAGGAGGCGGGCCTGCCGCACCCGGACCTGATCACGGAGTCCGGCCGGGCGATGACCGCCCACCACGCCATGCTGATCACCGAGGTCCTGGACGTCACGCCGGCCCCGGGCACGGAACCTCCCCCGCCCCCGGCAGAGGCCGAGCACCGGCTCATCCAGGAGCTCTGGAACACCTACGAGGGCCTGTCGCACCGCAACAGCGTGGAGGCCTTCCACGATGCCGCCCACGGCCTGGAAGAGGCCCAGTCGCTCTTCACCCACGGCGTCTTCGACCTCGCCCAGCGGGCCCGCGCCGAGGCGCTCTACTTCGCGATCGGCCAGCGCCTGCGGGGGCTCCTCTCGGCGCGCAGCCGCGGCCACCGGGAGCTGCTCGACGAGCTGAACATCCGCCTCGCCGACAAGTACATCTGCAACTTCTCCCTCTTCCAGTCGATCCCGGACGCCTGGGCGATCGACCAGATCTTCCCCATCGTGCCCCTGCACCGCCTGGACGAGCGCCCGGACCGGCGCGGGGTCGTCCAGGACCTCACCTGCGACTCCGACGGCCAGGTCGACGTGTACGTCGACGGGGCGGGCATCGAGGCGACCCTGCCCCTGCACGCGCGCCGCCCCGGCGAGCCCTACCTGCTCGGGATCTTCCTCGTGGGGGCCTACCAGGAGATCCTCGGCGACGTGCACAACCTCTTCGGGGACACCCACTCGGCGAACGTGGAGCTCGGCGGCGACGGCTACCGCGTGGCCGAGCCCCGCTTCGGGGACGCCGTGCGCGACGTGCTCGGCTTCGTGGACCTGGACGCGCAGCGGCTGGTCGCGGCCTACCGGCGGCTCGGGGTCGAGGCCGGACTCGACCGCACGGAGCTCGAGGCGCACCTCTCCGAGCTGCGCGCGGGCCTCGAGGGGTACACCTACCTCGAGGAGTGAGGGGCCCGCGTGACCCCGCGTGACCCCGGGAGAGCGCCGCCGCTATACTCCAGGACCTCGCGCCGCGACGGATCGGAGGCATTCCCTTGCCCGCCAGCACCACACCCCACCCCCCGGTCGACGTCCGGACGTTCCAGGGGCTCGTCCTCGGCCTGCAGCAGTACTGGGGCCGCCTCGGCTGCGTCCTGCTGCAGCCCTACGACCTGGAGGTCGGGGCCGGAACCTTCCACCCCGCCACGTTCCTGCGCTCCATCGGCCCCGAGCCCTGGCGCGCCGCCTACGTGCAGCCCTCGCGGCGCCCCACGGACGGCCGCTACGGCGAGAACCCGAACCGCCTGCAGCACTACTACCAGTACCAGGTGGTGCTGAAGCCCTCCCCGCTCGAGATCCAGGAGCTCTACCTGGACAGCCTGCGCATGCTCGGCATCGACCCCCTGGTGCACGACATCCGCTTCGTGGAGGACAACTGGGAGTCGCCGACGCTGGGCGCCTGGGGCCTCGGCTGGGAGGTCTGGCTGAACGGCATGGAGGTCACGCAGTTCACCTACTTCCAGCAGGTGGGCGGCCTCGACTGCCGCCCCGTCACGGGCGAGATCACCTACGGCCTCGAGCGCATCGCGATGTACCTCCAGGGGGTCGAGAGCGTCTACGACCTGACCTGGGCCGAGGGTCCGCTCGGCCGGGTGACCTACGGCGACGTCTACCACCAGAACGAGGTGGAGATGTCGACCTACAACTTCGAGCAGGCCGACACCCGGGCGCTGTTCGCCTGGTTCGACACCTGCGAGGGCGAGTGCCTGCGGCTCATCGAGGTGGGGCTGCCCCTCCCAGCCTACGAGATGGTCCTCAAGGCCTCGCACACCTTCAACCTGCTCGACGCCCGCCGCGCCATCTCGGTCACCGAGCGCCAGCGGTTCATCCTGCGGGTGCGCACCCTCGCGCGGGCCGTCGCCGAGGCCTACTACAAGGCCCGCGAGGCCCTCGGCTTCCCGATGCTCGCCGGCTCCCGGGGGACCCGCCATGGCTGACCGTGACCTGCTGATCGAGATCGGCACCGAGGAGCTGCCGCCAAAGGCGCTCCAGGGCCTGGCCGAGGCCTTCCGGACCGGTGTCGTGGCGGGGCTCGACCGCGCCGAGTTGGCCCACGGCGAGGTGCGCGCATTCGCCACCCCGCGCCGGTTGGCCGTCCTCGCGCGCCAGGTCGCCGACCGCCAGCCCGACAAGGCCGTGGAGCGTCGGGGGCCGGCGCTGCGCGCCGCCTACGACGCCGAAGGCCGGCCCACGCAGGCGGCCCTCGGCTTCGCCCGCTCCTGCGGCTTCGACATCGCCGAGGTGCAGCGGCTCGAGACCGACAAGGGCAGCTGGCTTGTGCACCGCAGCACCCAGGTCGGGGCCCCGGCCGTGAGCCTGTTCGCCGGGATCGCCGAGGAGGCGCTGGCGCGCCTGCCCATCCCGAAGCGCATGCGCTGGGGCGATGGGGAGGTGGAGTTCGTGCGCCCCGTGCACTGGGTGGTCCTGCTCTTCGGCGGGGACGTGGTGCCCGCTGAGGTGCTGGGCGTGCGCGCGGGGCGCGAGAGCCGTGGCCACCGCTTCCACCACCCCGGCCCGGTGACCCTGTCCTCGCCCGGCGAGTACGCCGAGCGGCTGGAGGCCCCCGGCCGGGTGCTGGTCGACCTCGGGGCGCGGCGCGAGCGCATCCGCCGGCAGGTCGAGGCGGTCGCCGCCGACCTCGGCGGGCGCGCGGTGATCGACGAGGCCCTGCTCAGCGAGGTCGCCAGCCTGGTGGAGTGGCCCGTGGCCCTCGCGGGCGGGTTCGACGCGCGCTTCCTCGAGGTCCCGGCCGAGGCCCTCATCGCCACCATGAAGGGCAACCAGCGCTACTTCCACCTGGTCGACGGGAACGGGCGGCTCCTGCCCCACTTCATCGCGGTGGCGAACGTGGAGAGCCGGGACCCGGGCGCGGTGCGCGCGGGCAACGAGCGGGTGGTGCGCCCGCGCCTGGCGGACGCGGACTTCTTCTGGAAGAAGGACCGCGCGGCCCCGCTCGCGAGCCGCGCCGAGACGCTCGGCGGGGTCGTGTTCCAGCAGCGCCTGGGCACCCTCCTCGACCGCACCCGCAGGATCGCCCGGGTGGCGGGCGGCATCGCCCGGGAGCTCGGCGTCGACCCGGCCCTGGCCGAGCGGGCCGCCGCGCTCTCCAAGTGCGACCTGGTCACCGAGATGGTCGGGGAGTTCCCCGAGCTCCAGGGGGTGATGGGGCGGCACTACGCCCTGCACGACGGCGAGCACCCGGAGGTGGCCACGGCCATCGACGAGCAGTACCTGCCCCGGTTCGCGGGCGACGCGCTCCCGGCGACCACGACCGGTCAGATCCTCTCCCTGGCCGACAAGCTCGACACCCTCACCGGCATCTTCGGCATCGGGCAGAGCCCCACCGGGGACCGGGACCCCTTCGGGCTGCGGCGCGCGGCGCTCGGGGTCGTGCGCATCCTGATCGAGCGCGGGCTGGACGTCGACCTGCAGGCGTTGCTGTTGCTCTCGGCCCGGACCTACGACCTGTTCGAGGCCGAGCCGGTCGCCGAGCAGGTGCTGGAGTTCGCGATGGAGCGCCTGCGCGCCTATTACCTGGACGCGGGCGTCGCGCCGGACACCTTCGAAGCGGTGCTCGCCCGCCGCCCCACCCGCCCGGTGGACTTCGACCGCCGCGTACGGGGCGTCGGCGCGTTCCGCCGACTGCCCGAGGCGGCGAGCCTCGCGGCGGCCAACAAGCGCATCCACAACATCCTGCGCCAGGCCGGCGAGGCCCCCGAGGGCGGCGCGGACCCCGCGCTGCTCGAGGCCCCCGCGGAGCGCGAGCTGGCACGGGTCGTCGCCATAATGGCCCGGGAGGTGCAGCCGCTCCTCGCCGCCGGCGAGTACCCCGAGGCACTCACCCGCCTCGCGGGCCTGCGGGAGGGCGTCGACCGATTCTTCGACGAGGTGATGGTGATGGTCGACGACGAGCGGGTGCGCAGGAACCGGCTGGCCCTGCTGGCCGAGGTCAACGGGCTGTTCCTGCGCGCCGCGGACATCTCCCGGCTGCAGGCCTGAGACCCCAGCGTGCAACTCGTCATCCTCGACCGCGATGGAGTCATCAACCAGGACTCCGACGGCTACGTGAAGTCACCGGCGGAGTGGCACCCGATCCCGGGGAGCCTCGACGCCATCGCGCGCCTGAGCCGGGCCGGCTACCGGGTGGTCGTCGCCACCAATCAGTCGGGCATCGGGCGCGGGCTCTTCGACGTGGAGACCCTGAACGCCATCCACGACCGGATGAAGGGCCAGCTCGCGGAGCTGGGGGGCAGCATTGACGCCATCTTCTTCTGCCCCCACCGCCCGGAGGACGACTGCGCCTGCCGCAAGCCGAAGCCCGGCCTGCTGTTGGAGATCGCCTCGCGCCTGCGGGTTCCGCTCACCGGCGTCCCGGCGATCGGGGACTCCTACCGGGACGTGGAGTCGGCCGTGGCCGCCGGGGCCCGGCCCATCCTCGTGCGCACCGGCAAGGGCCACAGGACTCTGGCCGAGAAGGGACCGCTCCCCGGGGTGGAGGTCTTCGACGACCTGGGGGCGGTCGTTTCCCATCTGCTCTCGCCGGCCGCGGGGCCGGCCCCGGGGTAGGGAGCGACGGTGGCCGAAGCACCCCGAGACCCGGCACGCCAGGCCCCCGGGACCCCGGGCCCGACGGGGGTCCTGCTGCGCTCGCTACTCTTCCTGACGGGCCAGTACATCTCCCTGGTGCTGTTCGCGCCGTTCGCCTTGCTCACCTTTCCCCTGCCCCTCGCCACCCGTTACCGGGCGGTCAGCCAGTTCGCCCGCTTCAACCTCTGGTGGCTGGAGAAGACCTGCGGGCTCGGCTTCGAGGTGGCGGGGCGCGAGCACATCCTGTCCACCCCCGCCATCGTCATGGCGAAGCACCAGTCGGCGTGGGAGACCATCGCCTTGCAGGTACTGTTCCGCCCCCAGACCTGGGTGCTGAAGCGCGAACTGCTCTGGATCCCGATCTTCGGCTGGGGGCTCGCCC
The DNA here is from genome assembly GCA_017999615.1 of Gammaproteobacteria bacterium. Taxonomy (NCBI): domain Bacteria; kingdom Pseudomonadati; phylum Pseudomonadota; class Gammaproteobacteria; species Gammaproteobacteria bacterium. Next base: position 200,247 of record JAGNLM010000001.1, on the reverse strand, counting down.
TGCTCGAGCCCATCGCCATCGACCGGCGGGCCGGCCGCCGGGCCATGGACCAGGTGCTCGCCCAGGGCGCGGATCGCCTGGAGCGCGGGGTCTGGGTGGTGGTCTTCCCGGAAGGGACCCGGGTGCCCCCCGGCACGCGCGGGCGCTACCACACCGGCGGGGCGCTGCTCGCCGAGCGCACGGGCCGGCCAGTGGTCCCGGTCGCCCACAACGCCGGGGAGTTCTGGCCCCGGCGCAGCCTGCGCAAGTACCCCGGGACGGTCCGGGTGGTGATCGGACCGCCGATTCCCTCGGCGGGACGCCGTGCCGCCGAGATCCTGGCCGACGTGGAGAACTGGATTGAGGGCACCATGGCCCGCATCGAGGGTCCCCGGGCGCGAGGGGAAGACCCCGCAGCGCCTGCCGAGCGGCCCGGGGCCCATTGAAAAAGCCCCCTGTATACACTAATTTACTCGGCTTTCCCGACCACGGCGCGCCCCGCGTCCGGCGAGTCGGCATTGAGGAGAGAGACCGATGGCAGACCTGTTTTCCGATGCGTGGATGAAGGCGTTTGCTGAGCAGTGGAACGCGGACCCCGACCTGGGTGGGGCCCTGGAGAAGATCGGCTTCAAGTCGAACGTGGCCTTCGGGTTCGACGGTGAGGCCGCGCCCCGCGGCGTGCTCGTGGTCGAGAACGGCAAGGTTGCGCAGGCCGGCGCGTACAATGGGGAGCCCCTGAACTGGGACATGCGCGCCAGCCCGGAGAACTGGGCCAACTGGGCCGCCAAGGGCCTCAGCATGATGGGCCTCGGCGTCGCCTACACCACCCGCAAGATGAAGTTCGAGGTGGGTGACTACAAGGCGATGATGAAGGACCCGCGCATGACCGGCCCCTTCATCAAGTGCTTCACGGCGATGGGGAAGGTGAAGGTCTGAGCTGTATCCAGGGCTGGGGGGTCGTGCACCCCCCGGCCGGTTCGATTGCGGGGGTGCCGGGATGCGTTTCCCACGGGCTGGGTCAATGGGGGCGTTGCTGGGCTCGGTGCTCACCGCGAGCGTTCTGGCCCAGGGACTCGGCGTGGGTGACGGGGGCCGCATCGTGCCCGTGGAGGCGCGCAGCTCCCAGGCCACGGTGACCCTCGGTGGGACGGTCGTTCCCTACAAGGAGGTGGCCCTCGCCGCCCAACTCCCCGGCCGCGTGATCTTCCTGGCCGGCACGGAGGGCGACACCTTCAAGGAGGGTGCGCGCCTCGTCGAGCTCGACGACAACGAGCTGCGCGCCCAGCAGCAGGCCGCGTTCGCCTCGCTGAGAGACGCCGAGGCGACGATGCGCAACGCCGGAATCCAGTACGAGCGCGAGCTCATCGCGCCCCAGCGCCAGTCGCCCTCCCAGATGCCCGGGATGGGCCTGCCCTCCCTGTTCGACCAGTTCGTGACCCGGCCCATGGGTGGCATGATGGGCCAGGGCAACCCGGCGCTCGAGCGCTCGGCGGACCTGTACGGTCACGGGATCCAGATCGAGCAGGCGCGCAACGCCTACCTGAAGGCCCTCTCCCAGGTGCAGCAGGTCGAGGCCAAGTTCCGGGACGCGAAGTCGATCGCGCCCTTCGACGGCATGATCATCAAGAAATTCGTGGAGGTCGGGGACACCGTACAGCCCGGCCAGCCGCTGCTCCAGTTCGCCGACACCCACTACCTGCAGGTCCAGGTGGAGGTCCCGTCGCGCCTGATGCCGGGCGTCCGGGATGGGATGTGGCTGCGCGCGAAGCTGGACATCCGCAACACCTGGGTGGACGTCCGGGTGGCGCAGATCTTTCCGATCGCCGATCCCCAGCGGCATACCGTGCGGGTGAAGCTGGACCTCCCCACCTCGGCGCCCGCCGCGCCGGGGATGTACGCGGAGGTGATGGTCCCGGACGTGGACGCGCCGGTACGCACCGTCGTGATCGTGCCGAACGCCGCGATCAGCCAGCGGGGCAGCCTGCCCATGGTCCACGTGGCCCGGGACGAGAAGAACAGAGAGCTGCGCATCGTGCGACTGGGCGAGCGAGTGGACGCCTACCACACCACGGTGCTGTCGGGCCTGCAGCCAGGGGAGATGGTCTACATCGACGCCGACAAGGGGGCCAGCTGGAATCCCGGCCCGGCCCCGAGTGGCTCGCACTACCGGGATTCCGCTTCACCCGGTTACTGACGACCGCGCCCCTGCGCAAGCCGACCGGACCGATGGGGCCTCCCCGGGAGGCCCGTCGGCCTTTTCGGGAACGGGGGCACCGGCCCCGAGACGCGAGCGACCATGGCTGAGCATCCTGACGCCCCCCGTACCCCAGGCCGCCCGGCCCGTTCCGCGCCCCCCCTGCCCGGCGAGAGCCTCGGTATCGCGGGGCGGCTGACGCAGGCCTTCATCAACTCCCCGCTCTCGCCCCTCCTGTTCATGGTCATGCTGTTCATGGGGCTGCTCGGGCTCGCCGTGACCCCGCGCCAGGAGGACCCCCAGATCTCGGTGCCCCTGGTGGACGTCTTCGTGCAGTACCCGGGCGCCTCCGCCGCCCAGGTCGCCGCCCTCGCCATCGAGCCCCTCGAGCGAATGATGAGCGAGATCCCCGGCATCGAGCACATCTATTCTGCGACCCAGCGCGGGCAGGGGATGGTGACGGCGCAGTTCTTCGTGGGCGAGGACCTCGGGGCGTCGATCGTCAAGGTCCACGACAAGATCCAGTCCAACATGGACAAGGTCCCGTCGGGCGTACTGCCGCCGCTCGTGAAGCCGAAGGGCGCCGACGACGTGCCGGTGGTGACGCTCACCCTCTGGTCGCGCACGGTGGACGACGGCGCCCTGCGCAAGCTCGGGCTCGACGTGCTCCAGGCATTGAAGGAAGTGCCCAATACCGGACAGGGGTTCCTCGTGGGCGGGCGCGCAGACCAGGTGCGGGTGGAGGTCTTCCCCGAGCGCCTCTCGGGATACGGGATCAGCCTGGACCAGGTCGCGAACACCATCCGGACCGCCAACTCCGAGCAGCGGGCCGGCAACCTCGAGTCGTCGGACACTCACTTCAGCGTCGTCACCGGGGCGTTCCTGCGCACACCGGAGGACATCGCCCGGCTCGTGGTGGGCAGCCGCAACGACGTGCCCGTGTACGTGCGCGACATCGCGCGGGTGAGCCAGGAGCCGGAGGACACGAGCCAGATCGTCGAGTACTACAGCGCACCTGCAGGCAAGCACCCGGTCGAGGCGGCCGGGGCCCCCGCGGTGACCGTGGCGCTCGCCAAGAAGGAGGGCAGCAACGGGGTCGAGGTCGCGCACGCCATCCTCGGCCGGCTCGAGGCCCTGAAGGGAGTGCTCATCCCGGACAACGTCCAGGTGTCCCTCACCCGCAACTACGGGGAGAGCGCGAACGACAAGGTGAACGAGCTGATCGCGAAGCTCTTCAAGGCCACCGGCTTCGTCTTCATCCTGGTCCTGCTTGCCTTCCGCGCGCTGCGCCCCGCGCTGGTCGTGCTCCTGGTCATCCCCGTCGTCATCCTGTTCACGGTGTTCGCGGCCTTCCTCATGGGCTACACGATCGACCGCGTCAGCCTGTTCGCCCTCATCTTCTCCATCGGCATCCTGGTGGACGACGCCATCGTGGTGGTGGAGAACGTCTACCGGCGCTGGCTGGAGGAGGGAAACACCTCGGCGGAGACCGCCGTCGACGCGGTGCGCGAGGTGGGTAACCCCACCATCCTCGCGACCTTCACGGTCGTCGCCGCCCTGCTCCCCATGGGCTTCGTGACCGGCATGATGGGGCCCTACATGGAGCCGATCCCGGCCCTCGGCTCCGCGGCCATGGTCTTCTCGCTCCTGGCGGCGTTCGTGTTCACCCCGTGGTGGGCGATGCACCTGAAGCCCCCCATGGCGTACCTGCGCACGGCGGAGAGGCGCGAGCACGAGACGAGCGAGCGGCTGGACAAGCTGTTCCGGGACATCCTGGTGCCGCTCATCCACGACCGCCGCAAGCGCATCGCCTTCCAGGCGGTCCTCTGGGGCAGCCTGCTGGTGGCCCTCTCGTTCTTCTACACGAAGTGGGTGACGGTGAAGATGCTGCCGCTCGACAACAAGTCCGAGCTCAGCGTCGTCATCAACATGCCCGAGGGGACCGCGCTCCCCGTCACCGCCAACCTCACCCGGCGCCTGGCGGAGATCGTGCGCCAGCGGGTGCCCGAGGTCACCGCGCTCCAGACCTACGTGGGCACCGCCCGGCCCTTCGATTTCAACGGCATGGTTCGCCACTACTACCTGCGGGACAAACCCTGGCAGGCGGAGATCCATGTCCAGGTCACCCACAAGAGCCAGCGCCACCTGACCAGCCACGACCTGGCGGTCGCGGCGCGCGAGTGGCTCACGGAGCCCGCGCGCGCGGCCGGCGCCCGGATCGCCGTCGTGGAGATGCCCCCCGGCCCGCCGGTCCTGCAGACCGTCGTCGCCGAGGTCCACGGGCCGGACCCCGCAACCCGGCGCCGGGTCGCGGCCGACCTCACCGAGATCTTCGAGCGGGCCCCGAACCTCGGGGACGTGGACAACCAACTGGAGGCCCCCTACGCCTACTGGCGGTTCGAGGTGGAGACCGAGAAGGCGGTGCGCCGGGGGATCTCGGTCGACACCATCAACCGCAACCTGGCGATGGCCATGGGCAACTACAAGCTGGGGGACATCAAGGGCGCCCGCGCCCTGGAGCCGACCCACATCGTCATCCAGGTCCCGCTCGCCCAGCGCTCCCAGGTCAACCGCTTGAGCGACCTCCCCATCCCGACGGCCACCGGCGGCACCGTGCCGCTCGCCGAGCTCGGCCGCTTCGTGCAGGTGCCCGAGGATTTCACCATCTACCACAAGGACCTGCGGTCCGTGGAGTACGTGACCGCAGAGAGCGTGGGCCGGCTGGCCGCGCCCATCTACGGCATGCTCCAGGTGGAGGACCTGCTCCAGGGCTACCGGTCTCCGGACGGTCACCCGGTGAGCGGCAGCTTCTTCGGCCCGCCCGAGAGCGACGGCCGCTCGGGCTTCGAGTGGACCGGCGAGTGGACCGTCACCTACGAGACCTTCCGGGACCTCGGGGTGGCCTTCGCCGCGGCGCTCCTGCTCATCTACGTCCTGGTGGTCTGGGAATTCGGCGACTTCCGGATACCCGCCCTGATCATGGCCCCCATTCCCCTGACCCTCCTCGGGATCATCCCCGGCCACTGGCTCTTCGACGCGGAGTTCACCGCTACCTCGATGATCGGCTGGATCGCGCTCGCCGGCATCATCGTGCGCAACTCCATCCTGCTGGTCGATTTCTCCATCCACGCCGTGCGCCGGGGGTTGTCGGTCGAGGAGGCGGTGATCCAGGCCTGCAAAACCCGCACGCGCCCCATCCTCATCACCGCCCTCGCGCTCGTGGCCGGGGCGAGCGTCATCCTGGGCGACTCCATCTTCAAGGGCATGGCGGTCTCCCTCGCCTTCGGCGTCATCGTCTCGACCCTGCTCACCCTGGTGGTCATCCCCATCGGCTGCGTGAACGCCGAGGACGCCCTCAAGCGGCTCGCCTTCAGCGGCACGGGGGGACAATCCCCGGCCAGGCGGCCCCCCGCCCCGGGGCGCCTCTCCGCCTATCCCGCCCTGGTGAAAGCGCGCCGCCGGTTGGGGGTCATCACCACGGAGGTCCGGGAGCAGGCCTTGGCCCTCTGGGAGCAGGTCTCGGTCCCCTTGCGCAGGGCGGCGGGACGCGCGGTGCGGCGGGTTGCGGTCCTGTCCCGGCACACGATCCGGCACTGGCGCTCCCGGCTGGCCTCGGCGGTTGCGGTCCCCCAACAGCCGGGACCCGCTGAGCCCGCACCCGCTGCGCGCGCCCCTCGTTCCGCGCCGGCACCCCGCGCGCCCCGCCCCTCCCCCACCCCGCCGCCTGCCCCCGCGCCGAAACCAGCCAGCCTGGAGCCGAGGCCGGCTGCGCCCGAGCGGAGGCCGCCCGCGCCGGGGCCAAAGACAGAGGCGCCGGAGCCCAGGTCGGCCCAGCCGGAGGCGAAGTTGGCAGGGTCCCGCAAGCGGCGCGGGATCCGGCTCAAAGAGAAGGTGCCCGGGCTGGAGGAAGAGCCCCCTGAGAACGGGGGCGAGTGAGCGGGCGAGGCCTGTCCGTGCCGGGCTTGTCCCCGGGAGGCACCTGCCCTGGACAGACACCGGCCTATCGCCAAGAATGTAAAATCACGGCCCGCAGCGATTCGAAGAAAAAGAGGCGCGGGCGGGGCCCACCCCATTCGGCTTCGCCGGCACCACGTGCGACAGCCAGGTTTTTGAAGAACGTAACGGAGAGAAGCAACATGCGTACAAGGTTTCTCGCACTCGCGGCCCTGGCACTTCCGTTGACCGGAGTGTGGGCGGCGCCTTCGGACGTGGACTTCTCGGCCACGGCGGTACAGACCATGCCGCAGAAGGGCACGGTGACCGGCAAGCTCTACGTGTCGAAGAACAAGATGCGCCAGGAGGCCGTGCAGGAGGGGCAGACCCGCATCACGATCACCGACGGGGAAAAGAACACGGCGTGGATCCTGAACCCCGACCGCAAGGAGTACGTCGAGATGAAGGGACCCGGGGCGGGAACCGCCGCGGCGGGCCGGCCCCCCATGCCGGACGAGGCCGGGCACCCCTGTCAGCAGAAGGACAGCGGGCTGAAGTGCACCAAGCTCGGCAGCGAGAGCGTGAACAGCCGGGCCACCGACAAATGGGAGGTGATCGCGGTCCAGGGCAAGGACTCCTTCCGCTCGGTGATGTGGGTGGACCAGCGCCTGCGCACACCGATCCGGGCGGAGTTCCAGGGCGGCGCGCAGACCGAGCTGCGTGACGTGACGGAGGGCCCGCAGCCGGCGGACCTCTTCGTCGTGCCCGCCGACTACAAGAAGGTCGAGCTGCCCCAGCGCCCGCCCCAGGGTCAGGCCGGAGCGCCGGCCGCGCCCCACGCGGTAAAGTGAAGGACAGTCCGTCCGTGGGGCGGGCAAGCCTCGCCCCACGGGCAAGCGAGCGGTGACGCGCGCATGATCACGGTGATCGGCAATCTGAAGGGCGGCTCGGGCAAGAGCACCGTCACCTTCAACCTCGCGCTGTGGCTCGTCTACCACGACGCCAACGCGGTCGCGTTCGACCTCGACCCCCAGGCGACGCTGAGCGACGTGGCCGAGGTCCGCCGCGAGGAGGGCTTCGAGCCCCCCATCACGGTCTACCGCGCCGAGAACGACCCGGCGGCGATCCTGCGCCGCCACGGCGGGGAGGTCCTGGTGGACGTGGGGGCCTCCAACCTCTGGGCGATGCGCCAGGCCATCAACATGGCTGACCGCATCCTCGTCCCGGTGACCCCGAGCCAGGCCGACATCTGGTCCACGCAGCGATTCCTCAACATCATCGTGGAGGCGCTGCGCAGCGACCGGCGCCCCGAGATCCTGACCTTCCTGAACCGGGCCGACACCCACATCTCCGTTCGCGAGTCGAACGAGGCCGAGGAGGCGTTGAGCTCGCTGCCCGGCGTGACGGCGCTGCGCACGCGCCTCGCCCAGCGCATGATGTTCCGCCGCTCGTTCAGCGAGGGCCTCGCCGTCTTCGAGCTGGAGCCCTCCGGCAAGGCGGCATGGGAGTTCAACCGGCTCGCCTCGGTCCTCTATCCCCACTTCGTGAAGCAGCCCGCAGCGCGCAGGGGCCAACGGCGGCCGCAGCGCGAGCAGGTCCCGGAGCACTGAGCATGGACGGATTTCCCGGAGGCTTTCCGCGCACGCGGATGCGGCGCATGCGCCGCGACGACTTCTCCCGCCGGCTGATGCGCGAGACGCGGGTCACCGCCGACGACCTGATCGCACCCTATTTCGTGCTCGAGGGCGAGGGGCGGCGGGAGGTCGTCGAATCGATGCCGGGGGTGGAGCGCCTCTCCATCGATGGACTCCTGCGCGAGGCCGAGGAGCTCCTGCGCCTCGGAGTGCCCGCCATCGCCCTGTTCCCGGTCACCCCCGGGGACTGCAAGACCCTGGACGCCCGGGAGGCTTTCAATCCGGAGGGTCTCGCGCAGCGCGCCGTGCGCGCCCTCAAGGCACGCTTCCCCGAGCTCGGGGTGGTCACCGACGTGGCGCTCGACCCCTTCACCACCCACGGCCAGGACGGCCTCATCGACGACTCCGGCTACGTGCTGAACGACGAGACCGTCGAGGTGCTGGTGCGCCAGGCCCTCTCCCACGCCGACGCGGGCGCCGACGTGGTCGCCCCCTCCGACATGATGGACGGCCGGATCGGCGAGGTCCGCGACGCCCTGGAGCGCGCCGGGCACCGCAACACCCGCATCCTGGCATACTCGGCGAAGTACGCGTCCAGCTACTACGGCCCGTTCCGCGACGCCGTGGGCTCGAAGGCGAGCCTCGGGGCCGGCAACAAGTACAGCTACCAGATGGACCCCGGCAACTCGGACGAGGCCCTGAGGGAGGTCGCCCTGGACCTGGCCGAGGGCGCCGACATGGTGATGGTCAAGCCGGGCATGCCCTATCTGGACATCGTGCGGCGCGTGAAGGACCACTTCGGCGCCCCCACCTACGTCTATCAGGTGAGCGGCGAATACGCGATGCTGACCGCCGCTGCGCGCAACGGTTGGCTCGAGGAGCGCGCCGTCGTGCTGGAGGCCCTCGCCTGCATCAAGCGCGCCGGGGCGGACGGCATCCTGACCTACTTCGCGCGGCGCGCCGCTGCCTGGCTGCGGGAAGGCTGAGTCGAGCCGGCCCTACCCGAAGGTCAGCCGCAGCCGCTCCGCCTTCAGGGACTCCGCCTCCTGCTCCAGGTTTGCGCGGGTGAGCGGGTGCCGGTCGAGCCAGCCGTCCGGAAACACCAGCTCCAGGGAGTCGTCCCCCGCCGCCAACCGGAAGGCGGGGAGCGGCTCCGGGCTGCGTCCGTGGTTGAGCAGGACCGCCAGGCGCAGCAGCACGCACATCCGGGTGGCGGGCTTCACCGCCGCCTCGGGCAACTCCGCCAGCTCCTCCCTCGGAAAGCGCCGGCGCTGGCCCCGGATGAGGAGGCTCAACACCGTCTGGTCCTCTCGGGAAAAACCCGGCAGGTCCGAGTAGCGCAACAGGTAGGCCCCGTGCTTGTGGTAACCCTGGTGGGAGACCGCCAACCCGACCTCGTGCAACCGGGCCGCCCACTGCAGCATCTTGCCCTGCTCCTCCCCCGCCAGGTCCCAGACCGCCTCGACCTGGGCCCGGCAGGCCTCCGCGGTCTGCGCCACGCGCTCGGCGAAGCGCTGGGAGACCTGGTAACGGCGGGCCACGGCGGCGATGGTGCGCTCCCGAACGTCCTCGTGCCCGATCCGCCCGAGCAGGTCGTAGAGGAGCCCCTCGCGCAGGGCCCCGTCCGACACCTTCATCTCGCGGACCCCGAGCGAGTCGAAGACCGCGGTCAGGATCGCCAGGCCTCCGGGCAGGATCCCCGTCCTCTCCCGGGAGAGCCCGTCCATCGCCAGGGCCTCGACGTTTCCGGCCCGAACCAGCGCGCGGCGGACCCTCTCGAGGCCCTTGCGGGTGATCGTGCCCGCGCTCCAGCCGTTCGCGACCAGCACGGAGCGCACGGCCTTGACCGTCCCCGACGAGCCGATGCAGTCGTCCCACCCCACGCGCCGGAAGTGTCGCTCGACCGACTCCAGCTCCAGCCGGGCCGCGATCTGGGCGCGCTGGAACGCCCCCTCGCTGAGAACCCCGCCCGGGAAGTGCGCGCGCGACGCGGTGACACACCCGAGGTAGAGGCTCTCCTGGTGACGCGGCTCGAAGCGCTGCCCGATGATGAGCTCGGTGCTCCCGCCCCCGATGTCCACGACCAGCCGCCGCCCCCCGTCGTCCGCCAGGGTGTGGGCAACGCCGAGATAGATGAGGCGGGCCTCCTCGTGCCCGGCGATGACCTCGATCGGGTGGCCCAGCGCCCGCTCGGCCGCGACGAGGAACTCCGCGCTCCCGCGCATGGTGCGCAGCGTGTTGGTCCCCACCGCCCGGACCTTGCCCCTGCGCAGGCCGCCCAGCCGCTCCCCGAAGCGCTCCAGGCACGCCAGGGCGCGGTCCCGGGACTCGGGGGACAGCCGGCGGTCGTCGTCCAGGCCCGCCGCGAGCTGGAGTTGCTCGCGGAGCTGGTCGACCACCTGCAGCGCCCCGCCGTCGCAGACCTGCGCGACGACCATGTGGAAGCTGTTGGACCCCAGGTCGACGGCGGCCAGGGTGTCGCAGGGTGCGGCGTCTCGGGAATTGGCGCGGGCCACGGGCCCACCTCGTCTCGTCTGGCTGGAGGGCGGCGGTTGCCGCCGGGGCGCGCAGTGTACCCCTAGCCGTCCTCGCTCCCCATGCCCATTTCCTTCAGCTTGCGCGTGAGAGTATTGCGGCCCCAGCCGAGCAGCCTCGCGGCGTCCTGGCGCCGGCCACCGGTGTGCGCCAGGGCGGCCTCCACCAGGGTCCGCTCCAGCAGCGGCAGGGCCTCCTCGAGCAGCCCCCCCTCGCCCCGCGCGAGGCGCCCCTGGGCCCAGCGGCGCAGCTCGGCCTCCCAGCCCGGACGCACCCCCTCCTCCCCCTTCTGCCGGAGCTCCACCGGCAGGTCCTCCAGGTGGATCTCCCGGCCCGTGGCCATGACCGTGAGCCAGCGGCAGGTGTTCTCCAGCTGGCGCACGTTGCCGGGCCACTCCAGACCGGCGAGGTAGGCCTCGACCTCGGACCGCATTTGTTTGGGCTCCACCCGCAGCTCCCGCGCCGCCGCCTCCAGGAAGTGGCGGGCCAGCGGGGGCACGTCCCCGCTGCGCTCGCGCAGGGGCGGGACGTGCACGCGGATGACGTTCAGGCGGTGAAAGAGGTCCTCGCGGAAGAGCCCCTGGCGGACCCGCCGCTCGAGGTCCTGGTGGGTCGCCGCGATCACCCGCACGTCCACCCGGACCGGGGCCGGCCCCCCCACGCGGTAGAACTCGCCGTCGGACAGCACCCGCAGGAGGCGGGTCTGGAGCTCGACGGGCATGTCGCCGATCTCGTCGAGGAAGAGCGTTCCCCCGTCCGCCTGCTCGAACCGCCCCCGGCGCTGGGCCTGGGCGCCGGTGAAGGCCCCACGCTCGTGGCCGAAGAGCTCCGACTCCAGCAGGTCGCGGGGGATCGCCGCGGTGTTGAGGGCCACGAAGGGCCGGTCCGCCCGGGGGCTGTGGCGGTGCAGGGCGCGGGCGACCAGCTCCTTGCCCGTCCCGGACTCGCCGGTGATGAGCACGGTGATGCTCGAGCGCGAGAGCCGCCCGATGGCCCGGAACACCTCCTGCATCGAGGGCGCCGAGCCGAGGATCTCCCCCCCCTCCCCGCCGCCCGCCTGGCCCTCGGCGGCGGTTCCCTTGCGCCGGGCGGCGGCCTTACGGACCAGCTCCACCGCCTCGTCCACGTCGAAGGGCTTCGGGAGGTACTCGAACGCCCCCCCCTGGTAGGCCGCGACGGCGCTGTCGAGGTCCGAGTAGGCCGTCATGATGATGACCGGCAGGTCCGGAAAACGGCTTCCGATCTCCCTCAGCAGGTCGAGGCCGTCGCGGTCCGGCATCCGGATGTCCGAGACGACGACGTCGGGGGGGCCCCCCTCCAGACGTTCCAGGACCCCGCCGCCGCCCGCGAACGTGGTGACCTCCATCCCCGCCTGGCGCAGCACCTTCTCGAGCACCCAGCGGATCGAGCGGTCGTCGTCGACCACCCACACCGTCTCCCGTCCCGTCACTCCGAGTCCTCCAGGGGCAGCAGGATGGTCATGACCGTCTCGCCCGGGCGCGAGCTGCAGTGGACGAGGCCGCCGTGCTGCTGGACCAGCGATTGGGCGATGGAGAGCCCGAGGCCTGTGCCGCCGGCCCGGCCCGACACCATCGGGTAGAAGATCCGGTCCAGGATCTCGGGGGGCACCCCGGGCCCGTCGTCGATCACCTCGAGGCGCAGGGCGAGGCGATGGAACCTCTGGCCGATGGTCACCTGCCGCTGCACCCGCGTGCGCACCGTGACGAGCCCCTCGGCGCCGACGGCCTGCACGGCGTTGCGCACGACGTTCAGGGTCGCCTGGATGAGCAGGTCGGAGTCGGCCACCACCTCGGGGATGCTGGGGTCGTAGTCACGGCGGATGCGCACCCCCGCGGGGGCCTCCGCCCGGGCGAGGGTGCAGACCCGGTCGACCACCTCGTGGATGTTCACGGGCCGTTTGTGGGGCAGGCGCCTCGGCCCGAGGAGCCGGTCGAGCAGGGCCTGCAGGCGGTCGGCCTCACCGATGATGACCTGCGTGTACTCCCGGAGCTCCGGATCGCCCAGCTCCCGCTCGAGCAGCTGGGCCGCCCCCCGCAGGCCCCCGAGGGGGTTGCGGATCTCGTGGGCGAGTCCCCGGAGCAGGAGGTGGATGGTCTGGCCCTGCTCGAGGGCCTGCTCCTCGCGGGCGAGCCGGCGGTGCCGGTCCACCGGCACCATCTCCACGAGGAGGCCCGTCACCCGCCTCTCGTCGAAGACCGGGGTCACGGTGCAGTCGACGACGGCCGCCTCGAGACCTGGCCGTTCCAGCGGCACCTCCCGCTCGGTGAAGGGCTGCCCGGCCTCCAGCGCGTGGGAGAGGAGGCGCACCCAGGCCTCGGCCCCGGGAAAAAGCTCCTCGGGCCCCAGGCCCTGCAGCTTGCGCGAGCTCGCCCCCAGCAGCGCCTCGGCGGAGGGATTGGCCGCCACCAGGCGGGGCCGGGCGTCGAAGAGCAGGACGGCCGTCGCCAGGTTGTCGACGATGACCTGGGCGCTGTTCAGCGTGGCAGGGAGAGGGGCGATCAGTGAGGCTGGGGGCGCGGCGCCGGCCGGTGCACCCGAAGGACGTGGAACGTGACCGGGCCTGCGCTCGCCACCGTCTCGCCACCGGAGTTGACCACCAGGGCGTCCAGCTGGTGCGTACCGCGGCTCAGGTTCTCCAGCGTCACGCCGAGCGACCCTTCCGCGCCCCCGGCCGGCTGGCCGTCGACCCGGACCACCACACGATGCCCGGGCGAGAGGGGCGGCTCGAGGGCCAGCGCGACGGAGACGTTCCCGTCGTTGGCCCGAACGGCCTCGTCCGGCCCCGGGCTCAGGATCTCGAACCGACGGTACGCGGTGCGGGGCTCGGCCGCGGGCGCGGCCACCGCCGCCGGGCGCCGCACAGGAGCGCCCATGGGCGCCGTCTGCGCGGGCTGCACATCGATCACCGTGGCGTTCGTGGTCATCGGGAAGTCCGAGAATTCCACCGACCCGTCCGGCCCGACCGAGCGGTACACCTGGGCGCTCGCGAGCGCCGTGACGGAGAGGAGCACCAGTGCGGACCACACGCGCATGCACGGACGATAGCCCATGGAAACCCGAAAAAAAAGGGACCCTGGGGCCGTCACCCCCACCCGGGGTCGCAGGGGCGGACGGGCAAAGCCCGCCCGCCCCCGTCGGTTACAGGCTGTAGTAGAGGTCGAACTCCACCGGGTGCGTCGTCATCCGCACGCGGGTCACGTCGTCCATCTTGAGCTTGATGTACGCGTCGATCAGGTCATCCGAGAACACCCCGCCCACCTTCAGGAACTCGCGGTCCCGGTCGAGCGCCTCGAGGGCCTGCTCCAGGGAGAAGCAGACCTGGGGAATGGCCTTCTCCTCCTCGGGCGGCAGGTCGTAGAGGTCCTTGTCGATCGGGTCACCCGGGTGGATCTTGTGGAGGATCCCGTCGAGCCCCGCCATCATCATCGCGGAGAACGCGAGGTAGGGATTGGCGGTCGGGTCGGGGAAGCGGACCTCGATGCGCCGCGCCTTGGGGTTGGTCACGTAGGGGATGCGGATGGAGGCCGAGCGGTTGCGGGCCGAGTAGGCCAGCATGACCGGCGCCTCGAAGCCCGGCACCAGGCGCTTGTAGCTGTTGGTCGAAGGGTTGGTGATGGCGTTCAGCGCCTTCGCGTGCTTGATGATCCCGCCGATGTAATAGAGGGCGGTCTCGGAGAGGCCCGCGTAGAGGTCCCCGGCGAAGAGGTTCTTGCCGCCCTTCGCGAGCGACTGGTGCACGTGCATGCCGCTGCCGTTGTCCCCCACCAGCGGCTTCGGCATGAAGGTCACGGTCTTGCCGTAGGACTTCGCCACGTTCCAGATCGCGTACTTCATGTTCTGGGTCGCGTCGGCGCGCTTCACCAGGCTGTCGAACCGGGTGCCGATCTCGCACTGGCCCGCGGTCGCGACCTCGTGGTGATGGACCTCCACCACGACGCCCATCTCTTCCATGGCGAGGCACATCGCCGAGCGGATGTCGTGCAGCGCGTCGACCGGGGGCACGGGGAAATAGCCGCCCTTCACGCCGGGGCGGTGCCCCAGGTTGCCGTCGGGGCTCACCCGCTCGGAGTTCCAGGAGGCCTCTTCCGCGTCCACCTTGTAGAAGCAGCCGGAGATGTCCGCACCCCAGCGCACGTCGTCGAAGATGAAGAACTCGGGCTCCGGCCCGAACAGCGCCGCGTCCGCGATGCCGGTCGACTTCAGATAGGCCTCGGCGCGCTTGGCGAGCGAGCGCGGGTCGCGGTCGTACCCCTGCATCGTGCTCGGCTCGATGATGTCGCAGCGCACGACCATCGTCGGCTCGTCCGAGAACGGGTCCATGACCGCGGTGCCGGCCTCGGGCATCAGGATCATGTCGGACTCCTGGATCCCCTTCCAACCGGCAATCGAGGACCCGTCGAACATCTTGCCGTCCTCGAACATGTCGGCGTCAACCGTGTGCGCCGGCAGGGTCACGTGCTGTTCCTTGCCGCGCGTGTCCGTGAAGCGCAGGTCGACGAACTTCACCCCCTTCTCCTGGATCGTCTTCAGCACGTCGTCAGCGGTCATGAGAGTCCTCCCCAATCGGGCGTCTTCAGTGAGGTCGAGCCGGCCGGCTGCTCCGCCACCCGGGCAGCCGGTCCAGCAACGCAAGGTCGAAGGGTCTACAGCATATACTGTGCCAGCCGCCGCCCGAGGGGTCTCGGGGGCCTGCCAGCAGGGTCCGGACTCCCCCGCGGGCCCTGGAGACGTCCGCAGCACCAGCGGGGACGCACCACGAACGTGCGCGCGGCCCCGGGGCGCACCAAACTGGGGCAATCCTCAGGGGGCAGGCTCCGGCGCCCGCGCCTCGGCGGGCGCCGCCGGCTGGGGCGCACGGACCTCACCGGCACCGGCAGGCGCCGGGAGCGCGGGCGGAGGTGGGGGCGGTAGATAGAGGTCGCCCCGCATGCCGCAGGCGGCCGCCCCGAGGGCCAGCGCGAGCACACCGAGGAGTCGCGCGGGGCCTTGGAAAGGAGAACCGGGGTTCGTGGCGGAGCGCATGGCGTGCCAGTATAGCGCGGTGGGTCACGCGGTGAGCCGGGCCGGGGCGGCGCATTCTTCGGCCCGGACCTTGCGGGCTTCGCCCTCAGCAGGCACAGTCTCCCCATGCGCGAGCGACTCACCGAGACCGAGGACGGCGTCACCCTCGAGCCCCCTGTCCCCGCGACGGGGCTCGTCGTCTGGCTCCACGGCCTGGGCGCCGACGGCCACGACTTCGTGCCCTTCGTCCGGGAGTTGGGGCTCACCGGGCGCGGCCTGCGGGTGGTCCTGCCCCACGCCCCGGCGCGCCCCATCCGGGTCTACCGCGGCTACGTGATGCGCGCCTGGTGCGACGTCCTCCACACCGACTTCGGCCGGGATCGGGACGAGCGCGGGATCGACGAGTCCGTGGCCCGCGTGACCGCACTCCTGCGGGCAGAGACCGCGCGCGGCATTCCGCCCCAGCGGGTCGTCATCGCCGGTTTTTCCCAGGGCGGGGTCGTGGCACTGGAGACCGGGCTGCGCTACCCGGAGCGACTGGCGGGGCTCATCGGGCTGTCCACCTACCTGGCCCTGCCGGACCGGCTGGAGGCGGAGGCCTCGGCCGCGAACCGGGGCCTGCCCGTGTTCGTCGGCCACGGGGACCAGGACCCCGTCATACCGGTGGGCCTGGGGGACGAATCCGCCCGCGCCCTGACGGGGGCCGGCTATCAGGTGGAGTACCGGCGTTACCCCATGGCGCACTCGGTGTCCCCCGAGGAGGGCTCGGACGTCGACCGCTGGCTGAGGAGCCATCTGGGCTGAGGCCGAAGCGCGAAGCCCCCGGGCCGGTCCCGGGCACCCCCCTGCACCCGGACTAGCCTCCCGGGCTACCCCCCGGACCGGGTCCCGAGGACGAGGACTCGCCGGGCGCCGCGCCGGAGGGGGCCTTGCGCCGGCGCCGACGCCGGGGCTTGCGCGCCTCCCCGGCGCTCGTCTCCCCAATATTCGCCGCCCCGGCACTCGCCGTCCCGGTGGTCGGCGCCCCTGCAGAGGGCTCCGCTGGCCTGGCCGCCCGCCGCCTGCGCCCTCCCCGCGCGGCTCCGCCGCCGGAGGACTGGGCCGGTTCGCCCGCCTCTCGCCCCCCGGCCCCGCCGGAAGACTCCCCCGCCGGGACCGCCTGCGGCACACCCCCGCTCGCGGACCGCGGCGCGCCCCGTGGCCCCCGCCCACGCTCCCCTGAACGCGCACGCTCCCCCGGGCGCCCACGCTCCCCGGGGCGCCCGCCGCCGCGGCCTTCGCCCGGGCGCCCGCGCTGGACGCGCTCGCGGCGCTCGCCTCGCACCGGGGGCGCGAGCTTCGTCAGGAGGTCGTCGGTCACCGGAACCACCGGGATCTTGTGGCCGATGAAGGCCTCGATCTCCGGCAGGGAGAATACATACTCGTCGCAGGCGAGGCTGACCGCGTCCCCCGTGGCGCCCGCCCGCGCGGTGCGCCCGATGCGGTGGACGTAGTCCTGGGCGTCCTGGGGCAGGTCGTAGTTGAAGACGTGGCTCACCTCGGGGATGTGCAGCCCGCGGGCCGCGACGTCCGTCGCCACCAGGACCGGCAGCTCGCCGCTCGTGAAGCGCCCCAGCAGCTTCAGCCGCGTGCGCTGGGGCACGTCCCCGGAGAGCACCTCCGCGTCGAAGCCGTTCCCCACCAGCATGTCCCGGACCCGCTCCGCGGCCCGCCGGGTATTCGTGAACACCAGGCTGCGCTTCGGGTCCATGCGGCGCATGAGCCCCACGAGCACTTTGAGCTTCTCCTCCACCGCGGTGTGGTAGAGCACCTGCGTGACGTTCTCGGCCGTGATCCGCGAGGGCGCCACGTTCACGATGGTGGGGTTGTTCATGTGCTCGTAGGCGAGCTCCGTCACCCGGTAGGACAGGGTCGCCGAGAACAGCATGTTGAGCCGCGACTCGGGGGGCGGGAGACGGCGCAGGAGGAAACGGATGTCCTTCAGGAAGCCCAGGTCGAACATCCGGTCCGCCTCGTCCAGGATCGCGACCTGCACCCCAGAGAGCGAGAAGACGTGCTGGCGAAAGTAGTCGATGACGCGCCCCGGCGTGCCCACCAGCACGTCGACGCCCTGGCGGAGCGCCTCGCGCTGCTGGTCGTACCCCTCGCCACCGTACACCACGACGGTGCGCAGTCCGGTGTGGCGCCCGAGGACCTCGGCGTCCCGGCCGATCTGGACCGCGAGCTCCCGGGTCGGCGCCAGGATGAACACCCGCGGCTGGCCAGGCCGGTGGTCCGGCGCCGCCGGACGCGTCAGCAAGTACTGCATCGCGGCCAGGAGGAAGGCGGCGGTCTTCCCGGTCCCCGTCTGCGCCTGACCCGCCACGTCCCGCCCGGCCAGCGCGACGGGCATGGCCTCGGCCTGGATCCGGGTGCAGAGGTGGAACCCCGCGTCCTCGGCACCCCGCAGCAGGGGCTCCACCAGCCCGAGGCTGGCAATCTCTACGTCTGTCAGATAACTGTCGTCGGCCATGGGGCACAGGATATCCGAAAAGGGACGCTCACTTGCAGTGCTTTGTCCGGTATAATCAAAAGTATCTGCCTACCGGAGGAGACGCCTGTACATGAGCGACCTGATCAGGTCCATCACCGACCACTCGTTCGATCACGATGTCCTGAAGTCTGAGAAGCCCGTCCTCATCGATTACTGGGCCGAGTGGTGCGGCCCCTGCAAGATGATCGCGCCGGTGCTCGAGGAGATCGCGAAGGAGTACTCCGGCCGGCTGACCGTGGCGAAGCTGAACATCGACGAGAACCCCGTCACCCCGCCCCGTTACGGCATCCGCGGGATCCCGACCCTCATGCTCTTCAAGAACGGGAGCGTGGAGGCCACGAAGGTAGGGGCGGTCTCCAAGTCGCAGTTGTCCGCGTTCATCGAGAGCCATATCTAGTCGCCGGCACGTCCGGCATCCCCCGTGTTGCTGGACGCCTCCCGGAGGGAGTGCTAGCCTTTAGCACAAACGCTGAATCCTCTCCCTAACCAGCGCCCTCCAACAACCGTCGCCCCCGGCGTCACGACTCTCGGCGTGGCAGCCGGTGTGGTGCCTATCCGTCCACCCCGCCGCCAGAGACCATCGGTCCCATACCCCTCATGAACCTAACGGAGCTGAAGCGCAAACCCGCCTCGGAGATCATGGAGATCGCCGAGTCCATGAGCATCGAGGGCGTCGCCCGCTCGCGCAAGCAGGACGTCATCTTCGCGATTCTGAAAGCCCACGCGAAGAAAGGCGAGGACATCTCCGGGGACGGGGTGCTCGAGATACTGCAGGACGGGTTCGGCTTCCTGCGCTCGGCCGACAGCTCCTACCTGGCGGGGCCCGACGACATCTACGTCTCGCCGAGCCAGATCCGGCGATTCAACCTGCACACCGGGGACACCATCTCCGGGAAGATCCGGCCCCCCAAGGAGGGGGAGCGCTACTTCGCGCTGCTCAAGGTCAACGACATCAACTTCGACACGCCCGAGGCCGCGAAGCACAAGATCCTCTTCGAGAACCTCACACCGCTCTTTCCGGACAAGCGGCTCAAGCTCGAGGTCGGCAACGGCACGACCGAGGACCTGACACCCCGCATCATCGACCTGATCGCGCCCATCGGCAAAGGCCAGCGCGGGCTCATCGTCTCCCCGCCGAAGTCGGGCAAGACCATGATGCTGCAGAGCATCGCCCACTCAATCGCGGCGAACCACCCGGAGTGCTACCTCATCGTGCTGCTCATCGACGAGCGGCCCGAGGAGGTCACCGAGATGCAGCGCTCGGTGCGCGGCGAGGTGGTTGCCAGCACCTTCGACGAGCCGGCCACCCGCCACGTGCAGGTCGCCGACATGGTGATCGAGAAGGCGAAGCGCCTGGTCGAGCACAAGAAGGACGTGGTCATCCTGCTCGACTCCATCACCCGCCTCGCCCGGGCCCACAACACCGTGGTGCCGGCCTCGGGCAAGGTCCTGACAGGCGGCGTCGACGCCAACGCCCTGCAGCGCCCAAAACGCTTCTTTGGCGCGGCGCGCAACATCGAGGAAGGCGGCAGCCTCACCATCCTCGCCACCGCGCTCATCGACACCGGGTCGCGCATGGACGACGTGATCTACGAGGAGTTCAAGGGCACCGGCAACATGGAGGTGCACCTGGAGCGGAAGATCGCCGAGCGCCGGGTCTACCCCGCCATCAACATCAACCGCTCGGGCACCCGCAAGGAAGAGCTCCTGCTCGCGCCCGACATCCTCCAGAAGACCTGGATCCTGCGCAAGCTCCTGCAGCCGATGGACGAGATCCAGGCGATGGAGTTCCTGCTCGAGCGCGTGAAGGCCACCAAGCTGAACGCCGAGTTCTTCGACTCGATGCGCCGGCAGGCCTGAGGGTCCAGGCGCGCACCCAGGCGTCCGCGCGGGCAGCGCCCTGCGCGGGCCCGGGCGCTCAGGGGGACGAGAGGGCGCTCAGCAGCAGCCGCGTCCCCACCAGCAGCAGGAAGACGGCGAAGACCCGCCGCAGCACCCCGGTCGGCAGCCGGTGTGCCAGCCGCGCCCCGATCGGGGCGAAGGTGACGCTGGCGAGCGCGATCCCGAGGACCGCGGGCAGGTAGACGTACCCCAGGCTCCCCCGCGGCAGCGCCGCGTCCCAACCGGTGGCGACGAAGCCGAGGCCCCCGGAGAGCGCGATGGGCAGGCCCACGGCGGCCGAGGTCGCGATGGCCTGGGCGACCGGCACGCGCCAGCGCACCAGGAGCGGCACCGTCAGCGTCCCGCCGGCGATCCCCGCCACCCCCGACACCGTGCCGATCACCGCCCCGGCGAGCGCGACCTTGAGCGTCCCGGGCACGGAGGTGGCCGCTTCAGCCGGCCCCCGGTCTCGCTTCGCGAGCATGTAGCCCCCGACCAGGACCTCGAGCAGCCCGAACAGCCCGGTCATCCAGCGGGTCGAGAGCCCCGCTGCCAGCGCCGCCCCGGCCAGGGCACCGGCCACCACCGCGGGGGCCAGGCGCGCGGCGAGCTCCCAGCGCACCGCCCCCCGCGCGTGGTGGGCCCGCACCGAGGACGCGGCAGTGGCGACGATGGTGGCGAGGGAGGTCCCCACGGCCATGTGCATCAAGGCCGAAGCCGGGAAGCCGGACTCTCGGAAGACCCACGCGAGGGCGGGGACGATGACGAGCCCGCCCCCGACCCCGAGCAGACCCGCCAGCACCCCGGCGACGCTGCCCACGGCCAGGTAGGTTGCGGTCACCAGCACCGCGGGGCCTCCCTCGGGGGTCTCGCCCCCCTACCCCTTCCACCAGAGCCAGGCGGCGTCGAGCCAGCGGCGCACGATGCCGCCCTGCTCGACGCTGCGCAGCGCGACGAGCGGCCGGCTCGTCAGCTCCTTGCCGGCGAACAGGACCCTCACCGTGCCGACGGTGTCCCCCTTGCGCAGGGGGGCCACGATCCTGGGATTCACCTCCAGGGTCTCGGAGACCTTGCCCGCCTGGCCCCGGGGTACCGTCACCTGGAGGTCGCTGGCGACCCCCACGTCGAGCTCCTTCACCTCTCCCTTCCAGACCCGGGTCCGGGCGAGCGACACGTTGGCCGCGTGCAGCTTCTGGCCCTCGAAGAAGCGAAAGCCGAAGCCGAGCAGCTTGCGGGCCTCGGCGGTGCGCACCTTCTCGCTCTCGGCGCCCATCAGGACCCCGACCAGGCGCATGTTCTCGCGCTCGCCGGAGACCACCAGGCAGTAGCCCGCCGTCGCCGTGTGGCCCGTCTTGATGCCGTCCACCCCCGCCTCCAGGCCGAGGAGCCGGTTGCGGTTCTGCTGCACGATGTTGTTGAAGGTGAACTCGCGCATCGCGTGCATCGGGTAGTACTCGGGGAAGTCCCGCACCAGCGCGGCACCGAGGGTCGCCAGGTCGCGGGCCGTCGTATAGAGGGCCGGGTCGGGCAGGCCGCTCGCGTTGGTGAAGTGGCTGTTGACCATCCCCAGGCGCTCGGCGTGCCGGTTCATCAGGCCGGCGAACACGTCCTCGCTCCCGGCGACGTGCTCGGCGAGCGCGACCGACGCGTCGTTGCCGGACTGGATCACCATCCCCTTCAGCAGGTCCTCCACGGCGACCTGCTTGCCGACCTCGATGAACATCTGCGAGCCGCCCATCTTCCAGGCCCGCTCGCTGATGACGACCTGGTCCGACATCCGGATCTTGCCGTTCTTCAGTGCGTCGAAGACGACATAGGCCGTCATGATCTTGGTGAGGCTCGCGGGCTCGAGGCGCAGGTCCGCGTTCTGCTCGCTCAGCACCTGCCCCGTGTAGTAGTCGAGGAGCAGGTGAGCCTTCGCCGCGACGACGGGCGTCACCGGCGCGGGGGACGCGGCGGCAGGGGCGGCAGGCTTTGCGGCCGGGGCGCTCACGGCGGGGGCCGGCGGGGGGGCGGGCTTCGCGGGGGCGGCGGCCGCCGCCGGAGCAGGCGCGGCAGGCGCTGGCGCGCCGGCAGGGGCGGCCCCGGCCAGGCTGGCCACGGCGAAGAGGGAAACGGTGACGAGAGACCGGATGCGCATCATGGTCCTGGATTGCCTCCGAAGGAGCGGGTCCGGGTAGCGAGGGGCAGCCGGACGGTTGAGCGGCGGATTCAAGGCCTCAGGTCCTCCCCGACCCGCGAGCCGCCTTGATTTCCTGCGACAAGAGGTGCACCGCCATGGCATAGAGTGGGCTGTGGTTGTAGCGCGTGATGGCGTAGAAATTCTGCAACCCCACCCAGTACTCGAGGCCATCCCGGACCTCCAGCTCGACCAGGGTGGCCAGTCCCTCGGGGAGCAGCTCGCCCTGGAATCGGACGCCCGTCTCCGCGAGGCGGGCTGCCGTAAGGCTCGGCCTGAGGCCAGCCCGAGCCAGCTGCGCCGCCTCCGGCCCGACGGCCGTCGCGGGCCAGGCCACCGGCCCTCCCGGCTCCCAGCCGTGGGCGCGCAGATAGCTGGCGACGCTGCCGACGGCATCCGCGGGGTTGCGCCAGATGTCCCGGCGCCCGTCGGAGTCGAGGTCCACGGCGTGGCTCCGGTAGCTGCTCGGCATGAACTGCGGGATGCCCATCGCGCCCGCGTAGGAGCCCCGGGGCTCCAGCGGCGACAGCCCCTCTTCGCGCGTCAGCACGAGGAAGTTCTCGAGCTCCTTGCGGAAGAACACGGCCCGGCGCGGGTACTGGAAGGCCAGCGTTGCGAGGGCGTCCAGCACCCGGTAGCCGCCGGTGTTCCGGCCGTAGCGGGTCTCCACCCCGATGATCGCGACGATCACCTCGGGCGCAACGCCATATTGGTGGCTCGCCCGCTCGAGGGCCGCGGCGTGGTCGCGCCAGAACGCCGCGCCACCCGCCACCCGCTCCCGGGTGAGGAAGATGCGCCGGTACTCGTGCCAGGGCTTCGCCTCGGCCGGCCGGGCGATCGCCTCGAGCACGGAGGGCTGCACCTCGGCCCGGGCGAGCACCTCTTCGAGCTCCGCCCGGGGATATCCGTAGCGCTCGGACACCTCCTCCAGGAAGCCGGACACGCCGGGCAGGTCGAGCATCCCGCCCCCCGCCCCCGCGAGAAGCCCGGGCGCGGCGAGGAGTGCCGGCACGGCGAGCAGCGCCGCCGCGAGCGTCCGCCCGGCCCGGGGCTCGCACCCGCCGGGGCCGTGACGCGCCAGGGGGCACGGCCGGGACTGCTCAGACGCTCGGGGCAAGGTCTTCACCGCTGCTCAACGGGCAACCGGCCGCTGGTGGGAGTACACCGCCATCAGGATACCGAAGCCCGCCATCACCGTCACGAGCGAGGTCCCCCCATAGCTCACCAGCGGCAGCGGCACCCCCACGACCGGCAGCAGGCCCGTCACCATCCCCACGTTGACGAACACGTACACGAAAAAGGTCAGGATCAGGCTGCCGCCCAGCAGGCGCCCGAAGTTCTCCTGCGCCTTCGAGGCGACGTAGAGCCCGCGGGCGATGATGTACAGGTAGAGGGCGAGCAGCACTCCCACCCCCAACAGTCCGAACTCCTCGCTCACCACGGCGAAGATGAAGTCCGTGGCGCGCTCGGGGAGGAAATCCAGGTGCGACTGGGTCCCGTTCAGCCACCCTTTGCCGTAGAGCCCCCCGGAGCCGATGGCGATCTTGGACTGGATGATGTGGTAGCCCGAGCCGAGGGGGTCGTTCTGCGGGTCGAGGAAGGTCAGCACGCGCTGGCGCTGGTAGTCCCGCAGGAACATCCAGGCAACCGGCGCCGCGGCCCCGATGGCGCCCACCAGCAGGCCGATGAGCCGCCAGCGCAGACCCGCGAGGAACAGCACGAAGGCCCCCGAGGCGCCCACCAGGAGCGCGGTGCCCAGGTCCGGCTGCCGGGCAATCAGGGCGGTGGGCAGGAGGACCAGGAGGGCGGCGCCGATCACCCGCGGGAAGCTCGGCGGCAGGGCGCCCTCGGAGAGGAAGCGGGCGAGCATCAGGGGCACGGTGACCTTGACCAGTTCCGAGGGCTGAAAGCGCACGAACTTCAGGTCGAGCCAGCGCTGGGCACCCTTGCCCACGTCCCCCGCCACCATCACCGCGACGAGGAGGAGCACCCCCGCGACGTACAGCCACGGCGCCCAGCGGAACATCAGCTGGGGCGGGATCTGGGCGACCAACGCCATCACGGTCAGGGCGAGCGCGAAGCGCAGGCCCTGGCGCAACAACACGTCGAGACTCTGCCCGCTCGCGGAGTACAGGACCACCCCCCCGAGGGCGGAGAGCAGGAGGATCCCCGTGAGCAGCGGCACGTCCAGGTGCAGCGGAGCCTGCATCAGACGGTTCGCCCGGTCGTCGGGAAGGAGGCTCACTCCTCTTCCTCCTCTTCCTCTCCGGCACCGCTGAGGGGATCCGTGGTGGACGCCCCGGTGCCCCCGAGCAGGTAGTGGTCCATGACCTTGCGCGCGACGGGCGCCGCCGTGCGCGACCCGCCGCCGCCGTTCTCCACCAGCACGGCGACCGCGATCCGGGGGTCCTCGGCCGGCGCGAAGGCGATGAAGAGCGCGTGGTCCCGCAGGTGCTTCTCCACCGTCTTCTCGTTGTACTTGCCGCCCCGCAGGGAGAACACCTGCGCGGTGCCGGTCTTTCCGGCGATCCGGTAGCGCGCGTCGGCGCCGACGCGCAGCGCCGTGCCCCCGGGGCTGTGGACGACGTTCACCATACCCTCGATGACCTTGTCCCAGAAACGGCTCGACTCCGGCGGGCCGGTGTGCTTCGTGCGCGGCGTGACCGGCGTCATCCGCCCGGTCGCCGGATCCACCACCGCCCGGGCCACCCGCGGCTCCACGCGCTGCCCCCGCGTGGCCATCGCCGCCGTCGCGGTCGCGAGCTGAACGGGGGTGGCGAGCCAGTAGCCCTGGCCGATCCCCGCGTTGACGGTCTCCCCCAGATACCAGTTCTGGCCCCGGCGGGTCTTCTTCCACTCGGTCGACGGCATGAGGCCCGGGAGCTCCCCTCCCACGTCGATGCCGGTCGGCTGGCCGAACCCAAACCCCGACATGAACTCGTGCATACGGTCGATCCCGAGGGCGAGCGCCATCTCGTAGAAGTAGACGTCGCAGGACCGCATGATCGCCAGATTCAGGTCGACCCGGCCGTGCCCTCCCCTCTTCCAGTCCCGGAAGACGTGGCTCACCCCCGGCAGGGAGAAGGAGCCACGGCAGTAGGTGGCTCCGGTCGCCAGCCCGACGTTGTAGAAGAGGCCCGCCAGCGCCATGAAGGGCTTCACCGTCGACCCCGGCGGGTATTGCCCGCGCAGGGCCCGGTTGTAGAGGGGCCGCTCCCGGGCGCTCTGCAGGGCCCGGTAGCTCGCCGCGTCGATCCCGTTGACGAACGGATTGGGGTCGAAGCCCGGCCGGCTCACGAGGGCCCGGACCGCGCCGGTGTGGGGCTCGATGGCCACCACCGCCCCGTTCTCCTCCCCCAGGGCCTCCTCGGCCGCGAGCTGCAGGGACATGTCCACGTGCAGGTACACGTCCTTGCCCGAAACCGCCGGGCGGTGCGAGAGCACCCGCAGGAGGCGCCCCGCCGCGTTGGCCTCGACCTGCTCGTAGCCCACCCGCCCGTGCAGGGACTCCTCGTACGCCTTCTCCACCCCGGTCTTGCCGATGTGGGTGGTGCCGGCGTAATCGGCACCGTCCAGCGTCTGCAGCTCCTGCTCGTCGATTCGCCCCACGTAGCCCACCACGTGCGCCGACGAGACCCCGAGGGGATAGTACCGGGTGAGGCGGGCCTCCACGTCGACGCCGGGGAAGCGGTGGCGGTTCACGGCGAACCGGGCCACCTCCTCCTCGCTCAGGTTGAGGCGCAGCGGCACGCTCTCGAAGCGCCTCCGGCGCTTGAGGAGCGAGCGGAAGCGGGTGAGCTCCCCGGCCCGGACCTCGATCACCTCCGCGAGGTCCGCGAGCGTGCGCTCCATGTCCGGCACCGACTCCGGGGTCACCTCCAGGCCGAAGGACAGCTGGTTGTGGGCCAGCAGCACGCCGTGCCGGTCGTAGACCTGTCCGCGCGTGGGCGGCACCGGCACCAGCTTGACCCGGTTGTCCTCGGACAGCGTGGCGAAGTGGTCGTGGCTGACGACCTGGAGATAGAACAGTCGCCCGACCAGGGCGCCGACCAGCAGGAGCACGCCGACGAGGGAGAGCACGAGCCGGTTCGCCACCAGCAGGGATTCCTGCATCCGGTCCCGCATTCGGCTGTCCAGACGCACGGCTCAGGGCGCCCGGGGCCTAGGAGACCTGATAGCGGCGGCGCACGTCGCGCAGGACGACGAACAGCCAGGGCCAGAGGAGCGTGCTGGTCACCGCCGGGGCCCAGATCGCCCGCGCCTCGGTCGGCATGCCCTGGATCCCGGTGACCCACAGGGAGAGCGCCCGGTCGAGGACGACGAGGAGGAAGATGCTGACGCCCTGCTCCCAGGGCGAGAGCACGCGCAGGCGCTGGTGCAGGCGCAACGCGAGGAACGCCACCAGCGAGAGGCTGAGCGCGTGCTGCCCGAGGAGCGCCCCGGTCATCACGTCGAGCAGCAGGCCGAGCCCCCACGCCACGCCGAGGCCCACGCGGTGCGGGAGCGCGAGCACCCAGTAGGCGAGCACCAGCGTCACCCAGGCGGGCCGCCAGGGCTCGGCCCAGTGGGGGAGCGGCAGCGCCGTCAGGACCAGCGCCACGAGAAAGCTCACGGCGATGGTGACGGTGCCCCGGCGTGGCGACGGCGGGCTCACGACCCTCCCCTCGCGGCGGCGGGGGTCCGGGCCCCCTCGCTGGGGCGCTGCCCCGCGCCCCACACCAGCAGGACCTCGCGGTTGCGCTCCATGTGGGCCGAGGGCTCCACGCGGACCTCGGC
Organism: Gammaproteobacteria bacterium; assembly: GCA_017999615.1. NCBI lineage: Bacteria > Pseudomonadati > Pseudomonadota > Gammaproteobacteria > Gammaproteobacteria bacterium. The sequence continues at coordinate 173,581 of JAGNLM010000001.1, read as the reverse complement.
GAACGGCCGTCCGGTGTCCAGGCGCACCTGACTCACGCGGCCCACGGGGTACCCGGAGGGGAATCTCCCGTCCAGCCCCGAGGTCACCACCAGGTCGTCGACCCGCACGTCCGCGTTGAGCGGCATGTGAGCGAGCTCGAGCCCGCTGCTCACCCCGCGGCCAATGGCGATCGCCCGCAGCCCGTTGCGCGTGACCTGCACGGGCAGGGCGTGGTTGGGGTCGGTGACCAGGAGCGCGGTGGAGGAGAACGGCGTCACGTGCACCACCTGCCCCATCACGCCGTTCGCGTCGATGAGCGGCTGGCCCATGAAGGCGCCGTCCCGCGAGCCGCGATTCAGGAGGATCTTGTGGGAGAAGGGGTCCATGTCGACCGCCATCACCTCGGCGACCAGGACCCGCTCCCCGACCCGCGAGGAGGAGTCCAGCAGCTCACGCAGCCGCCGGTTCTCGGCCTCGAGGTCCGAGAACCGCCCCAGGCGCGCGTCGATGAGCAGGCGCTCGGCGCGCAGCCGCGCGTTCTCGTCCATCAGCGAGCGCCGGGTCGCGAGACGGTCGCTCCCCCACTGAGCGAGCTGGAACGGGGCGTTCACCGCGAGCTGCAGCGGCAGGACCAGAACCGACAGGCCCGCCCGCACCACCTCCAGGTGCCGGTAACGGTGGTCCACCGTCATCAGCACGAGGGACGCCAGGACGAACGCCACCAGCCGCAGGCTGAGGGCGGGACCGGGCGAGAACAGGGGCTTGGCCGGGGCTATGGGTGCCACCTCGTCGCCGCCCCCGCGGGGAACGCCTCGGCGGGGCTCACGGCGGGTGATCGACCCCGCGCGTGCGACGCCGCGCGCTCGAGCCGGGACTGTCTCGAGTGTAGCGAGCGGCGCACGAGCCGGGGAGAGGGTCCTACTCGCTGGCGAACACGTCCACGCCCTTTTCGTCCATCATCTCGAGGGCCCGCCCTCCCCCGCGCGCGACGCAGGTAAGGGGGTCCTCGGCGATGATCACGGGCAGGCCGGTCTCCTCCATCAACAGCCGGTCGAGGTCGCGCAGGAGCGCGCCACCGCCGGTGAGCACCATCCCGCGCTCGGCCACGTCCGCCCCCAGCTCGGGGGGGGTCTGCTCAAGCGCGGTCTTCACCGCGCTCACGATCCCGGACAGGGGCTCCTGGAGGGCCTCCAGGATCTCGTTGCTGTTCAGCATGAAGCTGCGGGGCACACCCTCGGCCAGGTTGCGGCCGCGGACCTCGATCTCCCGCAGCTCGTTCCCCGGGTAGGCCGACCCGATCTCGTGCTTCACGCGCTCGGCCGTCGCCTCGCCGATGAGGCTACCGTAGTTGCGGCGCACGTAGTTGATGATGGCCTCGTCGAAGCGGTCGCCCCCGATGCGCACCGAGGAGGCGTAGACGATGCCGTTCAGGGAGATGACCGCGACCTCCGTGGTGCCGCCGCCGATGTCCACCACCATCGATCCGCTCGCCTCGCTCACCGGCAGGCCCGCGCCGATGGCCGCGGCCATGGGCTCCTCGATCAGGTAGACCTCGCGCGCCCCGGCCCCGCCGGCGGACTCGCGGATCGCCCGGCGCTCCACCTGGGTCGAGCCACTCGGCACCCCCACCAGCACCCGCGGGCTCGGCCGCAGGAAGCGGTTCGCGTGCACCTTGTGGATGAAGTGTTGGAGCATCTTCTCGGTCACGGTGAAGTCCGCGATGACGCCGTCGCGCATCGGCCGGATCGCCGTGATGTGGCCCGGCGTGCGCCCGAGCATCCGTTTCGCGTCGTTGCCGACGGCGGCGATCGTCTTGGCACCGCCGGGGCCCCGCTCATGGCGGATGGCCACCACAGAGGGCTCGTTCAGGACGATGCCCTGGCCCCGCACGTAGATGAGCGTGTTGGCGGTGCCGAGGTCGATCGACAGGTCGTTGGAGAAGATACCCCTGAGGCTCTTGAGGAACATAGGAAGGGTCCGGGCCGTGGGCCGATAGTGCAGGAAGAGGCGATATAATGCGCGGGTGGGCCGCCTGGCGACGGTCCCTCGTCAACCGGCGCGAGAGCCCAATACTCTATCAGCGGCCATTTTCGCCGGCAACCCGGCCACCGCCGCAAGCGCGGACACAACCCTATGCCCCTGAGCGGAAAGGACGTCGAAAACATCGCCCACCTGGCCCGGCTCGCCCTGGCCGAGGAGGACATCGCCCGCTACGTGCGGGAGCTCTCGAGCATCCTGGACCTGGTGGAGCAGCTGCAGCGCGTGGACACGGCGGGCGTGCCACCCATGGCCCACCCCCTGGATGCCCACCAGCGCCTGCGGCCCGACGCGGTGACCGAGACGGACCAGCGCGAGCTCTTCCAATCCACGGCCCCCCTCACCGAGGCCGGACTCTACCTCGTGCCCCGGGTCATCGAGTGAGCCCCGTCCCAGATTCACAGCCCTGTGGGGCTTCCCCGGCGTACGGCCCGGCGGGACCGATCAATCAATCTGCTGGAGTCTGGTAAGACCCGAATGCACAACCGTTCCGTAGCCGAGATTGCCGCCGCCCTCAACCGCAGGGAGGTCTCCAGCGAGGAGCTCACCCGCCACTTCCTCGGGCGCATCGCCCGGTTGGACGGGCAGCTCAACAGCTTCGTCACCGTCACCGAGGAGCAGGCCCTGAGGCAAGCCCGCGAGGCCGACCGCCGCCGCGCCGCAGGTGAGGGGGGCCCCCTCACCGGGGTGCCGATGGCCCACAAGGACATCTTCTGCACCCTCGGCGTGCGCACCTCCTGCGGGTCGCGCATGCTCGACCCCTTCGTCGCCCCGTACGACGCGACGGTCGTGGAGCGCGTCGCGGCGGCGGGCATGGTGATGCTCGGCAAGACCAACATGGACGAGTTCGCGATGGGCTCGTCGAGCGAGACCAGCTTCTACGGGCCCGTGCGCAACCCCTGGGACCCCGGGCGGGTGCCCGGAGGATCCTCCGGCGGCTCGGCCGCCGCAGTGGCCGCCCGCCTCGCCCCCGTCGCCACCGGCACCGACACGGGCGGCTCCATCCGCCAGCCCGCGGCCCTCACCGGGCTCACGGGCCTGAAGCCCACCTACGGGCGGGTCTCCCGGTACGGGATGGTGGCCTTTGCATCGAGCCTCGACCAGGGTGGCCCCTTCGCGCGCAGCGCGGAGGACGCGGCCTGGCTCCTCTCCGCCATGGCCGGCTTCGACCCGCGTGACTCCACCAGCCTCGACCGTCCGGTGGACGACTACCTGGCCGCGCTCGACGCACCCCTCGAGGGCCTGCGGGTGGGGCTCCCGAAGGAGTACTTCGGCGAGGGGCTCGACCCCCGCGTGGGTGCGGTGGTGGAGGCGGCGGTGCGCGAGCTCGAGGGGCTCGGGGCGCGGGTGCGCGAGGTGAGCCTGCCGAACAGCTCGCTCGCGGTCCCGGTCTACTACGTGGTGGCCCCGGCCGAGTGCTCCTCGAATCTCTCCCGCTTCGACGGGGTGCGCTACGGCCACCGCTGTGCCGAGCCGAAGGGCCTCGAGGACCTCTACAAGCGCTCGCGCTCCGAGGGCTTCGGCGCCGAGGTGAAGCGCCGGATCATGATCGGCACCTACGCCCTGTCGGCGGGCTACTACGACGCCTATTACCTCAAGGCCCAGCAGGTCCGCCGTCTGATCGCCGACGACTTCCGCCGGGCGTTCGCGGAGGTCGACGTGCTGGTGGGCCCGACCTCCCCGTCGACCGCCTTCCGGCTCGGCGAGAAGACGAGCGACCCGGTGCAGATGTACCTCTCGGACATCTACACCATCGCCGTCAACCTGGCGGGACTGCCCGCGGTCGCGCTGCCGGCCGGCCTCGTCGACGGGCTGCCGGTGGGCCTGCAGGTGATCGGCGACTACTTCTCGGAGGCCCGGCTCCTCAACGTCGGCCACCGCTACCAGCAACTCACGGACTGGCACCAGCGCGTGCCGCCGGGATTCGAGTGACACACATGGACTGGGAAACCGTCATCGGGCTCGAGATCCACGCCCAGCTCGCCACGCGCAGCAAGATCTTCTCGGGCGCTTCCACCGCCTTCGGCGCCGAGCCGAACACCCAGGCCTGCGCCGTGGACCTGGGCCTGCCGGGCGTGCTCCCGGTGCTCAACGCGGGCGCCGTGCGCATGGCCGTGAAGTTCGGGCTCTCCGTCGGCGGCGCGGTGGCGCGCCGCTCGGTGTTCGCCCGCAAGAACTACTTCTACCCCGACCTGCCCAAGGGCTACCAGATCAGCCAGTACGAGCTCCCCGTGGTCGCGGGCGGCCACCTGGACATCGAGCTCGAGGACGGCAGCACGAAGCGGGTCGGCATCACCCGGGCACACCTGGAGGAGGACGCCGGGAAGTCGCTGCACGAGGACTTCCACGGGCTCACCGGGATCGACCTGAACCGCGCCGGCACGCCGCTGCTGGAGATCGTCTCCGAGCCGGACCTGCGCTCCCCCCGCGAGGCGGTGGCGTACATGAAGCGGCTGCACGCCCTGGTGCGCTATCTCGAGATCTGCGACGGCAACATGCAGGAGGGCTCGTTCCGCTGCGACGCCAACGTCTCCGTGCGCCCGCGAGGGCAGGCGACCTTCGGCACCCGCGCCGAGATCAAGAACCTGAACTCCTTCCGCTTCGTGGAACGGGCGATCCAGTACGAGGTGGAGCGCCAGATCGCACTCCTGGATTCGGGGGGCAAGGTGCAGCAGGAGACGCGCCTGTACGACCCCGACCGGGGCGAGACGCGGCCCATGCGCAGCAAGGAGGAGGCGAACGACTACCGCTACTTCCCCGACCCCGACCTGCTGCCGCTCGTCCTGGAGGAATCCTTCATCGAGGAGGTGAAGGCGACCCTGCCCGAGCTGCCGGACGCCCGCAAGTCCCGCTTCACGCGGGACTACGGCCTGTCGCCCTACGACGCGGGGGTGCTCACCGCGACGCGCGAGATGGCGGACTTCTACGAGTCCACCCTGCGCGCCGCCGGGGGGGAGCCGAAGCTCGCCGCCAACTGGGTCATGGGCGAGCTGTCCGGCGCCCTCAACAAGGGCAATCTCGAGGTCACGGCGAGCCCCGTGGGCCCCGAGGCCCTCGGCGGGCTGCTGCGCCGGATCGCCGACGGGACCATCTCCGGGAAGATCGCGAAGGAGGTCTTCGAGGCGATGTGGGCCGGTGAAGGCGACGCCGAGGCCGTCATCGAGCGCCGGGGCCTGCGCCAGGTCACGGACACCGGCGCCATCGAGCGCCTGGTGGAGCAGGTCATGGCCGCCAACCCCGAGCAGGTCGCCGGCTACCGCGCGGGCAAGGATAAGCTCCTGGGGTTCTTCGTCGGCCAGGTCATGAAGGTCTCGGGGGGCAAGGCCAACCCCGGCCAGCTGAACGAGATCCTCAAGCGCAAGCTCGCACCCCGCTGACCCCGGACGAGGGAAGCCCGTCAACCCCCGTCAAGGAAATCCCGTCGACCTCCGAAAAGCAGAGGCCGGGCAATGCCCGGCCTCTCGCAACCTCGAGTCACCGCCTGGCTCAGCTGGCCGGCAGCTCTGCGGCGGCCTCCGGGCGGTCGACCAGCTCGATGAGCGCCATCGGGGCGTTATCCCCGGCCCGGTAGCCGATCTTCAGGATCCGCAGATAGCCACCAGGGCGCGCCCGGTAGCGCGGGCCCAGCTCGTTGAAGAGCTTGGTCACCACCTCGCGGTCCCGCAGGCGGGCGAAAGCCAGCCGGCGGTGGTGCACGCTGTCCTCCTTGGCCATCGTGATCAGGGGCTCGGCAATGCTGCGAAGCTCCTTGGCTTTCGGCAGGGTCGTGCGGATCAGCTCGTGCCGGAACAACGACGCGCTCATGTTGCGGAACATGGCCCGCCGGTGGGCACTGGTACGGCTCAGCGCTCGGCCACTGTTACGGTGTCGCATGGGAATCGTTCCTGATGCTGGTTTCGAAGCCCGAGCCGCTCACGCGCTCAGTCCCCGGAATCCTTTTCGTAGAGCCCCACGGGGGGCCAGTTCTCGAGCCGCATCCCGAGGGACAGCCCGCGCGAGGCCAGCACGTCCTTGATTTCGGTCAGCGACTTCTTGCCGAGGTTCGGCGTCTTGAGCAGCTCCACCTCGGTCCTCTGAATCAGATCACCGACGTAATAGATGCCCTCTGCCTTCAGACAGTTCGCCGAACGGACCGTGAGCTCCAGGTCGTCCACCGGGCGCAGCAGGATCGGGTCGACGCCGGGCTGGCTGCCCAGATCGGGCATCGCCGGCTTCGCCTCCCCGCTCAGGTCGACGAACACCGAGAGCTGCTCCTGCAGCACGCGCGAGGCGCGCCTCACGGCATCCTCCGGCTCGATGGTCCCGTTCGTCTCGAGCTCGATCACCAGCCGGTCCAGGTCGGTGCGCTGCTCGACGCGCGCGTTCTCGACCGCGTAGGACACCCGGCGCACGGGACTGAACGAGGCGTCCAGGAGGAGCTTCCCGATGGGGCGATCCGCCGTCTGCTCGCTCACGCGCACCGCGGCCGGCTGATAGCCCCGGCCCCGGACGACCTTCAGCGTCATCGACAGATGACCCGCCTTGGTCAGATGCGCGATCAGGTGGTCGGGGTTGACGATCTCCACGTCGTGATCGAGCGTGATGTCACTCGCCCGCACCTCCCCCGGCCCCTTCTTGCTCAGGGTCAGGGTCGCCTCGTCCCGGGCGTGGAGCCTGATGGCCAGCCCCTTGAGGTTCAGCAGGATCTCGGTCACGTCCTCCTGCACACCCTCGATGGTGGTGTACTCGTGCAGGACGTTGTCCACGTCGACCTCGACCACCGCCACCCCGGGGATCGAAGACAGAAGGACGCGGCGCAGCGCATTGCCGAGCGTGTGGCCAAACCCCCGCTCGAGGGGCTCGACCGCGAGCTTCGAGACATGCCCGCCCAGCGGCTTCACCTCGACCAGACGCGGCCTGAGGAGCTCTGTCAGATTCGACTGCATCGCACGTCTCCGGGCTGGCGCCTACTTGGAGTACAACTCGACCACGAGGTGCTCGTTGATCTCCGAAGGCAGGTCGCTGCGATCCGGAATGTTCTTGAAGGTCCCCTTCAACTCCTTGGGGTCCACGTCCACCCACTCCGGGAAGCCGCGCTGCTGAGCCATCTGCATGGCCGCCTGGATCCGCATCTGCTGCCGCGCACGCTCGGACACCGCGACCACGTCGTTGGGACGAACCTGGTACGACGGGATATTCAGCTTGCGCCCGTTCACGGTGATTCCGTTGTGCCGGACCAACTGGCGCGCCTCACTGCGCGAGGCGGCGAATCCCATCCGCTGCACGACGCAGTCCAGCCGGCTCTCGAGGAGCTTCAGCAGGTTCTCGCCGGTCGAGCCCTTGCGCTGGTCGGCCTCGGCGTAGTAGCGGCGGAACTGCCGCTCCAGCATCCCGTAGACCCGGCGCAGCTTCTGCTTCTCGCGCAGCTGCGAGGCGTAGTCCGACACCCGCGTGCGGCGCTGCCCGTGCTGGCCCGGGGGGAAGCCCCGCGACTCGAACGGACATTTGCTCGTGAAGCACTTCTCCGCCTTGAGGAAGAGCTTCGCGCCCTCCCGACGGCACAAGCGACACTCCGCTCCGATGTATCTGGCCAAGCTCGCCTCCTGCCTCAGACGCGGCGCTTCTTCGGGGGACGAACCCCATTGTGGGGGATCGGGGTCACGTCGGAAATGCTGTTCACGCGGAAACCGACGTTGTTGAGCGCCCGCACCGCGGCGTCGCGCCCAGGGCCAGGACCCTTGACGCGCACCTCCACGTTCTTCATCCCGTATTCCTTCACCACCTGACCCACGCGGTCCGCAGCGACCTGGGCGGCGAAGGGCGTGCTCTTGCGCGAGCCGCGGAAACCGCTGCCCCCGGAAGTCGCCCACGCCAGCGTGTTGCCCTGCCGGTCGGTGATCGTGATGATGGTGTTGTTGAAGGACGCGTGCACGTGCGCCACGCCGTCCACGACGTTCTTCTTGACCTTCTTGCGAGTGCGTGCCGCCGCCTTAGGCTTCACCATACCGGAAACTCACCCTGTCTACTTCCTGATCATCCGGCGCGGACCCTTCCGGGTACGCGCGTTGGTCCGAGTACGCTGGCCCCGAACCGGCAGCCCGCGGCGGTGGCGGATCCCCCGGTAACACCCGAGGTCCATCAGACGCTTGATACTCATGGAGACTTCGCGCCGCAGGTCGCCCTCTACGGGGAACCGCCCGACCTCCGCGCGCAACCGGTCGAGCTCCTCTTCCGTGAGCTCCCTCAGCTTGCGCGCCGGCTCGATGCCGGCCCGCTCGCAGATGAGCCCCGCGCGGGTGTGCCCGATGCCGAAGATGTAGGTCAACGCGATCCGCGTGTGCTTGTTCGCGGGAAGGTTGATGCCAGCGATACGGGCCATCTGCCCCTCTCTCCTGTGTGTACGGACGCCCGCGGAAAGCGGGAAAGTGTACCGCGTTTGCGCCCTTCGTTCAAACCATTACTGCGTTACGAGTCAACCCTGCCGCTGCTTGTGCTTGGGATCCGAGCAGATCACCCGGACCACACCCTTGCGACGGATGATCTTGCACTTGCGGCAGACCTTCTTGACCGATGCCCTGACTTTCATCGCTGCGCCTCCCGCACCGGCCGCCTAGCGTGGCGCCCCGACGCGTCCGAAACCTCTGAGATTGGCCTTCTTCAGAAGGCCCTCATACTGGTGAGACATCAGGTGCGCCTGGACCTGCGCCATGAAGTCCATCACCACCACCACGACGATCAGGAGCGAGGTGCCGCCAAAGTAGAACGGCACGTTCCAGTTCAGGATCATGAACTCCGGCAGCAGGCACACCGCCACCAGGTAGATCGCCCCTGCGAGCGTCAGCCGGCTCATCACGCCATCGACGTAGCGCGCCGTCTGGTCGCCCGGCCGGATCCCCGGGATGAACGCCCCCGACTTCTTCAGGTTGTCCGCCGTCTCCCTCGGGTTGAACACGAGGGCGGTGTAGAAGAAGGCGAAGAAGGCGATCGCGACCGTGTAGATCAGCACGTACAGCGGCTGACCGGGCGAGAGCGTCCCCGCGAGGTCCTTCAGCCAGCCGAACCCGTCCCCCGACCCGAACCAGCTCGCCACCGAGGACGGGAACAGGATGATGCTGGAGGCGAAGATGGGCGGGATCACGCCCGACATGTTCACCTTCAGCGGCAGGTGGCTGGTCTGGCCGGCGTACATCTTCCGCCCGACCTGGCGCTTGGCATAGTTCACCGTGATGCGCCGCTGCCCGCGCTCCACGAACACCACGAAGCCCGTCACCACCAGGATCACCGCGAGGAGCAGGAACACCGTGAGGGTGTGCAGCTCCCCGGTGCGGGCGAGCTCCAGCGTGCCCCCGATGGCGCCCGGCAGACCCGCGACGATACCGGCGAAGATGATCATCGAGATGCCGTTGCCGATGCCGCGCTCCGTGACCTGCTCGCCGAGCCACATCAGGAACATGGTCCCGGTGACCAGGCTGATGACCGCAATCATCCGGAAGCCGAGGCCGGGGTCGATCACCACGTGGGCACCGGCCGCCTGCTGCCCCTCGAGGGCGATGGCCACGCCGAGCGCCTGGAAGGTGGCCAGGCCGACCGTCCCGTAGCGCGTGTACTGATTGATCTTCCGGCGGCCGTGCTCCCCCTCCTTCTTCAACTGCTCGAGCTTCGGGTGCACCACCGTCAGCAGCTGCAGGATGATGGAGGCCGAGATGTACGGCATGATGCCGAGCGCGAAGAGCGAGAACCGCCGCAGGGCGCCGCCCGAGAACATGTTGAACATGTCCAGGATCGTGCCCCGCTGCTGGTTGAAGAGCTCCTGCAGGGCGGCGGGGTCGATTCCCGGCACCGGGATGTGCGCCCCAATGCGGTAGACCACGAGCGCGCCCAACAGGAACAGGATGCGCTGCTTGAGCTCGGTCATCTGCCCGAGCTTCGGCACGCCACTACCTGCCCTCATGCGATCCTCGGCCACCGGTGGATTGCCCCGTCCTAGTCTTCGACCTTGCCGCCGGCCGCCTCGATGGCCGCCCGCGCGCCCTTCGTCACCTGAACCCCGCGCAGGGTCACGGCCTTCTCGAGGGTCCCCTTCAGCATCACCTTGGCCCGCAGCGTGCGCGCCGGCACCAGCCCGGCGAGGAGCAGCGCCTCCAGGTCGATGACCTCCGCCCGGACCCTGGCGAGGTCACAGGACCGGACATCGGCGACCCGTTGGGCGATGAGGGACTTGAAGCCCGACTTCGGCACGCGCCGCTGCAGCGGCATCTGCCCGCCTTCGAAGCCCGGCCCGATCTTGTGCCCGGTGCGGGCGTACTGGCCCTTGTGCCCGCGCCCGGCGGTCTTGCCGAGCCCGGAACCGATGCCGCGGCCGACACGCTTGGGCTCGGACTTGGAGCCCGGCGCCGGAGAAAGGGTGTTCAGTCGCATGCTCATTGCTCCTCGACCCTCAGCAGGTACGCGACCTTCTCGATCATCCCGCGGTTGGCGGCCGTGTCCACCACCAGCGCGCTGCTGTTCAGGCCCCGCAGCCCCAGCCCCCGTACGCAGGCCTGGTGGCTCGCGAGGCGGCCGGCGGTGCTCTTCACCAGCGTGACCCGCAGCTTCCCCGAGGCACCCGTGTCGCTAGTCATGGCTCACCCCGTGATCTCTTCGAGCGTCTTGCCGCGCTTCGCCGCGACCTGCTCGGGCGAGCGCATGTCCAACAGGCCCTTCACGGTGGCCCGCACCACGTTGATGGGGTTCGAGGACCCGATGCACTTGGCGAGCACGTCGCGCACGCCCAGCACCTCGAACACCGCCCGCATGGGGCCGCCGGCGATGATGCCGGTACCCTCCGACGCGGGCTGCATGTACACCTTCGCGGCCCCGTGGCGGGAGGTCGTGGGGTAGAAGAGCGTCGTGCCCCGCAGCGCGACCTGGCGCAGGTTCTGGCGCGCCCTCTCCATCGCCTTCTGGATCGCCACGGGCACCTCGCGGGCCTTGCCCCGGCCGATACCCACGCGCCCCTTGCCGTCACCTACCACCGTGAGCGCGGTAAAGCCGAACTGGCGGCCGCCCTTCACGACCTTCGCCACCCGGTTTACGGCGACCAGCTTCTCCAGCAGGTCGTCCTGGCTCGGCGCCGCTTCGTAATTCGCCATAACAGTCGAACCTCAGAATTCCAGACCGTGCTCCCGCGCCGCGTCGGCGAGGGCCTTCACGCGGCCGTGGTACTTGAAACCGGAGCGATCGAAGGCGACCGCGCTGATCCCCTTCGCCCGCGCCCGCTCCGCGATGAAGCGGCCGACGACGCGCGCGGCGTCAACGTTGCCGCCGTTCTTGACCTCGGACTTCACCTGCGCGTCGAGCGTGGACGCGCTCACCAGCGTCTCGGAGCCCGCCGGAGTGATGACCTGGGCGTAGATGTGCCGCGGCGTGCGATAGACACACAGCCGGTAGGACCCGCTCCCCTGGATGCGCACCCGCGTCTTCGCGGCGCGCCGCAGCCGTTCGGCTTTCTTAGCGTGCATGGACGGCGACCCCTACTTCTTCTTGGCTTCCTTACGGACCACGACCTCGTCGGAGTAGCGGACCCCTTTGCCCTTGTAGGGCTCGGGCGGCCGGTACCGGCGGATCACAGCGGCGACCTGCCCCACCTGCTGGCGGTCCGCACCCCGGATCACGATCTCCGTCTGGGTCGGCGTTTCGATGGTGACACCCTCCGGGACCGGAAAGCTCACCGGGTGCGAAAACCCGAGCGTCAGGTTGAGCGCACGGCCCGCGGCCTGGGCGCGGTAACCGACGCCGACCAGCGTGAGCTTGCGCTCGAACCCCTTGCTGACGCCGGTGACGATCCCGCTCACCACCGCGCGCGTCGTCCCGGCCAGCGCGTCAGCACGCGCCTCCGGTCCCCTCGGCGCGAAGCTCAGCACGTTGCTCTCGAGCTTGACCTCCACCTCCGGGTGGACGTCGTACTCCAGCATGCCCTTGGCCCCCTGGACCTTGAGCCGCTGTCCCTCCACCGAGACCTGGACCCCGGCCGGCAACACCACCGGCTTCTTCGCTACCCGTGACATGTAGACTCCTCCGTCACGCCACGATGCAGATCACTTCGCCACCGTGGCCGGCGGCCCGCGCGGCGCGATCGCTCATCACGCCCTGGGGCGTGGACACGATCGAGACACCCAGACCACCCAGCACCCGCGGCAGCTCGGACTTGCCGGCGTAGACCCGCCGCGCCGGGCGCGTGACCCGCTGGAGCGTCGTGATCACCGGACGGCCTTCGTAGTACTTCAAGACGACTGACAACTGCGGACGGCCCTCCGCGTCCTCCACGGCGTAGTCCGAGATGTAGCCCTCGTCCTTCAGCACGGCGGCAATCGCCACCTTCTGCTTGGACGACGGCATCGTCACCCTCACCTTGGACGCTGCCTGACCGTTGCGGATCCGCGTCAGCATGTCGCCGATCGGGTCTTGCATGCTCATAGATCTGTACCCCTGCCCGCGCCTTCTCGCCGACGCACTACCAGCTCGCCTTCACCAGCCCGGGCACATCCCCGCGCATCGCCGCCTCGCGGAGCTTGTTCCGGCCGAGCCCGAACTTGCGATAAAACCCGTGCGGCCGGCCCGTGGCCCGGCAGCGGTTGCGTCCCCGCGTCGGGCTCGCGTCCCGAGGCAGCTTCTGCAGCGCGAGCTGCGCCACCTCGCGCTCGCCGGCGCTGAGCCGCTCATCCTTCGCCTTCGCCTTCAGCTCGGCCCGCCGCGCGGCGTACTTCACCGCCAGCTTCGCCCGCCGCGCGTCCCGGTTGATCATCGACAGCTTGGCCATTGCGTCCGCCCTATCTGCTAGTTCCGGAAGGGGAAGTTGAAGGCCGCCAGAAGCGCGCGCCCCTCTTCGTCGTTCCGGGCGCTGGTCGTGATGGTGATGTCCATCCCGCGCAGCGTGTCGATCTTGTCGTAGTCGATCTCGGGAAAGATGATCTGCTCCCGAACACCCAGGCTGTAGTTGCCCTGCCCGTCGAAGGCCCGGCCGCTGAACCCGCGAAAGTCCCGGATACGCGGGATCGCGACGTTGATGAGCCGGTCGAGGAACTCGTACATCCGCTCCCCGCGCAGCGTCACCTTGCAGCCGATGGGCCAGCCCGCCCGGATCTTGAACCCGGCGATGGAGGTGCGCGCCTTCGTGATCACGGGCTTCTGCCCAGCGATCTGCGTCATGTCCCCCACCGCGTTGTCCAGCACCTTGCGGTCACCCACCGCCTCGCCCACACCCATGTTGAGCGTGACCTTGACGATGCGCGGCACCTGCATCGGGTTGGGATACTGGAACTTGTCCGTCAACTGCTTGACGACAGTGCCCCGGTAGTATTCCTGAAGTCTTGACATGGCCGCGCCCCTACGCGTCGACGACTTCGCCGTTCGACTTGAAGTACCGGACCTTGCGGCCGTCCTCGAGCGTGCGGAATCCCACGCGGTCGCCCTTCTTGGCGCCCGGGTTGTACACCGCTACGTTCGAAACGTGGATGGGCATCTCCTTCTCCACGATCCCGCCCTGCGCACCGCGCATCGGGTTCGGGCGAGTGTGCTTCTTCGCCACGTTAACGTTCTCGACGACCACCCGGTCATTCTCGAGCACGCGCAGAACCGTCCCGCGCTTGCCCTTGTCCTTGCCGGTCTGGACGACGACCTGATCACCCTTACGAATCCTGTGCATGATCGCAACCGCCTCAGAGCACTTCCGGCGCCAGAGAGATGATCTTCATGAACCGCTCGCTGCGCAGTTCGCGAGTGACCGGCCCGAAGATGCGCGTGCCGATGGGCTGGAGCTGGTTGTTGAGCAGCACAGCCGCGTTGCCATCGAAACGCACCAGCGACCCGTCCGCCCGCCGTACGCCCTTGCGGGTGCGCACGACCACGGCGTTGTAGACCTCGCCCTTCTTCACCTTGCCTCGAGGAATCGCCTCTTTCACGGTGACCTTGATGACGTCGCCGATACCGGCATACCGCCTCTTCGATCCCCCAAGGACCTTGATGCACATGAGCCGCCGCGCGCCGCTGTTGTCCGCCGCGTCCAGCATTGTCTGCATCTGAATCATCGCCAGCCTCCGTACCCGTACGCGGCAGCCCCACTATCGCCCTGAGGGCGCCCTCACCGCGCCCGCTCGACCACCCGGTGCAGACGCCAAGCCTTCGTCTTCGAGACCGGACGCCCTTCGACGACCTCCACCAGGTCGCCCTCGCGACACTCGTTCTGCTCGTCGTGGACGTGCAGCTTCGTCGAGCGGCGAACGTACTTGCCGTAAAGCTCGTGCTTCACCTTGCGCTCCACGAGAACCGTGGCGCTCTTCTCCATCTTGTCGCTGACCACCCGCCCGACCAGGGTCCGGGGTGTGTGCGTCGTCTCGCTCATGACCTCTCACTCCCGTAGGAGCGCTCGCTCATCACCGTCTTGATCCGGGCGATCTCCCTGCGCACCGCCTTGAACAGGTGCGGCCGCGGCGTCTGACCCGAGCCCTTCTGCATACGCAGGTTGAACTGCTCACGCAGCCGGCCGCGCAGCTCCTCGCCGAGCTCGCCCACGTTCTTCCCTCTCAGCTCGCGCACGTTCATCAGAGCACCACCCTCTCCACGACCGTCGTCCGGATGGGCAACTTCGCGGCCGCCAGCCGGAACGCCTCACGGGCGATCTCCTCGGGAACGCCCTCCATCTCGTAGAGCACCTTGCCGGGCTGCACCAGGGCCACCCAGTACTCCACGTTGCCCTTGCCGCTGCCCATGCGGACCTCGAGGGGCTTCTTCGAGACCGGCTTGTCGGGGAACACCCGGATCCAGACCTTACCGCCACGCTTCACGTAGCGGCTGATGGCCCGCCGGGCCGCCTCGATCTGGCGCGCCGTCAGGCGCCCGCGCGTGGTGGCCTTCAGCCCGAAGTCGCCGAAGCTCACCTTGCCGCCACGCTCGGCGAGCCCGCGGTTGCGGCCCTTGTGCTGCTTACGGAACTTGGTACGGGTCGGCTGCAGCATGTTCTCTCACTCCCCTCAGGCAACCGCAGCCTTCTCGGGCGCGGCTTCCTGGACCTCGGCCCGGCGCTCGAAGACCTCGCCCTTGAAGATCCAGACCTTCACGCCGATCACGCCGTACGTGGTACGCGCCTCGGCAAACCCGTAATCGATGTCCGCCCGCAGCGTGTGCAGCGGCACCCGACCTTCGCGATACCACTCGGCCCGCGCGATCTCCGCACCGTTCAGCCGCCCGGCGACGTTGATCCGGATGCCCTGCGCACCGATGCGCATGGCGTTGGCCACCGCGCGCTTCATGGCACGGCGAAACATGATCCGGCGCTCCAGCTGCTGGGCCACGCTCTCCGCCACCAGCTGCGCGTCCAGCTCGGGCTTGCGGATCTCCTCCACGCCAATGTGCACGGGCACACCGATCATCGACGAGACTTCGCGGCGCAATGCCTCGATGTCCTCGCCCTTCTTGCCGATCACGATCCCCGGCCGCGCCGTGTGGACCACGATGCGCGCATTGCGCGCCGGCCGATCGATCTGGATGCGGCTCACCGAGGCGTTTGCCAGACGCTTCTTCAAGAAGGTCCGCACCTTCAGATCCGTATTCAGATTGTCGGCGTAGCGCCGCCCCTCCGCGAACCAGCGCGAAGTCCAGTCCTTGATGATGCCGAGGCGGATGCCCGTCGGGTTGACCTTGTGTCCCATCGCGGCCTCTCTCAGTCGTCCGACACCTTGACGGTGATGTGGCTGGTGCGCTTCATGACCCGCGTGCCGCGCCCCTTCGCGCGCGCGTGCATGCGCTTCATGGTGGGGCCTTCATCCACCCAGATCGCCGAAACCTTCAACTCGTCCACGTCCGCGCCTTCGTTGTGCTCGGCGTTCGCGATCGCGGACTCGAGCACCTTGCGGACGATGCCCGCAGCCTTCTTCTCGGTGAACGTGAGCGTGCTCAACGCCCGGTCCACCGGCATGCCCCGCACCAGGTCGGCGACGAGGCGCGCCTTCTGGGCCGAAATGCGCGCGTAGCGCAGCGTCGATCGGGTCTCCATTCCGGCGCCCCTCACTTCTTCGCCTTGCGGTCCGCGGCGTGCCCGCGGAATATCCGCGTGGATGCGAACTCGCCCAACTTGTGGCCCACCATGTTCTCGGTCACGAGGACCGGCACATGCTGACGCCCGTTGTGCACCGCAATGGTCAGACCCACCATATCGGGCACGACCATGGAACGGCGCGACCAGGTCTTGATCGGGCGCTTGGTCCCGCTCGACCGCGCCGCGTCGACCTTCTTGACCAGGTGATGATCGACGAACGGCCCCTTCTTGACTGAACGCGGCACCGCAGTAGCCCTCTATCAGCGCTGTTTGCGACGACGCACGATCATGCCCGTCGTCCGCTTGTTCTTGCGGGTCTTGTAGCCCTTCGTCGGCACGCCCCACGGAGTGCACGGGTGCCGCCCGCCCGAGCTGCGGCCCTCGCCGCCGCCGTGCGGGTGGTCGACCGGGTTCATGACCACGCCCCGAACGGTCGGGCGGATACCCCGCCACCGCTTGGCGCCGGCCTTGCCCAGGGACTCCAGATTGTGCTCCCCGTTGCTCACCTCTCCCACCACCGCGCGGCAGTCCACGGGCACCTTGCGCACCTCGCCAGAGCGCATGCGCAGGGTCGCGTTCCCGCCCTCGCGCGCCAGGATCTGCACCGAGGTCCCTGCCGAGCGCGCCATCTGGGCGCCCTTGCCGGGCTTCATCTCCACGCAGTGCACCATGCTGCCGACCGGGATGTTGCGCAGCGGCAGGCAGTTACCCACCTTGATCGACGCCTCCGGCCCCGACATCACCTCGGCGCCCACGCCGAGCCCCTTGGCGGCGATCACGTACCGGCGCTCGCCGTCGGCATAGAGCACCAGCGCCAGGTGGGCGCTCCGGTTCGGGTCGTACTCGAGCCGCTCGACGCGCCCCGGGATCCCGTCCTTGTCGCGCTTGAAGTCCACGATGCGATAGCGCTGCTTGTGGCCCCCGCCCTGGTGGCGCACGGTCACGCGGCCGTAGGTGTTGCGGCCCCCGTTGCGCGACTTGGGTGCCAGCAACGGCCCGTACGGCTCGCCCTTGTGCAGTTCCGGGTTCTTCACCCGGACCACAAAGCGCCTCCCCGCAGAGGTCGGTTTGGCCTTGACGATCGGCATCTTCGCGCTCCTCTCGACTACTGCCCGCCGACGAAATCGATGTCGTGGCCGGCCTTCAGGCGAACGTACGCCTTCTTCCAGTCAGGCCGCCGCCCGGCCATGCGCCCGAACCGCTTGCGCTTGCCGGCGACGTTGACCACCTGCACCCCCTCGACCTCGACCTTGAACATCAGCTCCACGGCCTGCTTGATCTCGGGCTTGGTGGCGTCGGGCACGACCTCGAAGACGAACTGCCGGCTCTTGTCGGCGATCCGCGTGCTCTTCTCGGACACGTGCGGCGACAGCAACAGCTTCATCAGGCGCTCTTCGCTCATGCCAGCCTCTCCTCGAGGGCCCGCAGCGCCGGCACGGTGACCAGCACGTTCTCGAAACCGATCAGGCTGACGGGGTCGACGCTGCGCGCGGCCACCACGGCCACGTGCGGCAGGTTGCGCGCCGCCAGGGCGAGCCGGTCGTCGACCGAGTCGGTCACGATCAGCACGTCCTGCAGACCGAGCGCGTTCAGCTTCTGCGCCAACTCCTTCGTCTTCGCCGCGTCCACCCCGAAGGAGTCGACCACCTGGAGACGATCCAGACGCGCGAGCTCGGACAGGATGGCGCGCATGGCGCCCCGGTACATCTTCTTGTTCACCTTCTGGGAGTAGTCCGTCGGCTTCGCCGCGAACGTCACGCCGCCGCCCCGCCAGATGGGGTTACGCGACGAGCCCACACGGGCCCGGCCGCTGCCCTTCTGCCGCCAGGGCTTGGAGTTGCCTCCACTCACCTCGGCCCGCGTCTTCTGGGCCCGCGTACCGGACCGGGCCCCCGCCAGGTAGCTCGTGACGACCTGGTGCACCAGGGCCTCGTTGAAACGCGCCCCGAACACCGCGTCCGCGACCTGCACGGTACCGCCCGCCTCTTGAAGTGCCAGCTCCATCACCGCGTTCTCCGCTAGCGCGCCTTCGTCGCCGGGCGCACGACCAGATCGCCACCCTTCGGGCCCGGGACGGCGCCCCTCACGAGCAGCAAGTTACGCTCGGCGTCCACACGCACGACCTCGAGGGTCTGCGACGTGCGGCGCGCGTTACCCAGATGTCCCGCCATCCGCTTGCCCTTCACCACCCGGCCCGGCGTCTGGCGCTGACCGATGGAGCCGGGCGCCCGGTGCGAGAGCGAGTTGCCGTGGGTCGCGTCCTGGGCGCTGAAGTGGTAGCGCTTGATGACACCGGCGAACCCCTTGCCCTGGGTCGTGCCGGTCACGTCTACCTTCTGCCCCGCCTGGAACATGTCGACCCGGACTTCCTGTCCGATGGCCAGGTCCACCCCTTCCCCGTCTCCCAGGCGGAACTCCCACAGCCCGCGCCCGGCCTCGACACCCGCCTTCGCGAAGTGCCCGACCATCGGCCGGGTCACGCGCGAGGCCCGCCGCGTGCCGCAGGTCACCTGCACGGCGCGGTAGCCGTCGTTCTCGGCGCTCTTCACCTGGGTCACGCGGTTCGGCGTGACCTCGATCACCGTCACCGGGATGTACGCCCCGTCCTCGGTGAAGATGCGGGTCATCCCCGCCTTCCGTCCCACCACTCCCATCGTCATGGCTCGAGCCCTAGTTCAGCTTGATCTGCACGTCCACGCCGGCCGCAAGGTCCAGCTTCATCAACGCGTCGACGGTCTTGTCCGTCGGGTCGACGATGTCCATCAGCCTCTTGTGCGTGCGGATCTCGTACTGGTCGCGCGCGTCCTTGTCCTTGTGCGGCGAGACCAGCAGCGTGAAACGCTCCTTGCGGGTCGGCAGCGGGATCGGGCCGCGCACGAACGCGCCGGTCCGGCGCGCGGTCTCGACGATCTCCATCGCGGACTGGTCGATCAACCGGTGGTCGAACGCCTTCAGGCGAATGCGGATGCGTTGGCTTGCCATGATTGCGTTACTCGATCACCTTCGAGACGACGCCCGCACCCACCGTGCGGCCACCCTCCCGAATCGCAAACCGCAACCCCTCTTCCATCGCAATCGGCGCAATCAAACTCGCCACCACCCTCACGTTGTCCCCCGGCATCACCATCTCTACACCCTCCGGAAGATCCACCGACCCCGTCACGTCCGTCGTCCGGAAGAAAAACTGCGGCCGATAACCCGTGAAAAACGGCGTGTGCCTCCCACCCTCCTCCTTGGACAGAACGTACACCTCCGCCTCAAACTTCGTGTGCGGCGTGATCGAACCAGGCTTCGCTAACACCTGACCACGCTCCACATCGTCCCGCTTCGTACCCCTCAACAACACCCCAATGTTGTCCCCCGCAACCCCCTCGTCCAGAAGCTTGCGGAACATCTCTACCCCCGTGCAGGTCGTCTTCACCGTGGGCTTCAACCCCACGATCTCCACCTCCTCACCTACACGCACCTTCCCTCGCTCCACACGACCCGTCACCACCGTCCCACGACCCGAAATCGAAAACACATCCTCAATCGGCATCAAAAACGGCTGGTCCACATCCCGCTTCGGCATCGGAATGTACCGGTCCATCTCCGCCACCAACTTGTAGATCGACTGCGTCCCCATCTCCGACGTGTCACCCTCCAGCGCACGCAACGCACTGCCCGTGACAATCGGCGTCTCGTCCCCAGGAAACTGGTAACTGCTCAATAACTCCCGGACCTCCATCTCCACCAACTCCAAGAGCTCCGGATCGTCCACCATGTCCGCCTTGTTCAAATACACCACGATGTACGGCACACCTACCTGACGCGCCAGCAAAATGTGCTCCCGCGTCTGCGGCATCGGCCCGTCCGCCGCACTCACCACCAGAATCGCCCCGTCCATCTGCGCCGCACCCGTGATCATGTTCTTCACATAATCCGCGTGCCCCGGACAGTCCACGTGCGCGTAGTGACGCGCATCCGTCTGGTACTCCACGTGCGCCGTCGCAATCGTAATGCCACGCGCCTTCTCCTCCGGCGCGTTGTCAATCGAGTCGTACGCCCGGAACTCACCCCCAAACTTCTCAGCCATCACCTTCGTGATCGCCGCCGTCAGCGTCGTCTTCCCGTGGTCCACGTGACCAATCGTCCCCACGTTCACGTGCGGCTTCGTACGCTCGAATTTACCCTTGGCCATGGCGTCGCTATCCTCGGACTGCAGTTTGTCTCGTTGCTGCCTGTGCGAATTCTCTTCCGGCCCCCGCCCGCGCCCGTAGCCCGAGCGGCCGGCCTCAAGCCTTTCTCTTCTTGATGACAGCCTCGGCGATGCTCGCCGGCGCCTCGCTGTAGCGCGAGAACTCCATCGAATAGGTCGCCCGGCCCTGGCTCATGGAGCGCAGGTCGGTGGCATACCCGAACATCTCGGCGAGCGGCACCTCAGCGCGGATGATCTTTCCGGCCGGCGCGTCCTCCATGCCCTGCAGGAGACCCCGCCGCCGGCTGAGGTCACCCATCACGTCGCCCATGTACTCCTCGGGCGTCACGGACTCGACCTTCATCAGCGGCTCGAGCAGGACCGGACTCGCCTTCAGCGCCCCTTCCTTGAAGCCGAGCGCGCCGGCCAGCTTGAAGGCCATTTCGCTCGAGTCGACATCGTGGTAGGAGCCGTCGAACACCGTCACCTTCACATCCACCACAGGGAAGCCCGCGAGCACGCCGTTCTGCAACTGCTCGCGCACGCCCTTGTCCACCGCCGGGATGTATTCCTTGGGCACCACGCCGCCCACGATCCCGTTCACGAATTCGTAGCCGCCGCCGGACTCCTGCGGCTCGAGGCGCAGCCAGACGTGCCCGTACTGACCGCGGCCGCCGCTCTGGCGCACGAACTTCCCTTCCTGCTCCACCTTCCGGCGGATGGTCTCGCGGTACGCCACCTGGGGCGCGCCGACGTTCGCCTCGACCTTGAACTCGCGGCGCATGCGGTCGACGATGATCTCCAGGTGGAGCTCGCCCATGCCGGAGATGATGGTCTGGCCCGACTCCTCGTCCGTGTGTACCCGGAAGGAAGGGTCCTCCTGGGCGAGCCTGTTCAGGGCGAGGCCCATCTTCTCCTGGTCGGCCTTCGTCTTGGGCTCGGCCGCCACCGAGATCACCGGGTCGGGGAACTCGATCCGCTCCAGGGTGATGATCTTCTCGGGGTCCGAGAGCGTGTCGCCGGTGCTAACGTCCTTCAGGCCAACCGCCGCCGCGATGTCACCCGCCCGAACCTCCTTGATCTCCTCCCGGTTGTTGGCGTGCATCTGCAGGATGCGGCCGATGCGCTCCTTGCGGCTCTTCACCGGGTTGTATACCGCGTCGCCGGAGCGCAGCACGCCGGAGTACACCCGGAAGAACGTGAGCGTTCCCACGTAGGGGTCCGTCATGATCTTGAACGCCAGGGCCGCGAACGGCTCCTCGTCGGACGAGCGGCGCTCCGCCTCACTGCCCGCCGCGTCGTCGAGCACCCCCTTGATCGCGGGACGCTCCACCGGCGACGGCAGGTACCACAGCACGGCGTCCAGCATCGCCTGGACACCCTTGTTCTTGAAGGCGCTGCCGCAGAGGGTCGGCACGATCTCGTTGGCGAGGGTGCGCGCCCGAAGCCCCTTGCGGATCTCCTCGTCCGTGAGAGGCTGGCCCTCGAGGTACTTCTCCATCAACTCCTCGGAGGACTCGGCAGCCGCCTCGACCAGCTTCTCGCGCCACTCGGCGATGGCACCGATCATCTCGGCGGGCGGGTCCCGCAGCTCGAAGGACATGCCCTGGGTCTTGTCGTCCCAGTAGACGGCCTTGCCGCTCAGCAGGTCCACCACGCCCTTGAAATGCTCCTCGGCGCCGATGGGCAGCTGCAGCGGGACGGGCCGCGAGCCGAGGCGGGTCTTGATCTGCTCGACCACGCGCAGGAAGTTCGCGCCCGGACGGTCCATCTTGTTCACGAAGGCGAGGCGCGGCACACCGTACTTGGTGGCCTGGCGCCAGACCGTCTCGGACTGGGGCTCTACGCCGCCCACGGCGCAGAACACCGCACAGGCGCCGTCCAGCACGCGCAGGGAGCGCTCCACCTCGATGGTGAAGTCCACGTGCCCCGGCGTGTCGATGATGTTGATGCGGTGCTCGGGGAACTGCTGCGCCATCCCGCTCCAGAAGCAGGTGGTCGCGGCCGACGTGATGGTGATCCCGCGCTCGCGCTCCTGCTCCATCCAGTCCATGGTCGCGGCGCCATCGTGCACTTCGCCGAGACGGTGCGAGACGCCCGTATAGAACAGGATCCGCTCCGTCGTCGTCGTCTTACCGGCATCGATGTGGGCCATGATGCCGATATTGCGGTAGCGCTCAATGGGCGTTTCGCGTGCCACGGTCCCGTTCCCTTACCACCGGTAGTGCGAGAAGGCCTTGTTGGCCTCCGCCATGCGGTGGGTGTCCTCGCGCTTCTTCACCGCCGTGCCCCGGTTCTCCGCGGCGTCCATGAACTCGCCCGCCAGCCGCAGACCCATGCTCTTCTCGCCGCGCTTGCGGGAGGCGTCCACCAGCCAGCGCATGGCAAGCGCCGACTGGCGGCTCGCGCGCACCTCCACCGGCACCTGGTAGGTGGCGCCGCCGACCCGGCGGGACTTCACCTCGACCACCGGGCGCACATTGCCGAGCGCACGGATGAAGATCTCGAGGGCATCGCCCTTCGTCCGCTCGGCGACCCGATCCAGGGCGCCGTAGACGATGGACTCGGCAATCGACTTCTTGCCGCCCTTCATGATCACGTTGATGAACTTCGCAAGCGTCTCGTTCCCGTACTTGGGATCGGGAAGGATGCTGCGCCGCGCGATGATTCTTCTTCTGGACATGGCCTGCTACCTGTTCCTCAGCCCTTGGGCCGCTTTGCGCCGTACTTCGACCGGGACTGCCGGCGATCGTTGACGCCCGAGGCGTCCAGGCTCCCGCGCACGGTGTGGTAGCGCACACCCGGCAGGTCCTTCACGCGGCCCCCGCGGATGAGGACGACCGAGTGCTCCTGAAGGTTGTGCCCTTCGCCGCCGATATAGGAGCTGACCTCCATGCCGTTGGTCAGGCGAACGCGCGCGACCTTACGCAGCGCCGAGTTCGGCTTCTTGGGGGTGGTGGTGTACACGCGAGTGCACACACCCCGCTTCTGAGGGCTGCCTTCCAGGGCCGGCACGGAGCTCTTCTGAGACTTGCTCGTGCGCGGCTTGCGGACCAGCTGGTTGATCGTCGCCATGCCTGGTGCTCCAACTTCTGATGCGATGGCCAAAGACCCCCGGGCAGCATAAGCGTCGGTGTGCTTACACCGCCGGGGGCCATTGCGAGGAAACCGGGATGCGGCTTGCCGCAAAACCCCCACGGGCGTGACCGTGCCCGTGGAGAATGCGGGAGTTTAGGGAGGGCGCCCGCCGCTGTCAAGCAACGGCAGGGCCGCAAACCGCATTCCCTGCCTCATTCGCGGCTCTCAGTCCCCCGAGTCGGAGAACGGGGCGAGCTCCTCCGGGACCGACTCGCTCGGCAGGGGCTCGAAGGCCCGGGCGGCGTTGGCCGCCAGGTCGAGACCCAGCATCTCCCGGCGCTTGCGCCGGCGCTCGTCGTGGTAGGCGAGCCCCGTTCCGGCGGGCACCAGCCGGCCCACGATGACGTTCTCCTTCAGGCCCCGCAGCTCGTCCACCCGCCCGCTCACCGACGCCTCGGTGAGCACCCGGGTGGTCTCCTGGAAGGAGGCCGCCGAGATGAAGGACTCGGTCGACAGGGACGCCTTGGTGATCCCGAGCAGCAGGGGCTCCCACTTGGCCGGCAACCCGTTGTCCTTGGTCCGGACCCGCTCGTTCTCCTCCAGGATCCGCACCCGGTCGAGCTGCTCACCCCGCAGGAACATCGTGTCGCCGGCCTCGGTGACCTCGGCCTTGCGCAGCATCTGGCGGACGATCACCTCGATGTGCTTGTCGTTGATCTTCACGCCCTGGAGCCGGTAGACGTCCTGGACCTCGTTGATGATGTAGGAGGCCACGGCGTGTACGCCGCGCAGGCGCAGGATGTCGTGGGGGCTCAGGGCACCGTCCACGATGACCTCGCCCCGCTCCACCTGCTCGCCATCGAACACCGTCACCTGGCGCCACTTCGGGATCAGCACCTCGTGCTGGACCCCCTCCCGGTCGGTGATGATCAGGCGCTGCTTGCCCTTGGTGTCCTTGCCGAAGCTGACGGTGCCCGAGTGCTCGGCCAGCACCGCCGGCTCCTTGGGCTTGCGGGCCTCGAAGAGGTCGGCGACGCGCGGCAGACCGCCCGTGATGTCGCGGGTCTTCGAGGACTCCTGGGGGAGACGGGCGATGACGTCGCCCACCCCCACCTGGGAGCCGTCCTCGATGTTGATGATCGCGCCCGCGGGCAGCGCGTACTGCGCCGGGATCTCGGTGCCCGCCAGGTTGACCGGCTTGCCATCCGCGTCCAGCAACAGCACCTTCGGCGTCATGTCCTTGGAGGTCGACGGGCGCTCCTTCGGGTCCATGACCACCAGGTCGGTGAGGCCCGTGGTCTCGTCGCGCTCCTCGCGCACCGTCTGTCCCTCGACGATGTCCGTGAAGCGCACCCGGCCGCGCACCTCGGTGATGATGGGGTGGGTGTGCGGGTCCCAGCTGGCCACCACCTGGCCGGCCTCGACCGCGTCGCCCTCCGCCACCGTGATCACCGCCCCGTAGGGCACCTTGTAGCGCTCGCGCTCGCGGCCGTGGGCGTCCTGGATGGCCACCTCGCCCGAGCGGGAGACCGCCACGTACTTGCCCGAGCTGTTGGGCACGAGCTTGATGTTCTGCAGGCGCACCGTGCCCTCGGACTTCACCTGCACGTTGCTCACCGCCGCGGCCCGGGAGGCCGCGCCGCCGATGTGGAAGGTCCGCATCGTCAGCTGGGTGCCGGGCTCGCCGATGGACTGGGCGGCGACCACGCCGACCGCCTCGCCGATGTTGACCCGGTGCCCACGGCCCAGGTCACGCCCGTAGCAGTTGGCGCACACCCCGTGGCGGGTCAGGCAGGTGATCACCGAGCGCACCAGCACCTGGTCGATGCCGGCCTCCTCCAGACGCTCCACCCAGATCTCGTCCAGCAGGGTGGCCCGGGGCACCACGACCTCCCCGGTCCCGGGGCGCAGGATGTCCACCGCCGTCACCCGGCCGAGGACCCGCTCGCGCAGGGGCTCCACCACGTCGCCGCCCTCGATGAGCGGGGTGATCATGAGCCCGTCGCTCGCGCCGCAGTCCTCCTCGGTCACCACCAGATCCTGGGCCACGTCCACCAGACGGCGGGTGAGGTAGCCGGAGTTGGCGGTCTTGAGGGCGGTGTCGGCGAGACCCTTGCGGGCGCCGTGGGTGGAGATGAAGTACTGGAGGACGTCCAGCCCCTCGCGGAAGTTCGCGGTGATGGGGGTCTCGATGATGGACCCGTCCGGCTTCGCCATCAGGCCACGCATGCCGGCGAGCTGCCGGATCTGGGCGGCAGAGCCGCGCGCCCCGGAGTCGGCCATCATGTAGATCGAGTTGAAGGACTGCTGGCGGGCCTCGCCGCCGGACGCCCCCCTGACCACCTCGGTGCCCAGGCGCTCCATCATCGCCTTGGCCACCTTCTCGTTGGTGGAAGACCACACGTCCACCACCTTGTTGTAACGCTCGCCGTTGGTGACGAGACCCGAGGCGTACTGGTCCTCGATCTCCTTCACCATGGTCTCGGCCTCGGCCAGGATGTCCGCCTTCTCCGGCGGCACCTCCATGTCGTCCACGCCGATGGAGATCCCCGCGCGGGTCGCCCAGGCGAAGCCCGTGTACATCAGCTTGTCGGCGAACACCACCGTCTCTTTCAGGCCGACCCGGCGGTAGGCCGAGTCGATGAGCCGGGAGATCGCCTTCTTGTCCATGGTCTGGTTGACGAGATCGAAGGACATGCCCGGGGGCAGGATCTCCGAGAGGAGCGCCCGCCCGACGGTCGTCTTCACCAGCCGGCGCTGGGGGCGGATCTCGCCGTTCTCCCCGAAGACGCGCTCGTCGATGCGCACACGCACCCGCGCCTGCAGCTCGACGGCGCCCGCGGCGTGGGCCCGCTCGACCTCCTTCACGTCCGCGAAGACCATGTCCTCGCCCTGGGCGCGCACGCGCTCGCGGGTCATGTAGTAGAGGCCCAGCACCACGTCCTGGGTCGGCACGATGATGGGCTCGCCGTGGGCCGGCGAGAGGACGTTGTTCGAGGACAGCATGAGGGTCCGCGCCTCGAGCTGCGCCTCGATGGAGAGCGGCACGTGCACGGCCATCTGGTCGCCGTCGAAATCGGCGTTGAACGCCGTGCAGACGAGCGGGTGCAGCTGGATCGCCTTGCCCTCGATCAACACCGGCTCGAACGCCTGGATGCCCAGGCGGTGCAGGGTCGGGGCCCGGTTCAGCATCACCGGGTGCTCGCGGATCACCTCCTCGAGGAGATCCCACACCTCCGCCCCCTCCAGCTCCACCTTCTTCTTCGCCGCCTTGATGGTGGTCGCCAGCCCGCGGAACTCGAGCTTGGAGAACACGAAGGGCTTGAAGAGCTCGAGCGCCATCTTCTTCGGCAGGCCGCACTGGTGCAGCTTCAGCGTGGGGCCCACCACGATCACGGAGCGCCCCGAGTAGTCCACGCGCTTGCCGAGCAGGTTCTGGCGGAACCGGCCCTGCTTGCCCTTGATCATGTCGGCCAGGCTCTTCAGCGGCCGCTTGTTGGTGCCGGTGATGGCCCGGCCCCGCCGGCCGTTGTCGAGCAGCGCGTCCACCGCCTCCTGGAGCATGCGCTTCTCGTTGCGCACGATGATGTCGGGCGCGTTGAGGTCGAGCAGCCGCTTCAGGCGGTTGTTGCGGTTGATGACCCGGCGGTAGAGGTCGTTCAGGTCGGAGGTCGCGAAGCGCCCGCCGTCGAGGGGCACCAGGGGCCGCAGGTCCGGCGGCAGCACCGGCAGCACCGTGAGCACCATCCACTCGGGGCGGTTGCCCGAGACGAGAAACGCCTCGATCAGTTTCAGGCGCTTGGCCAGCTTCTTCAGCTTGGTCTCCGAGCTCGTGCCCTGCATCTCCTCGCGCAGGCGGGTCGCCTCGACCTTGAGGTCCATCGTGCGCATCAGCTCGTGGATCGCCTCGGCGCCCATGCGCGCGTCGAACTCGTCGCCGTACTGCTCGATGGACTCGAGATAGGACTCGTCCGACAGCAGCTGCCCGCGCTCGAGCGGCGTCATCCCCGGGTCGATGACCACGAAGGCCTCGAAGTAGAGGATCCGCTCGATCTCGCGCAGCGTCATGTCGAGCAGCAGACCCATGCGCGAGGGCAAGGACTTCAGGTACCAGATGTGGGCGACCGGGCTCGCGAGCTCGATGTGGCCCATGCGCTCGCGCCGCACCTTGGCGAGCGTCACCTCGACGCCGCACTTCTCGCAGATGACGCCGCGGTGCTTCAGGCGCTTGTACTTGCCGCACAGGCACTCGTAGTCCTTCACCGGTCCGAAGATCTTCGCGCAGAACAGGCCGTCGCGCTCCGGCTTGAAGGTGCGGTAATTGATGGTCTCCGGCTTCTTCACCTCACCGTAGGACCACGACCGGATCTTGTCGGGCGACGCCAACCCGATGCGGATGGCGTCGAACTCCTCAACCTGGCTCTGCTGCCGCAACAGATTCAGTAGGTCTTTCACTGCGTATCCCCCGCCAAACCGCCGGTATCCGTCAGTACTGCTCAAGCTCGATGTCGATGCCGAGCGAGCGGATCTCCTTCACCAGCACGTTGAAGGACTCCGGCATCCCCGCTTCCATCCGGTGATCGGCGTCCACGATGTTCTTGTACATCTTGGTCCTTCCGTTCACGTCGTCGGACTTGACGGTGAGCATCTCCTGCAGCGTGTAGGCCGCCCCGTATGCCTCGAGCGCCCACACCTCCATCTCCCCGAAGCGCTGCCCGCCGAACTGCGCCTTGCCGCCGAGCGGCTGCTGGGTGACCAGGCTGTACGGCCCGGTCGAGCGCGCGTGCATCTTGTCGTCGACCAGGTGGTTCAGCTTCAGCATGTACATGTAGCCGACCGTCACCGGGCGGGCGAAGGAATCGCCCGTGCGCCCGTCGTAGAGCGTGGTCTGGCCGCTGCGCGGCAGACCCGCCAGCTCGAGCAGCTCCTTGATCTCGTCCTCGGTCGCGCCGTCGAAGACCGGCGTCGCGATGGGAACGCCCTCACGCACGTTGCGGGCGAGCTCCACGATCTCCGGGTCGGTGAGCGAGGAGAGATCCTCCTTCACCCCGCCCGTCCCGTTGTACACGCGGTCCAGCAGGCGCCGCACCTCCGCCGCCTTCGCGTGCGCGTCGAGCAGCCGGCCGACCCGCCGGCCCAGCTCCTTCGAGGCCCACCCGAGGTGGGTCTCCAGCACCTGCCCCACGTTCATGCGCGAGGGCACACCGAGGGGGTTCAGCACCATGTCCACCGGGGTGCCGTCGGCCATGTAAGGCATGTCCTCCACCGGCACGATGGTGGAGACCACGCCCTTGTTGCCGTGCCGCCCGGCCATCTTGTCGCCCGGCTGCACCCGGCGCTTCACCGCCAGGTACACCTTCACCATCTTCAGCACGCCGGGGGCGAGGTCGTCGCCCGAGGTGAGCTTGACCCGCTTGGCCTCGAACTGCTCGTCGAGCGAGGTCCGGTGCTGGGCGAGCTGCTCGCGCGCCGTCTCGAGCTGGGTGTTCGCCTGCTCGCTCTTCATCCGGATCTCGAACCACTTCTCCCGCGGCAGCTCGGCGAGGTAGGCCTTCGTGACCCGGGCGTCCGCCTGCAGGTCCTTCGGGCCGCCCACCGCCGCCTTGCCCACCAGGATCTTCTCCAGGCGGTCGTAGACGTCGTCCTCGAGGATGCGGTACTGGTCACGCAGGTCCTTCTTGACGCTCGCGAGTTCCATCTCCTCGATCTGCTTGGCCCGCGCGTCCTTCTCCACACCGTCGCGGGTGAAGACCTGCACGTCGATGACCGTGCCGTTCATCCCCGAGGGCACGCGCAGGGACGTGTCCTTCACGTCCGAGGCCTTCTCGCCGAAGATCGCCCGCAGCAGCTTCTCTTCCGGAGTGAGCTGGGTCTCGCCCTTCGGGGTGACCTTGCCCACCAGGATGTCGCCCGAGCTCACCTCGGCGCCGATGTAGACGATCCCGGACTCGTCGAGCTTGGCGAGTGCCGCCTCGCTCACGTTCGGGATGTCCGCCGTGATCTCCTCGGGCCCGAGCTTGGTGTCCCGGGCGACCGCGATCAGCTCCTCGATGTGGATGGTGGTGTAGCGGTCCTCCTGCACCACCCGCTCGGAGATGAGGATCGAGTCCTCGAAGTTGTAGCCGTTCCAGGGCATGAACGCGACCAGCAGGTTCTGGCCGAGGGCGAGCTCGCCGAGATCGGTCGAGGGGCCGTCGGCCAGCGCGTCGCCACGCGCGATCACGTCGCCCGGACGCACCAGGGGCTTCTGGTTGATACAGGTGTTCTGGTTCGAGCGCGAGTACTTGGTCAGGTTGTAGATGTCCACGCCCGGCTCGCCCGGAACCGTCTCGTCGTCGTTCACCCGCACCACGATGCGCGCCGCGTCGACCGAGTCCACGACCCCGCCCCGGCGCGCCACCACGGTGACGCCCGAGTCGATCGCCACGGTACGCTCCATGCCGGTGCCCACGAGGGGGCGCTCGGTCTTCAGCGTCGGCACCGCCTGGCGCTGCATGTTCGAGCCCATCAGGGCGCGGTTCGCGTCGTCGTGCTCGAGGAACGGGATGAGCGAGGCGGCCACCGACACGATCTGCATCGGCGACACGTCCATGTACTCGACCTCGGC
Organism: Gammaproteobacteria bacterium; assembly: GCA_017999615.1. Lineage (NCBI taxonomy): Bacteria > Pseudomonadati > Pseudomonadota > Gammaproteobacteria > Gammaproteobacteria bacterium. The sequence goes on along the minus strand of JAGNLM010000001.1, from coordinate 143,652 downwards.
CGGGCCCTTCAGCGTGAACTCGTTCTCGAACCGGCAGGAGACCAGGTCGTCGCTGAGGCGGCCCTCCCCGTCGAGGGTGGCGTTCGCCTGGGCGATGACGTAGCGCCCCTCTTCGATCGCCGACAGGTAGTCGATGCGGTCGGTGACCCGGCTGTTCTCCACCTTGCGGTACGGGGTCTCGAGGAACCCGTAGCGGTTGGTGCGCGCGTACACCGCGAGCGAGTTGATGAGGCCGATGTTCGGGCCTTCCGGCGTCTCGATGGGGCAGACCCGCCCGTAGTGCGTCGGGTGCACGTCACGCACCTCGAAGCCGGCCCGCTCGCGGGTGAGGCCGCCCGGGCCGAGCGCCGACACGCGCCGCTTGTGCGTGACCTCGGAGAGCGGGTTGTTCTGGTCCATGAACTGGGAGAGCTGGCTCGAGCCGAAGAACTCCTTGATCACGGCGGAGACGGGCTTCGCGTTGATCAGCTCCTGGGGCATCAGGGTGTCGGCGTCCGCGAGGCTCAGGCGCTCCTTCACCGCGCGCTCCACGCGCACCAGCCCGACCCGGAACTGGTTCTCGGCCATCTCGCCGACGCTGCGGATGCGCCGGTTGCCCAGGTGGTCGATGTCGTCGATCGTGCCCTTGCCGTCCTTGATGTCGATGAGAACCTTCAGCACGTCGATGATGTCGGCGCGCGACAGCGTCCCCGAGCCCTCGATCTCCTCGCGGCCCACCCGGCGGTTGAACTTCATCCGGCCGACCGCCGAGAGGTCGTAGCGGTCCGCGGCGAAGAACAGGTTGTTGAACAGGCTCTGCGCCGCATCCTTCGTGGGCGGCTCGCCCGGGCGCATCATCCGGTAGATCTCGACCAGGGCCTCGATCTCGCTGCGGGTCGAGTCGATCCGCAGCGTGTCCGACATGTACGGACCGCGGTCGAAGTCGTTGCTGTAGATCGTCTCCACGGTCTCGACCGCGAGGCGCCGCAGGGTCTCGAGCGTCTTCTCGGTGATCTCGTCGTTCGCGTTGACGATCACTTCACCGGTCTTGCGGTCGATGACGTCCCGCGCGACCACGCGGCCCACCAGGTAGCTGTCGGGCAGATCGAGGAAGTCGACGCCGACCTGCTGCATGGTCTTGATGTGCCGGGCGGTCACCCGGCGACCCGCCTCGACCACCACCTTGCCGTCCGGCGCCTTGATGTCGAAGCCGAAGGTCTCGCCGCGCAGGCGCTCGGGCACCAGCCGCCAGCGCACACGGCCGTCCGCGATCTCGTAGGTGTTGGCGTCGAAGAAGGTGGCCAGGACCGCCTCGGTGCTGTAGCCGAGCGCACGCAGGAGGACCGTCGCCGGCAGCTTCCGCCGCCGGTCGATGCGCACGAAGATCGCGTCCTTGGGGTCGAACTCGAAATCGAGCCAGGACCCGCGGTAGGGGATCACCCGCGCCGAGAACAGCAGCTTCCCGGAGGAGTGGGTCTTGCCCTTGTCGTGCTCGAAGAAGACGCCCGGCGAGCGGTGCAACTGGGAGACGATCACGCGCTCCGTGCCGTTCACGATGAAGGTGCCGTTGTCCGTCATGAGCGGGATCTCGCCCATGTAGACTTCCTGCTCCTTGATGCTCTTGACGACCTTCTGGTCGCCCCCGGCCTCCTTGTCGTAGATCACCAGCCGCAGCTTGACCCGCAGCGAGGCCGCGTAGGTCTGCCCACGGATCTGGCACTCCTTGACGTCGAAGACCGGCTGCCCGAGGTTGTAGCTCACATACTCCAGCGCCGCGCCGCCCGAGTAGCTCGTGATGGGGAACACGGACTTGAAGGCCGCCTGCAACCCCTCGCCGCGCCTCCCGTCCACCGGCACGTCCGACTGCAGGAAGCCGCGGTAGGAATCCGTCTGGATCGCGAGCAGGTACGGGACTTCCAGGATGCTCGAGCGCTTCCCGAAGTTCTTGCGGATTCGCTTCTTCTCGGTGAAGGAGTAGCCCATGAGTCTTCCTCGGAACGCTAGGCCGGGGATCCGCCCCCGGCACTGTGATCGCGGCCGTCAGCCCCCGGCGCGGCGGCGCCCCGACACGGGCGCGAAAACGCCAAGAGGCCGGTGGCAGGCGCCACCGACCTCCCTGGCGTCGACAACTGGTGCGGCCGGCAAAACCGTCTCACTTCACCTCGACGGTTGCGCCTGCCTCCTCCAACTGCTTCTTGACGTCCGCCGCTTCCTGCTTGGACACCGCTTCCTTGATGGTCGCGGGCACGCCCTCGACCAGGTCCTTGGCCTCCTTCAGGCCGAGGCCGGTCATCGCGCGGACGACCTTGATGACGTTGACCTTGTTCGCGCCGAAGCTGGTCATGATGACGTTGAACTCGGTCTGCTCCTCGACCGCGGCGGCGGCGGGCGCGGCGGCCGCGGCGGCCATCGCGACGGGCGCGGCGGCGGAAACGCCGAACTTGTCCTCCATGGCCTTGATCAGGTCGACCACGTCGAGGACGCTCATGTTGGCGATGGTGTCGAGGATCTCTTCTTTGCTGACGGCCATTTTCGTACTCCCGAAGTTATGTTGTGCGAGCGGCCCGCAGGGCCCCTCAAGCGGCCTGTTTCTGGTCGCGGACGGCGGCGAGCGTGCGCACCAGCCGGGCGTGCGGCTCGGCGAGCGTGCGCACCAGCTTCTCCACCGGCGCCTTCATCACGGACATGAGCTGGCTGATCGCCTGGTCCTTCGTCGGCATCGTGGCAAGCCGGCGCAGGTCGGCCGCGGTCAGGAGATGTCCCTTGACCGCCACCACCTTGACCACCAGCTTGTCGTTCGTCCGGGCGAAATCCGACAACACCCGCGCCGCGGCCCCGGGGTCCTCGCGCGAGAACGCGAGCAGCAGGGGACCGGAGAGGTTGTTCGCCATGCACTCCAGGTCGGTGCCGGTAACCGCCCGGCGCGCCAGGGAGTTGCGCACGACTCGCAGGTAGACGCCGTTCTTGCGCGCTTCCCTGCGCAGGCGCGTCATGTCGTCGACCTTCAGGCCGCGGTACTCCGCGCCGATGGCCGACAGGGCGCCAGCGGCCACTTCGCTCACCTCCGCGACGACCGCCTTCTTCTGATCCAGGTTGAGGCCCACCTTTACTTTCTCCTGGACGGCGGGCGCTCGCGCGCACCGCCTGCCACACCTACCGAGGGGATCCCCACAGGACCCCTCGACCCGTTACGGCAGGCGGCGACGGGTCTCGCAACCCGTTCCGGACCTTGCCGTCTACGCAGGCCCGGCGCGCTCCGCGCCGACTCAGATGCCCTCCCGGCACACCTGCGGTCTTTGACGGCCTGCAGACCGGCAGCCGCCGGCCCGCTGGCCCAAAGTCCGTCAAATCGCGAGCGTCCCCCGGTCGACCGTGAGTCCGGGACCCATCGTCGTGGAGAGCGCAACCTTCTTGAAATAGATACCCTTGGCCGCCGACGGCTTCGCGCGGTTGAGATCGTGCAGGAGCGCGTCGAGGTTCTCGCGCAGCGCCTCCACGGAGAACGACGCCTTGCCGATCCGGCAGTGGATGATGCCGCCCTTGTCGGTGCGGTAGCGCACCTGACCCGCCTTGGCGTTGCGCACCGCGCCGGCGACGTCCTGCGTCACCGTGCCCACCTTCGGGTTCGGCATCAGCCCGCGGGGGCCGAGCACGGGACCGAGCTGGCCCACCACACGCATCGCGTCGGGAGAGGCGATGACCACGTCGAAGTCCATCCGCCCGCCCTTCACCTCGGCGGCGAGATCGTCGAACCCGACGACCTCGGCACCCGCGGCGCGCGCGTTCTCGGCGTTGGCACCCTGGGCGAACACCGCGACCCGCACCTGCTTACCGGTACCCCGCGGCAGCACGGTCGCCCCGCGCACCACCTGATCGCTCTTGCGCGTGTCGACGCCGAGGTTGATCGCAACCTCCACGGACTCGTCGAACTTCGCGGTGGCGAACTGCTTCACGAGCGCGAACGCCTCCTCGATCGGATAGGCCTTGCCGGGCTCGATCTTCTCCCGCATCTCCCGCAGACGCTTGGATTCCCTGGCCATGGCTCAGCCCTCCACCACGATGCCCATGCTGCGGGCGCTGCCGGAAACCGTCCGCACCCCCGCGTCGAGGTCGGCCGCCGTGAGGTCGCGCTGCTTCAGGCGAGCGATGTCCTCGACCTGGGCGCGGGTCACCGTGCCGACCTTGTCCGTGTGGGGACTGCTGCTGCCCTTGGGGATGCCCGCCGCCTTGCGCAGGAGCACCGAGGCCGGGGGCGTCTTCAGCACGAAGGTGAAGCTGCGGTCGCTGTAGACCGTGATCACCACCGGGGTCGGCAACCCCTCCTCCATGCCCTGGGTCTGCGCGTTGAACTGCTTGCAGAACTCCATGATGTTGACGCCGCGCTGGCCGAGCGCGGGACCCACGGGCGGGCTCGGATTGGCCTTCCCCGCGGGGATCTGCAGCTTGACGTAGGCTTCTACCTTCTTTGCCACGACGAGTCTCCTTCGGGTGCAAGCGCCTGACGGCTCCCCGACTCTGGGCCCTACTCCTTCTCGACCTGGCCGAAATCCAGCTCGACAGGCGTGGGGCGTCCGAAGATCAGCACCGAAACCTTCAACTTGCTCTTGTCGTAGTTCACTTCCTCGACGACGCCGTTGAAGTCGTTGAACGGCCCGTCGATGACCCGCACCATCTCGCCCGGCTCGAACAGCACCTTCGGCCGCGGCTTCTCGGCGCCCTCCTGCACCCGCTGCAGGATCGCGTTCGCCTCCCGGTCCGTGATCGGCGCCGGACGGTCGCTGGTCCCGCCGATGAACCCCATCACCTTCGGCACGCTCTTCACCAGGTGCCAGGTGTCGTCGTTCATCTCCATCTGCACCAGCACGTAGCCGGGGAAGAACTTGCGGTCGCTGCGCCGCTTCTGGCCGTCGCGCATCTCTACGACCTCTTCGGTCGGCACCAGGACCTCGCCGAAGCTGTCCTGCAGGCCGCTCCTCTGGATGCGCTCACCCAGCATGCGCACCACCTGGTTCTCGAAGCCCGAGTACGCGTGCACGACGTACCAGCGTTTGGCCACGGCTCAGCCTCCGTGCCCGATCAGCGCCTTGATGGCCCAGGCGAGGATCATGTCGAGCAGCCAGAGGAACACCGCCACCGCGGTGACCATCGCGATCACGATGGAGGTCGTCTGGACCGTCTCCTTGCGGCTCGGCCACACGACCTTGCGGACCTCGGTGCGCGCGTCCTTGAAGAAGCCCCAGGCGGACCGGCCCTGGGTCGTGCGCAGCAGCACCGCGACCGCGCCACCGCCGAGGAGCAGGAGGACCAGCACCCGGAGCAGCAGGGAGTGACCGCCGAAGAAGTAGAACCCGCCGATGCCCACCGCCACGAGCAGCAGCGCCGCAGCCCACTTCAGGCCGTCCTGGCGGCTTTCCACGCTTTCCACGCTAGTCGTCATGCCGGTAGGATTCGATCCAGATCGTGCGCCTGAAATCGGCGCAGGGGAGCGCGGCGGACCATCCGTCCGCTGCCTCCCCGGCGCCCCGTGTCCATCGAAACGTATATGGCAGGCCAGGAGGGTCTCGAACCCCCAACCTGCGGTTTTGGAGACCGCCGCTCTGCCAATTGAGCTACTGGCCTTCGGACCCTTCCTATTCGATCACCTTCGAGACGACGCCCGCACCCACCGTGCGGCCACCCTCCCGAATCGCAAACCGCAACCCCTCTTCCATCGCAATCGGCGCAATCAAACTCGCCACCACCCTCACGTTGTCCCCCGGCATCACCATCTCTACACCCTCCGGAAGATCCACCGACCCCGTCACGTCCGTCGTCCGGAAGAAAAACTGCGGCCGATAACCCGTGAAAAACGGCGTGTGCCTCCCACCCTCCTCCTTGGACAGAACGTACACCTCCGCCTCAAACTTCGTGTGCGGCGTGATCGAACCAGGCTTCGCTAACACCTGACCACGCTCCACATCGTCCCGCTTCGTACCCCTCAACAACACCCCAATGTTGTCCCCCGCAACCCCCTCGTCCAGAAGCTTGCGGAACATCTCTACCCCCGTGCAGGTCGTCTTCACCGTGGGCTTCAACCCCACGATCTCCACCTCCTCACCTACACGCACCTTCCCTCGCTCCACACGACCCGTCACCACCGTCCCACGACCCGAAATCGAAAACACATCCTCAATCGGCATCAAAAACGGCTGGTCCACATCCCGCTTCGGCATCGGAATGTACCGGTCCATCTCCGCCACCAACTTGTAGATCGACTGCGTCCCCATCTCCGACGTGTCACCCTCCAGCGCACGCAACGCACTGCCCGTGACAATCGGCGTCTCGTCCCCAGGAAACTGGTAACTGCTCAATAACTCCCGGACCTCCATCTCCACCAACTCCAAGAGCTCCGGATCGTCCACCATGTCCGCCTTGTTCAAATACACCACGATGTACGGCACACCTACCTGACGCGCCAGCAAAATGTGCTCCCGCGTCTGCGGCATCGGCCCGTCCGCCGCACTCACCACCAGAATCGCCCCGTCCATCTGCGCCGCACCCGTGATCATGTTCTTCACATAATCCGCGTGCCCCGGACAGTCCACGTGCGCGTAGTGACGCGCATCCGTCTGGTACTCCACGTGCGCCGTCGCAATCGTAATGCCACGCGCCTTCTCCTCCGGCGCGTTGTCAATCGAGTCGTACGCCCGGAACTCACCCCCAAACTTCTCAGCCATCACCTTCGTGATCGCCGCCGTCAGCGTCGTCTTCCCGTGGTCCACGTGACCAATCGTCCCCACGTTCACGTGCGGCTTCGTACGCTCGAATTTACCCTTGGCCATGGCGATACCCCCGGGACGTTTCGGTTGACTTCAATGATTCTGGGTGGTTCGGATTTCTGTCAGATTCAGCTGGAGCCCATGACCGGAATTGAACCGGTGACCTCATCCTTACCAAGGAAGTGCTCTACCGACTGAGCTACATGGGCGGGACACGACCATTTCGAGTTCCTTCTGCTCAGCCCCCAGCGGACTCGGTCGCTGGAGCGGGTGATGGGAATCGAACCCACATCATCAGCTTGGAAGGCTGAGGTTCTACCATTGAACTACACCCGCGGCGTCGCTGACCCCGTCTTCGGGCGCCCCCAGGACCGGGAGGACGCCGTCGCGTTTGGTGGAGGGGGGAGGATTCGAACCTCCGAAGGCTGAGCCGTCAGATTTACAGTCTGATCCCTTTGACCGCTCGGGAACCCCTCCGGAACGTAAGCAGCGGATTTTGGGGGAGCGAAGGGGTCCGTGTCAACGGCCAGCCGGTCTCAGGGGCGCAGGACCCAGCCGGTGCGCCCGTCCACGACCGAACTCGGCCGGGGCAAGCCCCCGAGGGGGCCGACGAGGATCCCCTCGAGGGCCCGGCCGAAGGAGCGGCGGACCGCCAGGGCGCTGCGGGCGGGGGGACGCCCGGAGAGGTTGGCGCTGGTGGACACGAGCGGCCCGCCAAAGGCCCGGCAGAGGGCAGCGGCCACCGGGTGGGCCGTCACCCGCACCGCGACGCTCCCCCGCCCGCCCGTGACCCAGGGCCCCGCCGCCGGGCCCGCCGGCAGGACCCAGGTCACGAACCCCGGCCAGGTGGCGCAGGCCCGCGCCCAGGGCTCGCCCCGGGTGGAGACCCAGCCCTCGAGCTGCCCCGTCTCGGCGGCAATCAGGATGAGCCCCTTCAGCGACGCCCGGCGCTTGAGGGTGAGCAGGCGGGCGACGGCCCCGGGCAGGCCCGGGTCGCAGCCGAGCCCGTAGACCGATTCGGTGGGGTAGGCGACGACGCCCCCCCGGCGCAGCGCCCGCACCGCCTCGCGGAGCCGGAACGGGGACACCGGGGGCGGCGGACCCGCCGCCGGCCGGCCGGGGCGCGGGACTCGCCCGCCGGTCAACCTTCCTTCTTGGCCCGCCGCGGCCCGGGCCTGGCCGCCGGGGCCTTAGGGGCCTTGGCGGCCTTGCGGGGCTTCGGCGCGGCGGCGCCCGAGGCCGTGGATCCCTTCGGGGCCTTGGGCGTCTTGGCGGCCTTAGGGGCCCTGGCGGCCTTGGGAGCCTTGGCGGCCTTCGCCGGCGCCCGGCCCTTGCGCCCGGGCTTCCCGATCGGGGCCTCGGCCAGGAACTTCTCGCACTCCTCGAGCGTGAGCGACGCCGGGTCGCGGTCCTTCGGGATGCGTCCGTTGCGCTTGCCGTCGGTGACGTAGGGGCCGAAGCGCCCCTTCAGCACCCGCACCCCCGTCCCCTCGAAGCGGCGGATCTCGCGGGCCGCGTCGGCCTCACGCTTCGCCACGATCAACTCGAGGGCCCGCTCGAGCGAGACGGTGTAGGGGTCGTCGCCGGGCTTCAGCGACGCAAAGCTCCCCCCGAACTTCACGTACGGGCCGAAGCGGCCCACGTTGACACTGACCGGCTCCCCCTCGGGGGTCACACCGAGCTCGCGCGGCAGATGGAAGAGGGTGAGCGCCTCCTCGAGCGAGATCGTGTCGAGCCGCTGCCCGGGGCGCAGGCCGGCGAAGCGGGGCTTCTCCTCGTCCTCCGGCGTCCCGATCTGGGCGAAGGGCCCGTAGCGCCCCATCCGCACCGTCACCGGCCGGCCGCTCGCGGGGTCCGCCCCCAGCTCCCGCACCTGGGCCAGGTCCCGCCGGGAGACCGCGGCGTCCTTCTCCTTCACCTGCCCCTCGAACTCCTTCCAGAACTCCCGCAGCAACGGCACCCACTCCCGCTCGCCGCGGGAGATGGAGTCCAGGTCGTCCTCGAGGCGCGCGGTGAAGTCGTAGTCCACGTAGCGCGAGAAGTGCTCGGTGAGGAAGCGGTTCACGATGCGGCCGATGTCGGTCGGGCGGAACCGGCGGCTCTCGAGCTCGGCGTACTCGCGCTGCTGGAGGGTGGAGATGATCGACGCATAGGTCGAGGGCCGGCCGATGCCGTACTCCTCGAGGGCCTTCACCAGCGAGGCCTCGGTGTAGCGCGGGGGCGGCTCGGTGAAGTGCTGCTCCGGGCGCACCTCGAGGAGCTCCACCACCTGCCCCTCCTCGAGCGGGGGCAGCCGGCGCTCCTCGTCGTCCTCGGTGCGCTCGTCGCCGCCCTCCCGGTAGACCGCCATGAAGCCGGGGTCGGCAACGGTGGACCCGGTGGCGCGGAAGGTGTTCCCCGTCCCACAGGCGAGGTCCACCCCCACCGTGTGGAAGACCGCGGGGGTCATCTGGCAGGCGACCGTGCGCCGCCAGATGAGCTCGTAGAGGCGCAGCTGGTCCCGACTCAGGTGCGCGGCCAGCTCCTCGGGCCTGCGGCTCACCGAGGTCGGCCGCACCGCCTCGTGCGCCTCCTGGGCGTTCTTGCTCCGGTTGGTGTAGACCCGGGCGCGGTCGGGCAGCTTGTCCACACCGTAGCGCTCGGCGATGAGCCCGCGGATCTCCTCGAGCGCTTCCCGGGCGAGGGTCACCGAGTCCGTGCGCATGTAGGTGATGAGACCGACCCGGCCGCCGCCGGTGTCGACCCCCTCGTAGAGCTGCTGGGCGGTGCGCATGGCGCGCTGGGCGGAGAAGCCGAGCTTGCGCACCGCCTCCTGCTGCAGGGTGGAGGTGGTGAAGGGGGGCGCGGGGGTGCGCCGGCGCTCCTTGCGCTCCACCGAGCGCACGGTGAGCCGGCCCCCGGCCGCGGCGAGGAGCCCCTTCTGCACCCGCTTCGCCTCGGCCGCGGTGCGGATGCTGAACTGGCCGAGCTTCTCGCCCTGCCACTCGGTCAGCCGCGCCAGGAGCTCGCCGCCCTCGGCCCGGGCGTCGGCCTCCACCGTCCAGTACTCCTCTTGCTGGAAGGCCTCGATCTCCAGCTCGCGCTCCACGATGAGGCGCAGGGCCGGGCTCTGCACCCGCCCCGCAGAGAGCCCGCGCCGGATCTTCTTCCACAGCAGGGGCGAGAGGTTGAAGCCCACCAGGTAGTCGAGCGCCCGGCGCGCCTGCTGGGCGTTCACCAGCGGCATCGCGAGGTCGCGCGGGTGCGCGACGGCGTCCTGCACCGCCTGCCGGGTGACCTCGTAGAAGACCACGCGGTGCACGTCCTTGTTCTTCAGGAGCCCGCCCTCGGCGAGGAGCTCGTGCAGGTGCCAGGAGATGGCCTCCCCCTCGCGGTCCGGGTCGGTCGCGAGGTAGAGGGTGTCCGCCTTCTTCATCGCGCGGGCGATGGCGTCCACGTGGCGCTTGTTCTTCTCGATGGGCTCGTAGCGCATCTCGAAGCCGCCCGCGGTGTCGACCGCGCCCTCCCGGGCGACCAGGTCGCGCACGTGCCCGTAGGAGGCCAGCACCTGGAACTCCGGTCCGAGGTACTTGCCAATCGTGCTCGCCTTCGCGGGCGACTCGACCACCACCAGCTTGTTCCCCATCGAGCGGTCTCGCTGTTCTCCTCGGTACGTCACTCGGGCGCGGGCCGGGCGGTGGCCGCATAACGCCCGCCGCCGTGGGCCTCCACCAGGCCGCGCAGCTCGAGCAGAAGCAGGATGCTGGAGACCGCTTCGGCGGTCAATCCGCTGCGCTCGACCACGGTGTCGACCCCGACGGGGTCGAAGCCGAGGCTCTCCAGCACCCGGCGGTGGTCCGGGTCGAGGGGCTCCGCGGCGCCCCCGGCCCGCGTAGCGCCCGGCCCCAGCCCGGCGGCGGACCCGGCACCCGCCGCCCCAGACCCCGCCGCGGCGGCCTCCCCCGCGCCATCCCGGGGGACGTGCGCGAGGAGCCCCCCGAGGGCCTGGAGGACGTCGGCGGCCGATTCCACCAGCGTCGCCCCTTCGCGCAGCAGGACGTGGCAGCCACGCGCCAGGGGGTTGCGGACCGACCCCGGGACGGCGAAGACCTCCCGCCCCTCCTCCCCGGCCAGGCGCGCGGTGATGAGGGAGCCCGAGCGCAGGGCCGCCTCCACCACGAGCGTGCCGAGCGCGAGGCCGGCGATGATCCGGTTGCGGCGGGGGAAGTGCTCGGGCAACGGGGGCGTCCCCACCGGGAACTCCGAGACGAGCGCCCCTTCGGCCGCGATCCGGTGCGCAAGCTCCCGGTGGGCGGCGGGGTAGACCCGGTCGAGCCCGGTGCCAGCCACCGCGACCGTGAGCCCGCGAGCGGCGAGCGCCCCCTGGTGGGCCGCGCCGTCCACCCCGAGGGCGAGCCCGCTGGTGACGACCAGCCCGGCCGCCGCCAGATCCCGGGCGAGCTCCCGGGCGATCTCCGCGCCGCCCGGGGTGGGGTTGCGGCTGCCCACGACGGCCACCTGGGGCAGCCCGAGGACCTCGGGGTCACCGAGGACGTAGAGGACCTGGGGTGGGTCGGCGGTGCGCCGCAGCAGCTCGGGGTAGCGGGGGTCGCTCACGGGGAGGAGGTGGCGCCCGGGCTCTGCCGCCCAGGCGAGGTCCGCCTCGACGCCGGGGTCGCTCTCCTGGCGCAGGTGCTCGAGCGACTCGGCCGTGAGCCCGAGACCGGCCGGCGCGTGCCGGGCGGCCTCCAGGACCGCGCAGGCCGACCCGAACCGGGCTACGAGCGCGGCGAGACCCCGGCTGCCGAGGCCGGGGCACCGATGCAGCATCAGCCAGCAAGCGAGCTCGTCCATCCCTGGCGAACCTCGTGCGGAAGGTAGCGCCGCCGCGGCGGCCGGTCAGGCCCACCGGGTGGCCTCGCCCCTGATCCGGGGGGCTCCCCTGGGTGGGCCTCCCTCGGGGGCTCCCCTAGGGTGTCGCGACCGTGTCGCTCACGTGCATCGCCCCGGTCGCCTCCATCACCAGGGCGTAGCTTACGCGCTCGAACGGGCGCACCACCATCACCACGCCGGCGCGGCGCACGGGCAGCTCCACCTCGGGGTGGCCGCCCATGGCGTTCGCGATGGTGGCCGAGAAGATGTCGAGCGGCGTCGTGAACTTCGCCGCGTCCTCGGGGTCGTTCGGGTCCGGCACCCGGTGCATCGGCACGAAGCGGTCGGTCACCACCTCGCCCTTCTGATACACGGCGAGCACGTGCCCGGGCTGCAGCCCGTCGCGCGTGCCACGGTCGATCACCACCGCCTGGTGCAGGCCCACCTGGCTCACGCCGTCGACCACCGAGATGATGGTCCCGGTCAACTCCTCGTCCGGGGGGCGCGGCAGGAACGGCTCCCGGAGGACGTCGTCCTCGAGCGGCAGCAGGCGGTCGCCGGGCTGCACCTCGCGGGTGGAGCGGGTGACGAGCAGCGTGGCCGGGTCACCGGCCTCCTCGAGCACCGCGTTGCCCACGTAGATCGCCTGGTAGCCCAGCACCTCTTCCGTCCCCGGCGAGCGGTACTCGGGCCCCTGGCGGTAGATCCCGAAGCGCTCGACGGAGGTGTCGGCGAGCCGGCGGGCGAAGACGGCGTGCCCGGCGGTGCCCACCAGGTGCTCGCGCCCGGCGGCCAGCACGTAGGGGGCGCTGGTCAGGTCGTCGAACTCGAGCACCCGCGACTCGGTGATGAAGGGCCCGATGGCCTCCACCGGGATCACGGGGATGGCGCGCTCGATGGGGGTCTCGCGCACCCCCGGGGAGAGCTTCACCACGCCGGGGCGGCGGGCCTGCTGGGCGCGGTGGGCGCGGACCACGGGCTTGCCGTTCACGTACTCGAGCGTCAGGAGGTCGCCCGGGTAGATCAGGTCGGGGTTCCGGACCTGGGGGTTGGCCCGCCAGATCTTCGGCCAGTGCCAGGGCTCGCGCAGGTAGTGCCCGGCGATGTCCCACAGGGTGTCGCCGCGCTTGACCGTGTACCGTTCGGGTGCCCCCGGAGCGAGATCGACGGCGCCCGCCGCGAGCGGCAGGGCGAGCGCGAGGGTCAGGAGAACGGAACCGATGCGCGTGCTGTCCATGGTGGTCCCTCGAGAGTCCGGGTCCTGGAAACGACCCGAAAATCAGTTCGAATTATGGACTTAGAAAAGACTGATTACCAAGTTTCTTGATCCGGGCCGGCCCTGGCGGCAACGATGTGTGAGAAAACAGCCACTTGAGTCCCCCCAGGGCTTGTGTTCCGGGCCTGCCGCCCTTACTGTGGATCGAACGAGACCGCGCCCCGAGCACCCACCCATGGCCAAGCTTCCCATCCTGCACTTCCCCGACGCCCGGCTGCGCCGCACGGCCAAGCCCGTGGAAAAGGTCGACGCCGATATACAGCGCCTGCTCGACGACATGCTTGAGACGATGTACGACGCTCCTGGGATCGGGTTGGCAGCCGTGCAGGTCAACGTGCCGCTGCGGGCCGTGGTCATCGACGTCTCGGAGGAGCACGACCAGCCGCTCTGCCTCGTCAACCCGGTCATCGTGGAGCGCCGTGGCACCGAGGAGATGGACGAGGGGTGCCTCTCGGTCCCCGGGTTCTACGAGCCGGTGGAGCGCTCCGAGTGGGTCCGGGTCCGGGCGCTCGGCCGGGAAGGTGAGCCGATCGAGATCGAGACCGACGGGCTGCTCGCCGTCTGCATCCAGCACGAGCTGGACCACCTCGACGGCAAGCTCTTCGTCGACTACCTCTCCTCGCTCAAGCGCAACCGCATCCGCAAGAAGCTCGAGAAGGCCGACCGGGAGCACACCGCGCCCGGCACACCGGCCAGCGCCGCGCACCCCGCGATCTAGTGCGCATCGTCTTCGCGGGCACCCCGGAGTTCGCCGCCGCGCACCTGGCGGCGCTGCTCGAGGCCGGGGAGACCGTGGCCGCGGTCTACACCCAGCCGGACCGCCCGGCGGGGCGGGGCCAGCGCCTGCGCGAGAGCCCGGTGAAGCAGCTGGCCGCCGCCCGGGGGATCCCCGTGCTGCAGCCGGAGAGCTTGCGCGGGGCGGAGGCCGCCGAGGCGCTCGCCCGCATCGCCCCCGACCTGATGGTGGTGGTCGCCTACGGGCTCCTCCTCCCCCGGGCGGTGCTCGCCACCCCCCGCCTCGGCTGCGTGAACGTCCACGCCTCCCTCCTCCCCCGCTGGCGCGGCGCCGCCCCCATCCAGCGCGCCATCCTCGCCGGGGACGCCGAGAGCGGGGTCTCCCTGATGCAGATGGACGAGGGGCTGGACACCGGGCCCGTGCTGCGCACCGCGCCCTGCCCCATCGCGCCCCGGGACACCGCCGCGACCCTGCACGACCGCCTGGCGGCCCTCGGCGCCAGGGCGCTCGTCGAGCTCGTGCGGGACCTGCGCGAGGGCCCCGTCGCCGCCGTCGCCCAGACCGAGGCCGGGGTCACCTACGCCCGCAAGATCGAGCGCGCGGAGGCGGAGATCGACTGGCAGGAGGACGCCGCCGCGATCGAGCGCCGCGTGCGGGCGTTCAACCCCTGGCCGGTGGCACGGACCACCCTCGGCGGGGAGATCCTGCGGGTGTGGGAGGCCGAGGCGCTCGGACGGGACGGGGACAGGGCACGCGGGGGGGACGGGCCCGGGGCGCTCGGAGGGGATGAGGACAGCGCACGCGGGGGGGACGGGCCCCGGGCCGAGCCCGGAGAGGTCCTCGCCGCGGGGCGCGAAGGCATCGAGGTCGCCGCCGGGGCGGGGCGGCTGCGCATCACGGGGATGCAGCTTCCCGGCGGGCGCCCCATCCGGGCCGCGGACTACCTGAACGCCCACCCGTCCCCGGTCGGCGCGGTGCTCGGCAGAGCCCATTGAACGCCCGCTCCGCGGCGCTGGGCGCCCTCCTCGGGGTGCTGGAGGACGGGGAGAGCTTGAGCCTCGCCCTGCCGCGCGCCGTCGCGGGGCTCGCGGACCCCCGGGACCGGGCGCTCGCGGAGGAGCTGGCCTACGGGGTGCTGCGCTGGCTGCCGCGCCTGGAGGCGGTGCTCGGGCAGGTGCTGGAGCGCCCGCTGAAGCCCCGGGAGACCCTCGTGCGCGCCGCCCTGCTCCTCGGCGCCCACCAGCTCCTGCACACCCGCATCCCGCCCTACGCCGCGGTCGCCGAGACCGTCGCGCTCCTCGACGCCTCGGGGCGCGGCTGGGCGAGGGGGCTCGCGAACGCCGTGCTGCGGCGCATCGACCGGGAGCGGGCGGCACTCCTTGCCCGCGCCGAGGCGAGCGACGAGGGGCGCTGGGCCCACCCCGCCTGGCTGGTGGACGCGATCCGCCGCGCCTGGCCGGAGGACTGGGAGCGGGTCCTCACCGCGAACAACACCCACCCGCCCCTCACCCTGCGGGTCAACGCCCTGCGCACGACCCGCGAGGCCTACCGGGACCGGCTCGCCGCCGCGGGCCTCGCCGCCCACCCCGCGCCCCACGCCCCCCAGGGCCTCGTGGTGGACCCGCCCGTCGGTGTCGAGCGCCTGCCGGGCTTCGCCGAGGGGCTCTGCTCGGTCCAGGACGCCGCGGCCCAGCTGGCCGCCGCCCTCCTCGCCCCTGCCCCCGGGGACCGGGTGCTCGACGCCTGCGCCGCGCCGGGCGGGAAGACCGCGCACCTCCTGGAGCTCGAGCCCCGGGTGGCCGAGCTGGTGGCGGTGGAGCGGGACCCCCAGCGCGCCCGGCGCCTGGAGGCGACCCTCGCGCGGCTGGGGCTCCACGCCACCACGCTCGTCGCCGACGCCGCCGAGCCCGGCGCCTGGTGGGACGGCCGCCCCTTCCAGCGCATCCTGCTCGACGCCCCCTGCTCGGCCACCGGCGTCATCCGCCGCCACCCGGACATCAAGACCCGCCGCTCCACGGCCCAGATCGCCGCCCTCGCCGCCGCCCAGCAGCGGCTCCTCGAGGGGCTCTGGCCGCTGCTGGCTCCCGGCGGGGTGCTGTTGTACGCTACCTGTTCGGTCTTTCCCGAGGAAAACGAGGAGCCGCTCACCCGCTTCCTCGCCGTCCACGCCGAGGCGCAGCTGGCGCCCCTGGACGCGCCGTGGGGACGGGCCCGAACCGCCGGCCGGCAGATCCTGCCGGGAGACGATGGGATGGATGGCTTCTTCTACGCGCTCGTTCGCCGCAGGGGTTGACCGTTGCAGGCCGGCTCCCTGACGGCGCGGCTCGGCTGGGTGCTCCTGGCCGCTTTCCTCTTTGCCCCGGCGCACGCGGGCGAGGGAGGTTTTCGCGTGCGCGAGGTCCAGTCCCGCCTGGTCGAGGGGGTCTACCGCGTGGACGCCACCGTGGACCTCGACTTGAGCCGCTCGGCCCGGCGCGCCCTCGAGAGCGGGGTCGCCCTGCCCCTCCTCTACCGCTTCCGCATCCTGCGCAGCCGTGACTACCTCTGGGACGCCGAGGTCGCCGAGCTCAACCAGCGCTACCGCATCGAGTACCACGCCTTGAGCGAGCGCTACGTGCTCGTGAACGTCAACGCCGGTACCGGGCAGGCCTACTCGAGCCTCACCGAGGCCCTGCACGCCATCGAGAACCTGAAGTCGTTCCCGCTCATCGACGCCGAGCTCCTGCGGCCCGGCCCGCGCTACGTGGGCACGCTCCAGGTGCTGGTGGACAGCGAGGCCTTGCCGGTCCCGCTCCGGCTGCAGACCTGGGTGAACAACGCCTGGCGGCTCGACAGCCAGCCCCTCCAATGGCCGCTCAACCCCTGATCCGCTGGGTCTCGGGCGTCGGACCGCTCGCTGTTCTGACCCTCGTCCTGCTGGCGGCGCTCCTCCTGATGAGCACCGCCACCGAGAACTCGGCCGCCTTCGG
Source organism: Gammaproteobacteria bacterium (assembly GCA_017999615.1). Lineage (NCBI taxonomy): Bacteria > Pseudomonadati > Pseudomonadota > Gammaproteobacteria > Gammaproteobacteria bacterium. The sequence continues at coordinate 127,083 of JAGNLM010000001.1, read as the reverse complement.
CCGGCTCTACACGCTCCTCATCGTGGTGAGCCTGGTGGGCCTCGCCCTCCTCGCCACCCTCATCACCGTGAACCTGGTGCGGCTGCTGCGCCAGCGCCACGCGGGCGTCGCCGGCTCGCGCCTCGCCACCCGCATGGTGCTCATGTTCGTGCTGGTCGCGGGCACGCCGGTCCTGGTGGTCTTCTACTTCTCGCTGCAGCTCCTCGAGCGCGGCATCGACAGCTGGTTCGACGTACAGGTGGACCGGGCCCTCACCGACGCCCTGGAGTTGAGCCGCAGCGCCCTCGACACGCGCATGCGCGAGGTCCACCGCCAGACCCGGCAGGCCGCGGGCGACCTCGCCGGGGTGCCGAAGGAGCTCGCCGCCGCGCGCCTGGACGAGGTCCGCGAGCGCGCCGACGCCGTGGAGATGTCGGTGCTCTCGGCCCAGGGGCGGGTGCTCGCGGCAAACAGCGCCGACACCGCGACCCTCCTCCCGCACCGCCCGGACGACGCGGTGCTCCTGCAGGCGCGCCAGTCCGGGAGCTACGTCGGCCTCGACCCCCTGCCCCGCGCCGGGCTCGTCATCCGATCCATCGAGCGGGTCCCCGACCTCACGCCCTCCTACGAGAGCCGCTTCCTGCAGGCCCTCTACCCGGTCGCCGAGCGCATGAGCGCCCTCGCCGACACCGTGCAGTCCGCCTTCGCCAAGTACCGGGAGCTCACCTACCTGCGGGGGTCGCTGAAGACGAGCTTCATCCTCACCCTCTCGCTCGCCGTGGTCCTGAGCCTCCTCGGCGCGGTGTGGGCGGCGATCTTCTCCAGCCGCAGCCTCGCCGCGCCCATCCGCGACCTCGCCGAGGGAACCCGGGCGGTCGCGGGCGGCGACCTCGAGACCCAGCTGCCCCAGTCGAGCCGCGACGAGATGGGCTTCCTGGTGCAGTCCTTCAACGAGATGACGCGCCAGCTGGCGCGCGCCCGGGACGAGGCCCGCCGCAGCCAGGAGGCGGTGGAGGCCCAGCGTACCTCCCTCCAGGCCCTCCTCGCGCAGCTCTCCTCCGGGGTGGTCACGGTGGACCGGGAGCGGCGCCTCGGCACCGCCAACAACGCGGCGGGCCAGATCCTCGACCTGGACCTCGAGGCCGAGACCGGCCGCCCCCTGCGCGCCATCGCCGAGACCCACGCCCACCTGCAGCCGGTCATCGACGCCTTCGAGCGCCACCTGGAGGGCGAGGCCACCGAGTGGCGCGAGGAGGTGACGCTGTTCGGGCCGGTGGGCCGGCAGGTGCTCATGTGCCGGGGCACCCCGCTCGCGGGCCTCGGCGGCGAGCACGTGGTGGTCTTCGACGACATCACCGCGGTCATCCAGGCCCAGCGCGACGCCGCCTGGAGCGAGGTGGCCCGGCGCCTCGCCCACGAGATCAAGAACCCGCTCACCCCCATCCAGCTCTCGGCCGAGCGCCTGCGCCACAAGTACCTGGACAAGATGCAGGACAAGGACCGGGAGGTCATGGACCGCCTCACCCACACCATCATCCAGCAGGTGGACTCGATGAAGGAGATGGTGAACGCCTTCTCGAGCTACGCCCGCAGCCCCCAGGTCCGCCTCGAGCCCGCGAGCCTGAACGACCTCGCCCGGGAGGTGGTGGAGCTCTACCGGTACAATCGGGGGGCCACCCCCATCGAGGCCACCCTCGACCCCCGGGTCCCGACGCTCGAGCTCGACACCGGCCGGGTGCGTCAGGTCCTGCACAATCTGATCAAGAATGCCCTCGAGGCCTGCGAGGGCCGCGAGGGGTGCGCGGTCGCCGTGCGCACCCGGCTCGTCGAGGAGAAGGGCAAGCGGCAGGTGGAGATCGCCGTCGAGGACAACGGGCCGGGCTTCACCCCGGACGTGCTCGAGCGGGTCTTCGACCCCTACGTCACCACCAAGAGCCGGGGCACCGGCCTCGGGCTCGCGATCGTGAAGAAGATCGTGGAAGAGCACGGCGGCATGGTCCGCGCCCAGGCCCGCGCCGAGGGCGGGGCCCGCGTGCTGGCACGGCTGCCCGCGGCGAGCGGGGCAGCCCGGCGTGAGACGGAGCCGAAGGAGGGCTGATGAGCGCACCCTACATCCTGGTGGTCGACGACGAGCCGGACATCCGCGAGATCGTCCGCGAGATCCTGGAAGACGAGGGCTACCAGGTGGGCCTCGCAGAGAACGCCGCCGCGGCCCGCGAGTCCCGCCGCGCGCGCCGCCCCGACGCCACGCTGCTCGACATCTGGATGCCGGACACCGACGGCATCACGCTGCTCAAGGAGTGGTCCGAGAGCGGCGAGAACGACACCCCCATCATCATGATGTCGGGCCACGGCACGGTGGAGACCGCGGTGGAGGCCACGCGCCTCGGGGCCTACGACTTCATCGAGAAGCCCCTCTCGATGGCGAAGCTGCTCCTCACGGTGAAGCACGCCCTCGAGTCCGCGCGCCTGAAGCACGAGAACATCGGCCTGAAGCGCCAGGCCCAGCCCGAGGCCGAGCCCATCGGGCGGAGCTCCGTGATGCAGGCCCTGCGCCAGCAGGTGCGCCGCATCGGCCAGCACGACGCCGCCGTGCTGGTGACCGGCGAGCCCGGCAGCGGCCGCCAGGTGGTGGCGCGCTTCCTGCACGCCAACAGCTCCCGGGCCGCGGGGCCGTTCGTCGACGTGGGCGTCGCGGGCATGACCTGGGACGGCTCGGCGGTCGAGCTCTTCGGCAGCGAGGACGGCAGCCGCGTGCACTACGGCTGGCTCGAGCAGGCGAGCGCCGGCACGCTCTTCCTGAACGACATCGCCGACATGGACCTCGCCACCCAGGCCCGGCTCCTCGGGGCGCTGCAGCAGCGCGCGCTCCTGCGGGTGGGGGCCAAGGAGCCGGTGCAGATCGACGTGCGGATCGTCGCCGCGACCAGCCGCAACCTCGGCGAGGAGGTCGCCGCCCGGCGCTTCCGCGAGGACCTCTACTACCACCTGAACGTGGTCCCGCTGCAGGTCCCGGCCCTGCGCGAGCACGCCGAGGACATCCCCGAGCTCCTCGAGTTCTACGTCAACCAGTTCGCGGTGCAGGACAAGCTGCCGTACCGGCGCTTCGCGATGGCGGCGCAGAACTATCTGCGCCAGTACAGCTGGCCCGGCAACGTGCGCGAGCTGAAGAACCTCGTCCAGCGCCTCCTCATCCTCGGCACCGAGGACGAGATCGACCAGGAGGAGGTGGAGACCGCGCTCGGCGCCATGCCGCGCAAGACCGTCCCCGGGCAGCTCCCGGGCTTCGACCTGCCGCTCCGCGAGGCGCGCGACCTCTTCGAGAAGGCCTACCTCGAGCACCTGCTGCAGATCTCCGGGGGCAACGTCTCCAAGGTCGCCCAGCGCGCGGGGCTCGAGCGCACCCACCTCTACCGCAAGCTACGCGCCCTCGGGGTAGACACCAAGAAGGTCACGGGCGGCCCATGAAGATCATCATCCTCGGCGCGGGCCAGGTCGGCAGCTCGGTCGCCGAGAACCTGGCGAGCGAGGCGAACGACATCACCGTGGTCGACTCCGACCCGGCGGGGCTCGAGCGCCTGCGCGACCGGCTCGACATCCGCACCGTGCTCGGGCGCGGCTCCCACCCCGACGTGCTGGAGCAGGCGGGGGCCGAGGACGCCGACATGATCCTCGCGGTCACCAACAGCGACGAGACGAACATGATCGCCTGCCAGGTGGCCTACACCCTCTTCCACACCCCCACCAAGATCGCGCGCGTGCGCGCCGGGGAGTACCTGAGCCACCAGGAGCTCTTCGGCCAGGAGGCGCTGCCGGTCGACGTGATGATCAGCCCCGAGCAGCTCGTCACCGAATACATCCAGAGCCTGGTGGAGACCCCGGGCGCGATGCAGGTGCTCGACTTCACCGGCGGCCGGGTGCGCCTGGTCGCGGTCAAGGCCTACCACGGCGGGCCGCTGGTCGGCCAGGAGCTGCGCACCCTGCGCGAGCACATGCCGCGGGTCGACGCGCGGGTCGCGGCCATCTTCCGCCAGGGCCGTCCGATCATCCCCGAGGGGGCCACCGTCATCGAGGCCGACGACGAGGTCTTCTTCATCGCCGCCCGCGAGAACATCCGCAAGGTGATGAGCGAGCTGCGCGAGATGGACAAGCCCGTGAAGCGCGTGCTGCTGGCCGGCGGCGGCAACATTGGGCTTCGCCTCGCGCGCGCGCTCGAGGGCCACTACCAGGTCAGGCTCGTCGAGCGCGACCCGGCGCGGGCGCGGTTCCTCTCCGAGCAGCTCGACCGCACCATCGTGCTCACGGGCGACGCCGCGGACCAGGACCTGATGAGCGAGGAGCACGTGGACTCGGCGGACGTCTTCTGCGCGGTCACCAACGACGACGAGGTGAACATCCTCGCGGCGATGCTCGCCAAGCGCATGGGCGCGCGCCGGGTGATGGCGCTCATCAACCGGGCGGCTTACGTGGACCTGGTGCAGGGCGGGGCGATCGACATCGCCATCTCGCCCCAGCAGGCCACCATCGGCACGCTCCTCGCCCACGTGCGCCGGGGCGACGTGGTGATGGTGCACAGCCTGCGCCGGGGCGCGGCCGAGGCCATCGAGGCCATCGCCCACGGCGACCCCAAGACCTCCCGGGTCGTGGGCCGGCGCGTCGACCAGATCCCGCTCCCCCCCGGCACCACCATCGCCGCCGTGGTGCGCGGCGACACGGTCCTCATCGCCCACCACGACACGCTCATCGAGTCCGAAGACCACGTCATCCTGTTCCTCGTGGACAAGCGCCGCGTCGCCGACGTGGAGCGGCTGTTCCAGGTGGGCGTGACCTTCATTTAAAAATGGGGACATTCTGCTTTTCCGCAGAGCCAGGCGGGGCGCGGGTTTCGGGGGGTGGGGCCGAGGATGGGCGAGATGGGAACGATCCGGACTTCCGATCGAGAGGGAGGTGAGAGTCACATGACATCCGCCCTGCGCAAGGTCGTTGCCGCGGTGCTCGCCGCGGGCGTGGCGCCGCTCTCCTGGGCGGCCGACTTCTCGAGCGAGCCCTATCTGCTGCGCCTGTTCCTCGGACTCGACCGCGCCAGCAACTACGCCGACACCGCCGGCCGCCAGGCCTCCATCGCCTTTCCGGGGGGCTCCTCCGTGAACCCCGCGGGCGACGCGGCACGGCCCCGTCAGCGCACCGAGGTGACGCTCACCGGGATTGGCGCGACCGGTGACCACGGGTCCACGCTCCTCGCCTTCCCGGCGACCCTGGCGGTGCCGACCGACGAGAACACAGTGCTCTCGTTCGCCTACGCCTACACCGACACCCCGGACGCCGACACCCGGCAGGGCCTCGAGAACCACATCCGGTCCAACGAATTCTTCCTCGGTCTCGCGCGGCGCCTGACGCCGGCGACCTCCGTGGGCGGCCAGGTGCGGGTGGTGGATTCCACCATCGACGAGGAGTCCCGCGCGGCGTTGAACATCCCGGCCCGGCTCGAGGTCGACGTGCGCTCCGTCGACCTGACCCTCGGGGTGCAGACGGACCTCACAGACAGCGTGCGCCTCGGCGCCATGGCGAACGTCGGGCGCGGCACGACGACGGACACGGTCCAGAACCTCGCCCCCATCCCCGTCTTTCCACCGTTCGTCGTCATCCCCTCGGGCACCGAGCTCGACCGGTTCGACGACACCATCTACACGGGGTCGGCAGGGGTGGGCGCCGCCTACCTGCCCTCGCCCGCCCTGGGAGTCTTCGCCGACGCGACGTACGACCGGGTGCACAGCCGCGTGGGCGGCCACGCGGACATCGGGCGCTTCGCGCTCGGGGTGGAGTCCCGCCCGGGACCGGCCTGGCTCGCCCTGCGGGCAGGCTGGACGCTCGACACGGAGTCCGAGAGCACCCTCAGCGCCGGCCTCGGGCTCTACCCCACGAAGGGCGTGCGGGTGGACCTCGCGGTGCAGCGCAACGCCGCCCCCGAGATCCACCGCGAGTTCGGGCGGATGGACCTGCTCACCGCCTCGGTGGCCTTCGACTTCTGACCTGAAAATGGGGACATTGTGGGTTTCCGCAACCCCAGGCGGGGCGCGGCTTCACGGGACGTCCCTGGAACGTAGGCGCGGCGCGGCTTAGCGGAAACCCACAATGTCCCCATTTTCATTGCCGGTTCCGCGGGGGTCGGGGCGGGCGGGGCGGTAGCTCTCGCTGTTGTAGACCTCCCAGAAGGCCTCGTTCGGCTCGCCCTCGGCGTCCCGGTACTCGGGGCGGATGCCAAAGACCTCGGTGCAGTCGGGGAGCACGCTCTTCTTCACCCGGCGCCCGTGCAGCGGGCCGTGCTCGAAGAGCCCGCCCGCCTCCCAGAGCACCCGCTCGCGGGTGATGATCTGGTTCGGCCGGGCGCTCTGGGCGAGCCGCGCGGCGACGTTCAGGGTGTCGCCCCAGACGTCGAACCAGAGCCGCCCGGCGCGGGTGCGCCCCGAGGCGTCGGGGAGCACGTGGCTCGTGTCGATGACCCCGGCCGCGACCGGGCCGATGGTGATCCCGATCCGCGCGGGCCACATCACGTAGCCGCCGTCCCGGACCTTGCGCAGCACCTCCTCGGCGTCCCCGAGCGGGGGCAGCGAGCGCCGGAACCGGAGCATCGCCAGCAGCGCCCCGATCGCCGCCCGGTGCATGTGCACGGGGCCGCCCTCCATCCCGAGCCCCGCAATGGCGATGCGGGCGTCGCCCTCCGCGCGCAGGGGCTCCACCCCGACGCTGAGGCAGGCGTCGTCGAAGCGCAGCCAGAACTCGCGCATGGCGGCGACAATCCGCTCGGGGAGCATCTTCTCGCAGGACTGGCTGAACCCCACCGCGTCGCAGAAGAGCAGCACCACGTGGCGCGTCGAGGGCTCGACGAAGCCCTGGCGCGCGTAGCGCTCCGCGACGGGGCCCGTCAACGCGCTCGAGAGCAGCTGCATCGCCCGCTCGCGCTGGAGCTCCGCCTCCTCGCGCTGGCCTTCGGCGATCTGGCGCTGACGCTCGGCCTCGGCGTGCTGGCGGACGGCTTCGGCACGCTCGCGCTCGGTCTCCGCCCGCTGCAGCTCGAGCTCCACCGTGCGCCGGCGCAGGCGCAGCTCCGCCATGCTGCGCTGGCGATAGTTGCGCAGATACCAGAGGTTCAGCACGACCCCGAACACGGCCGCCGCGGCCGGCAGCGTGAGTTTGGCGGAGAGTTGCAGGAGTGCCTGGGGCTCCATGCCCGTGGCGGCGCCTGCCACCAGCGGCACCAGCAGGGAACAGGCGGCCAGCGCCATGAGCTGGGTGGAGGACAGGGGGAAGATCGTCAACACGACCAGATTCGCGAGCACGTAGCTCGGCATGTGGTAGCCCGCCCCGTGGGAGAGCCCGAGCTGCAGGCCCTCGCCCCCGAGCGCCGCCAGCGCGCAGACCGCAACCACAAACCGCACGGTGGAGAGCGGAGCCGCGCGGCGGGGGAAGACCAGCACGAGGAGCGCCCCCGCGACAGCCAGGACCAGCGGCAGAATGACCGCGAGCCGCGGCCCGAGGGCGCCTCCCCCCAGGCCCGCCACACTGTCTGCTCGCTCCGGCGCGAACCACAGATGGAGAAAGATGGTCGCGATCCAGAACGGGATGACGGCGGCCGCGAGCCAACGAACACGGCAGAGCCCCTGCTCCACGAACCGCGCGAGGTAGCGAGGCCGGCCCAGCACCGGCGCGGCCTCGCAGACGGTGAGGGTCCGGTCGATGATCGAGAAGGGAGTCCAGCCCATCATCCCCTCAGTCGATGCAGACCTCGCACGCCGACACCGCGTCGTGGCGCACGAGCGACCCGGTCAGCTCGCCCACGCGCCCAAGGCCGTGGCGGTCCAGGTAGGAAAGGATCCCGGCGTTGATCCCGGCGCACACGAGAGGATCGTAGAAGAGCGCAGTACCGATGCCTACGGCGCTCGCCCCCGCGATGAGGAACTCGAGCGCGTCCTCCGCGCAGGTGACCCCGCCCTGGCCGATGATGGGCACGCCGTGGGGCGCCGCCACCTGGTGGACCTCGTGCACCTTGAGGAGCGCGATCGGCTTGATGGCCGGCCCCGAGAGCCCGCCCTGGTTGTTCCCGAGCACGGGCCGGCGGGTCTCCACGTCGATAGCCATCCCCATCAGCGTGTTGATGACCGAGAGCCCGTCCGTACCCGCCTCGATGCAGCGGCGCGCGTTCTCGCGGATGTCGGTCTGGTTCGGGGAGAGCTTGGTGATGAGGGGCTTCCTGGTCACCGCCCGGCAGGCAGCGACCACCCGCGCGGACACGTCCGGATCGTTGCCGAAGGCCGCCCCGCCCGCCTTCACGTTCGGGCAGGAGATGTTGATCTCGATGGCGTCGACCGGGGAGTCGTCGAAGACGCGCGCGACCTCGCGGTAGTCCTCCACCGTGGAGCCGGCGATGTTGGCGATGAAGCGGGTCTCGGAGAAGTCGAGCCGGGGCAGGATCTTCTCCACGACGTAGCGCGCCCCCGGATTCTGCAGCCCGATGGCGTTCAGCATCCCCATGGGCGTCTCGTAGACCCGGTGCGGGGCGTTGCCGAGCCGCGGCTCGAGCGTCGTGCCCTTCAGGCACACCGCCCCCACCTCCCGGTGGTCGAAGCCCTCGACCCGCGTGTACTCGTCGCCGAAGCCGACGCAGCCCGAGAGCAGCACCAGCGGGCTCTGCAGGCGCAGACCGCAGAACTCGACCGCGAGACGCTCGCTCACCATCGCACCACCACCGGAACGTTCCGGCGCGCGAGCAGGACCGCTTCCCCACGCTCCAGGGCGGCCACGCATTCGGAGAGCTTCGCCTTGGCCTCGTGGATGTTGACGGTGATCATCGGAAGCCTGGTGAGGAACAAACCAGAAAGTGGACCCACTTTATGGTTCAGCGTGAACGAGCGCAACTCGGCGGCAAAACACGGGACCATCGCGGCGCGAGCCGCGTCACGCGGGCGTTCCGGGTAACCTGTGTGCTTCCGCTCCCCCGCGCGTCCACTCGCAGCCAGGCCCGCTCACCATGTTCCACGTCGTCCTCTACCAGCCCGAAATCCCGCCCAACACGGGGAACGTCATCCGCCTCTGCGCCAACACGGGGGCAACGCTGCACCTCATCCACCCGCTCGGCTTCCAGCTCGAGGACGCAAAGCTCCGCCGCGCGGGGCTCGACTACCGGGAGTGGGCGCAGGTGCGGGAGCACGCGAGCTGGGAGGCGTACCTGGAGAAGGAGCGCCCGGGGCGAGTGCTTGCCTTCTCGACCCGGGGCACCGGGTCCTACGCCGACGCCGACTACCGGCCGTGGGACGCGCTGCTCTTCGGGCCGGAGACCCGGGGGTTGCCCGGGGAGCTCCTGGCCGCGATCGGGCCGGGGAACGTGCTGCGCCTCCCGATGGTGCCCGGGAGCCGGAGCTTGAACCTCTCGAATGCGGTGGCGGTGGTGGTCTACGAGGCCTGGAGACAGCAGGGGTTTCCGTCACCGGGATGAGCGGTCACCGCACCGGTCCAGGCCGGGCCAGCACCCCTCCCCGCGCCCCCGGGGCCGCAAACGTGACCCGGGCGCCCCCACCCCTGGGGGACGAACGACTCCCAGGCGCGCCGCGCCCCGCGCGGCCGCACTCCAACCCTCAGACCGAGGTCGACCCCAGGCGTGCCGCCGCGAACGGCACGGCGCGAGCCAACGGCAGGTCCAGCTGGGAATACAGGCGATAGGGCTCGTTGACCTCTTCGACGCCGGGTGTCGCCGGCCCGTGTGCGTAGAGGGCCTCAAGCGCCTGGGTGACGTTTCCGAGGTAGGGATGGCGCACCCCCCGGTGATGACAGGCGTCCCCAATCAGGCGGGCCTCGATCCCCAGCCGGGTCAACACGCGCTTCAGCGATGGAGCCAGGAAGAACCCGAGGTTCTGAAGACCCAGGTCTCGGGCTCGCGAGCAGAGCCCGATCAACAGGCGGCGCAGCATCTCGGTACGGGCGCTCAGGAGTCCCTCCGCCTCGAACCGGCTCACCGGCCCGACCAGGGGGTCGCGACGCACGATCAGGAGCCGAGAGACCTCGCCATCGGGGCGGCTGAGCGCGCCCAGACGGGCCGGATCAATCCGGCAGTGACTCTCCACGGGGAGAGGTCCCTGCTCCTGCCGGATCACCAGACGGGCGCTGGCGAGCCATCCACCGGTGTTGGTGCAGCGGATCAGGAAATGGATGGAGTGGGCGTCGAACTCGTCCGACTCCTCCTTCGTATCGAAGTGCAGCGGGTCTTCGAAGCCCGTTTCGAGGCAATAGACCTGATACCGCAGGCGGTACGCAATACTTCTGCTCGGCTCGGTGTCCGCGATGACCGCCTCGTAGGGATGAGCATTCAGCGCAAATGCCCCCAATGCTGGCTTGGTCTCCATGCGGCACCCCCTCTTGCCCCGCACTCTCACCGATTCACCCACGCCGTGACCGCACTGCAACGCACCGGTCACCGCCCGAGGCTCCCCAGCGACGCGGATCGCGCGCCCCTCCCCGGCACCGGGCAGCAGAATATAGGCAAAAAATGCGCCATGCGTCACAAAAGCTTGGACAGGTCATCAGCGAATGGCCCTATCTCACTGTCTTTGGGGCCCGGCGCTATCCACCGGATGGGAGACTTCTGAGGCCGCAGTCCCCGCGAACCACCAGGGACTGCCGACAAACGTAAGAACAGCCGACGCGGAGTTTCCTGAGGTTAAGACTAAGCAAAACAGCCTAACTCTACCATTTTGCGGCAAGATTGGCAAACCGCCCCGGACGTGGGCATCCGGCCCGCAAGGGTCAGAACTCCTGTAAAGAACGCCGACAACCGCACGCAAACAGGTCATGAGAGGCGACCGTCCCGCACCGGAGCACGCTGTGACGACGAACCCGAGCCCCGCACCCCCCAGTCTCGCGGAGGTGTACGAGCAGTATTTCACCATGGTCCGCGCGGACACCCCGGCTTTGCGCGAGGCCGCGTTCCGCCTGCGTTACCAGGTGTACTGCGTCGAGAACGCCTTCGAAGACCCCTCGCATTTCCCTGACCGCATGGAGTACGACGCCTACGACCAGCGCGCGGTCCATGCCCTACTGGTGCACCGCCCCACGGGCAACGTCGCGGGCACCGTGCGACTGATCCTGCCGGATGGCAGCCGGCCGAGCGACCTGCCGTTTCACGCCGTCTGCCGCAGCCGGGCCCCCTTCCCCCCGGGCAGCACGGCGGAGATCTCCCGCTTCGCCATCTCCAAGGACTTCCGCCGCCGGCAGTCGGAGGGGCTCTACCCGGACGAGCACAGCGTCGCGCGCGACGACACCTCCGGACCCACCGACCAGCGCCTCATCCCCACGATGGCTATCGGCCTGATGCGCGAGATCGCCCGCATGAGCACCGAGCGGGGCGTGACCCACTGGTGCGCGGTGATGATGCCGGCGCTGCTGCGCCTGCTCGGGCGCCTCGGGATCCATTTCCATCCCGCCGGGCCCCCGGTGCAGTACCACGGCCGGCGGCAACCGTGCTATCGGGACGGCGTCGAGCTCCTGGAGCAGGTCCGGACGGAGCAGCCGGCGATCTGGGACTTCCTCACCGACGGGGGCCGGATGTTCTCCGAACGGGAGACCGCTCGGGCCTCCGCCGGCCGTTAGACCGGAGCCCCGGGGAAAGCCCCCGGCCAACGGGAGCGCGGTCAGAAGCGATACCAGACCTCCCCGTAGACGCGGTCCTGGTGCTCGAACCGGCCGAAGTAGCCGTCCGAGCCTCCGCCGAAGACGTCGACACCCCCGACCAGGCTCCAGTTCGGCTGGAACGCCCAGGTCACGCGCCCCTGCAGATTCCAGTCGGTGTCGCCGAGCGCCGTGGCGTAGAGGATCTCGGGCGCCACCTTGGGGTGGAACGCCTTCGTGCTCAACAATACCGTGGCCACGCTGGTCAGGGCATCCTGCACCATCCCGGGCTCACGGTCGAAGACGCGGGCCTGGATGTACTGCAGATTGAGCCGCGTCTCGTTTTCGAAGGCGAACTCGACGCTCGCGATCCAATCGAGCGCGTCGCTGCGCAGCAATCCATCCGACTCCCCCGGGTCCGCAGTCTCGTAGAGCTGGCCCCGGGTGTAGATCGCCTCGCCCTTCACCACGAACGGCCCCAGGTCCTTGGCCACCGTGCCACCGTACTGGTGGATCCGCTCGTGGATCGGCCGGTAGGCGATGGTCGGCGTGGGCGCAAGGCTCACGCTGCGCTTGAACACCGGGAAACGGTCCGGAGAGCTCCAGAAGAACAACGAGGCGTCCCACCCGCCGGTCAGGTAGTTGGCGCGCAGGCCATAGCCCGAGTTGCCCAGGTCCTCGTCCGGAAAGCGCTCATCGCGGATCGTGGTGGTGAATCCAGGCGTTTCACCCGGCTGGAACGGGTAGAAATCCGCCCCCGGCTTGCCGATCTCGTCATAGGTCATCACCGGAACCCACACGGCCTCGGCGTGGAAATCCCCCTGGAACCACTCGGCGCGCGCGGCCCACTGCGGCAGCCGGCTCAGCTCGAAGTCGGGCAGGATGAACTGGCGCTGGTCGAAGGACGAGACCACGTCGGCGAAGTAGAAGGCGACGACCTCGCCCCACACGATGTGCTGGCGCCCCACCCTCCACTCGACGGGGCCGGTGGCGAAGTCCAGGTAGCTCTCCCAGACCCAGGCATCATGCTTCTGGTTGTCGCGGACCTCGCCGGGAAAGTAGTCGTTGCCCGCGTAGACCGGGTCGACCTGGGCCCGCGCCCCCACCTTCCAGCCTATCCCCCCATCGGTCCGACCGCTTGCGGAGACCTGAGCCATGTTCTGGAAGAGGGACCAGTGCCCCGTGCCGCCGTAGGTGTAGGCGAGCTGACTGTGGAGGAAACCGGAGACCTTCGGGCCACCGGACCCGCCAGGTCCGGCGAGTCCGCCAGGTTCAGCAGTCACGGGGCTCTCGTCTCCACCCGGCGGGGTGAGGGCGGGAGCACCGGCAACGGGCGCGGGTGCGGGCGCGGGCGCGGAAGCGGGTGCAGGTGCGGGTGCAGGCGCCGCCGTGCCGGCCGGCGGCAGGCCAAACAGGGCCTCGCGGGACAACGGGCCCTCGGCCCGGGCGGGGCCGGCGGCGAGGCACAGGAGCGCGAGCGGCAGCAGCGTGTGTTGCGTTCTACTCATGCCCCGAATCCTCCGTCCCAGTCCCCACCAACCGACCGTCGCTGATGTTCACCACACGGTCCGCCATTTCCATGACCCGGAAGTCATGCGTCGAAAAGATGAAGGTCGTCCCCTCGGACTCGTTGATCTTCTTCATCAGCCGGAGCACCCCTTCGCCGGTCTTCGAGTCCAGATTCGCCGTGGGCTCGTCGGCCAGCACGATGGCTGGGCTCCCCGCGAGCGCCCGGGCGATCGCGACCCGCTGGCGTTGGCCTCCGGAGAGCTCGTTCGGCCGGTGGTGAGCGTAGCGCGAGAGCCCCACCACCCCGAGATAGTGCTCGACCCGCTCCCGGCGCTCCTTGCGTGAGATCTCCTTGCGGTGCAGCAGCGGGTACTCGACGTTCTCCCGCGCGGAGAGCACGGGCAGGAGGTTGAAGGTCTGGAAGATGAACCCGAGGGCGCTGGCCCGCAGATCGGCGAGCTCGTCGGGGGTCTTACGGCTCACCTCTTCCTTGCCGATATAGACTTGGCCTTCCGTGGGCGTATCGATGCAACCGATCAGGTTGAGCAGGGTGGACTTCCCGCTCCCCGACGGGCCGGCGATCGCGAGGAACCGGCCCTTGGCGACGGCCAGGGAGACATCGTGCAGCGCACGGAACGTCTGCCGGCCGAGGCGGTAGTCCTTGGAGACGTGGTCGACACGGACGACGCTCATGGGGGCGTCAAAATGTCCCTCGAGTCGATCTCGCAAAACCTCGATAACTCCTTGTGCGCGTCGGGGAAGTATAGGTACATAGGCCTTCGAATGCCACGCAGCGCCAGCACGGACAGTCCCGAGCGGCACCCTGCCCCGGACGGCGGCACACATCCCCCAGGAGCACGCCATGCGAACCGGATTTAGCGCGTCACTCACATACCGACTCCCTCTCCGCCTGTGCCTCCTGGGGGCAGTCGCCGTTCTCACCGTGCCAGCGGCCACGGCGGCCACAGCGGGCGCGGCGGCCACGGCGGGCGCGGCGGACCCGGACCCCGGCCACATCGTCGAGATGGCCGACCGCATCCGTTTCCCGGCGGACGGCTTCCAGGTCGACGTGCACGTCTCGACGACGAGTCCGGGCGACAGCACGACCGACGTCCACGAGTACCGCGTCCTCTCCAAGGGGAAGGAGAGCACGGTCGTGCTCACCACCGCGCCGGCCTCGGAAAAGGGTCAGATGATGCTGATGCGCCAGCGCGACCTCTGGGTCTTCCTGCCCAGCGTCTCGCAGCCCGTGAGACTCCCCCTGTCACAGAAGTTGACCGGCCAGGTCGCGAACGGCGACCTCGCCCGCGCGAACTTCTCCGGCGACTACGACGCCACGCTGCTCCGCACCGAGACCCTGGAGCGCAAGGAACTCTTCGTCCTCGAGCTCAAGGCCTCGCAGCGCGGCGTGACCTACCCCAAGGTCACCTACTGGGTCGAAAAAGGCTCCTTCCGGCCCTTCAAGGCCGAGTTCTACACACTCTCGAACCGGCTCCTCAAGACCTGCCGCTACGAGGACTTCCGCGCCATGGAGGGCGAGTCCCGGCCGGCGCGCCTCGTGATGGAGGACGCCCTGCGCAAGGGCAGCCGCTCGGTGATGGAGTACCGGAACATGCAGCGCCGCAACCTGCCGGACGAGGTCTTCACCAAGGACTACCTGAAGAAGCTTCAGTAGCCCGCCGCCCGAACGCTCACACGTTCCAGCGCAGTCCGTCCACCACCGGCACACGGGCGGCCCGGAAGGCCGCCAGCAGGGCGGAGAGCACGGTCGCGCCGAAACCGATGGCGAGGGCGAGCAGCACGCTCTGGGGCTCGATGCGGATGAGTGCGGTGTAACCCAGGTCGGAGTTCGGTGGGGGGGGCATGGGGATGCCCACGAGCGAGATGGCCCAGGCGAGAAGGAGCCCCAGGGCCGCTCCGAGCAACGCCCCCGCCAGTCCGAGCATCACGTTCTCCGTCACGATCAGGCGCACGACGCCGCTCGAGCGCTCCCCGAGGGCCCGCAGGGTGCCGAACTCCCCCGTGCGCTCGTAGGCACTCATGTTCACGCTGTTTGCCACGCTCAGCAGGACCATGAGCAGGATGACCACCTGGAAGAACCCGAACTGCCGCCGGTACAGGGCGACCGTCTTGCGGTAGAAGTCGTCGAGCTCCTCCCACGACTTCACCTCGTAGGTCCCGGCGGGCAGCACCGCGGACAGGGCGGAGCGGACCGCTTCCGTGGCGAGGGTGTCGTCGAGCGAGACGACCAGGGCGTGCACGGCGTCGGTGTCCAGGAGCTCGCGCGCCGCATCGAGGGGGATGCGCACGGCGCGAGCGTCGTAGTCCTTCGAGACGGACGCGAAAGACCCGACGACCTCGAGCTCCAGGCTGTTCATGGAGCCGGCCGCGGTCGTCGCGACCAGCGTCACGTAGTCCCCGGGCTGCAGCTGCAGCGACGAGGCGACCCCCTGCCCGACCAGGACCCCCAGCCGGTCCGACGCCGCCAGCTGGCGGCCGCTCACGATCCGCAGGGCACTGCCGAGCCGGGCCTCCTTGTCGGGCTCCACCCCCTCCCCCATCACCGGAAGGTCCCCGCGCCCGTTGTTGACCAGGGCGTCGAAGTTGACGCGCCGGAGCACGTCGACCACGTGCGGCACCCCCGCGATGCCCTCTGCGACCCTGTCCGGCTCCGCGACCATGTACTGGTAGGGCTGCCGGCGGCCGTAGTGGAAGTGGCCCTCGGCATAGACCTGCAGGTGTCCGAGGCGGGAGTGGATGGTCCACTCCCGGAGCTGCACGTAGATGTCCTGCACGAAGCCGCCGCTCAGGATGAGCCCCACGACGCCGAGCAGGATGGCCCCCAGGGTCAGGGCGGTGCGCCCTTTGTGGCGGAGGAGGTTGCGGAAGGCGAGCTTCAGCATCGCGCGGCCCCGGCGCTCACCGGGCCTGGCGGAGCGCGTCGACGATGACCATGCGGGAGGCCCTCCAGGCGGGGTACAGGCTCGCGAGCGCGGTGCTGGCCACGGCCACGGCCAGGGTCCCGGCCATGAGGTCCGGCGTCAGCAGGATCTCCCCGGAGAAGCCCACGTCCATTCCGGGGGGAGGCGGCATGGGGATGCCGACCGCCGAAAGGAGCCTGGCAAGACCGGCGCCCACCGCAAGTCCCAACAGCCCCCCGACGATGCCGAGCAGCAGCCCCTCGAGCAGGAAGAGCTGCATCACGTACCGGCGGCTGTGGCCGATGGCCATCACCGTTCCGATCTCGGAGGTGCGCTCCAGCACGCTCATCACCTGGGTGTTGGAGATGCTGATCAGGACGATGAGCGCGATCACCACCCGCACGACGTTCACCTGCCGGGAGAAGAGCTCCACGGTCTTGTGGTAGAAGTCGGTCATGGCGTGCCAGGGCCGCAGCGTGAGGCCCGAGGCACCCGTCTCCTCGATGCGCCGCGCAAGGTCCGCCGCCACCCGGTCGGTGTGCTCCGTGCGGTCCAGGAGCAGCACCCAGGTGTGCGCCCCCGAGACCTGCAGGAGCCGGCGCGCGAGCTCGATGGGGGCGCGCAGCACGCTGTCGTCGAAGGCCTTGGTCGAGGTCCGGAAGAGGCCCCGGACGCGCGCCTCCACGCCGGAGACGCCACCGGTTCGGGTCGTGGCGAGCAACACCAGAGCGTCGCCGGGCTTCACCCCGAGGTTCTCCGCGAGGCCGGCCCCCAGGATGACTCCGTCGGCGGCGGATTCGGCGAGATTCTCGCCCTCCTCGATGGTGAGCTGGCGCGAGACCGCCTGTTCCCGGTCGGGCTCCACGCCCTCGCCGAGGAACGCGATGGTGGTCTCCCCGTGGCTCGCGAGCCCTCCGAAGGCGAGCCGCGAGGCGACGGCCTGCACGTGGGGAGCGCGGGACACGGCACCGAGCGCCGGCGAGTCCCCGGGGAGCAGGTAGGCGAAGGGCTCGGCGACGCCGCCCTCGAAGTACCCCTCGCGGGCGACCTGGATGTGGCCCAGACGGGACTGGATGTAGCTCTCCCGCATCGCCCAGAAGATCCACTCCATGAAGCCGCCCGCGAGCAGCAGGGCGACCACGCCGAAGGCGACCGCCGCGAGGCCGAGCGCGGTCCGCCCGCGGTTGCGCGAGAGGCTGCGCAGGGCGAGGGTGAGGATGCCGGGCAGGAACTGGCCAAGCCCCCCGGCGGCCCGCTGGGCGAGGGACGCCGGCTCCGCGGGGGCGCCGCCGACACGGGTCTCCCGCTGCCGCTCCGCCCGGGCGCGAGCCGGCGCGGGCCGCGGCGCAGACTGCGCCCCGCCCCCGGGCTCGTCGCACAGGGCCGAGAGGCCGTCGAACACGGTGTGGCACCGCCCGCAGCGGACCTTGCCCATCGCGAGTTGCAGGTCCGCGGCCCGGACCCGGTGGACGGCGTGGCAGTGAGGGCACTCAGCGTACATGGGCAAGGCAGCGGCCCGGGGCGGCCCGGGGGGCGCCGCCTCCGCGCGTGCTACAGTAACACGCCCCGGCGGCCGATTTCAGGGAACAGGGAAGAGCGCCGGCGGGGCGCACCGACAGGGAGCGGAGCGAGAAGCGATGGGCGACTTCGACTACGAGACGGCCTTCGACCGCAACATCGGCTGGGTCACGAGGGAGGAGCTGGCGCTCCTGCGCGGCAAGCGCATCGCCATCGCCGGCCTCGGCGGCGTCGGCGGCAGCCACCTCCTGACCCTGACACGCCTCGGCATCGGCGCGTTCAACCTGGCCGAGCTCGACACCTTCGAGCTCGTGAACTTCAACCGCCAGGCCGGCGCCACGCTGCGCAGCCTCGGCCGGCCGAAGCTCGACGTCCTCGCGGAGCTCGCCCTCGACGTCAACCCGGAGCTTCAGTTGCGCCGATTCCCCCAGGGGCTGACGACCGAGAACGTGCGGGAGTTCCTCGAGGGGGCCGACGTCTACCTGGACGCACTCGACTTCTTCGCCATCGACATGCGCCGGCGGGTCTTCTCCGCCGCGCTGGCGGAGGGCATCCCGGTCGTCACCGCCGCCCCCCTGGGGATGGGCGTCGCGCTCCTCACCTTCCTCCCGGGCCACATGACACCCGACGATTACTTCGGCTGGGCCGGCGTGCCCGAGCGCGAGCAGCTGCTGCGCTTCCTGCTGGGCCTCTCCCCCGCGATGCTCCAGGTGGGCTATCTCGCGGACCCCTCCGCGGTCGATCTGGCCCGGCACCGCGGGCCGTCCACCCCGATGGCCTGCGATCTGTGCGCCGGGGTGGCGGCGACCCACGTCCTGAAGCTCCTGCTGGGACGCGGTGAGCTCGTGGCCGCGCCGCGAGGGCTGCACTTCGACGCCTACCGCAACCGCATGGTGCAGACCTGGCGCCCGTGGGGCAGCCGGAACCCGCTGCAGCGCGTCGCCCTGGCCGTCGCCCGACGCAAGCTCGCCCGCTGAGCACCGCACGGGCACCCCGCCCCGGCCGCGGGGCTCGCCTCAGGCCAGCAGGGGACTTCCGAGCCCGCCCAGACGGAAGAAGGTCCGCAGGTCCTTCAGGTCCGTCCGGTGGTAGGAGGGTAACGCCTCGCGCAGCGCGGCCAGCCCGGCACGAACCCCCGGCGGCACCTCGCCGGCCCGCGGCGGGCTCTTCACCACGACCATGAACGGCATCAGGAAGGTGGAATACACCCGGGCCCGGCCCGCCAGGTAACGGTCTGCCAGACGCTGGAAGTCCGCGAGCGGGAACGCCGCCCGCAGGGAGTAGAGGTAGTCGAGCGTGAACAGCTCGGGCTGCCGGTCGCTGTACTGGTAAGCGAAGTACTCGATCGACTTCTCGGACTTCAGGTGCCCGAAGTCCACCAGGTACAGCCCACCGCCCGGCCGCAGGACTCGGGCGACCTCCGCGAAGGTCCGTTCCAGGTGGCCCACGTCGGGCAGGTGGTGCAGGGCGACCGTCGAGAAGACCGCGTCCACGCTGGCGTCGCCGAGGAACCCGAGATCGGTGACGTCGGCCTGCTGGAAGGCGACATTGCCGAGACCCTGCTCGGTCACATAGGCCCGGGCCCGCTCCAGCATCTCCTCCGAGAGGTCCACCCCGACGAAGCGCACGTCCGGGCTCAGGCGCGCGACCATCGCCAGCTGGGTCGCCGGCCCGCACCCCAGGTCCACGACCGTGTCCCCGGGCCGGATCACCTCACACACCTGGGCGCAGTGGAACAGGTAGACCGGGGCCATGACCCCGTCCTCCCGGCCGGCCCGGGTGTAGGCGGCCACCTTCTCGGGGTCGTCCATCACCAGGTCCGGCTCGGTGCGGCGAGGACTGCGCTCACGGCTCACGAGCTCACGAGCCAGGGTCTTCAGGACGGGCAGGCTGGGCATGGCACACCTCACTCGAGACTGGGAGAGACCGGGACGGACGCGGGGGCGGGGCCCGACGCGGTCAGGGCCGGGGAAAGGCACCGGTGTCCGGCTGGAGGTTGATCGGCACCTGAAGTCGTTTCCTTGACTCACCGCTCCCGGGGTGCCGCCCTCTCCGGGCGCTCGACGTGCCCCGGGGCGTCAGACCGCTCCTCGCGCCGCGGGGCACCGCGCACACGCAGGAAGGGGGCCAGTTGGCCCCCTTCCTTTGCACTGCTATCCGACTTCAGAGACTGCGGGTCGTCGTCAGGCCTTGCGGCTCCGGCGGGCGGCCCCGAGACCGATCAGGCCGACCCCCAGCAGACCGAGTATCGCAGGCTCCGGAACACGGGCTGCGTCTGCATTCGTCTGAATACGCGCAGAAAGCTGATAGAGCGTTCCCGCCGCCAGTACCGGGGTCGCTACGCTGGCAAACGACACGTTACCGGCAGTCTGCTCTATGCTCTGCACGTCGGCCGGCAGGGGGGCATTCAGGCTCAGCGTGTGAACACCGTTGCCGAACAGGTCTGGTGCATACGTCCACACGAGCGTGTTGGTCCCCAGATCGCGGATGCTGAAGTCCATCTGGTAACTGGCCGTCGCGAAGGCCGGATAGGTCTCGGTGGGAGCCGCGCTGATTGCCACCTGCAGGTACGCGTCAACGTCAAAGGTGAACGTCAGAGCCTGTGAGTTGTTGACGGCGAAAACAAAACTCGAGTTCAAATTGTTGTTCGAGTTGGCAGAGCCGGCAACCTCTAACCCGGTGTCGAGTCCGACATACGAGCCGCTCGCAACGGTCGCTCCCACCGGAAAATTGGGAAGGCTGTCGATCGGGGCCCCGAATTCCTGCTGATCAGCGGCCACATAGTTTCCGGTGGCGGGAGGCGCCAAGGGGTGCGGGAACGAGTTGTTCGGCAAAATGGGATTACACGCCGCCCCAAGGCAAATGGGGGCGAAATCGATCGGCGCGGAGATGCTGGAAATGCTGACGGGCTCGTAACCCGTCAGATCAACGGACTGGTCCGCTGAACTGGTAAAGGTCAGGAACGTGAAATCGGTCGCGTGATCCAGCACTGCACCAGCGCTGTCCTTGATCTGGAAGTTCGTCATCTCGACGACGGAACTGCCCATCACATAGGCCTGGGCGGGTGCGCTCATCACGCCGGCGACGAGGGCAGTCACGGCCACCGTCAGCGCCCTTTTCCGGAAAGTCTTCATTGGGTTGCCTCCGTTGAGGTGCTGTCGATCACGTAAGCGTAAGGGGTAACTGTTCGGCACCGGACATACAACTCTCGCTTTTCGTCTCTCGGTGCGGAGTGTTGCCCACGTTCCGTGCCCTAAGCGTTAGCACACCCCATGCCACGGAAGACATTTTCCTTTCAGAACAGCCGGTTCGAGATGACTTCTCGGCCCGAAGAACGCCGCCCGGACCCCGATTGTAAAGCTTCCCGACACCTTGCCCGACTCCCCCGCCCGCCTGCCGGTCCTCCCGGCCAGCCGAAGCACGGCCGAAGTCCAACGACCTCCACGACTTAGCGCGCAAGGTGCCCTGTGAACCGGCCCGACACCGCGCTGCCCCAGCACCCGCAGACACGGACAGGCCCGGCTCGCCGCTCTTCTAGGAAACGTCGACCACCCTCTCCAGAGGGAAGCGCGCCGAAAGCCGGCCCGGCTTTACGGGGGGACCGAGACGAAACGCCATCGCCGGGGTTCTGTTGCCCAGCCCGAAGGCCTCCGACACGGCCGGCCGAAGCTCCCGGAGGCGCTCCACGTGCCCCGCGGGTATCCCATCGAGCTCGCCGGCCGCCACCCGCTCCATCAGGCAGATGATCCCGGTGACGGGCTGGAAGGCCAGCCCGAGCCGGGTGGCCTCGAGCCACACACGCTCCATGGCCCGCCCGGCCACCACGAAATCGCGGTCCTCACCGCCGCCGGCCGACACTAGCCCCAGCGCGGACGAGGCACGCAGCTTCCGCAACGACTCGAGAGCCACCACCGCCGACAACCCGACGTGATTGAGCGCCCGAACCACACCCCAGCGCGATAGCGCGGGGAAACCGAGCCTCTGAGGGGGATTCAGGCCCAGCGTGTCGATCGGGATCCCGTCCCCGGTGCGCTCCTCCTCTTCCCGGGTCCAGCGCACGTGGTCAAAGAGAAAGCGATGAAGGTTCGGGTTCTCGAACACGACTCGTTCGTTCCAGCGCAGCAGATGGGCGAGCGCCGCCCTTTCCTCGGACCCGGTCACGAGGTGGAGCACGGCCCCCGGGACGGCAGCACCTGCGACCTTCAGGGATTCGGCTTGGGCAGGGGTCAGCGGCGTTCCGGTGTACGGCCCACGGTGGGTGATCCGGGCGGGAATGGCCGAGAAGAGAGGGTCCTCAACCGGTTTCGAAGGCGTGAAGGCGAAGCGGCAGACCCAGTCCGGCTGGCCGGTGTCGGGAAACAGCTCGACCGACACGCCGAGCCCGAGTGCCCTCCCAGCGATGGTGACATTCTCCACGAGCGCCCCATGACCGAGCAGCGAGGCGCGCTGGCGGTGGTTGTAGAGGGAGGTGTCCCGGCTCGGGACGTTGAAGAGGTCGACCTCCGCTCCCCGCATCACGAACCGCCAGGGCTGGCTGTTGTCCCCGGACGGGGCCAGTGTGCCGAGCCGGAGCACTTCACGGATCCTGCCTTGCATCTCGTCCATCTCGTGCACCTCCTGCGCCTCGTGCGTGTTGCGCATCTCGCGCATCAGCCTATCCCCTCAGGGCGAGGCCGCGGGAATCGACCCGAGGAGCGCCCTCGCCTCCGTCTCCACTCCCGCCTCCGGCACCTTCGCGAGCAATGCCTCCAGCACGGCGCGGGCTTCGGCGTGCTTCTTCTGCTGGACGAGGATGCGGCCCAGGTTCAGCTGGATCTGCGGGTGGTCCGGGGCCAGCTCCACCGCTCGGCGGACCAACTGCGCTCCGCCCGAGAGGTCGCCGCCCTTCGCCCGGAGCGTGCCGAGGGTGTCGAGGACAGCCGGGTTGTTTGGCTGCAGGCGATGGGCGCGCTCTGCCAGCGTCAGCGCCTGCTTGAGGTCCTGGTCCTGAAGCACCCAGGCAAGGTCGTTCAGGGCCGGCACGTGGTCCGGATACGATTCGAGCACTTTGCGGAAGGTAGAGATGCCCTCGGGCCGGCGGTCCATCGCCACATAGCTCGCCGCCAGCTGCATGAGCACCGGGAGGTCGGCTGCCTGGACCTGCAACCGAGCCCGCAGGACCTCCAGGGCCTTCTCCTGCTCCCGTTGCGCCCATAGCGACCTGGCCAGACCGAGCGTCAACTCCGAGTCCGACTTGCTGCCGGCGACGGCGGTGAAACGCTCCGTGGCGGTCGCGTAGTCTCCCGACCGGAAGGCGACCCAGCCTTCGACCTCCAGGAACTCGGGCCGCTCACCGAACTCCTGCCTCAGCCCCGCCAGCATCTCCCGGGCCTTGCCCGCCTGGCCACGATGGACCAGCAGGTTGACCTCGCCCACCCGGGCCGGGAGGTAGGAGCGGTCGATCTCGATGGCACGCTTGAGCTCCGCCTCGGCTTTCGCCGCCTCCCCGCCACGCGCCAGGCTCTCCCCGTAGAGGAATCGTGCCTCGGCCGAGCGGGGCGTGACCTCGGTCAGCCGCTGGAACGAACGCTGGGCCGCGACGACGTCTCCGGTGGCCATCTGGGACTTGGCGTGGACCAGAAGGAGGTCGGGCCGGCCCGCCAGCTGATCCTCGCTCAGCTCCCGGGTGACCGTCAGGGCCGAGGCGGGGTGTCCGGCACCGAGGTATGCCTGAGCCAGCGCGGCGCGCACGGCAAGGGAAGACGGGAGACGAGCCAGCGCCGCCTTAAGGACTTCGACTCCTGCCTCCCGCCCGGTGCGGCGGGCTTCGACCTCCGCCAGGAGCAGGGCCGCCTGCTCGTCACGGGGATGCGCCTTCGTTACGGATACCAGAAGGGTCCGGGCGCGTTCCAGATTCCCGGCCTGCGCCTCCAGGAGGGCCAGATTACGGGCGGCGGAGGGCTCGTTCGGCTTGATCTTCAGTGCCTCCTCCAGCTCGCCCTTCGCCAGGTCTCCCTTGCCGGAGAGCATGTGACCCAACGCGAGGAGCTTGAGAACCTCCACGTCCCGGGGGCGGCGCTCCTGCATCTTCTTTGCGGCCTCCAGGGCCTCGGCCACCTTGCCCGCGCGCAGAGCCGACAGGGCCTCCAGGAACTCCCGCTTGTCCGGGTCGTCGGTTCCCCCGCCTCCCAGCCCGCCGCCAGCCACCGTCGCAGGCTCGTCGAGCTTCTCCCCCGCCATCAGCTTGGCGACGCGCAGCAGATCGGCCGCCACCCGGGACCCGGGCTCCGCAGCAGCGAGCCGCCGGGCGTACTCCAGTCCCCTGGCCGCGTCCCCCTTGAACAGCGACGCCGTGGCCAGCATGCGCAGCAGGACAGGGTCGTCGGGCGCATCGCGCAGGGCGGCGTCGAGCACCTCCGCCGCGCTCCCGTAGTCCGAGCGGCTCATCTGGACGGCCCCCAGAACCCTCCGCGCCGCGCCCGACTTCGGCGCCTGGGCATAGAGGCTCTCCGAGGCGGCGAGCGCCTGCTCCCGGTTGCCGAGCGCCAAGTGCGTGACCCCCAGGTAAAACTGGACCGCCGGGTCCGACGGGGCCGCTGCGGAAGCAGCCTGGAGCGCCAGAAGCGCCTCCTTGTGCTTGCCCTGAGCGGAGTACGCCACCCCTTCCACGAAGGCCACGTAGGGGTGGTCCTTCAGCCCCGCCGCCTTCAGCGACTTGATGTCGGCCTCCGCCTCGGCGAACTTCTTGAGCTGCACCCGCGCGAGCGCGCGCTTCGCCTGAACCAGACTGACGTAACGCTGCCGCTCGATGGCCTTGCCGAAGGCCTCTTCGGCCAGAGCTGGATTACCCTGCACCAACTCGACCTCCCCCAGCACAGCCCACGCCTCCGCGGAGGAAGGCTGGGCGTCCAGCGCCCGCTTCAGGGCCTCGCGCGCTTCGTCATACTCCTGCTTCACCGCGTGCAGAACCGCCGTGCCGACAAGAGCATCGATTTGCCCCGGCTGGCGCGCCAGAGCGGCATCGAAGAGGCGCCGCGCCTGCTCGATGTTCCCCAGGCCCGCGTACGCCGCACCGCGAAGGGCGTCGAGCGTGGCCGCGTCCTCGGCAGAGAGGTCATCCGACCCCGTCTTACCCCGGGCCGCATCCTCGATGGCCGCCTGGACGATGTCCTGGTAGCGCCCCTGCAGGAGCGCCGCCCGCGTCAGCGGCACTCGGCGGGCGGCCTCGGGAACGCCCAGCCGCTCCGCGCTCTTCAGTTCCTTCTCCGCCGCCGGGCCGTCCCCGACCTCGAGATAGAGGAGCCCCGCCAGTTGCCGGGCCTCCGCATTGTTCGGGGCCTTCTGCAAGGCGTTCTTCAACTCGATGAGCGCCGCCTGGGTCTCACCCTTCTCGTGCTGCGATCGGGCTCGCCGTACGTGCTCCTCGGCGCTCGGCCCACTACAGCCCAGCAGAGTGAGCGTCACGGCAAGGGCCGTCACGGTGAGCGTCGTGCGAAGGGGAAAGTTCGGGCGCGGATGGCGCAGGTCGTGGATGCGGGGCATAGTCGAAACCTCGAAGGGCCGCAGGACTCTGGAATTAGCGACTCGCCCACCCCGGGGTTGATGGGGTCAGGTCTTGGTTCATCACATCTTAGACTAGACTCTCTGCATGGCCCGGCCTCTCCGCCTCGAGTACCCCGGTGCACTCTATCACGCCACCAGCCGCGGCAACGCGCGCGAGGCGGTCTACGCAGACGACCAAGACCGAGTGGTTTTCCTCGATGTCCTCGCCTCGACCGTCGGCCAGTTCCGTTGGCGCATGTACGCCTACTGCCTGATGGGCAATCACTATCACCTGCTCCTCGAGACCCCGGAGCCCAACCTCTCTCGCGGTATGCGACAGTTGAACGGGGTCTACACACAACGATTCAACCGGCGCCACGACCGCGTGGGGCACCTCTTCCAGGGACGATTCAAGGCCATCGTGGTCGATCGCGACTCGTACCTGCTCGAACTCTGCCGCTACGTCGTGCTGAACCCCGTGCGCGCCGGATTGCTCGCCTCCCCCGAGCGGCACCCCTGGAGCAGTTTCCGCGCCACCATGGGCCTCGAGCGGGCGCCGGCGTGGCTGGACGTCGAGACCGTTCTGAGGCAGTTCGGCCCGACGCCCGAGCGCGCGCGACGGCGTTACAGCACATTCGTTTATCGTGGCATCGGCGAGACGGGTCCTTGGGAGCACCTGCGCGGGCAGGTCCTGCTCGGGGACGAGAGCTTCGCGGAGCGCCTGCGACAGGAAATGCCTGCTGAGAACCTCAGCCCGGAAGTCCCACGGGCGCAACGGCACGCCGTTCGACCATCCCTCGAAACCCTGCTCGGGCAGGTTGCGACAGCCAACCGGGCGGAGCGAGACCAGGCGTTCACAACCGCGCACGTCGAGCACGGCTACACGCTGGTCGAGATCGCCCGTGCGGCCGGTGTGCACTACACGACCGTCAGCAAGGCGGTCAAGGGGGTCCATGAGGCGCGCACCAAACAGGGGGGGCACACCAAGCAGGGGGGTCACCAACAGGGGGGTCAGGTCTTTCCCCATCAGTCTTTCGAGCGGATACAGGAAAAGGAAGGCGGGTGACCCTCTGTCGGACCTCCTCGGACAAGCTGGTTTGACCCTCGATGTCTCCACGCCCCCACAGCCCTCTGTCCCCCCTCGCGCGTCGCGCCTTCGCACTCCTCACGCGCAGCGCCTTCGCAGCGGTCACGACGCTCGTAACCCTCGCGGCTTTCGTAACGCTGGCTCTGGCAGTTCTCGTGATGCCCGAAGTGCTCATGATGCCGGCAGGTCTCGTGATGCCGGCAGGTCTCGTGATGCCGGCAGGTCTCGAAACCCTCGCCACTGCTGCAGCCGCCCCAGCGGCCGACCCAGTGGTCGGACTGGGCGACAACCAGGTCGGCGAACGGGATGGTCGGGCCGAAACCACCGACTCGGGCAGCCATCGGCTCTTCATCGAGCGGTACGTCGCTGAGTCGGTGGTTGGCCCCGAGGATTTCGCCATTGAGCCCTCGGGTGACCTCCTCTGCGGCACCGCCGACGGCCGCATCCTCCGCGTCCGGGTGGCGGACGGGCGGGTCGAGGAACTCGCGCGGACCGGCGGGTATCCCCTCGGTCTGGCCCTCGACCGGCAAGGCAACTTGCTGATCGCCGACGCGCGCCGGGGGCTTCTGGGCCTGGACGCGCGGCAGGGGCGTGAGGCCGTGCACCAGCGCCAGGGGCTTCCGGCCTCGGACGAGCACCGAGAGCAGTTGGCCCTGGACGAGCGCCGCGGGCCTGAGGCCCTGGACGAGCGTCGAGAGCGTCACGCCCTGGCGCCCGGGGGCGAGGTCCGACAACTCGTCACGGAAGAAGGTGGGGCGGCGCTCCGTTTCACGAACGGCGTGGCCGTCGGTGCGAGCGGAGCCGTCTACTTTTCCGACAGTTCCCGGCGCCACAGGCCCGAGGCGGTCCACCGGGAGGCCCTGGAAGCCCGGCCGAGTGGCCGACTCCTGCGCTATGACCCCGTCACGGGGGCGGTGGACCGCCTGCTCGACGGCCTCTTCTTCGCCAACGGGGTCGCGGTGGACCCCGAGGAGCGGTTCGTACTGGTCGCCGAGACCTTCGCCTACCGGGTCACGCGGTACTGGCTCCGCGGGCCCCAGGCCGGCCGGGCCGAGCCGTTCATCGAGGACCTGCCGGGATTGCCGGACGGGGTCTCTTACAGCGGCGAGGGCATCTTCAACGGTGAGGGCATCTACTGGCTCGCCCTCTTCGCCCCGCGCAGCCGACTGCTGGACGCGCTCGCCGACTGGCCCTCATTGCGCCGGTTGCTGGCCTGGCTGCCCGCCGCCCTACTCCCGGCGCCCGAGCGCTACGGCCGGGTGCTGGGCCTGGACAGCGAGGGGCGGGTCGTCCACGACCTCCGCGACCCCGCGGGCACCTACGCCCCCATTTCCAGCGCCCGCCAGGCCGGGCGCTGGCTGTATCTGGGGAGTCTCACCGAGCGCGGCATCGGGCGTGCGGCCCTGAGATAAAGGGGAGATAAAGGGGACATTCTGCTTTTCCGGAAAGCCAGACAGGGCGCGGCTTTCCGGAGCCCTGAGCGAGGCGCGGGAGAACCGCGCCGCGCCTCGTTCTCCGGTAAAGCACAATGTCCCCATTTCCGTTTCCGTTATCAGCCGGTGTGCTGTGGCCGGCCCAGCGGCCGGAGGGAGGACCCGAGGCCCAGGCGCGCGGCGGTCTCCTGGACCCAGTCGCCGTCCCCGTAGGGAGCCCCTCGGTTGACGCACTCGCGCAGCCGGCTGAGGAATTCGGGGGTCTCGACGCCTTCGTTCACGCGCCGGAGCCAGTCGGCCGGGCGCGGGACTGGCCACTCATCGAGTCGAACGCCGCTTTTCGCAGGCCGGTGGGCTGCCCCGCTCGACCAGGCCCACTCCTCGGCCCGCTGCACCAGGCCCGCCCGCAGCGGGTTGGCTTCGACGTAGCGCAGGACCGCGAGGAGGTGGGCGTCCCCCTGAATGGGGAAGGCCTTGAACCGCCCCTGCCAGACGCGGCCGCTGGTACCGCGCACCCGGTGGTAGCGGCGCACGTGCGCAGTCAGGAGCCACTGCATCCACCGGCTCAGGTCGCCGTCTTCGTGCGGCCAGAGCACCAGGTGAAAGTGGTTCGGCATCAGGCAGTACGCGAGCAGGCGCATCGGAATGCGCTCGTCGGCACGCGCGACGAGACGGAGGAACGCGGTGTAGTCCGGGGGGCCGTGGTAGACCGTCGCCCTCCGGTTGCCGCGATTGATGACGTGATAGATGACGCCGCCGACCGACGCCCGTGCCGTCCTTGGCATGCTCCGAAGCGTAGGCGCCCCCGCGCACGCCGTCCATGGGAAAACCGGGACATTCTGGAAAGAAAACGGGAAAGAAAACGGGGACATTCTGCTTTTCCGGAGAACGAGGCGCGGCGCGGTCTCCAGGACCTACCCTGCCGGCCCGCGGAAAGCCGCGCCCTGCTTGGCTTTCCGGAAAAGCAGAATGTCCCCGTTTCCCCCCGTTTCCCGACGTCATCTGGCGCGCTCGCAGCACCGACGGCTGGCTCTACGTCTACCTCCTGATCGAGTTCCAATCCACCGTCGACCGCTGGATGGCAGCCCGCGAGCTCGCCGAACTGGTCTCCCCGGGGCAGGCCGGGCTCGAGCACTACCGCCCGCAGCTCCGCTATCTGTTGTTGGACGAGAGCCGCTACACCGAGGAGGAGCTCGCACCGCTGCGCAGTCTGGTGGCTGCGGTATTCCGGCTGGAGGGGAGCTCCGGGAGCGACGGCCTGGTCCGGGCGATGGCGCTCGCCCTGCGCACGCTGCACGAGCCGCGTTACGCCGAGGCTCGGGAGGGATTTCTCACCTGGCTGCGCCGGGTGCTCCTGCCGGGGCGCTTCCCCGGCCTACAATGGTCTGAAAGACTGGATTTGCCGGAGGACGAAGCGATGCTTGCCGAGCGTGTTCGCGACTGGACCCGGGTGTGGCGCCAGGAAGGCCTGGAGCAGGGGCTGAGCGCCGGGCGCCACATGTTACTGCGCCAAGTGGACCGCCGCTTCGGCGCGGCCACGGCCGACGCCGCCGAGCCGCTGCTGGCGGGCATCGACAGCCCCGAGCGACTCGGGCAGGTCGGCGAATGGGTCATCGACTGCGAGGCCCCTGAGGACCTTCTCGCACGGCTCCGGGGCATCGCCGCGTAGGGCGTTCGTGGAAAGCCGCGCCCTGCTTGGCTTTCCGGAAAAGCACAATGTCCCCATTTCCCCATTTCCCCATTTCCCCATTTCCAATGTCCCCGTTTCCGTTTCCCTGACGCTATGCTGGAGAGCGGGTTTTCTTGCTCGACCTCAGACCGATGGCCGTGATCACGGGGTCTGTAAGCAACAAAGGGGATGAGGCGGGTCGGCAACCAGCCAATCCGCCTCATCCCCTTCTTCTGGTGCGCCGGGCACTCGCGCTCGGCCTTCTGGCCGCCGCCCTCTGCGCCGGCCACACCTTCCCGGTCGCGCCGGGCTGGCTGGTCGGGGGACTCGCTGCCTACGCGCTCCTGCTGGCCTGGGCGCCCTCGGCCTGGCTCGTAGTCGTACCCGCGCTCATCCCGGTGCTGGACCTGACCCCTTGGTCAGGACGCCTCTACGTAAACGAGCTGGACTTCTTCCTGCTGGTCACAGTGGCCTCTGCGCTCTGGCACCCGCAACCCTGGTTTCGCACCCTGCGCCTGAGCCGCCCTCCGGTCCTGGTCCTGGCGCTCGTGGTCGTCTGGCAGACGCTCACCACCCTGCGCGGACTCCTGCCGATCCAGCCCCTCGACGCCAATGCCCTCGCCGGGTACTACAGCCATTGGAACAGTCTGCGCCTGGCCCGCGGGTTCCTCTGGGCCGTCCTGCTCCTGCCCCTGCTCGGTCAGGCACGCGCCCGGGATGACTCGGCCGAGCGCCGGCTCTCCGCGGGCATGCTGCTCGGGCTCGCTGGCGCGACCCTATCTGTCCTCTGGGAGCGGGCCGTGTTTACCGGCCTCCTGGACTTCGATCAGGAGTACCGCGTCACCGGTATGTTTTCCGGCATGCACACTGGCGGGGCGCCGGTGGACGCGTACCTGGTGACCACTATCGCCTTTACGGCCAGTGCGTTCTTGCTTTGGAGACGGGTGCCCGTACGCGCCGCCGGGCTGGTCCTCTTCGCAGGTGGCATCTACGCGCTCCTCGTGACCTTCACCCGCACCAATTACCTGGCACTGGCTGCGATGGCCACCACCCTCGTTGCGGGCGCCCTGCTGCTCGCGCGCGCTTCCGGCTCTCCGGCACGCCGTTGGGCGTGGTCAGCAGGGCTCGCGAGCCTACTCGCCCTGGCGCTGGCCGTGCCGGTCCTCGGCGGCGCCTTCATCCAGTCCCGCTTGGCCGACGCGCTACCAGACCTCAAGGGCCGACTGGCACACTGGTCGCGCCTGGTGCAGCAGATCACCTCCGACCCGGCCGCCCGAGCTCTCGGCATGGGCAAGGGTGCCTATCCACGCACCTTTGTCTGGATAGCGACGGACCAGGATCGACCCTCGACTTACGGGCTGGTGACCGAGGGCGAGAATACAGTCTTGCGCTTCGGCAAGAGTGGGGCAGGAAACCTCGTCCTACGGCAACGGTTCACGGTCACCGAGCCGGGCCCCTACCGACTCACGGTCAATCTCCGACCCGTCAGCGCCGCGCCCACCAGCTTCCTGGTGGAGATCTGCGAGCGAAACATCCTTAGCCCCTACCGGGAATGTTTCTGGACCAGCTTCCGAACCGCTGCCGAGCCCGGTGCCTGGGAGCAATTCGAGTGGTCCTTCGACGTCTCGCACCTCGGCGGGGACTCCTGGCTCGGCGCGAGGCCCGTAGAGGTCGCACTCCTGCACCGCGGCCTCGCGGTCGGCGTGGACATCGACGCCGTGCGCGTGCTCACCCCTGCCGGACGGGACCTGATAGTGAACGGCGACTTCAGCTCAGGGCTAGACCGGTGGCACCTGTGGTCCGGCGAGCACCGGCTCTGGCATGCCCTGAACCTCTGGGTCGATGCCTTCTTCGAGGGTGGCTGGCTTGGCCTCGCTGCCCTCCTCATCCTTCAGGTTTTCTGGGTGGTACGGCTCGCCACCCGCGTGAGTCACGGTGACCCCATGGCCCTGGTACTCGCGATTGCCTTCGCGGGCCTCCTGGCCGTCGGCCTGTTTGACAGCAGCTTTGATGACCCGCGGATATCCTTGCTCTTCTTCCTCCTGACGTGGTTCGTCATGCTGCCCACCCAGCGCCCACCGGTTCATGAACCGCCCACCGGAGCACCGGCACGCGTCGACACGCGGACTGGCTTGTCAGCTCAGCCTGCCTCGACGCAGCCACACCGCAGGCAGCTCGCAGGACTGCTGCTCCTGCCTGTTCTCGCGCTAGGACCACTCCCTTTCCCGCTGGAGGCACTGGCCGCGCCCGCCCCCGAAACGGCTGCACACCCCGCCCCCGCACGGGCCGGCTTCGTCGCCGCCAACGTCACAACCGCGAGCCCACCCCAAGGCGAGCGCGGCACCCGGCCCATCCGCCACGCGCGCACGTTCGCCGAATTGTGCGAGGAACCGGGGGTACTCGCCTGCTTTGATTTCGACGGCGAGCGCCCGTTAGCCAGCCGTGTCGGCACCCTCACGGCATCCCTTGGTGCCACCCGCGACCGCCCGGCAAAGGCCTACCTCTATCGTGGCCCAGAGACCCGCGGCGGGGGCGCCGTGCGCATGGACTTTCTCCCCAGCGACGGGCCCGACCACGGCGGTCTCACCTTCACGCTCAATGAGTTTCGCGAAGGCGACACCATCGTCGTCCAGTGGCGCCAGTGGTTCTCCCCGGAGCTCGTTACGACATTCGATTCCGAGCGCCGCCCTATAAAGTCCGCCGTCGGAGGCGATGGTGCGAAGCAACTCATCATCAACGAAATCGGCGACCCCGCCGGCTGCTCCTTTGGCCAGATCGTTGCTAATACCAGCTGGAATGGGCCTGTCGGCCTCTACCACGGCTGCGGACTGTGGGCCACGCCCAACGTCCCCGACCCCACCGGCACCGACCCCTACGATTACGACATCCAGCCCGGGGGCGACAACGCCTGTCGTTACCGCTATGTGTCACACGACCGCAATCTGCCCAACGTCGCCTATCTGTTTCCGACAGACCCACCGGACCTTCTCACCGTGCCGGGGTTCCACAAACCCGTCGTACCGGGCCGCTACCACGGCTGCATCGGATGGAAGCCAGCCCAGTGGATGACCTTCCGACTGGAGGTCACCCTCGTCTTCTGCCCCGAGCCCTGGACGGGGCGGATCCCTCCCGCCTGTCAGAACCTCACGCACGGAGACTCCGCGGCCCGCATTCGTTACTGGGTCAAGTATCAGGAAGACCCTCGACCCTGGCTCGTCTACGATTTTCCGATGCCCATGCGCTGGCGCGAGGGCCACAACGGGCGCTACGGCCGCTTTGGCTTCACACCCTACAACACCAACGAGACACCCTCCAACAACAAGCCGTCCGCGTTCGTCCTCTACGACGACATCTTCGTCGCGAAGAATCCCAGAACCCCTCCCTGGCCTATTGACTGACAACGCGCCCGCTCAAGGCCGCTCCATCCCCATCGCACACTTGCCAGCGCACCTGCTCCCTTAAGGTATATGGCCTTGAATCCTGTCCAGCGGTCGGGGTCCACCTCACTCTTACCCCAGGCCTCCGTCGTGGATAATGGCCACGGGGCAATCCGTTAGCCCGCACCCACGTGAAATTCAAGAGAGCCCCTTGTTACCTATGAGCGAACGCTCATCAAGAGCCCTTCGTTACGGTCGATACAGGTGCAACCACCAAGGCCTTGCAGCCTCAATAGGACGATCATGCTGCTGATCAACGACTTGGGCCGCCACTCTGCGTCCTTTGCCAACGACATCCACGCAGCCATGCGGCGCGTGGTGGACAGTGGTTGGTATGTGCTCGGGCCCGAGGTACGGGCCTTTGAGCAAGAGCTTGCCGCCTACTGCCGCATGCCCTATTGCGTCGGCGTGGGGAACGGTACCGACGCGCTGGAACTCGGTCTTCGAGCCCTCGGTGTTGCGCCAGGCGACATAGTCGCCACCGTAGCGAATGCTGGGATGTACTCGTCGACCGCTATCGTCGCGACCGGGGCAATCCCACACTACGTCGACGTGGACGAAAGGCTGACGATGTCGCCATCGGCACTCGAGAAGGTCCTCGGTCGTGGTGTCAGGGCGGTCATTGTGACGCATCTCTACGGTCGGATGGCCAGCATGCCCGCTATCCTCCACCTCTGTCGGGCGGCTGGGGTCCCGCTCGTCGAAGACTGCGCCCAAGCGATTGGCGCCGAGATTGACGGCACGCCGGCGGGTGCCTGGGGCGACGTCGGGTGTTTCAGCTTCTATCCCACGAAGAACCTTGGGGCCATTGGCGACGGCGGGGCGATGCTCGCCCGCGATGAGCGTGTCGCCGAACGCATGCGGGCCCTTCGCCAGTATGGCTGGACCCGCAAGTACGAGGCGACAATCCCCGCGGGCCGAAACAGCCGCCTCGACGAGCTGCAGTCCGCCGTGCTGCGAGCGAAGCTCCCCTACCTCGCCGGATGGAACGTGCGACGCAGGGCGATCGCGGACCGTTATCACGGGGCCATCCGGAATGCTGCCCTGGAACTCCCACCCCCCTCGGACCCGGCCTACGTCGCGCACCTCTATGTCGTACGCACGGCCGAGCGCGATGCGCTGCGGAGCCACCTCTCCGCGGCCGGAATCGCCTCCGAGGTGCATTACCCGGTGCCAGACTACCGCCAGCCGGCCCTCGCCGGACGCGCACCCTCCGAAGCGCTTCCCGCGACCGAGGCGGCCTGCCGGGAGGTCCTCTCCCTGCCCTGCTTCCCGGAGATGTCCGACGAGGAGGTAGACACCGTGGCCGAGGCTGTCAACCGCTGGGAGCCCCCGTGTACTCCCTGATCATCCCGGTCTACAAGAACGAGGGTTCCATCCCGGAGCTCCTCGACGCCGTCGCCCGACTGAATGCCCGCCTCACCTATAAGTTGGAGGTTGTCTTCGTCGTTGATGGGAGTCCGGACCGGAGCTACGCGCTCCTCGAGGCCGCCCTGAAGGAGTCTGGCGTCCGCGCCCAACTCCTCGCGCTCTCCAGAAACTTCGGCTCCTTCCCTGCCATTCGCGCCGGGCTCGCGGCGGCGGAAGGGCCATTCTTCGCGGTCATGGCCGCCGATCTGCAGGAGCCGCCTGAGCTTGCCGAGGAGTTCTTTCGGATCCTCTCAAAGGGGGAGGCGGACGTTGTTATCGGGACGCGCGAGGGCCGCGACGACCCATTTTTGAGCCGCATCGCGGCCGGCACGTTCTGGGGACTCTACCGCAAGCTCGTGCTTCCGGACATGCCCCCCGGCGGCGTCGACGTGTTCGGCTGCAACCTCGCGTTCCGCAATGAGCTACTGCGCCTCGAGGAGACCCACACCTCGCTCGTCGGCCTCCTTTTCTGGCTCGGCTTCCGGCGCACCGTGGTCCCCTACCGGCGGCTGGCGCGCCGGCACGGAAGCTCGGCGTGGACGTTCCGGCGCAAGTTCCGATACCTGCTGGACAGTGTCTTCGCGTTCACTGACCTCCCGCTTCGGGTGCTGACCGGCATCGGTGCGCTCGGGGTGGGTCTAAGCATGGTGCTGGGCCTCCTGGTGGTGGCGGCGCGCCTGACGGGTGGCATCGGGGTACCCGGTTACGCAGCCACGGCCATCCTGGTCCTTTTCTTCGGGGCACTGGGGCTCCTCGCCAACGGGCTTGTCGGGTCCTACGTCTGGCGGACGTACGAGAACTCGAAGGGGCGTCCCAACGCCATCGTGATGAGGACGACCACCTATGCGCCGGAAGCGGGCGATGCCCGCACGGTCAGAGGAGATTGAGGCATGAGCCATTTTGTGCATGCGCAAGGCATATGCGAGTCCGAGCATGTTGGGAAAGGGACGCGGATCTGGGCCTTTGCCCACGTGCTTCCAGGCGCTCGCATCGGCACCGACTGCAACCTGTGCGATCACGTCTTCGTCGAGAACGACGTGGTCGTAGGCGACCGCGTCACGATCAAATCCGGCGTCCAACTCTGGGACGGCGTAACGCTTGAAGACGACGTCTTCGTGGGCCCGAACGCCACCTTCACCAACGACCCCTTCCCTCGGAGCAAACGGTACCCCGAGCGCTTTGGAGAGTCGCGCGTCTGCAAGGGTGCGTCCATCGGAGCCAATGCCACGATCCTGCCGGGCGTGACCATCGGCCGGCGGGCGATGGTCGGCGCTGGCGCCGTGGTCACCCACGACGTACCGCCGAACGCCATCGTCGTGGGCAACCCTGCCCGGATCATCGGCTACGTCGACGGGGATAAGTACCGGGACGCGGAGCCCCAGCCCTCGCAACCTGCCGGTCTGGCAACGATCCCAACCGCCGTGCGCGGAGTTACGCTGCACCGGCTCAAAGCCGTCACCGATCTCCGCGGCAGCATCACGGTCGGGGAGATCGATCGCGACCTTCCCTTTCAGCCGCATCGCTGGTTCATCGTCTACGACGTCCCGAGCACCAAGACCCGCGGCGCGCACGCCCACCGCACCTGCCACCAGTTTCTCATCTCGGTCCGGGGATCGTGCGCGGTCGTCGCCGACGATGGCCAGCACCGCCAAGAGTTCCAACTGGACGCGCCCGAGCTCGGACTCTACCTGCCGCCGATGGTGTGGGGCATCCAGTACAAGTACACGCCGGACGCCGCGTTGCTCGTGTACGCCTCGCACCCCTACGACTCTGCGGACTACATCCGCGACTACGACACCTGGCTGGCAGAGCTCGGGGCCGCGCGCTGAGCCGCCGACGATGCCGGCGCAATTCGCGCGATTCCTGCTCGGGGGTATTGGCAACACCCTGGCCACGTACGCACTCTACCTTGCCCTTCTGACCATCCTCGACTACCGGCTCGCGTATACCGCAGCCTATGCGTCGGGAGTCCTGCTCGCCTACTGGATCGGGCTGCGGTTCGTCTTCCGGGAGCGCGGATCGTGGTCCAAGCTTAGCCGATTCCCATTGGTGTACGGAGTCCAGTACATCCTGGGCGTCGCCGTCGTGGTCGCCGTCGTAGACGGCCTCGGCGTCCCCGCGTCGCTCGGCCCGATTGCCGCCGTCGCAGTGTCGATCCCCGTCACGTTCCTCTTGAGCCGGAGGATACTGACTGGCGCACCGGCTGAACGTCATGCAGCAGAGGCAGCACCGCCCGACCCGTCTCGGCCCCAGGACTGAGCTGCCAACCAGGGGCGTCGAAAAAGCCCGACCGATACGCAACCCACGGCACGCCTCAGCGGAACTCGCCACTCAGACTGTGTTCGACTACCTGCTGCGCCATACCCCTTGCTGGCGGCCGCATCGGAGAAAGTAACAAAATGGTCCAACCAGGCCCCTCACTACCTCACAGACGATGACTCAGGGGCAGCCATTCGTTACTGACTCAAGCATCAGAACCACCTCGACTCTCGCTCATCTACGATTCTCCGGTGCGCATGGGCTGGCGCGAGCGCCAGCGACATCCCCACCGTCGGGCTTGGTTTCACGCCCTATAACACCAATGAGACACCCTCGCACACCAAGCCATTCGCGTTTGCCCTCCACGACAAGATCCTCGTCGCGACGAATGCAGAGACCCCTGCTCGGCCTATCGACTGACAACTCGCACGGTCACGATAGCTCCATCCCCAGCGCACACGTGCCGACCAACCCCTGGGTAAAGCCCCTACCCCCTCTCTCTCGAAGACCCGGGCGCAAGGGACAATGGACGCTCGACAGCCAGAAAGAGCAGCCCTGTGGGAAACAAAGTAACAGCAAACATCACCGGCAACACCGCCCAGAAGAACCAACCCTCATAGCGACCGGCAGGGGCGAGTGTACCAAGCCCGAGAAAGCCAACCTGAAGAACCAGATTATGAAGCAGGTAATACGAATAGCTCATATTACCAAGCCAGCGTAGAGGCGTCCGCGAGAAGACACGCGCCAGCCAACTATCGGCATTCCGAAAACACACCCAACAAAGTATGCCGAAAGACCAAAACATCAACCCAACCTTGAATGCATAACCCCCCGTGCCATGGAAAGGCAACAACACCGACACCAGTCCAACAGCCAACGCCAGAAGACCAACTCCTGAGCCGGGCCCCGGAAGCTTGCTGCATTTCACCGCCTCCCACACAACGATCCCAGCAATAAACATAACCAGCCTGAGGTGCCCTCCATAGGCAGCACCATACCCTGTAATCAAGGCGGCAAGAGCGAGAAAGAACCCGAACCGAAATCCCCTCTCGCGGTCCCGTAGCCCAAACACCGTAATAACAAGGGGGATTGTGA
Source organism: Gammaproteobacteria bacterium (assembly GCA_017999615.1). Taxonomy (NCBI): domain Bacteria; kingdom Pseudomonadati; phylum Pseudomonadota; class Gammaproteobacteria; species Gammaproteobacteria bacterium. The sequence goes on along the minus strand of JAGNLM010000001.1, from coordinate 89,590 downwards.
AGTAATAGAACATCTCATAACTGAGAGACCAGGCTACCGCAACCAACGGCTCGATCGGAAAGAGCCCCGGAAGGAGGAGGACATTCGAGACAATATAAACCACCCCCGCTCCCGCACCGTCTGGAATCTTGCTTTCCCTCCCGGCCAAAAGCGACAAGACAACATAACCCGAGAGTACCACGATAAATGCCGGATAAATTCGTCTGACGCGCCTCAGAACAAAGCGCCCAAGAGGTTGCGCCCGAGAAATCAAGGACCCATATATTACGTAACCGCTCAGAACGAAAAACAGATCAACTCCACTGCTTCCCACAAGCCGCAATGCCTTTGCGAACTCGAGAAGCGACGACTCCGGCAAAAGCCACGGCCTGATCAAGTTTGAATAATGAACAAGAAACACGAGAAAGACTGCAAAACCGCGCAACCCCTCCATCGGGCGAATATTCTGCCCCGCACCCCCACGCGACAACTCAAACCTTGCCCTCAGCCATTCCACCGCCGTCACCCAAAGAGCCAAAGGCGCACGCGCATGTCGCTTGTCAGAAACTTCCTTCACGCGCCGACCTGCGCCTACGCGTTAGTATGCGGCTTTACCAACGACGGTGTTACTGTGCACCAACCAATTGGGACAACTTTGGAAATGGCATCCTAGCTCTCAGCCTGTATTGATACAGCGAGGCGCCCGAGGTCATTGACCGCCTGTGGAAGCGACGCGCGTTCTGGCGTTGTGTCAGTCATTTGTCCTGCCCCTGTCCTTCATTTTGTTCTCGCGCTCTGTTGTCTTGTGATCTAAAGGCTTTCCGCTCGTCAGCCGTGCAATGACCATTAGCGCGTCGCCCATGGTGTCGTATGGCCGCACGTCTGGGAGGGACTGTCCTGTCATCACCTGCGCCGTCTCGCTCAACATTTTGAGTAACGCACCCCCTCCCGCCCAGAGTCTTGCGGTCTCGGCTGGTCTCCAGATGGTGGCACGGGCGTGTACCACAGCACCGGCTCGCCTTGCCTCGCTCGCAACGTACAGAAACCCACCCCACGTCAGTTCCGGCAGGGCATACACATCGGCAGAGAGTCGCCCGATATTTGGGATGTAGACGTCTCTCGACATCGCAATGAGAACTGCGCGCTGCCCGTCGCTCATTTGTGCCCAGGCCTCTCCGAGCTGCGCTGCGAAATGCTCGCTGTAATAACGGATCGATAGAGCGTGCAGCTTGGCTGAGAAATCAAAATCCCGGGATAGTCGGTATAGGAGAGCCCTGGCGAAAGATATTAGGTCTTCCCGGTACTTCCTGTAATACTCCTCTGCCCGAGGCGTCGCGGAGTATGGGTCGTGAAGGGGCGTTCCCGGGAGGGCATCTTTCAGTGCGAGGAATGTATGAATTAGTGGGTCAGTTTCGGATTCCGTGATGCCAAGCTCAGGAAACTCATTTGGATACTGATTGAGGACGACAAGTGCGTCGGTGTAGGTATTTGCTGAGAACGGATCCTGCGAGAGATCGTACGTAGCCTTGTGTAAGGCATAGCGCAGCTTATGTCCACGGGTTGCACCTGCCAGTCTTTCAAGAGCGTCGGTTTCGACAAGCCAACGACGAAGCCGACTTTCCACGAACCACCACGGCAGGTGGGCCTGGATGATATCGCGCAGGGTCTCGCTCGTGACCGCTTTGAAAAACGGCATTCTGCCTGAGACGGCCTCTCCATAGAAGCTCGTGACATATGCCCAGTATGTGAGGAGGATTGGGCTTACGTCATACTTCTTCGCATACTTTGCGATCGTGATGCCGATGGGGTACTTCTCATATACGCTCGGCGCGTTGAGACGAATGCGTTGGAGGATGATGGCAGTGCGGCGACGGTCGGCGTGCTCCTGGGCCCCCAAAAGCGCCGCGAGGTCCCCCGAGGCCTCGAGGCTTTGGAGGGCGTCCTGGGCTGCAGCAGCCTTGTCGTCCTCCGAGAGGAATAATTCATGGAGTCGTACCGTTAGCGGTCGTTCCATGAAGGTCCACTCAAGCATCCAGAGCGCGGCTATTGCCCATGAGGTGAGGAACAGCTTGCGGAGGATGCCGACGGGGTCGACGCCGTTGCTTCCCTGGGTTAAGAGCGTGAGGCACGTATACAGGGCGACAGTTAGCCCGAGGTTCAGGAACAGAATGAACGCGATCCCGTTCCAGCCGAATAGGTCAAGTAACGGCTCGTACTCGAAGGCACGCAGGTCATACAGTACATAGCCTTCGAGAGCCAGCAGTGTCAGGCCGGCAGCTGAGAATGCCGCCAGAGCGACCTGTCTGATGTAGTGCCACATGAGTTGGCTACGGGGCCTCTGGCAAATTTACGCGCAGCGAATAGCCTCCGCGCTTATCGTCCATTGTAGCGTCCATGCGTCAACCTGTGACCGCCACATGGCGGAAGAGAACGTGTGGTCAGCCTCCGCGAGCTCATGGGTCGACACCCGCGGCTCCTTCATCAGCCGCCGCCAGCCGGGAGAGGTGCGGATCGTGTCCCGGAACTCGTCGGCCGTCAGGTCGCGGCCGCTCAGGATGATCAGCACTGGGCCGCGGAAGCGCGCAAAGCTACTCGCCATGCGCTCGGGGAGCGGTGCCCCGCCGTCGTCCGCAGCGGCAGATTGAGCTCGGACTGTTGTTGCCTCTTGTCCGGCGGAGCGGGGCGTCACGTGAAAGGCTGCCGCGAGGTTCTCCCACAGGGAGCGCAATGACCCGCGGTAGTCGAACGTTCCTGTCAGGAGTTTTCGCCACAGGTCCCGGTTGAAGAGCCGAGCCAGGTAGTAGTGCTTCACATAGGCCCGGGCCGCGCCGGCCTCGGTGCGAACCCAGGGATTCAGCAGGACCAGCCCTCGCACTCGGGCGTCCGTGTGAGCGTAGAACAGGGCCGCCGAGGCCGCGTCACAAAGACCCCAGATCACCACCTCCTGCAACTCCGGCAACTCGTGCTGGAATGCATCGATAGCCGCCCGCAGGTCGTCTCCGACCGCCTCAAACGTGCGAGGTGCCCCTTCGCTGTCCCCCATGCCGCGGTAGTCGAACCGCAAGACGGGGATACCGGACGCCGCGAGCGCACGGGCGAGAAGGACGAACTGGCGGTGGCTCCCCACCCGATACTGGGGACCGCCGACCACGATCAGGACACCGCGTGGGCTTGGCTCGGAGCTGGGGTGCAGGATGCCCAGGAGGAGATCAGCGCCGCACGCGAATTGCACCGGCCGCTCGCCAGAGGGGCCCTGGACAGGGGCCTGCGCTGGTGAGCCCGCCGTGTTCATCGTGGCGGTGTCCGAAGGAGTGCCACGGTAGCACCAACCAGCTCCGGCGCCACCGCGATCTCCTGTGTGGACCAGAACGGCTCGCCTGCCACAACCGAGGTGGTGATGGGAACGCCCCCTTCCGCCAGGCCGGTGGTTACCCGGGCCGGGCCGGGCGGGAGCTCCCGGACTTCACCGCCCGAGACCTCGAGCCAGGCCACTGGCCGGCCAGCGGCCAACAGGTCCTCGGCTAGCGAGCAGCCGAGGAGTCCCCTGGCGAGTCCGGGCGCGATCCGGTAGCCCGCCACCTCCAGGGTCTCCCCGGCAAGGAGACGGGTCTGCAGGTCCCTGACGGTCTCCTTTTCCCCGCCCCGGAACAGGGCGCCTGCCGTCCGGAGCCGAAGGAACTGAGTGAGCCAGACCTCCCCCTTCGGGACCGGCTGCCAGAGCAGGAGTCGTTCCACGACCGCCCCCGCCTCGCGCGCGGCGGCTCCCGCCAGCAGCGCCCCGCCCCGCAAGCCCCAAAGGGTCACCCGATCGCAGTGTGACCCTGCCCAGGCAAGAGCCACGCGAACGTCCGCCAGCCACGCGTCCCAGGTAGCGTCCCCGAAATCCCCCGCGCTGTCGCCCGTGCCGAAGAGGTCGAACACCAGGGTCCCGAAACCGTCTCTCGCAAGAGCCCGGGTCTGGAGTGCGACCATGCGCCGACTCTTGTTCATCTCCTCGGCGAAAGCAGGGCAATGGACCACGATCGCGCGCGGATCTGCACCCGTGGCCGGCGGAACGTACACCGCAAAGAGCGGCCCGAACTCCCCTGCCAGATAGAAAGGCCTCATCAGGCGGAGACCCCCCGACGGAGTTTCGTCGCGGTCAGCACGATGGTCCCCAGAAAACCGCCGAAGACCGCCAGGGCAGGCCCCCTCGCCGCATCTTCAGCCCCCTCTTCCCTCGCCCGCTCAGGCAAGCTTCCGCTCCACGAAATCGGCCAGACTTCCGACCGTCTGGAACACCTCCGCATCGATCTCGTCGTCATCCACGGCAAACCCGAATCGCTCCTCCAGACTGGTAACCACCACCACCACCGCCATGGAATCGAACTCGGGAATGGAGCCAAGCAACCGCGATTCCGAAGTCAACGATCGAGCGCGCTCGCCCAGTTGAAGGCTCGACGCGATGATGTCGATGACCGCGACCACCGTATCTGTTGCGTTCATACCGGCTGACTCCTTGCGCTCATATCTCCCCCGACTCGGGCGAGGCCTGGGACCGCACACCGCGGATCGCCCGCATGAACCGCTTGGTCGCCCCGAGCAAGAGCCCCCTCGGCGAACGGCGGAACACGATATGCGTGACGTGCTTCCGCACGCTGCTTGTCCAGTCGCTCTTGTGCCGCATCCTGTCCCCGAGAAAGTCGTACTCCGCGAAACCCTCCTCCACCGCCCTGCGGACCGACGCAGCGATACTGACAAACCCGGGCCTCTCCTTGGCGAGCGCTTCGTCAAAAGAGGTCTTCATCTGCCCTACCTGCCCCCCAGCGGCGTAACAGAGGCTGTACGCAATAGGCCTGCCCTCCCGGACGAGCACGTTCGCGAACAGAATACCTGCCTGGGCCAGGACGGGGAGGAGAAGCTCGTAGTAGCGCAACTCCTCCGGCCGCGCCGAGATGTTCATTCCCTCCTGGGCTTTCCAGCTCCGGTCCTCAATCGCGACCATCTGCTCCAGGAGGGTCCGCCAGTCATCCAGACCCCGATACCATCGCATCTCGTCCCCGTCATGGTCGTCGAGATGGCGCTCCGCCCTTCGCAGACCGTAGCGGAAACTCTTCTTTCGAGCCACGACGAAAGGCTCCCACTCCAACGGTAAACTCAGAAAAGGGGACAGCTCTCCAGGGTGCATCAGCCTGACGCCCACTGCCGGCGAAGTCAGTGCCCGCAGGTCCCTGTCCGTGCGACCTCCAACGACGACGTTGTCCACCACCAGCGCGTCCCAAACATATCTCCCTGCGTGCCGCAGAAAAGCATCCAGATACTCAGCCCCCGCATTCAGGGCGAGGACCTCCTGATGGTAGGAGACCAGGTTGCCGACAAGCTCGAGGGTCCGAACGGGGAGCCCGCCCATCTGCCTGCGGCGCAGCAGGAAAGGCACGACCGCCACCAGCGCATCGTTTCGGGTGAACAAGCACACCCGAACCTGCTCCAGAACCCCCCAAGCCTCTGCCGCACACTCCAGCCAATCGGGGCGCAACGACGGATTGTTACCTCCCCCCTCGACCAGAGCCGTCCACTGTTTCCGCGAGGAACTACCGACATCGCGCCAAGCCAGATCGACCAGGCGGGCGCCGGAACTCCGAGCGCCGGAAAGATCGCCGCCCCGCATACTCCCTTCAGTCCTCCGTCCCATCGGATGCTTCTCCAGGTTCAGACACGGCCCAGACATTCCGACGAATTCCCCTCACGACTTCCGCCACCCGTCTCAGAGCCGCCCACCTGTACAGCCCGGCGTGGAAGACTGTGCGTTGCTCCGTAGCCCAGGCCAACTGTTCCCTCGTTGCCTTGGTGTAGAACTCCACCCGCTTGGGTCCCGGTAACCCAGCCAGGTGCTTCAGCATCTCATACAAAAGAAGGCGGCCGGGCGCGTACTCGGACATCTCCTCGTCGTAGGTGGTCTTCAAAACGATTCGGAAGCCCTCGTTGCCGATCAGAAGCCTCGATGCAGCCAAGCGACCACCTATCCACAGCTCGAACACATCAGCCCTTCCGCCCGCCCCGAACAACTCCATCACCGCCGCATAGAATTTTCCCTGGGCATTATTCTCATTCAGCGCGGTTCCCTGCTGCCCCTTCCAGCCCCGGCTTTCGATCTCCCCATACCGCGCCACCGCCTCGCGCAACTCGGTGACCGCAGAGACCCGACGAAGCTCCGGAGACCCTCCCAGAGCTTCTGCTCGGCGACGATACTTCCCGATGTTCTTCCGCAAATTTCGTGAACGCCCCTCGGAATACTCCTGGAAGCCTCCGTCCAGGTTCATCGCCATCGTCACGGCGTACGGAACCCCAAGCATTTCTTTTCTGTCTTCGCCGGGGGCAAACGGGCTGTATCGAGGATCCTGACAGAGGAAATCAATCGCCACCGCAGGATCCTGAATCGCGGCCAGCATCTCCCTCGCCACCGCATACTCCCCCACCAGAACGGGCGCCATCTGCGTCTGAGCCGGCAAGAACGTTTGCCAGAACCCAGGGCGCCGGCGCACGAGGATCGCGGCAGCCACTAGTCCCTCCCCGCCTCGGCACGCGACTATCTGTTCGTCGCCGGTGCCCCAATAATCCAGAAGAGGCTCTACGAATCTCCGGTCGAGAAACGGGTGTCCAGCCCAGAGCCGTCGGTTCAGCTCGTCCCATTCTCCCCAGAACGCACCCGTTGCCTCCCGCGCGGGGAAAAAGGACCAGTCACCAGACGCCCCCCTCATGGACAAGCCCCTGCGGATCGCGTCATGCCAGAACCGCTGCCAAAGTCTCCGCCATCCACTCCCTGTCCGCCGGGCGAAGATCCTCGTGACACGGCAACTGCAGAAGGGAGTGACGATACGACTGACTGACCGCGCAGTCGGACGCCGCGAGCTCGTCCCATCGCCAGATCGGCATTCCCCGGTACTTCAGCCTTCGGAAGTCCTCTGCCGGATGATGGAGCAGCACTGGGAACGCGTACGGCACCACCCCCTCGGCCAGGTCCCCGTAGAGCGGCCTGGCGCGCCCGAGCGCCGAACAGCGTTCCAGCAGTAGTCGGTAATTCTCCCTCCGGACAGCCGCCATCCGCCGAAAATCCACCAGCCGAAATGCGGCCTTCGCGACCCACGTCATGTCCGCGCGCGCATCCGCCGCATCGAACCACCGCAGGGAGCGGCCCACACCAGCCTGAGACTCCCCGCTATCCCTCGCCATCGGCGGAGTCTCCACGCCCTCCACCCTCATGACGTCGGGGGTCTCCCCCCCGGGGTCCCCAGAGCCTCGATACACGTGCCGCACGGCTCTCTCGACGACGCGGTACAGCGCCCGTGCTTGCCGCCCCAGTCCGGGCCGCGCCATGGCTGGCCAATTCACGGGCCCCGCGTTGCTGCACACCACCCCACCGTCGGGCCCGGGACAGAACTTCCAGGTGCTGCCAACCGCGAAATGCCCCACGCATCCGGGCGGGTCATCGTTGCCATCACCCGCCAGTGCATGGGCACAGTCCTCGATGAGGACCGCCCCATGCTCATCACAAAGCGGCCGGACCCCGGAAAGCCCTTCCGGAAAACCGAAAAAACGCGTCGCCAGCACAGCCTTTGCTCCCTTCCTCAGGCGCGCCGTCAAGTCCCCCAGGTCCACCTGAAGGTCGTCCCGCAGGTGATAGAACTCCACTTCCGCCCCGAGCCATAACGCTGGCTCGACCATCGAGCCGCAATGGTAGGCTGGGAGCAGAACCCGATCGCCCGGCCCAACACCGGCGCCCCTCATCGCGAGCCCGATCGCATATCGGCCTGCCGCAACGCTCCTGCACCGTGGACCGAGAAACCTGCTGTACCTCCCCCTGCCCCGGTCACCCGCTCCGCGTCCAAACCAAACCGGCGTCATCTCGAAGCGCGACCGCGGAAAAAGCCCCGCCTCCGCATCCAACTCCTGAAAGGAAACCTCACGCACGACCTACCGCCCCATTTCCCCGTTCCTCAGCCTCAATCACCGCCAGCCCTCACCTTGCACCACTCACACCGAACAAACGCCCCCTGAGCCCCCCTACCAGCCCCGTCACCTCATCCCAGAGAGCATGCCTCCTCATCTTCAGCCCCAGCAACCAACACACACCCGTCAGAACGCCCCCGAAGAGCCCAAACCCCACATAATTCTCCTCTCCCAAGGGCGCCACCATGGACCAACCCCAGACGGGCAGCACCGCAAAGAAAGCCACCTCCGCGCTCGGCCGAACCGCCCGAACGACGTCCCCGAACAGAAGATTGACGCCTGTCCCGAGATACCACTGCGCCAACCCTGCACCCACCAACGCCGCGCCGAGCAAACCCCAACCCGCCCCGGCGAGCCCAAAGGGAATCGCCCCGAGCAACCCCACTACCCGGGCAAGCTGCGTCCAGACCTGCAGCGAGCTACTCTCCCGCGCCTTACCGACCGCGAGCAGCGCCTCCTTCGCTGGAAAATACAACAACTCCACCGCAGCGGCAGCACAAAGAATCCTGGCAAGCCCCACCGCCTCCAACCACTGCGGCCCATAAACCAGCCGAATCACTGAGAATGACGCGACGGCCATAAACAAAAGGAACGCCCACCCCACCCCCGTCAGGTAGGACATCGTCCTGAGCAGCCCCCTTACCGGAGTTCCCTCCACCCTCACCCCGGAGGCGAAGTACGGAAGACACACCCGCATAATCGACCGCAGCACCAACCGATGAAAGATTTCCACGACCCCATAAGCCCGACCGAACATCCCGACCGCGGCGGCCCCCTCCGCCCTACCAATAATCAACTCCGGAGCGCCCCTTCCAATTTCACCCACGATATAAATTCCGCTCACAAACCTTCCAAACTGAAACACCCTCCGTATCCCCTTCAGGCCAGGCCAGCGCGGAAGCTTCTCTGGCCGGAGATAAACCGTGATCGCGACCGCTACCGCGACACCGGCAACCGACGACCACGCGAGGCTCATGTGCCCATGGCCCCGAAGCGCCAAGCCCACGGAAACAACGAATGACAACACGCTCGCAAAAACATTCGCAATGAAAATCGGGAGGAAATTCAGTTCCCTTCGAAACCACGCCATGGTCACCGCGCCGAAGGGTATGAGCACGAAGCTCAGCGACTGAACCCTCATCACATCCGCAACGCCCTCCTGCCTGTAGAACTCCGCCGCCGAAGACGCGCTGAAGAACAGAGCGCCCGCCATCAGCCACGAAATCCCGATATTTACCGTCAATGCCGCCCGAAATGACTCCTCTCCAAGCTCGCTCTCCTGTATCAAATACTCCGCAACCCCGAAATCCCGGACGGTGCTAGCAAGCGACGCGAACACCGCCGCCACCGCAAACACCCCCATTTGCTCCGGAGTCAACAACCGGGCAATCACCACCGTCCCGGCTAATTGAAAGAAGATCGCGACCCAACCCTCCAGGGCCGAGTACACAAGCGACCGCCGGACGGCGCTCATCGCTCGCCCATCCGAACACTTACCAACTCGGCCTCCAGCCCAGCACGACCGCCCCGATATACGCGAGCGTCCTGATGTTCCACGGCTCCAGAGCACCAGCCCTGAGCAGCGCCCCTAATGCCGTGGCCTTGTCTCCAACACGCGCATGGCTGAAGGCAAAGTCCACGTGATACTTCGCGAGCTGCCCATAAAACGCCCTACGCGTGAGACACTTTCCATCGGGGCTGCATAGGCCCCACCTGTTTGCCGCCCTCCGTAGAATATCCGTTCTATAGTCGAAGTCTCTGACCTTTCTGTTGCCCTGTCCCGGATGTTGTCGGTAGAGAGTGCTAGCACTCGAAAGCTTGACGAACCTGTATTCGCGTGACAGCCTGAGCCACAAATCCCAGTCCTCCCCATATGGGAGAGATGGGTCGAACGTCCCGCACTTCTCGAACGCCTCCTTCCGAAACACGGCCGTGCTAGTCAGCATCCAGCAGTCCAGAAGAAACTGGTGATAAATCCATCCGGAAAACGCCTGCTCGATACCCTCTCCGAAGCGTGAGCGGTCCATGCTCAGGGGCGCCGGATACACCCCTTCGGCATCAACCTCCCAAGGCATAAAACTCGTATACGCAACCCCAAAGCCTGCCTCTCTTTCGAGCAGCCCAACTTGCTGCTCCAACTTTTCCGGAAACCAATAGTCGTCTTGATCCAGTAGCGCGATGTACAACCCCGTTGCCTCGCCAATCCCCCGATTCCGGGCGACGCATACACCCGCATTATCCTGGGTCACCACTCGAACGGGCTTACCGAATCTCAACGCCAAGCGTCCCGTCCCATCCACGGAGCCATCGTCGACTACAATGACCTCCAGGTCGTTGAGCGACTGCCCCAATACACTCTCTATCGTCTGCCCGATGAACCGCTCGCAGTTGTGCGCCGGAATCACTACGGATACGAGTGGCCTCTTGGCACTCATGCGACCAGAATCTCCAGGACGTTCATTCCCATGGATATCCACGCCCGCACCTAATTACACCCGTCTACCATCCTCGCACCCCCCCTCGGCTAGACGGCTCCCCTTCGAACGCCCTGTCTGCGCAGCGCTCGCACACCCACCAACCCAAGACCAGCCGTCGTAGACAAAAACACCAGGAACGAAAGGAAGAATCCGGCCGCCGTGAGTCTCAGGGCCCAAATGGCGTCACCATTGGTTTCAGTCTTCATAATAAGGAGTCGCGGCGCCATTCCACACAGCATTGCGGCAACCTGCTCAGCCGACCGCCCGAACTGCGCCGCCCACCTCACCACGGGATGTCTGTCGTACTCGAGCACATTATTCGCCAGACCCAAAAACAGCCGGTCTGCGCCTCTCCGGTAGTAGTTCAGCGCCGTATCCCGGTCCGGAAACGAGAATGCCTCCTCGTCGATGACCTCGACCCTTACGCGCTCCCTTCCTGAGCCACCTCGAAGCGTCTCTACGAGCTCCAGGACTGAAAGCGGGATCCCGGTATTTGCGTCTAACACGTAAAAGGAAAAGAACGAATCCAGAAACATCCATTTCCCGCGCGCGGTGTCGTAGATTTCGTTGAATGCATGACCGTCCCCGCTGAAGTCTCCGAAGGACATACCCCACTCACGCACGGCGATCCCTGCCGCGTACGCGAGGCCATTCAGCACCTGCGAGTAGTCAGAGCAGTATCCGCCGCCCGTCCGGCGAATCGCTAGGTAAGCGCTCACCGTGTCCGTCTGAATGGCACCTCCCTTGACCTTCGTTCCATCGCTGAGGTGCCTGGCGAGCCTAAGCGCCTTGTCCCACTCATTCAGATGGGCGCCACCATTACCCAACAGCTCATTCACTACCTCGCTGAACGCCGCAGGGCCTGGCCCAGCCTCCTGTTGGAAGCTTCTGGGCGCATTCTCTGGGGTCCAGAGAAACTCCGACTTCGGCGCCACCCTCGCGAGGAGTGCATTCCGGACCTGAAGAAGCTTCTGCGGGTCGGCTGAAAACGAAACCAGCCACGAGAGCGATCCGGCCCACGCGAGCAAAAGCACCAGTATCGCGGCAACACGGCTCCGACGGCTCGGGTCCAACCTGCGCTCTCCGCCAGCCTGCCGGCCCAATACGCCGGACCCCCTACGCATCCCCACCTAGATCGCCCTCTCGCCACTCCGTGGCTCAGGTAAGTGCGCCGTGCTTTCCCATCCCCCTTCGGCGCTTTCTCGGCCCTCGTTATCTGTCTGTAGCCAGAGGTCGCTTGCGATCATCAGGATCGCAATGAACCAAACTCGCACTTCAAGTTTCAGGTAGTCTACGAACATGTCTCCTGTGAAGACCGCCACAATGACGGCAGCAACACCTGCGAGAAGAATCTCTCCGAAGGAGTCCGATCCTTTCAATGCCCTCCGGAGCCGAACAATCCTCTTTGCGGTCCACGTCACGAGTGCGGCATAGAAAACTGCGCCTGGCACACCCTGCTCCGAAACGAGGCTCATAAAGGTGTTGTGCGAGGACGCCCCAGACTCGGCCAGGCCTTCCGTGGGCCGCCAGTAAAGGTCAGGAAGGTAGCTCGGGAGGAGATACGGCGTCGCCCGGTGTCCGTGTCCCAGAGGGTTGTCTCGAAACATGCCCGCTTGGGCCAGGATGATTCGCAGCCGGCCCGACCCTGTGTCTGTCTCTTCCACCTCGGCGCCGAGGTATTTTATGGTGCCTATCCGCCCCCAGAACTGCGGGTTCGCCAGCATAAGAAAAACGACCACGGCAAGTGCCCCGAGACCGTAGATCATCTTCCGATGGCGGGCAGGCGCGAAGAGTGCGAAGGCGGCGCTCCCCAAGGTGAGGGCTAGAAACCCTCCCCGGCTGGCCGTCCGCACCAATCCGTCGAGAAGGAACGGGGCCACGCCGGCCAATCCCACACGCGATCGCCACTTGCTGGCCAGGAATAGGACACCGATCGCGAAGAAGCCTGTTGCCAACGTGAGGGCCCCGGCGTTTGCTTCCGAGATGTCGGGGCCCCTGAAGCCTTCAAACCGACCCCCCGTGTACGCCGTGAAGGCTGTCCACCCCATATAGAAGCATCCCGCCACATGGCTCCATAGGAACACCCGCAGGCTGTACTCGGTCCGGAGTATGCGATACATGACATAGAGGAGAACCAAGTATTTCACATACAAGATCAGAAGTACCCACTGCTTCTCCGGGATCAACGCCCAGGCAAATTGGATTCCCAGCCAGACGACCAGCAACACATACAGCCAGGGTATCCCCTGTTTCCAGAAGCCGTTCACGGCTGGAAGTCTTCTGCCATGAATCCACACGCTTGCGAGGGTGATTGCAGCGGCGATGAGCGACCACCTCACTCCCCCAAAGACTGCGCCCCACCACGCAGAGGGCGGGTGGAGGTAAAAGACTCCTATGTATGTGACAAGCCCGTAGATGGGCTGACGCACCAGGGACAGGATGCAGCCGCCCAGAAACGCGATGAGAAAGGCAACGCTCGTCAGGGTCAAGGGATCCGCACTCCAACGCCGCGCGAACGCCAGCGAGGGGAAGGTGGCTGGCCGTCAGGGATAGGCACGCTCAGAGCCCGACAGAGGGCCTCAGTCCTTTTCGTTCTTTCGGGTTGCTTCCAGCCGGGCGAGTTTGTTCCTCAGACCCGGCAGGGGATATCCCAGCTTGTAGGCCTGGTTTGCGTATTTGCGGGCAGAAGGAAGGTCTCCGGCATCGATGTAAGCAAGCCCCAGAAAATAGTTCAACTCCGCCGACTTGCCTTTCGTAGTTTCGTTTCCGCGGAGCAATGCGTCCCGTGCCTCGTCGTTGCGCCCGAGTTCGCGCAGAACCAGGTACATCGCCGTGTAGGACGCCTCATGCGTGGGTTCTTCCTTGATGGCTCGCTCTAGAAACTCCTTGGCTCTTTCGTAGTCTTTCAGGCCACGGTATGCAAGGCCCAGCGTAGTCCCCATCTCTCCGCGCAGGGGATGGTTCGATGGCGTGGGGGCGTAGCAAAAAGTAGTTTCGTCGATTGCTTTACTGTACATATACGCGGCCCGGTCCTGGTGCGGCTCTGCACGAGCACGTGCCAGCCACGTTATTCCTGCGCAGTAATGCCAGAATCCGTTAATCTGCGGATTTGTCCGGGCCCGAGTCATGGCCTCATGGGATATTCTCGTAGCGAATGGACTTCTACGGCCCACGTCCGTCGTCACGTAGAGTTCCTGACACCATCTCGGCCACGCTGTAAATTCTGTCTCTGAGAGTGTGAAGTCGTATGGGAAGACACTGTCCGGAACGGACATGAGCAATCCCAGGGCAACGAAGAACTTCACGATCATCCCGCGCAAGGGCGTTCTCTGTTCATAACCGTTCATTCGTGATGCCGCTGGCAAGGGCCCGCGCTCCGTACTCGCACCCCAGGTCGCTCGAATCATGGTCTCCTCCGCATCCCGTATCGTCGTTAACGCCCATTTTCGGCAGGAGAGGTCTTGCGCCGTCGGTAGATGTTTCCAGTCTCCGACAGGCGCTTACGGTTGTCGGGCCGACTCTCCGTTGTTGCGCTTACAGCATCGGCTCCTGTCAGGCTGGCGAAAGGCTCCAGAACTCCTCTACAAGGCGATCGATTCTTGGGGGCCAGCCATTCTGTCGGGCGTAGGCGAGTATGGCGGCGCGATCCCAGGGTCGGGATAGTGCGTCCCGCAGGGCATTCTCGAGTGCAGCCTGGTCTCCGAGGGGCACAAGAGTACCCACGTTCTTCGAGCTCACTACTTCAGGATTGCCGCCAACCCGCGTGGTCACCACGGGAAGTCCGCATGCCATGGCCTCGAGCAGGACATTCGCCCAGCCTTCGCGCGCGGTGGCGAGCACGAAGACATCGGCTGCCGATAGCACCCACTTGAGCCTCGGTGGCGGGACGGCCCCGAGGAAGCGTACCACGCCGTCGAGACCGAGGTCCCTCGCCTGGCGCTCCAGGCGGGGCCGCCAGTCTCCGACGGGTGTTGCGCCTCCTGCGATGAGGTAGACGAGGTTCGGCATCGTGTCCCGCAGGCGGGGCAGGAGTTCGATGACCCGGTGGAAACCCTTACCTTCTACGAGACCCCCAACCGACACCAGCACCGGAGACTGTAGTTGTAGTCCCAGTGCTTGGCGTGCTTCGACCCGATCAACTGGTTGAAAAGTCTCGAGGGCAACGCCGTTGCTGACGGTGACGGCCCTCCCTTGGTCGACGCCGAGTTCGACGGCCAGGGTACGCAGGGATTCGGAGACCGCGAACACCCGCTGTGCGTGCCGGAGCGCCCTTGCCAGCAGGGGGCGTAGAGACGGGTTCCGGGCCTGCACTTCTTCGTTGCCGCGAATGGTGATGGTTACCGGGAGATTGAGCCATTTCCCGAGCAGGCTCGCACCATAGCCGTCGGGATAGCCAAAGTGGGCGTCAATGACGGTAACGTCGTGGCGCTTCACCAGTCGGCGGACCCGGGGCAGGGTGGATGCTGCGAGGAGGAATCCGTCGGCCCGCTTGAGGATACCCGGCACACTCAGGAAACGGGGGTGGTGCACTGCATGCCTGCCCTGTTGCTCCACCCGTTTCGGCGTTGGCCGGAAGTAGGGGCGAGAGCGCCTGATGAAGCCTTGGAGGGGAAACCAAGGGACAGGGGCAACGAAGCAGACGGGGATTCGTTCCGCCACTCGGAACATCCGCTCCCTGACGAAGAGGCCGAGTTGAGGCTGCTTCTCGTTCGGAAAGGTCTGCGTGAAGACCAGCACCGAGGGTCCACGTCGCTCGCTCAAGGGTCGAGGATCCCCATGGGAATCGATGGCCGGGGACGCCTGCCGAGGCGCACGCGGGGACAGCTCCCGGCTATACTCTGCCGGGCCATTAAGCGGCTTGCGGGGTGTCGTGGCCTCGTCAGGGCGCTGGTAGACGCCAGTGCATTCACTGGCGCGGCGCGGCCAGGCGACGCCCCGAGCCTGCCGGCTGCAATTGGAGAAAACCTATGGGCTTGCTCTTCGAAGTGGTGTTCTGGTCCGCCATCTTCCTGTTGGTCTACCCGTACGTGGTCTACCCGCCCCTGCTTGGGCTCCTGGCCCGGCTGAATGCCCGCCGCGCCGGGGAAGCCGCCCGATTGGACGGCGTTCCGAGCATCACCCTCGTGGTGTCCGCCTACAACGAGGCAGACGTTATCGACCGCAAGATCGCGAACAGCCTTGCCATCGACTACCCCCGCGACCGCCTCGAGGTGCTGGTCGTCTCTGACGCGAGCGACGATGGCACCGATGACATCGTGCAGGCGTGGCAGGGCCGAGACGCTCGGATCCGGCTCGTGCGCCAGGAGGAGCGTCTCGGCAAGACCTCGGGCCTGAATCTCGCCATCGGCAATGCCCACGGGGAGGTCGTCGTGTTCTCCGACGCCAACGCGATGTACCGGACGGACGCACTCCGCAAGCTGGTCCGGCACTTCGCGGACCCCGAGGTCGGCTACGTCGTCGGTGCCCAGCTCTACAATCCTGGCGGCAACAGCGAGGCGACGGCGAGCGAGGGCCTCTACTGGCGCCTGGAACTGATGCTGAAGAGGCTCGAGTCCCGCTTCGATTCCGTGGTGGGGGGGGACGGCGCGATCTACGCCATCCGCCGCCGGCTCTTCTGGCCGCTCAAGCCCGACGACATCAACGACTTCGTGAACCCCCTGCAGATCGTAGCCGAGGGTTACCGCGGCCTCTTCGACCCCGAGGCCGTCTGCACGGAGGACGCGGCGGAGGGTTTCGCCAAGGAGTTTCGGCGCAAGCGCCGGATCGTCAATCGCAGCTGGCGCGCGGTGCGCCGCTACGGCCACTTGCTGAGCCCCAAGCGGCACACCCGGTTCCTGTTCCTGCTGGTCTCCCACAAGGTGATCCGCTGGTTCAGCCTGCCCATCTTTGCCGTGGCGCTGACCGCGAACCTCGCCCTGGTGCTGTCGGCCCCTAAGCCCCTCTACCTGCTCACCCTCACTGGTTTGGTGGTAGTCCTTGCCCTCGCCCTGCTGGGCCACGCCCTGGATCGCCGAGGCATTCGGATGCCAAGGCTCGTCTATCTGCCCTACTACTACTTCCTCGTCAACCTGGCGGCACTCCTCGGGATCTGGGACGAGGCCCGCGGCGTGCACCACGCGGTGTGGACCCACGTGCGCAGCGGTTGACTCCGGAGGGATTCTCACGTGTGCGGAATCGTCGGCATCTACTATTTCGACCCCTCGCGGACGGTCCAGGCCGAGGAGGTCAAGGCCATGGCGGACCGCATCGTACATCGCGGGCCCGACGACGAGGGCTTCTTCCTGCGCCGCAATGTCGGCCTCGGCATGCGGCGCCTGAGCATCATCGACCTTGCCGGGGGCCACCAACCCATCTTTACCCCGGACGGCAGCAAGGTCATCGTCTTCAATGGCGAAGTCTACAACTTCCTCGACCACCGCCCGGAGCTTGAACGCCGGGGACACCGATTTTCGACCCGGACCGACACGGAGGTCGTTCTCCACCTCTACGACGAGTACGGGCTCGACTTCCTCGAGCAGGCGAACGGGATGTTCGGACTCGCGATCTGGGACGAGCCAGCCAGGCGGCTCGTCATCGCCCGCGACCGAATCGGGATCAAGCCCCTCTATTACTACCGCGACGAGGAGAAGCTCGTCTTTGCGTCCGAGATCAAGGCGATCCTCGCCCTCCCCTCGGTCCGCGCCGGGCTCGAGCCCGACTCGCTGGGCATCTACCTGAAGTACGGCTTCACACCGGCCCCCTACACCCTCTTTCGCAGCATCTCCAAGCTCCCTCCTGGGCATCGGATGCGAGTCGAGGGGACGAAGGTTCACATCGAGCCCTACTGGCGCCTGTCTTACCTGCCGAAGGCCACGGCAACCGAGCCCGAGCTCCGGGAGGAGCTGTTCGAGTTGCTGAAGGACGCGGTGCGCTATCAACTGGTCTCGGACGTTCCTCTCGGAGCTTTCCTCAGCAGCGGCATCGACTCGAGCGGCATCGTCCACCTGATGAAGGACCTCGGTGTCGACCGAATCAACACCTACACCATCGGCTTCGGCAAGGGCTACGCGGCGTACAACGAGATGGCCGCGGCCCATCGCTTTGCCGAGGACTATGGGACGAGCCACCACGAGATCCTGGTGGAGCCAGACGTGGCGGACCTGTTTCCCCGGCTCATCGCGATGCTGGATGAACCGGTCGCAGATTCGTCTTTCCTGGTCACCTACCTGGTGTCCCGCCTCGCGCGGGAGACCGTGAAGGTGATCCTGTCCGGGGTCGGGGGCGACGAGCTCTTCGGGGGCTACCGCCGCTACCTCAACGTCCAGCTGGGCCGGTACGCACACGGCATCCCTGCATGGATCCGCCAGCAGGTCCTCGGGCGGCTGCTCCAAGCTCTGCCCGCCGACCGTAACAGTGCACTGTTCAATTACGTCCGGCTCGCCCGGGCGTATGTCACGACCGCCGACCTGCCCCTCGACCGGCAATACGCCGCCTACACCTCCGTCGTCTCGGACGAGGTGCGGCGGGACCTCCTGGGCAGGGATTCGGCCCTGGAGGACTTCCACCAGCGCTACTTCGACGAGTGCGACTCGCCGGAGCCGCTGGACCGGCTCATGTACTTCGACGTCAAGACGTCGCTTCCCGAGCAGCTCCTGATGCTGACGGACAAGATGGCCATGGCGGTGTCCCTCGAGGGCCGGGTGCCGTACCTCGACCACCGGGTGGTGGAGTTCGCCGCGCGGCTACCGGCCGCACTGAAGCTCAAGGGCTTGCGCCTTCGATACCTGCAGAAGGAGGTGTTCCGGAACCGCTTCCCGCCGTACGTTTTTGAGCAGAAGAAGCGGGGATTCGGCGCCCCGATCGGGACCTGGATCCGCAATGAGCTGAAGGAGCTCACGTTCGATCTCCTGAGCGAGTCGCGGCTGCGCGAACAGGGCCTGTTCCACTACCCGACTGTCCAGCGGATGCTGGATGCGCACTTCCGGATGCGGGAAGACCACACCGACGCGCTGTTGGCCCTGATTGCCTTCCAGATCTGGCACCGGACCTACCTGGGTCCTGCCTGAGCGGCACGGCGTCCAACGCACGTCCTAGCCGCCCCGGGGTGCCCCACCGCTGGGCCTACCCCCCGACCCGCATCCGGGGCTGAGCCCTCACGCGTGCGCCGGGTAGGCTGCGGCCCGCGCACCCACGAGTGCTTCGTAGATCGGCTCGTAGCGCGCCACGCTCGCCTTCCAGGTGCGCTCGGACTCGACGAACCGGCGTGCAGCCTCGACGACCGGCCCCAGCGCGTCGCGTCGGGCTGCAAGGCTCGCGGCCATCCGAGCCAGCTCTCCATCGTCGCCCGCGCGGTGAAGGAAGCCAGTTTCCCCGGGCCGGATCAGCTCACGATGCCCTCCCACGTCGGAGGCGAGACAGAGCCGTCTGCGCGCCATCGCTTCGAGCGGTTTGAGTGGTGTAACCAGCTCAGTCAGGCGGATCGCCTTGCGGGGAAAACATGCCAAGTCCATCAGGGCGTAGTACTGGTCTACCGCATCGTGGGGCACCCGGCCCGTGAACCGCACGTGGCTCTCGATGCCGAGATCGCGTGCCAGAGCGCGCAGCGCAGAGTCCTCCTGGCCACCACCGACGAGCAGGATTTCGGCTTCCGGCACCTCGTGCGCAAGCAGCGGGTACGCGCGCAGCAGGACGTCCAACCCCTCCCACGCATAGAAGGAGCCGATGAAGCCGACTACAAACTTGCCGCCGAGCCCCAGCTCCTGCCGCAGGCGCTCCACCGCGGCGGGGTCCGGTGTCGGCACCTCGGTCTCGACGCCGTTGCCGACCACCGTCACCCGCCCTGCTGGCACACCGCGTTTCACGATCTCTCGGCGCAACCCGTCCGCGATGGTCGTGACCGCATCCGCCCGGTGCAGGACGTAGCTCTCCGAGGCCGCCGTTAGCCGGTAGCGCAACCCACCCTCCCGCGCCGTGCCATGGTCCACTGCGGCGTCCTCCCAGAACGCCCGCACCTCGTATGCCAAGGGAATGTGGGCACGCCGAGCGACCGACAAAGCCGCTAGCCCGTCGAGCGACGGCGAATGGGCGTGGATCAGGTCCGGCCGCTCCTGGTGGACGAGATCGCGCACCCGGCGGCGCAGGCGCGTGACCACTTGGAGCTGACCCAGGAGCGGGAACCGAGCCGCCACGCCGCTGACGGGGGCCGTGCGGTAGAAGCGCAAGCCGGCCACATCCTCCCACTCCGCGATCGCCTCGTGCTTGGAGCCGGTGACCTGCACCGTCTCCCAACCGAGCGCCCGCTGGTTCACCAGGATCGCGCGGCTGCGGTAGGAGTAGCCGTCCTGGATCGGCAGCGAGTGGTCGAAGACGTGGAGGACTTTCATGGGCGGACCATGCCCAAACCGTTGGCGACCAGGCGAGCGAGGAACCGCCCCGGCGTCACGTCCCACGGCGTAAACCGGGGAAGCTGATAGGGGTCGGAGTCCCGCGTTGCCGGTGCCCAGCGAGTGGAGACGGCGGCGCGGAAGCCCGCCTGCTGGACCATCGCCACGTGCCGACCGGCATAGTCGCGTCCGGGACGGCCGTTGGGGTAGGCAAACAGGGTCACGGGGCTGCCTGCCATCTCCTCCAGCACCCGCTTGCTGGCGGAGATCTCCTCCGCCGCAACGTCATCGGCCGTCTCGCTCAGGATCGGGTGCGTCAGGGTGTGGGCGCCAATGGTGACACCCCGCGCCGCGAGCGCCCGGACACCGTCCGGGTCCAGCATCAGGGGAGCACTCGGGCGGTAACCCGCGCGCTCGGCAATCCCCCTCGCCTTCCGGTCCCGCTCCGCCTCCGGCAGGTACTTCAGCGCCGGCAGCAACTCGCCGATCGCCGCCCGGCGCTCTTCGGTCGTGCGCATCGGGAAGGTGCCGAGGCCCAGCTCCCTCAGGTCCAGCTCGGGACCAGTCGCCGCGCGCACCCCCTCGATCACCCGGTCGTTGAACATCATCCCGTCGCCGAGGAAGCCCGGGGCAACGAAGACCGTCGCGGGGATCCCGAGCTCCTCCAGCACCGGCACCGCGCACTCCAGGTTGTCCCGGTAGCCGTCGTCGAAGGTGACGCAGACCGAACGGGGCGGCAGGTCGCCCGCCTGGAGCCGGGCCGCGGCCTCGGCGAGCGGCAGCGGCTGGAAGTAGTCCGCCAGGACCCGCATCTGCCAGCGGAAGCGCGCGACGTCGGGGAGATCCGGGAGCAGCAGGTCGGGCTCCGGGAGGACGCGGTGGAAGATCAGAATCGCCATCCGCGCACGGGCACCGCCGGGGTAGGCGGCAGAGACGGCGGCACGGGTCAGTGCTTTCATCATGTCAATCCATTAACCACAGAGGCACGGAGACACAGAGGAAAAAATTAATTTCAAAAATCTCTGTGTCTCCGTGTCTCTGTGGTTTATCCCGAAGCGAGTTGGCGCTGGAAGGACTCGAACATGAACAGCGTCCAGATCGGGGCGCTGTAGTCCCGCAGCCCTGCCTGGTGCTGGGTGACCAGGTGCTCCAGGAACTTCGGCTCGAAGTAGCCGCTGGCGGCCAGCCCGTCGCCGAGGAGGGTGTCCCGGACCTTCTCTCTCAGCGGCCCCCGGAACCAGGCCGCGAGCGGCACCGCGAAGCCCATCTTCTGCCGGTACAGGATGTCGTGCGGCAGGAGCGGCTCGAGCGCCTTCTTCAGGATGTACTTCCCTTCCTGGTTGCGGAGCTTCAGCGAGGCCGGCAGGCCCGAGATCCACTCGATCAGCTCGGTGTCGAGGAAGGGACCGCGGACCTCCAGGGCGTGGGCCATGCTGGCCCGGTCCACCTTGGTCAGGATGTCGCCCGGGAGGTAGGTCTTGTAGTCCAGGTACTGCACGAGCGAGAGCGGGTCGTCGGTGGGACTGCGCGCGGCGTGCCCGCGCATCACCTCGACCGCCCGGTAGCCCTGGAGCTCCTGGCGAAACTTCGGGGTGAAGAGCCGTTCCCGGAAGTCGTCGCGCAGGATGGAAATGGTGTGGAAGTAGGCGTTGACCGAATCCCGGGCGATGCCCTGGAAGGTGGTCTTGGCCCGGAAGATCCGCGGCGCCCAGTCGAGCTTGGGGTAGAGCTCGCCAAGGGTTCCGAAGACGATCCGGCGGAAGGCGTCCGGGAAGAGCCGGCGCACCCGCTCCTCGTTCATGTGCCACTTGTAGCGCCGGTAGCCCGCGAGGTCCTCGTCGCCCGCGTCCCCCGAGAGGGCCACGGTGACGCGCTTGCGCGCGAGCTCGCAGACCCGGTAGGTGGGGATCGCCGAGCTGTCCGCGTAGGGCTCGTCGTAGAGCGCGGCCAGCCGGTCGATGAGGCCGAAATCGTCGGGGTCCACCTGCTCCACGTAGTGGTCGGTCTTCAGCAGGTCCGAGACCTGCTTCGCATAGACCGCCTCGTCGAACTTCGGGTCGGTGAAGGCGATGGAGCAGGTCTGCACCGGCCGCTCGGAGAGCTGGGCCATCATGGCGACCACCGCGCTCGAGTCCACCCCACCCGAGAGGAAGGCACCCAGCGGTACCTCGGAGATGAGGCGCACGCGGGTGGCTTCGCGCAGGCGCTCGATCAGCTCGTGGCCCGCCTCGGCGTCGGTGAGCGGGCCGTGGGGCTTGAAGGGCACGTCCCAGTACTCGCGCGGCTCGGGCACCCCGCCGCCGCGCTCGAGGAGCACGGTGTGGCCGGGCGGGAGCTTGCGCGCGCCCTGGAAGATGGTCTTGGGCTCGGGGACGTACCCGAAGGCGAAGTAGTCCTCGATGGCCCGCGGGTCGACGGCGCGGGGCAGCCCGGGGTGCGTCGTGAGCGCCTTCAGCTCCGAGCCGAAGACGAGGTGCCCGTCGGGCAGGAGCGCGTAGTAGAGCGGCTTCACCCCCAGCCGGTCCCGGGCTAGGAAGAGCTGGCGGCGGTTCCTGTCCCAGATCGCGAACGCGAACATCCCCCGCAGGCGCTCGACGCACTTCTCGCCCCAGGCCTCCCAGGCGTGGACGATGACCTCGGTGTCCGAGCGCGTGCGGAAGGTGTGGCCGAGGGCCTGGAGCTCCGGGACCAGGGACTGGAAGTTGTACGCCTCGCCGTTGAACACGATGACGACCGAGCCGTCCTCGTTGTAGAGCGGCTGCTGGCCGGTGGCGAGATCGATGATCGAGAGCCGCCGGTGGCCGAGGCCCACCCCCGGCTCCACGTGCAGACCGCCCTCGTCCGGCCCCCGGTGGTGCTGGGACTCGTTCATGCGGTGGAGCAGGTCCCGGTCGATGGGACGCTCACCCAGGGTGTCGAAGATGCCAACTATCCCGCACATAGGGGGAAACCACAGAGGCACAGAGACACAGAGGGGATTAGATCATCCATTGATGAGGCGCCGGATCCCGTAGTGAAGAACAGAAACATGGAAGTTCATCAGGAGACCGAGACGGATCTTGGTGAGCTTCAGGTACGTGAGCAACTGGGCCTGGTGGACCGGCATGAGGCGCTCGACGGTCTTGAGCTCGACGATGACGCGCCGTTCCACCACAACGCCCATGCGATACCCGCATTCCAGACGTACGCCCTTGTAGACGACTGGAAGCGGCACTTGCCGCCGAAAGGCCAACCCCCGATGCGCCAGCTCGTAGCAGAGGCACTCCTCATAGGCCGACTCGAGAAGCCCCGGTCCGAGCGCCTGATGAACCTCGATGGCAGACCCGATGATCGCATCCGTGATCTCATTGAGGGTCTGTGTCTCCGTGTCTCTGTGGTTCGACTCGTTGCTGTTCATGTCTCCTCCCTGAGACGGTGTCGTAGACGTCCATATATTGCTGGACCATGCGGTCGAGGGTGTAGCGCTCTTCGACGAGCTGGCGGGCGCGGGCGCCCTGGCGCTGGCGCAGGGCCGGGTCGGCGGCGTAGGTGAGGATGGCGTCCGCGAGGGCCTCGGGGTTCTCCGCGGGGACCAGGGTGCCGGTCTCGCCTTCGACGACGAGGTCGGGATTGCCCCCGACGCGGGTCGCGATGACGGGAAGGCCGGTCGCCATCGCTTCGAGGACCGTGTTGGAGATCCCTTCGGCGCGCGAGGGAAGCACGAAGAGATCGAGCGCCCGGAGGACCTCGGGGGTGTCGTCCCGGTGCCCGGGGAGCCAGGCGAGCGGCTCGGCTCCGGCGTCGCGGAGGTAGGCGCGCACGTCCTCGTGGAGGCGGCCGCTGCCGACCATCGCGAGGCGCAGCCGGGGCCGCAGATCGGGCCGTCGCTTCAGGGCCGCGACGAAGGCTCGCGCCAGGTTCATGGGGTCCTTGACGGTCTCCATGCGCAGGACGGTGCCGACGACGAGGGCGTCCGGGGGGAAACCGGCATCGGGGAGCGGGGCCGTCCGCGGGCTTGTTGTGTCTCCGGGAAGTGCGTGACCAGCGGGGTGGAAGCGCTCCGCGTCAACACCGTTCACGATGCGGGTGATCTTGCCCGCGGGCACGCCCACCTGCTCGAGGAGGTAACGCTCGGAGTGGGCGGAGAGCGGGATGAAGCGCTGGACGATGGGGCCGACCACGCGGCGCAGCCAGAGGTGGCGGCGGTTCGAGCCGTCGAGATCCTGGACGTCCCAGCCGTGCTCGCCGTGCACTCGGCCCCGGACGCCCGCCGCGAGCGCGGGGAGCTGGGCCTCGAGGGCCACGAGGTTCCGGGTGTGGACGATCGCCGGGCGCAGGTGCCGAAAGGCCGCCCACAGGCGGCCGTAGAGTGGCAGGTCGTGGCCGTCCTTCTTGTGCAGGTCGAGGATGGGGACGTCGTCCCGCTCGATGCGGTCGGCGAAGCCGTCGTGGTCCGTGAGGCACACCACCGCGTGCCGGTAGCGCTCGGGCGGCATGCGGTTGATGAGATTCACCAGGCCGTTTTCGAGACCTCCGGCGCGCAGCGCGAAGATCACGTGGGCGATGAGGGGCGGGGTGCCGTGGCTCGTCTTCACGGGTGTCGGGGAGAACCACGGAGACACAGAGCCACAGAGGTGATCCGATTCAACAAGTCTCTGTGCCTCCGTGCCTCTGTGGTTGCCTTTTCAGGGCAGGTTCTTGACCAGGTGGGGCCCCAGGGTGTTGGCGACGGCGAGGGGCAGCCGCTGCCAGACCTTGATCGCCAGGGCGTATCTGGGGTTGTGGGGATTGAGCTGGGGCAGCGGCACGCCGGACCGCAGCCAGTAGTGCCAGTACAGGGGCCGTTCCTCGGCGCCCCACTGGCGCTTGAAGCGGTAGGTGCCGCCCTCGCGGGTGGACCGGCCGAAGTCGAAGGCGGAGAAGCCCTTCGCGACCGCCCCCTCGAGGGCCGACCAGTAGAGCAGCATGTTCACGCCGATGGGGTTGTGGCGGCGGAGCGAGGAGGCCCAGGGGATCTCGAGGGTGTTGCCGTTCGCGAGCAGGAACCCGGCGGCGGCCGGCTCGCCCTTCACCCGCACGACGACCACCTCGACCGCGTCGGCGAAGGTCATGGCGATGGCCTGGAAGAACTCGATCGGGTAGACCGGCGTGCCGAGGTCCCGCATGTTCTCGGCGAAGACGCGGTAGAAGTCCGGGAGCAGGCCCGCCCCGCCCCGCTCCACCGTGGCGCCCTCCCGCTGGGGGCGCTTCACCTGGGCGCGGAGCTTGCCGCCGAGGGCCTTCCAGAGCTCCTCGG
The DNA here is from genome assembly GCA_017999615.1 of Gammaproteobacteria bacterium. Lineage (NCBI taxonomy): Bacteria > Pseudomonadati > Pseudomonadota > Gammaproteobacteria > Gammaproteobacteria bacterium. The sequence continues at coordinate 64,511 of JAGNLM010000001.1, read as the reverse complement.
CGCTGCCGGGCAGGGCCCGCACCATCGTCACCTTGTCGGTGCGCACGGGCCAGTCGCCCTCGAGGGGTGCGGTGTGGCGCAGCTCCAGGTGCGAGACCCCGAGGAGGTCCGCGATCCGGCAGGCCTCGTCCAGCAACTCGCCGGCGATCGCCGGGGTGTCGGCGACGACACCGCCGTAATTCACGTAGGGGGCCGAGACCAGGTAGTCGCCGAAGAGCCGGCTCCGCAGACGCACGAGCGGCAGCACACCTCGCACTTCCCCCGCCGGGTCCGCGGCGTAGAGGTGGTAGGTCTCGTGCCCGAAGAGATCCCGCACCAGCCCCGCCCAGGCTGCGCGGTGGTAGACGGTCGCCGCCGGGTGACGGGCGACGAAGGCGTCCCAGCGCGACTCGTCGCCGGGCGCGAGGGCGCGGACCTGCACGAGGGGAGAGAGGAGCTCGGCTACGGCGGCGTGCATTCGGTTCGGGTCAACCACGGAGACACGGAGACACGGAGACACGGAGACACAGAGGGTATCGGGATAAGAAACCTCTGTGTCTCCGTGCCTCTGTGGTTATTTCCTCTCGAGAGGATTCGCCAGGGCGGGCGTAGAGGCCAGGAGGTCGGTGAGGACCGCCCGGGCATTCTCGGGCTTGCCGTTGTGGTCCACCGCGAGCGCGACCAGGGCGTAGCCGCTGCGGTCGCCGGTCAGGCGGGCCCAGGCGCCGAGGAGCTTGGCGATCTCGGGCCGCGCGGTGCGCCGCCCGGCGATGTCGTACCACTGCCAGACGAGGCGCTGAGCCCGGCCCGAGGTGTAGCCGATCTCCTGGACGCTCGCCGGGCCCGCTCCGGGAAGGGGTACGGAAACCCGCCGGGGAGAGTGCAGCGCCTTCCAGTCCTTCGGATCGAGGAGCGCGTTACCCCACCCGATCAACTCCTCCCCCTGGCGCTCGCGCAGATAGAGCACCGCGTAGGCCTGCACGGCCTTGCCTTCGCGCTGGTAGACCCGGTGCAGGTGCTGGGCCGAGCCGGGGAAGGTGGGGGACCACGCCTCGGTGGGGGCAGCGGGCCCCTTCCAGGGCGCGGTGGCCACAGGCAGGGCGACCTCCACCCCGCCGGCACGGGCCTCCCACTCGGAGACCAGGCCGGCGGCGAGCGGACCGGCCGCAGCCACGAGGGCGACCGCCATGCCGGCCAGAACGAACAGGAGCGGAGAGGTCGAGGCCCCTCCATCGAAGCCCGGGCGATGGGTTTGCCCGCCCGCGGACAGACTGCCAGGCAAGTCCGGGAGTCCCGCCAACCCCATGGGGGCAACAACGCGAGACGGCTCGTCCGCGTCCTCGCGCCAGAAGGAGCCGACCCAGAACAGGAACAGCATCACCAGCCCGAAGAAGAACCAGCCATAGATGATGTGGTCCACGCCCGTCGCGATGCGCATGTCGCTCAGGTGGCCGAGCATCACGATGCCGTAGGCACGCACCCAGTTGGCGACGATCGGGGCGGCGATGGCGAGTCCAATGAACAGCGCGCGCCGCCAGAAAGAACGGTAGGTCAGGTAAGCGTAGAGCGCGCCGAGGGCCACCGAGGCGATCAGATAGCGGATCCCGCTGCAGGCCTCGGCCACCTCCCAGTTTCCGCTCGGGATGGTGATGTAACGCCCCTCCGAGAAGACCGGGATGCCGGTCAGCTGGAGCGCCCACACCGTGAACTTCGCGGTGTGGTCCATCAGCGGCTCGGTGAGCGCCTCTCCGACCGGAACCGAGAAGAAGAGGTACGCGAGCGGGAACGCCAGCGCCCACGCAACGCGCCCGCCGAGCACCACCCACACCGCGAGCGGAAACATCGCGACGAACGCGAACTGGCGGGCCGCCTGCACCCCCACGAGCTCCGCGGCCAGCCACGCGAAAGCAGCTGCGGCAACCAGCACCAGCGCACCCCAGGCCGGGCGCGGGGCGATGCGCGCAAGCCCCGCCCGGCGCGTCCACGCCATGTAGAGGACGATGGGTGCGATGACGAAGCCGTGGGCGTAGGTCTCGAGGGTGTACCACGTGTGGGCCATGGACCGACCCGTCTCCCAGAACAGCCACACGAGGGCGGCGAGCGTCGCGGCAAGCACCACGAGCGCCGGGGGCCAACCCTTTGCGGTGGCAGGGGCGGTGGCAGGGGCGGTGGCGGGGGCGGTGGCCGTTGCAGTGCCGGTGGCGGAGGCCGCCGCCGGCTCCCGGGCGGACTGGAGGATCTCGTCCACGCGGGCAGGCGACAACGCACCCGAAGGAGACTCGGCGGTCGGTTCGTTCATGAGGGGGCGGAGGCGTTGGGCTGGAAGTGCGCTCATGGGGGGTCCACCACAGAGGCACAGAGACACGGAGGGGAGAAAAATCAGAACTCAATAAAAAGTTACTTCTCTGTGCCTCTGTGTCTCTGTGGTTCACTCAAAAAGACCTCGTCCATCCGGCCCCAGGAAAAGTCCCCGAGGAGCCGGCGCAGGCGGCCTTCCATGCGCCCGAGGTTGGTGTAGTGCCGGAAGCGCGTCTTCCAGCTCACCCCCCGCTGGCGCGGCTGGTCGGGGTCGATCTCCCAGGGGTGGCAGTAGAAGACGCCGGGCTGGCCGTCCACGCGGTTCACGCGGCGCAGGCCCCAGCGGTAGACGGCGTAGGGCAGGAGCCGGAAGTAGCCGCCACCGCCCGTGGGGAGGTTCTGGCCGAAGAGGCGCGTGGTGGTGATGGGGACTTCGAGCAGGCGCTCGTCCCGCGGGTAGAACGGGAAGCGCGGGGCCTCGGGCATGCCGTAGAGGTCGTGGTGCACCGGGTAGATGCTGGAGCTGTAGCGGTAGCCCGCGTCGGCGAGGACATCGAGCGCCCAGAGGTTGCCGGCGCCGATGGAGAAGCTCGCGGCGCGAAAGCCGACGACCGGCTGGCCGCTCGTGTCCTGCAGGAGCTTGCGGGTGCCGGAGACGTCCGAGTGGAACTGCTCCCGGTTCTGCTGGGTCGCGCGGATGTGCCCCCAGCCGTGGCTCGCGACCTCGTGGCCGGAGTCCGCGATGCGCTGCACGAGGCGCGGGTAGCGCTTGGCGATCCAGCCGAGCACGAAGAAGGTGGCCCGGGCGTCGTGCTCGGCGAAGAGGGCCAGCAGGCGATCGGTGTTGCGCTCCACGCGGGCCGGGATGCGGTCCCAGTCCGCGCGGGCGATGTGGCCCTCGAACGCGGAGACCTGGAAATAGTCCTCCACGTCCACCGTGAGGGCGTTGGTGATCGGCTCGGGCATGTCTTCAGGAATCAACCACGGAGGCACGGAGACACAGAGATCTTTTGATCCGATCGACTCTGTGTCTCTGCGTCTCTGCGGTTTCTTTTACGAGCCGCCCTTGCCCCCGACCTGTGCGGCGAGGATCGCGCGGCGCAGTTGCGTCATCTCCTTGTCGAAGGCCTCCTTCATGGCCTTCATCTCCCCTTCCACCTCCCGGACCCGGTCCTGGGCGGTCCCGCCGGGGCCGGGCAACCCGACGACCTGGCCGGACTCCGGGGCGGGGGCATAGCCCGAGCCGGCAGGGCCCGGGGCGGGGCCGGCGTTGAAGCGGTTGGCCCAGGGGTCGAAGGCGGGGGCGTTGCTGATCTCGGCGCCGGAGAAGCCGCCCTGCTCCTCCGTGATGTCGCGGGTGACGACCTCGACCACGTCCCGGGTGATGTGGTGGAGCTCGTCCAGCGAGGCGTGGAGGAAGAGTCGGTCGCAGAGGGTGTTGACCCGGCGCGGCACGCCGCCGCTGAACTGGTGGATCTCGGCGTAGGCCTCGTCGTCGATGACCGGGTCGTTCTCCCAGCCCACGAGCTTCAGGCGGTGCTCGATGTAGGCCTGGGTCTCCTCCGGGTCGAGCGGCTGCAGGTGGTAGGCGGCGATGACCCGCTGGCGCAGCTGCTCGAAGCTCGGCGAGCGCATGATGGTTCGGAATTCCTTCTGGCCGAGCAGGAAGCTCTGCACCAGCATCCGCCCGCCCAACTGGAAGTTCGAGAGCATGCGCAGCTCTTCGATGGCCCGGGGCGGCAGGTTCTGGGACTCGTCCACCACCAGCAGCACGCGCTTCTTCTCCTGGTGGCAGGCGCGGAAGAAGCCCTCGAGGCTCTTCAGGAGCCCTGCCTTGCTCACCCCCTCGAAGGGCAGGCCGAAGGAGGAGGCGACCAGGCGCAGGAGGTCGTCCTCCTGGATCTGGGTGGAGACGATCTGGGCGGCGACCACGCGCTCCTGCTGGATGGAGCGGAAGAGCGCCTGCGCGAGCGTGGTCTTGCCGGTGCCCACGTCGCCGGTGATGACGACGAAGCCCTCGCCCTGGCGCACGCCGTACAGCAGGTAGGCGAGCGCCCGCTTGTGGCTCGCGCTCTTGAAGAAGAAGCGCGGGTCGGGGCTCAGCTGGAAGGGGCGTCCCCGGAGCTTGTAGAAGGTGTCGTACATGAATGGAGGGCCAGGAAGTGGGAGCGTGGGCTAGAAGGCGACGGTCACGCCGGCGGTGATGCGGTTCTCCTGGTAGTCCTCGCCCGCTCGGTCGGAGTGGTTCTGGGTGTGGCGGACGTCCAGGATGCCCTGGACGTCTTCGCTGAACCGGTGGCGCAACCCGGCGCCCACGTACCAGAGGGTCTCGTTGTCGTCGTCCTCGAGCTCACTGTACTGGACCGTGCCGAACAGGTTACCACTGGTCTCCCGGGAAAGCTGGTGGCTCACGCCCAGGTTCGTGCCGTAGACGGTCTCGTTCTCCCAGGTTCCGGACTCGGCCTCGCGGCGGTCCCGGTAGAGGTTGAGGGAGGTGGTCGTGCGCCGGCCCTGGAGCGCCACGCCCGCGTCGAAGCGCTTGCGCAGGATGGTGTCGCTCGTCGGCGACGGGATGTCGATGGGCACGAGCAGCGGGTCCCGGGTGAGCGGGTCGACGATGGGGTTGCCGAACGGGTCGGTCAGGCTGATCAGTTGGCGCTCGCGGAGCACGTCGCGGCTCGTGGTCACGTCCTCGCTGTAGCGCGCGGTCCAGGCCGTGCGCCGGCTCTGGTGGCGCAGATCGAGGTTCCAGAAGTGGCCGAAGTAGCGGTCGCCGCCGCCGAGGGTCAGCTCGCTCTTCTCCCGCGGGCGCCAGGTGCCGCCCGCCTCCCAGGACCAGCCCTTGCCGTCGCCGTCGCCCTGGTTGCGGTCGTAGTCGTTGTCGTCGTAGCCCGTGCCCACGTAGACGTCGAAGAGCCGGTGCAGCGGATAGGTGATCCGCCCGTGGGTGCGCCGGAAGTTGGGGTCTTCGACGCCGCTCTCGTCGTAGTCCACCTTGCGGTCGCTGTGCTGGAGCGACCAGCCGAACGCGGAGAAGCGGCGCCCGCTCTCGAGCCCCGCCTCGAAGCCGTGGGAGTTGCTGTTGCTGCCGTAGCCCGCGTAGCGGTCGTAGTAGGGGCTCGAGGCGTAACTCTCCTCGATCCGGTCCTGGTTGGTGTAGATGACCCGGTCGAAGCTGTAGCGCAGGAGGCCGTCGGCGTAGCCGCCGAAGTGCTGGCGCCAGGTGGGGCTCGCGCCGAGGTAGTAGCTCTGGGTCAGGTCGCCGGAGATCCCATCCCCCGCGTAGCGGCCCGTGGGACTCGCGTTCACGCGGGTCGCACCCGCCCGGAGATCCAGGAACAGGTGGTCCTCGAGGAGCTCGAGCGCCGAGGTCGCGGCGAGGCGGTGGTTGACGGCCGTGTCCCCGTCGTTCGTGTACCACAGGAACTGGGGCGCGTAGTCGAGATCGAGCTTCACCCGCGCGCCCGCGCCGTGCACCGAGAGGGCGGGGCTCACCTGGAAGACGAGCGAGGCCTCCCGGTCCCCCGAGGGCGCGAGGTCGATGTTGTCGCTGAAGGTGACGAGCCCGGAGACGCTGGTGTCGACCCGCCAGCCGTCACCGCCAGTCTCCTGCGCGGAGGCGGAGGCGGCCAGGACGAGGCCGGCGAGCAGCACCCCGCCCGCACCGGCGCCAGAGCGCACGCCGCGGCGCCGGGGCCCCGGGGCCGCCTTCGCCGCGGGACCCTCACCCCTGCCGCGCATCGGCCTGGGCCTGTTTGTCGGAGCCGTACCCGTACCGGTACCCGTAGCGGTAGCCGTACCGGTACCCGTAGCCCGTGCCGTAGCCGAACCGCGACCACCAGGGCTCCCGGGCCTTGTTCAGCATGACACCCGCGACGGGAAACCCCTTCAGGAGGCGGAGCGACTCCTTCACGGCGCTATGGGCGGTGCGCTCGGCCTCCACCACCAGCACGATCTGGCCGACGACCCGCGCCAGCACCGTGGCGCCCGAGGCGGCCAGGAGCGGCGGGGAGTCGAAGAGCACGATGCGGTCGGCGTAGCGGTGGGAGAGGTCGTCGGCGAGCCGGTACATCGACTCGCTCGCGAGGAGCTCGGTGGACTGGGGGTGCGGCTTGCCGGCGGGGAGCACCACGAGCTTCGGGATGTCCGTGCGCACCAGCACGTCGCCCGCGTCGGCCACCTCGCCCGTCATCAGCTCGGTGAGACCCGGCGCCCCCGAGAGGCCGAGGAGCTCGGTGAGGCTCCCGCGGACCACGTCGCCGTCCACCAGCAGCACGGTGCGGTCGAGCTCGGAGGCCATGCTCATGGCGAGCGAGAGCGTGACGAAGGTCTTGCCCTCGCCCGGCAGGGAGCTCGTCACCATCACCAGGTTGCGCCGGGGCGCGGGGCTCGGGGTGTCGCCGAAGGCGTTGACCAGGAGCGGGCGCTTGACGAGCCGGCACTCCTCGGCCAGCTGGCCGTTGGTGTCCGCGGGGGTGAGGATGCCGGCGCTCTGCAGACGCGTCAGGTCGAGGGTGATCTCGCGCGAGCGCCGTGCCGCCTCGACCGTGGGCGGCAGCTCGATGGAGCGCACGGCGGCCGAGGCCCCGGCCCGGGCGGCGTAGGCGGCCTCGCGCCCGAGCTCGGCCTCCACGGCCTCGATGGGCGGGGGCTCACGGACCGGGGGCGGGGTCGGCGCGGCGGCCCGCGGGCGGGTGTCGCCGGGGTTCAGCTTGTCGACCGCCTTCTCGATGATGCTCATAGTCAGTAGCCCTCGGGGCTCGTCGTTCTTTCACCACAGAGACACAGAGGCACGGAGATCGATCGGGTCATTTCATTCACTCTGCGCCTCTGTGTCTCTGCGGTTCATCACTCCTGACTCCTGGCGACGCGCTCAGCGCAGGTGCGCCAGAATGGACACGATGCGCTCCTCCGACATCAGCACCGCCCCGTACGCGAGGAGGAGCCCGACGAAGCCGCCGAGGAAGAGCAGGATGCGCATGCGGTGCTGGTGGTCCTCCTCTGCGGTGGACACACGGGTGACGGAGCCGAGCACCGGGAGCTCGGTGAGCCCCCGGAAGCCGTCGCGACTGTAGATGGCCGGGCGGATCATGCCGACGAGCCAGGCGAGGCCGCCGCCGCTGCCGAGCCCGAGTGCGAGCACCACGCCGAGGAGCGCGGGCCGGTTGGGGCTCGTGGGCTTCAGCGGCACCCGCGGCGGGTCGACCACGTTGAACTGCACGTCCTCGGCGGTCTTGGAGGCCTGGTCGGACATGGCGAGCGACTCGCGGCGCTTGACCAGCTCCTGGTAGTTCTGCTGCTGGACGTCGTAGTCGCGATTGAGGCGCGCGAGCTCGGCCTCGACCTGGGGCACGGTGTTCACCAGGCGGGCGAGCTCCGTTTCGCGCTTGCGGTACTCCTCGACCCGGGCCTTCAGCGCGGCCGTCTCGGCGTCGGCCGCGCCGAGGGCGATCTTCAGCTGCTGGTACACGGGGTTCTCGTTCACCCGGTACTCGCCGGTCGCGGGGTTGATGGGCCGCAAGCGCGCGGCCTCGACCTCGCGCTCCTTGCGCAGGTCCGCGAGGAGCCGGCGGGTGGAGCTGACGTCCGGGTGGCGCTCGGTGTAGGAGAGGAGCAGCTGGTCGAGCTTCTCCTCCAGGATCTTGATGCGCCCGTCGACGGGGGTGCTGACCTCGACCGCCTGGGCCGTCGGCGGGCCGAGCCCGAAGGTGGGCTCGTCGCCCTCGATCTGCCGGCGCAGGGACTCGGCGCGCCGCTCGGTCTCCTGCAGCTGCAGCTCGGCCTCGCGGATCTGCGCCCGCACCGCCTCGCGCCGCTCGTAGTAGCCCGAGCCGTCGGAAGGCATCAACCCCATGTTGGCCTGCCGGAACTCCTTGACCCGGTTCTCGGCGGCCACCAGCCGAGCCTCGTACTCCTTGATCTGCTGGTCGATGAACTCCCGGGTCTTGGTGGTGTCCTTGCGGCTCATGCCGAGCGAGCGCTCCACCATGAGGTTCAGGAGCGCCTCGACCACCCGGGTCGCGAGCTGCGGGTCGGCGTTCTCGTAGGCGATCTCGAAGATGTTGTCGCGCTGGGTGCCGCCGATCTTGACGGTCTTCGCGAGGCCCTCCACCACCCCCTCCATCTCCTCGGGCGTCTTCGCCTTGAGGTCCATGTCGGCGGTGCGCGCGACCGCCTCCAGGTTCGGGCGGGTGAGGAGCGTGCGGCGCACCATCAGGATGGCCTCCTGGCGGGCGCTGGTCTCCACCGCGAGCCCCCGGAGCACCGGGCGCAGGAGCGACGAGGTGTCCAGGAACACCTTGGCGCTGACCTCGTACTTGTTCGGCATCAGCAGGACCGCCACCCACCCCACCAGGCAGACGACGGCCGCCGCGGCGAGCCCAACCCAGCGGTAGCGCCAGGCGGTGCGGAGGTGGGTTTCGAGCTGGGCGAGTAGTTCGTGCATGTCAGTCCGCCGTGGGTCGGCCGTCGATCAGGGCTCTGGGGCGCGCTCTAGCCAGGGCCGGCACCTAGAACCAGGACTCCGGGATGAGCAGCACGTCACCGGGCTGCACGGGGAGGTTCGCGTCGATGTCCCCGTCGCGCACGAGGTCGTCGAGGCGCACCAGGGTCTTCAGCCACTTGCCGTCCGCCGGGCGGCTGAGCACCGCCTTGTTGCCGTCGGCGAAGTCGGTGAGGCCGCCCACCGCGATCATCACGTCGAGGAGCGTCATGCCGGTGCGGTACGGCAGGGCCTGGGGCTCGGTCGCCTCGCCCACCACCCGGACCTGCTCGCTGTAGAGCCCGACGAAGCCGCCGGGCATGACGGTGACGAGCGGCTCCTTGATGTACTGGGAGAGCACCTGCTCCACCTCGCGGGCGAGCTGGGTCGGGGTCTTGCCCGCGGCCACCAGGTCCTCCACCAGCGGGGTGGAGAACTTGCCGTCGGGGCGCACGATGATCGAGCCTGGGGAGACCTCGGGGTTGCGCCAGACGAAGATGTTGAGGGAGTCGCCCGGGCCGATCTTGTACTCGTAGGCCTGGGGCTCTTCGCGGAACGCCGGGGCCACCTCCACCGGGACCGTCTCGCAGCCCGCCAGCACCAGCGCCGCCAGCGCGGCCAGCCAGTACCGCCCCCGATGCAATGCGTGTGTTCTCGTCATGTGGTCGTTCCTCGCTCGGAGCTCTTCCCTTTACCGCAAATCGTACTTCTTCACCAGGTCGTACAGGGTCGGTCGACTGACACCAAGTATATCAGCCGCTTGGGAAACATTCCCGTTGTAAAGTGCCAAGGCCCGCTCGATGGCCCGGCGCTCGGCCTCCTCGCGCACCTGGCGGAGGTTGAGCGGCATCGATTCCTCGGGGACCAGGAGCTCCAGGTCCTCCGCGGCGATGCGGTTGTTTTCGGCCATGATGACCGCGCGCTTGACCCGGTTCTCGAGCTCCCGGGCGTTGCCAGGCCAGGGGTAGGTCTCGATGGCGGCGAGCGCGTGCTCGGTGAAGCCCCGCAGCGAGCGGCCGTGGTCCCGTCCGAAGAGGTCGAGGAAGTGCCGGGCGAGGAGCACCGCGTCGCCCGTGCGCTCGCGCAGGGGCGGGATGCGCAGGGAGATCTCGCTCAGCCGGTAGTAGAGGTCTTCGCGGAAGCGCCCCTCCTCGATCAGGTGCCCCAGATCCTGGTGGGTGGCGCCGATGACCCGCACGTCGACCGGGATCTCCTCGCGCCCGCCGACCCGCTCGATCACCCGCTCCTGGAGGAAGCGCAGGAGCTTCGCCTGCAGGGACATGGGCAGGTCGCCGATCTCGTCGAGGAAGAGCGTGCCCTTGTGGGCGTATTCGATCTTGCCGAGGGTCTGCTTGGCCGCACCGGTGAACGCCCCCTTCTCGTAGCCGAAGAGCTCGCTCTCCAGCAGCGTCTCGGGGATGGCGGCACAGTTGATGGCGACGAAGCGCTGCTCGGCCCGGGGCGAGAGCCCGTGGAGCGCGCGGGCGAGGAGCTCCTTGCCGGTGCCGCTCTCGCCGAGGAGGAGCACGGTGGCGCTGGTCGGGGCGACCTTCTCCACCATCCGGCAGACCCGGGTCATCTCGCTGCTCGCCGCGATGATGCCGGCGAGCGGCGAGGGGCGCTCCTTGCGGGCGAGACGCCGGTTCTCCTCCTCCAACTCGAAGAGGTTGTAGGCACGGTCGACGATGAGCCCCAGCACCTCGGGGTCCACCGGCTTCTGGTAGAAGTCGTAGGCCCCGCGGCCCACCGCGCGGACCGCGTTGTCGCGGTCGTCGTTGCCGGTGACCACGATGACCTTGGTGTGGGGGGCGGCGGAGAGGATCTGGTCGAGCGCCTCGAGTCCCTCGGTGGCGTTGGCCGGGTCCGGGGGGAGCCCCAGATCGAGCGTGACCACAGGGGGCTCGTGCCGGCGCACCAGGTTCACCGCGCTCTCCCGGTCCTCGGCCACCAGCACCTCGTAGCCCTCGAAGTACCACCGGAGCTGGCTCTGCAGGCCAGGGTCGTCCTCGACGATGAGGAGGGTCCGGCGCTCCGGGGCGCCCCGGGGCGCGCCCGGGGGGGGTGTCTCGGGAGACGGCGCGGCGGCGGGCTTGCGGTGGGTGGCAGGCATCTTGGTTCCTCAGGCGGTGGCGGCGGCCGGCGGCCGCTCGTCCTCGCGGGTCAGCGGGAAGCGCAGGCGGAAGGTGGTGCCCTTGCCGGGGGCGCTCTCGACGTCGATGGTACCCCCGTGGGCGCGGACGAACTCGCGGGCCTCGTAGGCGCCGACGCCCATCCCCGCGTTGCCCTTGGTGGTGTCGAAGGGCTTGAACAGGCGCTCGCGGACGAAGTCCACGTCCATCCCGACGCCGTCGTCCTCGACCTCGATCAGGGCGGCGTCCGCCTCGCGGGCGAGCCGGAGGGTCACGTGCCCCTTCTTGCCGGTGGCCTCCTGGGCGTTCTGCACCAGGTGGCCCAGCACGGCCGCGAGGCGGTCGCGCTCGGCGAGGACGCGCAGGCCCTGGGCGTGGCTCTCCACCCGGGGCGCGGGCACGGTGCCGGAGCGCACCTTCGCCACCTCGGCGAGCACCTCGGCGAGGTCCACGGGCTGGGCCGGCTTCCACTGCAGGCGGTTCCGGCGCAGCTGTTCCAGCATGCGGTTCATCTTGGCGACCGCGTTGTCCACGGTGCGGATGGCGTCCTCGACGAAGGCCGGGTTCTGCAGGTGGCGCTTGGCGTTGGAGACCACGAGGGAGAGTTGGGCCACCAGGTTCTTGAGGTCGTGGACCACGAAGGCCGAGACGCGGTTGAAGGTCTCGAACTGGCGGGCGTCCGCGAGCTGCTCGGTCGCGCGCATGAGCGCGAGGTAGCTCGCGACCTGGCGGCCGACGGTCTTCAGGAGGTCGGTGTCCTCCCAGTTGAAGGTGAAGTGGGCCCGGGACTCGCTCAACACGATGAAGCCGAGGAGCGAGGGGCCCTGCAGGAGCGGCACCACGAGCCACGCGTGGGCCATGCTGGCGAGCCACTCGGGGAGCTCGAGGCCGGCGTAGAGCTCAGGCTCGCGGGCGCATTCGGTGAGGTCCACCACGAGCTCGCGGGTCTCGAGGAAGCGCGCGAGCGAGCCGCTCGCGGGCTCGCGGACGTCGCCCGGGTCCGGGAGGTGGTTGCGGGCCACGGGGCGGAAGGTCTCCGTCTCGTCGCACAGCCACAGGATCCCGCCCGTCGACTCGACGATCGCGGCGACCGCCTGGATGGCGTTCTCACGCAGCTCCTGCCCGGTGCGGGCGCCGGCGAGGGTGTGGATGAGGCGCAGCCACTCCTCGCGGTAGTCGTACTTGTACTCGAAGAAGTGGCGGTTGAGGAAGAGCTTCAGGCGCGCCCGCACCGCGCCGGAGAAGAGGAGGAGCGCGAGGAGCACCACCGCCCCGAAGAGGAACACCGCCTGGAGGGTCGTGCCCCACTCCCCGCCGTGGGCCCGGATGTAGTAGCCGGCCGCGGCCATGAGCAGGAGGTAGGCGCCCGCCCCCACCAGCGTCGCCGAGTGGAAGACGATGGTCTTGGAGGCGAAGATCGACACCGACCACTGGGCGTTGCGCTTGACCGCGACCGCGAGCAGCGGCACGACGAGGGCGTAGATGGCACCCCGGGCGGCCCAGATCGCGGGGTCGAGCCGGTGGAAGAGGAGCGCGTCGGCGTAGAGGTAGAAGTCGTAGGCGAAGGCCCCGCCGAGTCCCAGGCAGAGGAATTTGATCGCCCAGCGCCGGTCGACCGGGGTGTTGCGGTAGAGCTGCTCCACGAGGAGCAGCCCGCCGACCGGGAGCAGCACGTGGCCGGCGAGGAGCAGGTTCTCGAGCGCGTGCTCCGGGAGCCCGAGGGTCCCGGTGAGGCCGAGCGCGCCCAGAAGGGGCCCGGCCAGGGTGCCGAGGAGCGTGAGTGCCCCGAGGCCGTAGAGGCCGAGGGCGAGCCGCGGGAAACCCCGCGTCGGTGCGCCTGCGCCCCGGTAGCCGAGGAGCCGGGTGAGGAAGGCCAGCCAGGCGACGGTGCGCAGGGTCTCGAGCGCCTGCGCCCCGGGGCCGGGCTCGGTGCCGAAGAAGGCGTCCGCGGCGAGCAGCAGGAGCCACGCGGTGGTCAGGCCCGAGGCGGCGAGCAGCAGCCCGCCCTCGACCCGGCCGCGCCAGCCGATGGCGAGCAGGGCCGTGAGCGCCAGGAACAGCCCGGCGCCGAGCCCGTAGGAGAGAAGGGATACGAGGTCCAAAGGGTTCGGGATCAGGCCCTGCGCGCGTGCTCGGCTACCGGGCCCCCTGCCCGGAGAGGATCACCTGCACCGTCTGGAAGAGGATCGCCAGGTCCAGGAACAGGCTGTAGTTCTTGATGTAGTAGAGGTCGTACTGCAGCTTTTCCTTCGCGTCCCGCTCGGACGAGCCGTAGGGGTAACGCACCTGGGCCCAACCGGTGATGCCGGGGTCGACCCGGTGGCGGAGCGAGTAGTAGGGGATCTTGTGCTGCAGGTCCGTCACGAACTCCGGGCGCTCGGGGCGGGGACCGACGAAGCTCATGTCGCCCTGGAGCACGTTCCAGAGCTGGGGCAGCTCGTCGATGCGGACCTTGCGGATGAGGCCGCCGACGCGGGTCACCCGGGGGTCGTCCTTGGCGGCCCACTGGGCGCCGTGGCGCTCGGCGTCGGTGCGCATGCTGCGGAACTTGACGACCTTGAACAGGCGCCCGTTCCGCCCCACCCGGTCCTGCCGGTAGAAGACCGGCGCGCGCCACCCTTCCCCCAGCTTGATGGCAAGCGCCGTCCCGAGGGAGACCGGGAGCGTCACCAGCAGCATGCCGAGGCTCACCAGCACGTCGAAGAAGCGCTTCCCGGTGTTGCGCAGCACCGCGTGGCTGAAGCCGTCCAGGAACACGATGTGCACCGGCTGGAGCACGTCGAGGGGGATGGTCCCGGTCTGACGCTCGAAGAAGGTGAGGAGGTCGGTCACCCGGATCCCGCTCATCTTGCACTCGATGAGCTCGTCGATGGGGAAGTTGCTGCGCCGGTCGTCGAGCGCGATGACGATCTCCGAGACGCGGTAGCGCTCGGCGAGCTCAAGCAGGGTCGTTTCCACCTTGAGGAGCTTGCTGCGGGCGACGACGTCCTGCTCGAGGCGGGTGTGGACGTAGCCGACGATGGTGAGCCCGCGCCGGTCGGAGCGCCGGCGCAGGCGCTGCTCGATCAGGTTGGCCTGGGGCCCGGCGCCGAGGACCAGGATGCGGCGCTTGAACGCGTCGTGGTCGGCGAGCACGTAGTAAGCGAGGCGGACCACGACGATCGCGAGCGCACCGATGGCGAGCGAGGCGGCGAACGCGAGCGGGCCCATGTAGAGACTTGGGAAGGTGTAGTACATCAGCCCGAGCAGGAGTCCGCCGGCGAGGAGACTCGAGACCAGACGGATGGCGATGCCCTGGAGCCCGTCACGCAGACCGAGGTGGTAGAGGCCAGCCGCGCTCATCGTCGACAGGAAGATGACCGGGAAGAGGAGCGCGCGGGGCAGGAGCGGGTCGAGGACCGCATTGCCCGTGGGGAACCCCTGGTGGACGATGAGCCAGACCCCTGCGTAGACGGCCAGCGTGAGCAGGACCGCCTCGACCACCCCCAGCAGGAGCATGGGGGTGGGCACGTAGTGTCGGAAGATGCGGACCGTCATGGGCTCGTGACTGGGCTCTGGGGCTGGGCTCTGGGGCTGGCTCCCCCTGGGGGGCGCCGGTCGGCGCAGCGGTTGCGCCGGGGCGTGGCAGGCCGCGCGCCGCAGGCGCGGGGCCAGGGGGCTACGCGATCACGGGTGCTGCCGGTGAATCGGTGCTGCAGGTACCGCGCGTGTTACGGGTACCGCGGGTGTTACGGGGTGTATCGCCTGGGAAGTTGGCCCTGGGAAGTTGGCGCGCCCGGAGAGATTCGAACTCCCGACCACCTGGTTCGTAGCCAGGTACTCTATCCAGCTGAGCTACGGGCGCACGTCAGCGAACCGAAAGCTTGCCCGGCACCCCCCTTCACTGTCAAGGAAAGGGGTGGCGGAGAGAGAGGGATTCGAACCCTCGATGGAGCTTTTAACCCCATACTCCCTTAGCAGGGGAGCGCCTTCGACCGACTCGGCCATCTCTCCGCAGTCTACGGTCGCTAGGATAGCGAATGCCCCGGGGCCAGGGAAGGCCGGCAGGTCATTCGGCCACGTCGTCGGCCGGCTGGGACTTCTCCTGCTGGATGCGCTCGTAGATTTCCTCGCGGTGGACCGACACGTCCTTGGGGGCGTTCACCCCGATCCGGACCTGGTTGCCCTTGACCCCCAGGACCGTCACGGTCACTGCGTCCCCGATCATCAGCGTTTCGCCCACGCGCCGCGTCAAGATAAGCATGCTTCCCTCTCCTTAGATTGTGGCCGCGGGCGGCCGTCCCGTCCGGGGACTCCCCGCTGCGGCCTGTTCCATCCGACCACGCCCGCCCTCGGTGCGCATCCGCCCGAGGTGCAGGCGCGGCACTCCAACGCTGAGACCACGCCCCGCCGGCGTGGTTCGGGCACGCTACCGCCATGTCGCTCGCCGGGGTGACCGTGCCACTACGCCCTTAGCGGCGCCCCGACACGGCCCTTGACCCCCCGCAAGCATCCCGGCCCGACTCTTGCTAAAAGGCCTCCTCAGGCCGCTGCGTCCAGCCCGAATTCGGTGTGCAGGGCCCGTACCGCGAGCTCGAGGTATTTCTCGTCGATCACCACCGAGACCTTGATCTCGGAGGTGGAGATCATCTCGATGTTGATGCCCTCCCGGGCGAGCGCCCCGAACATGCGGCTGGCGATGCCGGCGTGGGAGCGCATGCCGACCCCGACCAGGGAGACCTTGACGATCTGCTTGTCGCCGAGGACCTCGCGGGCGCCGAGCTCCGCGGCGGTCTTCTCCAGCACCTTCCGGGCCTGCTCGTAGTCGTTGCGGTGCACCGTGAAGGTGAAGTCGGTGAGACCGTCCGCGCCCATGTTCTGGACGATCATGTCGATCTCGATGTTGGCCCGCCCGATGGGGGCCAGGATCTCGAAGGCCACGCCCGGGCGGTCGGGCACGCCGCGCAGGGTCAGCTTGGCCTCGTCGCGGCTGAAGGCGATCCCCGAAATGAGCGCGTGCTCCATGACTTCCTCCTCGGAGGTGATCAGGGTCCCCTCGCCCGCCTCGAACGAGGACAGGACCCGCAGGCGGACACCGTACTTGTGGGCGAACTCGACCGAGCGGATCTGCAGGACCTTGGCCCCGAGGCTCGCCATCTCGAGCATCTCCTCGAAGGTGATGCGGTCGAGGCGGCGGGCGCGGGGGACGATCCGCGGGTCGGTCGTGTAGACCCCGTCGACGTCGGTGTAGATCTGGCACTCGTCGGCCTTCAGGGCGGCGGCGAGCGCCACGGCGGTGGTATCGGAGCCGCCGCGGCCCAGGGTGGTGATGTTACCCTCCGCGTCCACGCCCTGGAACCCGGCCACCACCACGACCCGCCCCTCGTCCAGGTCCTTCAGGATCTTGCGGTGGTCGATCTCGAGGATGCGGGCCTTCGTGAAGGCGCTGTCCGTCAGGATGTGGACCTGGCCGCCGGTGTAGGAGCGCGCGGGGCAGTCGCGGCTCTCGAGCGCCATCGCGAGCAGCGCGATGGTCACCTGCTCGCCGGTGGAGAGCAGCACGTCGAGCTCGCGGGGGCTCGGCACCGGGTCGATGGCCCGGGCGAGATCGATGAGGCGGTTGGTCTCCCCGCTCATCGCCGAGACCACCACGACCACCCGGTGGCCCTCGCCCCGCACCGCCACCACCTTCTCCGCGACCGCGCGGATGCGGTCGAGGCTGCCGACGGAGGTACCACCGTACTTCTGGACGATCAGAGACATGGAAGCGTCTTTTCCCAAGGTGTTGCTTGTGGATGGAACCGCAGAGGCGCAGAGACCCAGAGGATGATCGGGTTGGGTTGTCGTGACTCCGAAGGGCGACGACAACCCTCTGATCGTTAATTCCCTCTGTGTCTCTGCGCCTCTGCGGTTTCCCCTTCAGCCGCCGAGCTGCTGCCGCACCCACCCGGGCACGGCCTGGAGCGCGGCCTCGAGCCGGCTCGGGTCGGTGCCGCCGGCCTGGGCCAGGTCGGGGCGCCCTCCCCCCTTGCCGCCCACCTGCTCGGCCACGAAGTTGACGAGCGGGCCGGCCTGCACGCGCCGGGTCGCGTCGGGACTGACGCCCGCCACCAACCGGACCTTGCCGTCCTCGACCGCGGCCAGCACCACGGCGGCGGTGCCGAGCTTGCCCTTCAGCTGGTCCACCATGTCCCGCAGGACCTTGGCGTCCCCCTGCTCGAGCTTCGCCGCGAGGACGCGCACGCCGGCCACGTCCACCGCCCGGGCGGTGAGCTCCCCGCCCTGGGCTGAGGCGAGCTTCGCCATCAGTCGCTCGACCTCCTTCTCGAGCTCGCGGGTGCGCGCCAGGACCTGGCTGACCCGCCCCTCGACGCCCTCGGCATCCGACTTGACCAGCCCCGCGACCCGCGCGAGCCGGGACTCGAGGCCCTCGACGTACTGGAGGGCGTTCATCCCGGTCAGCGCCTCGATGCGCCGGATCCCGGCCGCGATGCCGGTCTCGTAGAGGACCTTGAAGAGGCCGATGTCCCCGGCCCGGTGCACGTGGGTGCCGCCGCAGAGCTCGGTGGAGAAGTCCCCGAGGGTGAGCACCCGCACCTCCTCGCCGTACTTCTCGCCGAAGAGGGCCATGGCGCCCGCCTCGAGCGCGGCCTTGATCGGCATGAGCAGGGTCTCGGCCCCGCTGTTCGCCAGGATCTGCTCGTTCACCAGGCGCTCCACCTCGCGGAGCTGCTCCTCGCGCATGGGCTCGAAGTGCGAGAAGTCGAAGCGCAGGCGCCCGGGCTCCACGAGCGAGCCCTTCTGGGAGACGTGGTCCCCGAGTACCCGGCGCAGGGCGGCGTGCAGGAGGTGGGTCGCGGAGTGGTTGCGGGCGGTCGCGGCGCGGGCGGCGCCGTCGACCTCCGCCCTGACCTGCTGGCCGACCCGGACGACGCCCTCGGCGAGGGTGCCCGCGTGGAGGTGGGCCGCCCCTTCCTTCTGGGTGTCGCTGACGGTGAAGCGCCCGCCCGCCCACTCGAGGACGCCGCGGTCGCCCACCTGGCCGCCGGACTCCCCGTAGAAGGGGGTGCGGTCCAGCACCACCACGCCGGACTGGCCCGCAGTGAGGGAGTCCACCCGCTCGCCGGCAGCGTAGAGGTCCACGACCGTGCCCTCGTCGGAGAGGCGCTCGTAGCCCGTGAAGACCGTCTCGACGGTGGTGCCGAGCCCTTCGCCCCAGTGCCCCTCGAAGCGGCTCGCCGCGCGGGCGCGCTCCCTCTGGGCCTCCATCGCCTGCTCGAAGCCGGCCATGTCCACGCCGAGGCCGCGCTCCCGGGCCCAGTCGGCGGTGAGGTCCACGGGGAAGCCGAAGGTGTCGTAGAGCCGGAACACCGTCTCCCCGGGGATGACCTTGCCGGCGAGGCCGGCCACGTCGTGCTCGAGCACGCGCAGGCCCTGCTCCAGGGTCTCGGCGAAGCGCTCCTCCTCCTGGCGCAGGACCCGCTCCACCACGTCCTGGCGGCGCGGGAGCTCGGGGTAGGCCCCGCCCATGACCTCGGAGAGGGGTTGGACCAGGCGGTGGAAGAAGGTGTCGCGAAGGCCCAGGCGGTGCCCGTGGCGGATCGCGCGGCGAATGATCCGGCGCAGCACGTAGCCGCGGCCCTCGTTCGAGGGGACCACGCCGTCGCAGACCAGGAAGGCCGAGGAGCGGATGTGGTCGGCGATGACCCGCAGGCTCTTGTCCCCGGGGTCGGCGCTCCCGCCCACCTCGCCGACGAGGCCGGCCGCGGCTGCGATGAGGGGGATGAAGAGGTCGGTGTCGTAGTTGTTGTGCACGCCCTGCATCACGGCGGCGAGGCGCTCGAGGCCCATGCCCGTGTCGACCGAGGGCTTCGGGAGCGGGACCAGCTCGCCGTCCGGCTGGCGGTCGAACTGCATGAAGACCAGGTTCCAGATCTCGATGTAGCGGTCCCCGTCGGCCTCGGGGCTCCCCGGGGGGCCGCCCGCGATCTCGGGTCCGTGGTCGTAGAAGATCTCCGAGCAGGGCCCGCAGGGGCCCGTGTCGCCCATCTGCCAGAAGTTGTCGGCGGGCCCGCAGCGCGAGAAGCGGTTCGGGTCGGCCCCGATCTCCTTCAGCCAGATGTCCGCGGCCTCGTCGTCCTCTTCGAAGACGGTGACCCACAGGCGCCCGGCCGGGATCTCCAACTCGCGGGTGAGGAACTCCCAGGCGAAGCGGATGGCGTCGCGCTTGAAGTAGTCGCCGAAGCTGAAGTTGCCGAGCATCTCGAAGAAGGTGTGGTGCCGGGCGGTGTAGCCCACGTTCTCGAGGTCGTTGTGCTTGCCGCCCGCGCGCACGCAGCGCTGGCTCGAGGTGGCGCGCTTGTAGGGGCGCTCCTCCAGGCCGAGGAAAACCTCCTTGAACTGGTTCATCCCGGCGTTGGAGAAGAGCAGCGTGGGGTCGTTGCCGGGGATGAGGGAGCTGGAGGGCACCACCTCGTGTCCATGGCGGCGGAAGTACTCCAGGAACGCGGCGCGAAGGGCGGAGCTGCTGTACATCGTCGTATGGGTCCTCGGAGTGGGCCGGGTCAGCGCGCCGGCAGACGAGATCCTGCCGCAAGGGGTAGCGGCGTGCCAGCACCCCGATGGAGGGCCCGGGAGGTGGAGGGCCGCGAGGCGTCCGCCCGGGGAGCCGCGGCCGGGAGGCTTCCCACCGTCCGGGTAGAGGGCCGCGAGACGTCCACCTAGGGGCTGCGGAGCGCGGCGCGCACGAGGTCGCTCGGGAAGCCGCGGTATTCGAGGAAGCGGGCCTGGCGGGCCCGGTCGCGCAGGTCGGCGGGGAGCGCCCCGAAGCGCTTGGCGCGCACCGCCTCCAGGCGCTCGGGCCACTCCCCGGCAAGGGGGGCGAGCGTCTCCTCGATGACCCCGTCGGCGAGGCCCCGCTGGCGGAGGTCCCGCTCGATGGCGAGCGGCCCCCAGCCGCGGTCGACCCGGCTGCGCGCGTAGGACTCGGCGAAGCGCCGGTCGCTCGCGAGCCCGTCCTCGGCGAGGGCGCCCGCCACCTCCCCCGCGAGCGCGGGGTCGACGCCCTTGGCCGCCAGCCGCCGGGCGAGCTCCTGCACGCCGTACTCGCGGCGCGCGAGGAGCTCGAGGGCCTTGCCGCGGGCCCTCGCGGGGTCGGTGACGTCTTTCGGCCTCACAACGCCGCCGGGGTCATCGAGGTCCTTCGGCCTCACGCCGCCGGTTCGGGCTCCGGGGCCTCGACGGTCTCGGGGACCGTCGTCGGGATCAGGCGCGCGCGCAGGGCGGCCTCGATCTCGCCTGCGGTCTCGGGGTGCCCCCGCAAGTACTCCCGGGCGTTGTCCTTGCCCTGGCCGATGCGGTTGCCCTTGTAGCTGAACCACGCGCCGGACTTGTCCACCAGGTTCTCGCGCACGCCGAGGTCGATGAGCTCCCCGAGGCGCGAGATCCCCTCGCCGTAGAGGATGTCGAACTCGGCCTGCTTGAACGGCGGCGCCACCTTGTTCTTCACCACCTTGACGCGGGTCTCGCTGCCGATGACCTCCTCGCCCTTCTTGATGGAGCCGATGCGGCGGATGTCGAGGCGCACGGAGGCGTAGAACTTCAGCGCGTTGCCGCCGGTGGTGGTCTCGGGGTTGCCGAACATCACGCCGATCTTCATGCGGATCTGGTTGATGAAGATGACGAGCGTGTTCGAGCGCTTGATGTTGGCGGTGAGCTTGCGCAGGGCCTGGGACATCAGCCGCGCCTGGAGCCCCACGTGCGCGTCGCCCATCTCGCCTTCGATCTCGGCCTTCGGCGTGAGGGCCGCGACCGAGTCGACGACGACGACGTCGACCGCGCCCGAGCGCACCAGCATGTCGGCGATCTCGAGCGCCTGCTCGCCGGTGTCGGGCTGCGAGACGAGCATGTTGTCCACGTCCACGCCGAGCTTCTCCGCGTAGATCGGGTCGAGCGCGTGCTCCGCGTCGATGAACGCCGCGGTGCCCCCCTTCTTCTGCGCCTCCGCGATCACCTGCAGGGTGAGCGTGGTCTTGCCCGAGGACTCGGGTCCGAAGATCTCGACGATGCGCCCGCGCGGCAGGCCGCCGATCCCGAGCGCGATGTCCAGGCCGAGCGACCCGGTCGACACGACGTCCACGTCGCGCACGGCCTTGGTGTCGCCCATGCGCATGATCGCGCCCTTGCCGAACTGCCTCTCGATCTGGCCGAGAGCCGCGCTCAACGCCCGCTTCTTGTTTTCGTCCATCGGGATTCCCTCTGCTTGCACGTCCCCTGTGACTCGGGCCTCGGGGAACGGTCCCGTCGGCCTCCCTGCCCGCTTCGCCGCCGGAGCGGCACGCTGCAAAGGGGATTATCCCACAGGGGTGGCGGGGGGGACTATTTCAGAGGGGGGATTCACCGCAGGGGCGCGAAGGCGCAGAGATGAATGATCTTGATATCTATCTCTGTGTCTCTGCGTCTCTGCGGTTCCCCCCCCGCAGGGGCCAGCTGCGCAGCACCCGGTACTCGCTGCCGGCGGGGGTGAGCGCGCTCTCGACCAGCACGAAGTGGTCCACCGGCCAGGGGATGGGCTCCACGTCGAGCGCGGGGGGCTCGGCGGGGACCTTGCGGGCCAGCGTCGCGTGGACCTCGAAGGGGCGGTTCTCGCGCGGGAAGCCGCAGGCCTCGCAGCCCGCCTGGAGCGCCCGGACGAGGTCCAGGAGCGGTGGCGGGGTCACGGAGGAGCCGGCCCAGAAGACCTGGGGGCGCCGCCACCAGCCGGTCCGGTCGAGGGTGACGGCGAAGCCTTCGGCCTGGATCGCGCCAGCGGCCGCCTCGACGCAGGCCCGCCGGGCGGCGTCGGCCGCGCCCAGGAAGACCAGGGTGACGTGGAGGTTCTGGGGTGGGGTCAGGCGCCCGCGGGGCAGCTTCAGGCCTGCGGTGACGCCGGCCAGGGCGGCGCGCACCGTGGGGTCGGGCCAGAGGGCGAAGAACAGGCGCTGGGCGGACTCGCCGGCCTGCACTCAACCCACCGCTTCGAGGATCCCCTGGAGGGCGGCGAGCACCGCCTGCTGGCGCACCATCTCGCGGTCGCCCGCGTAGTGGCTGCAGCGGGCCCGGGTCTCCTGCCCCGCGAGCGCCCAGGCGAGCCAGACGGTGCCGACCGGTTTCGCGGGCGTGCCCCCCCCGGGGCCGGCGATGCCGCTGATGGCGACGCTCACCCGGGCGTCGCTGCGGGCGAGCGCGCCCTCGGCCATCTGCCGGACCACCTCCTCGCTCACCGCGCCGTGGCGGTCGAGGGTGTCGGGGCTGACCCCGAGCAGCTCGCGTTTGGAGGCGTCGGAATAGGTGACGAAGCCCCGGTCGAACCAGACGGAGCTCCCGGGGACGGAG
Organism: Gammaproteobacteria bacterium; assembly: GCA_017999615.1. Classification (NCBI taxonomy): domain Bacteria; kingdom Pseudomonadati; phylum Pseudomonadota; class Gammaproteobacteria; species Gammaproteobacteria bacterium. The sequence continues at coordinate 42,272 of JAGNLM010000001.1, read as the reverse complement.
GTGACGACGTGTGCGACTCCGCCGCCCGTGCAGGATTCCGCCGTCACGAGGCGCAGACCGCGGTCTTCGAGCTGACTGCCCACCCGGGCCGCCAGCCGGCGTGCGACGTCCATAGGCTGCGAGCCTCGCAGGGACCGACCCGCTCGAGGCCCGTGCCGCCGGCCTCCCTGACCGCCCGGCCCCTGGCCTCCTCGTCCATAAGCCTAATTGATGGCCCTATTTTTCCGAATTATCACCTTTGGGATAGGTGGATCGGCGGGCCTGGAAGAAGGCCTGGAGGCGGGCCGCAGACTCCGCGGGGAGGACGTCGGGCGTGACCGCCACCCGGTGGTTCAGGCGGTCGGTGCCGAGGAGCTCGAAGACGCTCCCCGCGGCGCCGCCCTTGGGGTCGCGGGCGCCGAACACCACCCGCTCGACGCGGGCGTGGATGATCGCGCCGGCGCACATGGCGCAGGGCTCGAGGGTGACGTAGAGGGTGGTGCCCGGGAGGCGGTAGTTGGCGAGCCGCTGCCCCGCCTCGCGCAGCGCCAGGATCTCCGCGTGGGCCGTGGGGTCGCTTGCGGCCAGCGGGCGGTTCCACCCCTCCCCCACCACGACCCCGTCCCGCACGAGCACCGCGCCGACCGGCACCTCCCCCTCGGCTGCGGCGCGGTCCGCGAGCTCCAGCGCCCGGCGCATCCAGCGCTCGTCCCCAGCCGCTTCACAGGGCGACGTGTCGTTCAGCGAGGCCCTTACGGCCGCATCGGGCTCCGGCTCCAGCGCCTCGGAAACGACATTGGTGCCCAGGACGATCATTTCGACGCTCCATTGAACCCCCGCCATCAGGCTCTCGTATGGGATCTTCAAACCGTCGTGCAGCCTCTTGACCATCCGCAGGCTCAACGGGCGCCTCCGGTTCAGCACCTCAGACACGCGGCCGCTCTGCCCGATGTACGGCTCCAGATCGCGCGGCGTCAGCCCTTCCTGCTCCATCCGGAAATTGATCGCCTCCACCGGATCAGCGGGCCCGAAGTCGTAGTACTTCTCGTACGCCTCGATCATTGAGTCGTATGGCGCTCGCGGATGCTCCGCAGACTTTTACCGTCATTTTTACCGTCAAATTGCAGGGGGACACGGAAACTCACCAACAACAGTCGCGAGCTATGCAGGCGCGGCCTCGCGCGGCGATACCTTGCGAACAATGTCGTCCCGAGTGGCCAAGGTCTTCAGGTCGTAGTCGGCCTGCAGTGCCAGCCACGACGCGGCGTCGCCGCCGAAGTAGCGCGCCAACCGCTCGGCCGTATCGGCAGTGACGCCACGGCGCTCCTTCACGATCTCGTGAATGCGCGTGGCAGGTACTCCGAGCGCCATGGCCAAGGCGTTCACGCTCATAGTCAATGGCGCCAGATACTCTTCACGCAACACTTCGCCCGGATGCACGGCGCGCATTCGGTTCACCACTCGCCCCATGGCCACACTCCTTCAGTGATAGCCAACGATCTCGACGTGGTCCGGACCGGAGTCGGTCCACACGAAGCACAGCCGCCACTGATCGTCGATGCGCACGCTCCACTGCCCAGCCCGATCGCCCCTGAGCGCTTCAAGCCGATTGCCTGGCGGCGAACGCATGAAGTCCAGCGCCTTCGCCGCGTCGAGCATCCCCAGCTTGCGGGTCGCGACCATCTCGATGGCGCGGAAGCGCCTGGGATGTCCGCCTTCGAACAAGGCCTGCGTGTCCTTGCAGCGAAAGCTCCGGATCATGAGCGCATGATATTACGCCACGCGTAATACGACAAGAGGGATAGCCTTCCGACGCGTCACGACAGCCCGCTGGTGGCCGCTTCACGAGGAAGCCTGCCCAACGGGCGTTCGAGGACGCACTGCAGCCACGAAATCGTTCAAGACCTGCGGTTGGCGACCAACGCGGCCAAGCACAAGCCGCCCGAGTTCCAGCTGCTCGTCAGCAATGCCGAAAGGCTCGGCGAAGCGATCTGGGCGGAGTAGCCGCTTCCCAGCCGCCGGTTGACGATCACGCCTCGCGGGGTCGACTCAACCCGTAGGCCCGCGCGATCCGTTCGGCAATCTCGCTGACGCTGCTGTTGATCTTGAGCGACCTCGGATCGATGGAGCGATCTGCCTCGATCGCGTCGAGGAAGCGGTTCAAGTCCTGCGCGATTCGCTCGACGACGGGTATTCGCGTGTCCGGGGCGAGCAGCTGCGACAGGCGGAGCACGTCGTTTGCGTGCTTGCGAATGTTCTTGGTGTCGATCGGCTCACCCTTGGCCTGAAGTTCGCCGAGGTCCAGCCAGGCGCTGGCCTTGAGCGGAATCAGTCTGTCCTCGCCTACCCACGGCAGGCCGTCGAGTTCCCTGCGCCCGGCCAGAATGAACTCGTAATACGCATCGTCGAGCAGGATCGCGGACAAGCTCGCCACCGCCTCGTCGATGGGAATCGGCGTGAGGTGACTGCCTTCGGCCAGCCTGATCCCTTCGGGGGCCCGGCAGAACAGTTCGAGCATGGCGGGAAAACGCTCATCGGCCGGCTTCTGGAATCGATAGAAGACTGGCTTCCCGGTGTCGCTGGCCTGTCGGATTTCGTGGCGGCCCACCTCGATGAAGCGCCAGAACACTTCGCCGAATGACGGGCTGAGCGCTTCGATGTGCAGGACGATGTCCAGGTCCTTCGTCGCCCGGAACTCGAGCCCTGCCTCCTCCATTGCCAGACTCGCGGCCGTGCCACCGATCAGCACGAACTGATCCGCGGGGCCGGCCAAGTGCTCGCGAAAGACGTCAAGTCCCCTCACCACGGAAAGCGCCCCTTCAGCTCATCCAGCGCGAGTTGAACACGCTCGTCAGGGTTGCCCTGCAGGCTGAGTGTCAAGGAAAGCGGATCGACCGCATCGCTGTCTCGCACGAGTGCCGGGCTGTAGTGCCAGAGCTCCCATTCGCAGGCACCCGGCAGCGGCTCCGGCAGCGTCTCGAAGCCGGCCTGTGTCGCCGCCTTCCACTCCGCCTGTGCGACGGCGTAGGTCGGCCACTGGGGTTCACTGAGCATCGAAAACCGCGCGAGCGCGCTCAGACCCGCGAGCCTCAGCGGACGCGGCCTCGACTTCGGAGGGGGAAGCATCCAGACCCGACGCTTGACCGGGCTGCGCAGCATCGGTCTCGCGTGCTCCCAGGTCTGCGCGGCGGTGCGCTCCGTATGGAGCCATCGCACCCTCCCCTCGTTGCGCAGGGCCGCAATGCCGGCGGCCGTGAGCTCCTTGACCGCTCGCGACAGCGTCATCGGGGTGTAGCCCAACTCGCCGACCACCTCGGCAGGCTGCCACTCGGCGCGCCACGGCCTTCGCAGCAGGATGGCGATCAGCATCGCCTGCGTCGCCGGGCTGAGCGCGGTCCGCGCAGCGAGCGTCGGCTTGCGAAAGTACTCGCGCAGGTCGATCCCGAGATCCGGCAGATAGAGCTGGTTGCCAGGTACCAGAAACGGCACCTTCTGCTCGATGAGGCGCTTGCGTTCGTAGGACGCGAGGGTGCGGGTGACGTAGACCACCGGCATCCCGGCAAGTTGCCGGAGCTTGTCCATCTGGCCGCGAACGTTGGCCAGCCCGGCCCGGTCGGCCCGCTGATCGATCGCCAGGAGAATCTGGCGATCCAGGAGCGTCAGTTCCCTGACCTCGAACGCTTCCTGCAAGAAATAGGGCAGCTTGCCGGCGCCCGCCCACGCGCGAACGTTGGGCACGATTCCCAAGGTCTCATGCAGATACGCGTGGACGGCAGCGTCGTCAGCACGCTTGGTGGGGGCTTTATCTAACATAGAGCGCGCACGATAACATACGTACTGTTATCGTGCAATGCACTGTTACCTAAAGTGCCTGCCAGGGGCCCGAGCCGGTCCGGGCAAAAGTCACTCCCACTCAATCATCAACGCCTTCTGTAAGCCATTGATTCGCTTGTACGACATCTCGAACCGCGCTGGTTTTACCGTCAGATGTACCGCCAATTAGCCTGGCATCCCCGCGCGCAGCTTCCACCATCGATCGACATCTATCGAGAACAGTCGGCGCGTCCACGATGACCAGCTTTCGAGATCTATCGCGGTCTATCGAGTCCTGGGGCACTGGCGAGCGCTCCGTCGAGCCTCGCCCTGACCCGCGCGTGACCATGCGGCTCGACCCGGCACCAACGAAGCTAAGTGCTTCTTGTACATCAGTTTCTCGAACGATTTTTTACCGTCAACCGGGGCATGGTCACCCCGCCGCCGCGTGAAAGACGCGGATCCTTGGCGAAAGCTTGGCTCGCAGCTCCCGATCCGCGACCCGGATGTCGTACTCGGACTGCAGGTTCAGCCAGAACCTGGGCTCCATGCCGAAGAACAACCCGAGCCGAAGCGCGGTGTCCGCCGTGATAGGGCGCTGGCCGTTCACCAACTCACTGATCCGACTCGGTGAGACGTCGATGTCCGCCGCGAGCTGACGGGCGCTGATGCCCATGGGCTTCATGAAATCCTCCAGCAGGATCTCGCCCGGATGAATCTCCTCGAGCAGCTTGGTCATGTTCGGCGCTCCTAGTGGTAGTCCACGATCTCGACGTTGTGAGCTCCGTCCGACTTCCAGACGAAGCAGATCCGCCACTGGTCGTTGACGCGAATGCTGTGCTGGCCCCTGCGGTCGGCCTTCAGTGCTTCCAGCTGGTTGCCCGGCGGGATGCGCAGGCTGGCGAGCTCAGTGGCGGCGTGGATCTGAAGCAACTTGCGCCTGGCGACGCGCTCGATATTCCGGAAGCGGGATACCGCACGGCTGAGAAACAAGGCCTCGGTATCGGCGCACGCGAACGAGCGAATCATGTCGCATTGTGGTCCGCGAGAAAGGTTCCGTCAAGCGGAACCTCGTTCGCGGAAACAGACCGCACCACGGTAGCCCGACCACAGTTGCTGGCAACGTCGCCCTGAGCGTGCTGAGCCAGCAGGATGCAGAAGTGTCGGTTCTCCCTCGGTAGCGTATCGAAATCCCGCAGCCCCAAGCGTCGCGCAGCAATCCGACACTTTTCCTCGGAAGTCCGTATCTACAACCAAGGACCCGCAACGCCCCTCCCCGTACCCATCGCCAACGAGACCCGAGGACAGGATCAATGTGCTACTGAACAATTCGTGAGGCGCGTCGCCTGCGCGGCGCTCCTTCCCCATTTCGCGACTTGCGAGCTGCCCTACGTAACGAGGCTGGAGACAGCCCCGACGCGCCGCTTCGTCCCCCTCACTCCCACTCGATGGTTGCGGGGGGCTTGCTGGAGATGTCGTAGGCGACGCGGGAGATGCCCCGCACCTCGTTGATGATGCGGTTGGAGACGTGGGCGAGGAAGTCGAACGGGAGGTGGGCCCAGCGAGCCGTCATGAAGTCCACCGTCTCCACTGCGCGCAGGGTGACGACGTAGTCGTAGCGGCGGGCGTCGCCCATGACGCCCACCGAGCGCACCGGCAGGAACACGGCGAAGGCCTGGCTCGTCTTGTCGTAGAGGTCGGCGCGGCGCAGCTCCTCGATGAAGATGGCGTCCGCGCGGCGCAGGAGGTCCGCGTACTCCTTCTTCACCTCGCCGAGGATGCGCACGCCGAGCCCGGGCCCCGGGAAGGGGTGCCGGTAGACCATGTCGTAGGGCAGCCCCAGCTCGACGCCGAGCCTGCGCACCTCGTCCTTGAAGAGCTCGCGCAGCGGCTCCACCAGCTTCAGCTTCATGCGCTCCGGCAGCCCGCCCACGTTGTGGTGGGACTTGATGACGTGGGCCTTGCCCCCGACGCCCGCCGACTCGATGACGTCCGGGTAGATGGTGCCCTGGGCGAGCCAGCGCACGTCGGGGAGCCGGGCCGCCTGCTCGTCGAAGACCTCGATGAAGAGCCCGCCGATGGTCTTGCGCTTCTGCTCGGGGTCGGAGACGCCGGCGAGCGCGCCGAGGAACCGTTTCTCGGCGTCGACCCGGATCACCTGGATGCCGAGGTGCTGGCCGAAGGTGCGCATGACCTGGTCGCCCTCGTCGAGCCGCAGCAGCCCGTGGTCGACGAAGACGCAGGTGAGCTGGTCACCGATCGCCCGGTGCAGGAGCGCCGCCACGACCGAGGAGTCGACCCCGCCGGAGAGGCCCAGCAGGACGCGGTCGCTGCCCACCTGGTCGCGCACCCGGCGCACCGTGTCCTCGATGATGCGCTCGGCGCGCCAGAGCTCGCGGGCGCCGCAGATCTCGTGGACGAAGCGGTTGACGATGCGCTGGCCCTGGCGGGTGTGGGTGACCTCGGGGTGGAACTGCAGGCCGTAGAAGCCGCGCTCCTCGTCCGCCATTCCGGCGATGGGCGAGTTGTCGCTGGTGCAGATGGTGCGGAAGCCCGGCGGCAGCGCGTCGACGCGGTCGCCGTGGCTCATCCACACGTCGAGCAGGCCGTAGCCCTCGGGGCTCGCGTGATCCTCGATGTCGCGCAGGAGCCGCGAGTGCCCGCGGGCGCGCACGCGGGTGTGGCCGTATTCGCGCTGGGCGGAGCCCGCCACCGAGCCACCGAGCTGGGCGGCCATGGTCTGCATCCCGTAGCAGATCCCGAGCACGGGGACACCGAGCTCGAAGACGACCCCGGGGGCGCGCACGTCGAGGGACTCGGTGACCGACTCGGGGCCGCCGGAGAGGATGATGCCCCGCGGCCGGAACGCGCGGATGGCCTCGGCGGGGAGGGAGTACGGGTGGATCTCGCAGTACACCCCGGCCTCGCGCACGCGGCGCGCGATGAGCTGGGTGTACTGGGAACCGAAATCCAGGATCAGGATCCGGTCGGCGTGGATGTCGGTCATCTCAGTCCAGCCGGTAGTTCGGGGCTTCCTTGGTGATGGTCACGTCGTGGACGTGACTCTCGCGCATGCCGGCCGCGGTGAGGCGCACGAAGTGGGGCTTGCGGCGCATCTCCTCGACGCTGGCGCAGCCCGTGTAGCCCATGCTGGCGCGCACGCCGCCGAGGAGCTGGTGGATGATGGCGGCGAGCGGTCCCTTGTAGGGGACGCGGCCCTCGATGCCCTCGGGGACGAGCTTCTCGCGGTCGGCGGTAGCGTCCTGGAAGTACCGGTCGCTCGAGCCCTCGCGCTGGGACATGGCGCCGAGCGAGCCCATGCCGCGGTAGGACTTGTAGGAGCGGCCCTGGTAGAGCTCCACCTCGCCCGGCGATTCCTCGGTGCCCGCAAAGAGCCCGCCGATCATCACCGAGTGGGCCCCGGCGGCAATCGCCTTGGCGATGTCGCCCGAGTAGCGGATGCCCCCGTCGGCGATGAGCGGGACGTCGGTGTCCCAGAGCGCCTCGGCCACGTCGGCGATGGCGGTCACCTGGGGCACGCCGACGCCGGCCACGATGCGCGTGGTGCAGATGGACCCCGGCCCGATCCCCACCTTGACCGCGTCGGCGCCCGCGTCGACGAGCGCGCGCGCGGCCTCTGCGGTGGCGATGTTGCCGCCGATGACCTGCACGTGGGGGAAGTTCTGCTTCACCCAGCGCACCCGGTTCAGCACGTTCTGGGAGTGGCCGTGGGCGGTGTCGACGACCACGACGTCCACCTCGGCCTCCACCAGCGCCGCGACCCGCTCGTCGGTGCCCACACCGGTCCCGACGGCCGCGCCGACCCGCAGGCGCCCAAGGGCGTCCTTGCAGGCCCAGGGGAATTCGGTGGCCTTCTGGATGTCACGCACGGTGATGAGGCCCCGGAGCTGGAAACCGCCGTTCACCACCAGCACCTTTTCGATGCGGTGCTTGTGCAGCAGGCCCACGATCTCCTCCCGGTCGGCGCCTTCGCGCACCGTCACCAGGCGCTCCTTCGGGGTCATGACGGCGCTGACCGGCTGGTCGTAGCGGGTCTCGAAGCGCAGGTCGCGGCTGGTCACGATGCCGACCAGGTTGTCGCTGTCCACCACCGGCACGCCCGAGATGTTGTGGGCACGGGTGATCTCCATCACCTGGCGCACGCTCGTGTCCGGGGTGACCGTGATCGGGTCCTTGATGACGCCGCTCTCGAAGCGCTTGACCTGCCGCACCTGGCGGGCCTGCTCCTCGGCGGTCATGTTCTTGTGGATGATGCCGAGACCGCCCTCCTGCGCCATGGTGATCGCCAGGCGGCCCTCGGTGACGGTGTCCATCGCCGCCGCGAGCAGGGGGACGTTCAGCGCGATGCCCCGGGTGAGGCGGGTCTGCAGGCTCGTCTCGCTCGGGAGGACGGTCGAGTGGGCCGGGACCAGGAGAACGTCGTCGAAGGTGAGGGCTTCCTTGGCGAGCCGCATGGGATGGACACCTCGGAGAGTCGGGACTCGGGAGGGGGTCGAGATAAGCCGGCGAGTATAGGGTTTGGCCGGGGGGCGGTAAACCGCGCGGCCCACCTTTGCGCCTGCGCGCCTTTGCGGTAAAAGCCTCCCATGGCACCTCGACCGAAGTCCGCGAGCACCGAAGGCGCAGGGCCCGGCCCCACGGCCGACGCCCGGGACGTCTACACGGTCACCCGGCTCAACCAGGAGGCGCGGGACCTGCTGGAGCTCACCTTTCCCTACCTCTGGGTCGAGGGGGAGGTCTCGAACCTGGCGCGCCCGCCCTCGGGCCACCTCTACTTCACGCTGAAGGACGCCTCGAGCCAGATCCGCTGCGTCCTGTTCAAGAACGCGAACCGGCTGCTGCGCACGCTGCCCCGCGACGGGCAGAAGGTGCTGGTGCGGGCGCACCCGAGCCTGTACACGGCGCGCGGGGACTTCCAGCTGCTCGTCGAGTTCCTCGAGGACTACGGGGCGGGGGATCTCCGTCGGGCCTTCGAGCTCCTGCAGCAGAAGCTCCTCGCCGAGGGGCTCTTCGATCCGGCCCGCAAGCGGGCGCTCCCCGCCTTCCCGCGCCGGGTCGGGGTGGTGACCTCGCCGACGGGCGCGGCCATCCACGACATCCTCCACGTCCTCGGCCGGCGCTTTCCCTCGCTCCCCGTGCTCGTCTACCCGGTGCCGGTGCAGGGGCCGGACGCGGCGCCGGCCATCGCCGAGGCAATGCGCCTCGCGGGCGAGCGGGCCGAGTGCGACGTGCTGATCCTGGCCCGGGGCGGCGGCTCGCTCGAGGACCTGCAGCCCTTCAACGAGGAGATCGTGGCCCGCGCGGTCGCGGCCTGCCCCATCCCGGTGGTGACGGGCGTGGGGCACGAGGTCGACGTGACGATCGTGGACTTCGTGGCCGACGTGCGCGCGCCGACCCCTTCGGCGGCCGCCGAGACGGTGAGCCCGGACCGCGAGGAGTGGCGCCACCGCCTGGACCGGCTGGCCGGGCGGCTCTCCGGGGCCGTGGGGCGGCGGCTGGGGCGGGAGCGCGAGCGCCTCGAGTGGCTCGCCCGCCGGCTCCCCGACCCCCGGCGGCTGCTGCGCGAGGCGGCCCAGCGTGCCGACGGGCTGGCGCTGCGCCTGCTCGCCGCCACCCGGGGCGCCCTCGACCAGCGGGGGGCGCGCCTGGCCCGACTCGCCGCGCGGCTCGAACGCCAGAGCCCCCGCGAGCGGCTGGTCACCCTGCGCACCCGCGAGCAGCACCTGGCCCGGCGCCTGGACCTCGCCGTCGCCCACCAGCTGGAGCGCGAGCAGGCGCGCCTCGGCGCCGCGGGGCGCGCCCTGGACGCGGTGGGGCCGATGGCGACCCTGCGCCGGGGCTACGCCATCGTCACCCGCGAGGAGGACGGCCGGCTCGTGACGGCGGCCTCCCAGGTCGGGCCCGGCGATCGCCTGCGCACGCGCCTCGCCGAGGGCGAGGTGCTGAGCCGGGTGGAGGGCGGTTAGGGGCGCCGCCCCCCGGCCTGCTCCTCGGCGTGGTAGGAGGAGCGGACCAGCGGGCCGCTCGCCGCGTTGCGGAATCCCAGGCCGCGGGCGAGCTCGCCGAGCTCCGCGAACTCCGCCGGCTCCAGGTAGCGGGTCACCGGGAGGTGGTGGCGGGTCGGCTGGAGGTACTGGCCGAGGGTGAGGAGCGTGACCCCTCGCGCGCGCAGGTCCTGCAGGACCGCGTCGACCTCGGCCCGCGTCTCCCCGAGCCCCAGCATCAGCCCGGACTTGGTGGGCACGGCGGGGTGCGCGGCGCCGAAGCGGCGGAGCAGCTCGAGCGAGTGCCCGTAGTCGGCGCCGGGACGCACCGCGCGGTAGAGGCGCGGGACGGTCTCGAGGTTGTGGTTGAAGACGTCGGGCGGGGCCTCGGCGAGGGTCTCCAGCGCGAGCTCGAGGCGCCCGCGGAAGTCCGGGACCAGCACCTCGACCCGGGTCCCCGGCGAAGCCGTGCGGATGGCGCGGATGCAGGCGGCGAAGTGCGCGGCGCCCCCGTCGCGCAGGTCGTCGCGGTCGACCGAGGTGACGACCGCGTGGCGAAGCCCCAGCAGCGCCACGGTCTCCGCGAGGTGGGCCGGCTCCTCGGGGTCGAGGGGCTCGGGGCGGCCGTGGGCCACGTCGCAGAACGGGCAGCGCCGGGTGCAGACGTCACCCATCACCAGGAAGGTGGCGGTGCCGAGGGAGAAGCACTCCCCGAGGTTGGGGCAGGCGGCCTCCTCGCAGACCGTGTGCAGCCGCTGCCGGCGCAGGAGCGCGCGCACCCGCCGGACCTCGGGGCCGGAGGGGGCCTTCACCCGGATCCAGGCCGGCTTGCGCGCGGGCGCCCCCGGCACCGCTTCGACGCGCACCGGGATGCGGGCGACCTTGTCGGCGCCCTTCTCGCGCGGGGCATCCACCCGACTCATGACCCGCCGATGGGACCGTAGACGCGGTCCCAGAGATTGACGATGGCGCAGAAGAGGTCGGCGGTGCGCTCCGCGTCGTAGAGGGCGGAGTGGGCCTCGGCCTCGTTCCAGGGGAAGCCGGCGACCTGGACCGCCCGGGCGAGGACGGTCTGACCGAACGCGAGTCCGGCGAGGGTGGCGGTGTCGAAGGCGGTGAAGGGGTGGAAGGGATTGCGCTTCGCTCCGCTGCGGCGCGCCGCCGCGTTCACGAACCCCAGGTCGAAGGAGGGGTTGTGCCCCACCAGCACGGCCCGGGTGCACCCGTTCCGCTTGAGCGCCCGGCGCACGGGCTTGAAGACGTGCTCCAGCGCGTCCTTCTCAGGCAGGGCGAAGCGGAACGGGTGGTGAGGGTCGATCCCGTTGAACTTCAGGGCGTCCGGGTCCAGCACCGCGCCGGGGAAGGGCTCCACGTGGGCGTGGTGGGTCTCCTCGCGCACCAGCTGCCCGTCCCGGTCCCGGCGCAGCGTGACCGCCGCGATCTCGAGGAGCGCGTGGCGCTCCGCGTCGAACCCACCCGTTTCCACGTCGACCACCACCGGCAGGTACCCCCGGAACCGCCCCGACAACGGGGCGCCCTCGGCAGGGACGACCGGGCTCACCCGGCGAGCCTCCACGCCACGCCCTCCCCCGCCCGGAAGGGCACCAGCTCCTCCTCGCCCATCGCGAGGGTGGCCGGGACCGTCCAGGGCTCGCGCACCAGGGTGACGCGGTCGCGGTTGCGGGGCAGGCCGTAGAAGTCCGGGCCGTGGAAGCTCGCGAAGGCCTCGAGGCGCTCGAGCGCGCCGGCCTGCTCGAAGACCTCGGCGTAGAGCTCGATCGCGGCGTGGGCGGTGTAGATCCCCCCCGGGGCGCTGCCGGATTCCTTGCGCCGGCGCGGGTGCGGCGCGCTGTCCGTGCCGAGGAAGAAGCGCGGGTGCCCGCTGGTCGCGGCCTCCACGAGGGCCAGCCGGTCCTCCTCGCGCTTGGCCACCGGCAGACAGAAGTGGTGGGGCCGCAGCCCCCCCGCGAACATGGCGTTGCGCGAGAGCAGGAGGTGGTGAGGGGTGATGGTCGCGGCGAGCCGCTCGGGGCCGCCCCGCACCCGCGCGACGCCCTCGCGCGTGCTCACGTGCTCGAGCACCACCTTGAGCCCGGGGAAGCGCTCGATGAGCGGGAAGAGGCTGCGCTCGAGGAACACCCGCTCGCGGTCGAAGATGTCCACCTGCGGGTCCGTGACCTCGCCGTGGATGAGGAGCGGGAGGCCCGTCTCGGCCATGGCGGCCAGCGCCCCGTGGGTCCGGGTGAGGTCGGTGACGCCCGCGTCGGAGTGCGTCGTCGCCCCCGCGGGGTAGAGCTTCACCGCGGCGACCGCCCCGCTCGCCCGCGCCCGCAGGATCTCGGCGGGCGTCGTCTCGTCCGTCAGGTAGAGCGCCATCAGCGGCTCGAACGAGAGCCCCGCGGGCACGGCCGCGAGCACCCGTTCCCGATAGGCCAGCGCCTGCGCCGTGGTGGTGACCGGGGGCAGCAGGTTCGGCATGACGATCGCCCGGCCGAAGCGCCGGGCCGTGTCCGGCGCGACTGCGGCGAGCGTCGGCCCGTCGCGCAGGTGCAGGTGCCAGTCGTCGGGACGGGTGAGGCTCAGGGTCGGAGTCGCTGCGGTCACGGTGGGTCCTCGGGGGGCGACAGGGGGAATGCGCGATGGTACGGGCGATGGTACGGGCGTTGGAGCCGGAGTTGAAATTGGAGTTGGAAGTGACTTTAAATAAGTTATATTTATCGCATCGATAAAAACATTCTATTTGGAATATTCGAAGGCGCTAATATACTGATGCTCACCGGGGCGCCATAGGGGCCTCGCGAAAAACCGGAAAAGATTCACAAGGGCAATCTGGAGAACTGAACAAATGAAGACCATTGCAAAGACTCTTGCTGCTGTCGCCATCGTCGCCGCGTCTGCCACCTCCGCGCAGGCCTGGTGGGGTCCCTGGGGCAACAGCGGCTACGGCGGTGGCCCCTGGAACGGGATGGGTGACATGTTCGGCGACGTCGACGCCAACTTCTCGTCGCGCGGCTGGGGCCGTGGCAACGGGTACGGCTATCCGTACGCCGGTGGTTACGGCGCCCCCTACGGCTACGGCGCCCCCTACGGCTACGGCGTGCCCTACGGCGCGGTGCCCCCGGCGGTTGTAGCGCCGGTTGCGCCGGTCGCCCCGGCTGCCCCCGCTGCGGCGCCGAGCAAGTAAGAAGTACTGACGGTGCGGTGAAGAGGGGCACCGCGAGGTGCCCCTCTTCTTTTACCCACCCGCTTTACCCCTCCTCCTGCGCTACGGGCGTGCACGGGCTAACGTGCACGCCTTTTTTTTCGTGAGCCGCGCGCGGAGGCGATGCCGATATAATCCCCCGCCGCACACCCGCTGCACACCTGGTGCCACTGCGGGTGAGGAGTCCTGGAGATGGCCGACGAGGCAAAGCTGCAGGCAACGACAGGGGCCGGCGCGGCCGAGGGCGCCGACCTGCGCACGCAGGTCCTGGTGCTGGGCGGGGGGCCGGGCGGTTACACCGCGGCCTTCCGCGCGGCGGACCTGGGTCGGCAGGTCACGCTGGTGGAGCGCGGGGAGACCCTCGGCGGGGTCTGCCTGAACGAGGGCTGCATCCCCTCGAAGGCGCTGCTGCACGCCGCCGAGGTCCTCACCGCGGCCCGCGAGGCGGAGGCCCTCGGCATCACCTTCGGCCCGCCCCGGGTGGACCTGGAGAGGCTCCGGGCGTGGAAGAACGAGGTGGTGGGCAAGCTGACGGGGGGCCTCGCGCAGCTCGCCCGCCAGCGTAAGGTCCGGGTGCTGTGTGGGGAGGGCCGCTTCCAGTCCGCCCACGAGCTGCGGGTCGACGGCCCCGAGGGGCCGCGCACGGTCACCTTCGAGCACGCGGTGATTGCGGTCGGGTCCGAGCCCGTGCGCCTCTCCGGTTTCCCCGACGGGGACCCCCGGATCATCGACTCCACGGGGGCGCTCGCCCTCCCCGACGTGCCGGGCAGCCTGCTGGTGGTGGGCGGCGGGGTGATTGGCCTGGAGATGGCGACTCTGTACGCGGCCCTCGGCAGCCGGGTGACGGTGGTGGAGCTGACGGGCCAGCTGCTGCCGGGCTGGGACGGCGACCTCGTCCGCCCCCTGCAGCGCCGGCTCGCGAAGCGCCTGGCGGGGATCCACGTGGGGACCCGGGTGGTGGGCGTGCAGGCAGAGGACGCGGGGCTCGCGGTCACCTTCGAGGGACCCAAGGCGCCGCCGCCCACCGTCTTCGACCGGGTCCTGGTGGCCGTCGGCCGGCGCCCCGCGGGGGCGCGGATCGGGGCGCAGAGCGCCGGGGTCTTCGTGGACCCGAAGGGCTTCGTCCCGGTGGACCGGGAGCAGCGCACCAACGTCGCCCACATCTTCGCCATCGGCGACGTGGTGGGCCAGCCCATGCTGGCCCACAAGGCGACCCACGAGGGCAAGCTGGCGGCCGAGGTGATCGCGGGCCAGCCGGTGACCCTCGAGGCCCGGGACATCCCGGGCGTCGCCTACACCGATCCGGAAGTGGCCTGGGTGGGGCTCTCGGAGGCCGAGGCCGAGGCCCGCGGCATCGAGGTGGACCGCGCCGCCTTCCCCTGGGCGGCGAGCGGGCGGGCGCTCGGCATGGGCCGCGAGGAGGGCCTGACCCGGCTCCTCTTCGAGCGCGCCACGGGGCGGCTCCTGGGGGCCGGGATCGTGGGGCCCCACGCGGGCGACCTGATCGCCGAGACGACGCTGGCCCTGCGCATGGGGGCGCGCGCGGGGGACCTCGCCCGCACGGTCCACGCCCACCCGACCCTCTCCGAGACCGTTGCCCTCGCGGCGGAGATGGCCGAGGGGACCATCACGGACCTGCTGCCTGCACGCCGGCGCTAGCCGGGGCGCCCGCGAGGGCGTAGGTGCCCCGCGCCCGCTGTTTCGCCGCGTACATCGCCTCGTCGGCGCGCCGCAGCAGCGAGGCAGGGTCCCGGGCATCCGCCGGGTAGATCGCGACGCCCACGCTGGCCCCCGCGGGTAACTCCCGGGTGCCCACCCGCAGCGGAACCGCGAGGGCCTCGAGCACCTTGCGGGCCACCCGCTCGGCGTCGCCCGGCCCGGTGATCCCCTCCAGGATCACCACGAACTCGTCGCCCGCGAGCCGCGCCACGGTGTCCTGCTCGCGCACGCTCGCGGTCAGCCGCTCCGCCACCCCCTGCAGCAGCTGGTCGCCCACCAGGTGGCCGTGGAGGTCGTTGACCTCCTTGAAGCGGTCCAGGTCGACGAACAGCAGCCCGACGCTGCGCCGCTCCCGGTTGGCGCGGTGCATGGCCTGCTCGAGCCGGGCGCTGAAGAGCAGCCGGTTCGGCAGGCCGGTGAGGGCGTCGTGGTGGGCGAGATACTCGAAGCGGGCCTCGGAGCGCTTGAGCATGCTGACGTCGCTGAAGACGCCGATGTGGTAGACGGGCGCGCCCGCCTCGTCCCGGATGACGGTGATGGAGAGCCACTCCGGGTAGACCTCGCCGCTCTTGCGCCGATTCCAGATCTCGCCCTGCCAGTGGTTCTCGCTCGCGAGCGCCGTCCAGATCCGGCGGTAGAACTCCTCGTCGTGGCGCTCGGAGCGCAGGAACCGCGGGGTCTGTCCCAGCACCTCCTCGGACCCGTAGCCCGTGATCCCGCAGAACGCCGGGTTCACCGCGAGGATGCGGTTGCGGGCGTCGGTGACCACGATGCCCTCGGCCGCGCTGTCGAAGACGCTGGCGAGCAGGCGGAGCTTCTCCTCCGCCTCCTTGCGCTCGACGATGGTGGCGAGGGTGCTGGCAATGGAGAGCAGGAATTCCTGCTCCGGCCCCAGGTCGGGCAGGTGGTCGCAGTCCGCCGCGAGGCTCACCGCCAGCAGCCCCAGCAGGCGGTTGCCCGAGCGGATGGGCACGCAGCAGTACGGGAGGAAGGGCGAGTGCCCGTGGTCACAGGCCGCGCAGGCGATGCGGGCGCCCTCCGTGCCGAGCCCGAGGGAGGTGGTGAGCGCGCCCGAGTCGAGCAGCTCGAGGACCGCCTTCTGGAACGCCTCGCAGGCGTCCTGGCTGACGGTCAGGGGTCCGCTCGCGTGGCCAACGCTGGAGAGCGCGATGACCCCGCCGCCGCCGAGGGGGAGCCAGGGGATCGAGAGCGCCTCGCGCAGGGTGCGCTCGAGCTGCTGCTGCAGGGAAACCGGCTCGAAGGCGAGGCGCAGGATGCGGTTCAGCATCGCCTGCTTCAGGCTGCTCACCCACAGCCTCTGCTCACCGCTGCGCTCCGCGGCCTGGCGGCGCAGCTCCGCCTCGCTCGCGACCCGCGCCCGGGTCTCGCGCCGCAGGCGGGCGCGCCCGAGCAGCCACGCGCCCGCGAGACCCAGTACGAGGAACGACAGGAGTCCGAGGACCACGACGTCGCGCATAGGGTCTCGTCCCTCCCGGGCTCGTTTTCGTTATCGGTCCGCGCCGTTCGTCACCGCTCGATGGTGAAGAATAGATCAGCGCCGGTGCGCGCTCCCGTCTCCGACTGGATCTGCAGGTGGCGGTTGATGTCGTAGCGCACCTGGACCACGTCCCGGGCATCGAACAGCCCCACCAGGTAGCGCACGTAGAGGGCGGGCGAGAGGTGCCGGGCGATGACCACCGCGGTCTCTTCGGCGGTGACGCCGGGGGCGGTGCGCCGCTCCGTGGTCTCCATCCCCAGCGACTCGATGCCGAGGGTGGAGCGCAGGGTGCCGGTCAGGCCCACCTGCTCCGAGAGCCCCATCGCCGCGGCGGCCGCCGCCATCGACTGCTGGGTGCGGTCGTCGATCTGGCGGGACCGCCGCCCGAGAAGCAGGTAGGCGAACGCGTCCGCCGGGCCCAGCAGGGGGTCCGAGAACAGGCTCGCGTCGGGTGATTTCAGGGTGCCGATGATCCGCACCCCCACGTGCCCGTCCGGCACCTCGCGGATGGCCTTCACGTCGAGCCCCGGGTCGTCGAGGGGACTGTTCGCGTAGAGCGCGCGGCCGCGCTCGACCTTCAGGTCCTGGCCGTGGGCCCGGTAGACGCCCTCCACCAGGCTCACCTCCCCCTGGGCGAGCAGCAGCCGGCCGGGGGCAGCCTGCAGGCGCAGGTTGCCCTCGAGCCGGCCCTTCACCCCGAACCCGTCGATGACGACCCGCTGGCCGAGGGCGAGCGCCACGTCCGCGGTCACCTCCCAGGGGGAGACCCGGGGCGCGGGTGCCCCCCGGCGCATGACCACCACGTCCGCCGAGGCGGCGTCGGCCCCCTGGGGCAGGCCCCGCGGCTTGAGCTCGGCCGAGGCCACCCGCACCGTGCCCCCGAGGGTGGCGCGCCGGCCGCGAACCTCCACGCTGAGGTCCGGGGACAGGCGCACCCGGGCCTCGGGGACATTGACCGCGGGCACGTCCTCGCCCCGCACCCGGAGCGTCGTGGGCCAGCCCTGGGCGAGGTCGAGGGCGGTGCGCCCGGTCACGGTGAGGGGTCGGTCTCCGGAAAGGGCCCGCGCCTCGTAGGCGAGAACACCCGGCTCGGGGCTCTGGAGGGAGAGCGTGAGACCGGTGAAGCGCACGCCGAGGCGGGGCACCTCGAGGCTGCCCTGGCGCACCTCCGCCTGGCCGCGCACCTGGGGCCGGCCGAGCGTGCCGGCGAGGGTGAAATCGGCCGTCACCTCGCCCCGCAGGTCCTCGAGCTCCCGGACCAGGGTCTCGAGCAGGTCCAGGCGCCGGAGCGAGACGGAGACGGTCCCCTGCAGGGGCGTCGAGGGGGCGAGCGGCCGGTCCGGCTGCCAGCCGCTCAGGGTGGCCTGGCCCCGGGCCGAGCCCACCTCGGGCAGGGGGAGGTCCAAGCGCAGGGCAAGCGCGTTCCCCTCGAGACGGGCCTGCAGCGAGGTCTCGGCGTAGGCGACCTGGCGGGCCTGGCCGCCCGCCCGGAAGCCGATCTTCCCGGGGGCGAGGGTCAGCCGGGCCTCGCCCGTGGCGGCCCCCTTCTCCGAAAGGCTCCCCTCGGCCCGCAGCCGGGCCGACCCCTGGAGATCGAGGCCCTCCGGCAGCCAGGGCCGCAGGGGGGTGAGCGCTAGGTCGCTGCCCTCGACCCGCCCCGACCAACCCTTCGAGGGCTCCCGCGCGAGCTCGCCGCAGAGCCGGCCGAGCCGTTTCTCCCGCCAGCAGAGGGTCGCGAGGTGCAGGCGGCCTCGCCCCACCTCGAGGGCCGCCGGGCGCTCGAGCCGCCAGTCCCCCCAGCCTTCGCCCTGGACCTCCCCCGACTCGAGCGTGCCCCGCCAGCCCGGCCCCTCGCGCAACGCCCCCTGGAGCACGGCGTGGACCCGCCCCCCGGGGCCGCTCGCGTCGGCAGTGATCCGGTGCCCGGTCGTGCGCCCGGAGCCCTCGATCCGGACCCGGTCGACCCGCGCGGCGAGGGAGGCCGCAGCCCCGGGCAGGGCCCGGGCCAGGTCTTGGGTGTCGAGCGACCAGCGCAGGTCCACGGGGTCCCCGACCTTCCCGCCCGCCTCCAGCCGTCCCGCGAGGCCGACGGCGGGCAGCCCGGGGGCGAGGGCCGCCAGGTCGAGACGCTGCACCTCGGCGGCCAGGTCCAGGTCGATGCCCGACAGCAGGTCGCCGAGGCGGGCGACCACGTCAGCGTCGAGCCAGCCGCGTACGCCGAGCGTCGCGTGGAAGGCCCGGATCCCGCCCCCGAGCCGGAGCTCCCCGCTCAGGGGACCCTGCCGGGGCGCGTCCCAGCGCCAGGGGCCGACCGCGTCGATGCGATAGTCGCCGAAGGGCTGGAGCTGCCCCGAGAGCTCGACCGCGAGGGTCGGGGTGTGCAGGGCGAGGGTGCCGACCGTCAGCGCGCCGGCCAGCTCGACCCCCGTCGCCTCCCCCCGCTCGAAGACGGTGGGCTCCCGCTCCCCGAAGGCCAGCCGGAATCCGTCCACGTGCAGGCGCTCGAGGACGACCGGCAGGGGCGGGCGCAGGTCCGGGAGGCGCTCGGGCGGCGGGGTGTCGTGCTTGCGGACCTCGAGGCCGGAGACGGCGACCTCGCGCAGCAGGACCACCCCCCGCAGGAGCGCGGACGGCTGCCAGCGCACGGCGATGCGGTCCGCCCGGGCACTCACCTCGTGGTGCTCCAGGCGCACCTCCTCGAGCTCGATCCCGCCGAGGAGGCGCCCGGAGACCGCCCGCACCGAGAGCCCCGGCACGTCTGCGAGGAGCCTTGGGACGAGCCAGCGCGCCCCGGCCTCCGTGGCGAGGGTGAGGCCCCCGGCCGCCGAGGCGAGGAGCAGCAGGAGACCGAGCAGGGCCTGGATCACAGGTCCGGCCCGATCACCACGTGCACGCGCAGGGGGTTGCCCGGCTCGTCGATGGCCGAGGCCACGTCGAGGCGCACGGGTCCCACCGGCGAGAGCCAGCGCAGCCCGAGGCCCGTGCCCTGCTTCGGGTGGAGCTCGTGGGGCTCGAAGGCGTTGCCCGCGTCGTAGAAGGCCGCCAGGCTCCAGTTGCCCGCCACGCGGTGCTCGTACTCCAGGCTCCCCACCAGGAGGTAGCGCCCCCCGGCGACCTTGCCCCCGGCGTTGCGGGGCCCGATCTCGTCGAACGCGTACCCGCGCACGCTCTGGTCCCCGCCGGCGAAGAAGCGCAGCGAGACCGGCAGGTCTTCGAGGGACGAGGCGAGGGTGAGGCCCCCGTCCGCCCGGGCCAGCAGCCGGCCGTCCTCACCGACCCCCTGCACGAACTTCGCCTGGCCCCGGGCCCGCAGGAAGGTGCTGTCCGAGAAGGCCCCGGCGACCGCGCCCCGCAGATCCAGGCCGAGGCGCCGGCCGGCGCGGGGCCGCACCTCCTCGTCGGCGTCGATGCTGACCCACTGGGCCTCCGGCATCAGCCGCTCGGTGACGCCCGACTCCCGCCCCACCTCGTAGTCCTCGTACTCGTAGTTGAGCCGGATCGTCTCGCGCCAGTCCTTGCGCACCACGCTGCGGCCCACGGCGACGCTCGCCACCCGAGTGCGGAAACTGACCGTGTCCTCGTCCTCGCCCCGGACCTCGAAGCGCAGGGCCTCGGTGGCAGGTCGCGCGAGCGGGACCAGGTAGTAGGCCTTCAGGTCGTTGATGCGCTCCGAGGCCTGGCCTTCGACCCCCGCCCGGTGGCCCGACTGGTTGACTCGCCGGTTCTCCCACCCGGCCCGCACCCGGGGCCCCGTGTCGGTGCCGTAGCCGAGCCCGGCCCGGTAGCGCTGGCGGGGGCGCGGCGTCAGGCGGACATCCAACGGCACCTCCCCTTCCCGCGCCTCGCCGATGCGCGGCGTCACGTCGACGCCGGAGAAGTACTCGCTGTCCGCGAGCCCGGTCTGCATCTCCAGCACCTGGGCGCGGGAGTACGGGTCTCCGGGCGAGAACGGGACGTAGCGGGAGAGGAACGCGGGGTTCAGGATGTCCTGCTCGAAGGAGACCGCACCGAACCGGTGGCGCGGGCCCGTGTCGAGCTCGAGCGCGACCGTGGCGGCGTAGCGGTCGAGGTCCACCTCGACCGTGTGGCGGGTCCACTCGGCACGCAGGTAACCCTGGTCGGCCGCCTCCTGCTGCAGGGAGCGCTTGGCCGACTCGTACACCCCGTGCTCCAGGGGCTCACCCTGGCGCAGGGGCAGGTCTGCGAGGACGCGCCGCAGGGCGGGGTCGTCCGCGCCGTCGCCGGTCACCCGCACGGAGAGCGATTCGATGCGCACCGGCTCGCCGGGCTCGACCAGGAAGCGCGCGACCCAGGTCTCGCCCCCCTCGTCGAGCTCGCCGCTCACCCGCGCCCGGTACCGTCCGAAGGGCTCGAGCGCGGCGAGGACCTGGTCGGCCGCGCGCTCGTAGAGACGGCGGACCCGGCTCGCGAGGAGGTCGGGGGTCGCCTTTTCCTGCTCGAGATCGAGCGCGGCGAGGACGGCGGCGAGCTCCCGCCCCTCCAGGCCCTCGACCTGCACGTCGAGCGTCAGGGCTCCGGCACTCGCGACCCAGAGCCCGAACAGCAGGCAGACGAGACGGCCGGCGCGGCGCATGCTGCGATTCTAGACTCCGGGGCCCCTTGCATGCGCGTCTTACCCGCTACACTTAACGAATCGAGGCGCGGACCGACGCGTGCGCCGCTGAGGCCCCACGGGAAGACACGAGAATGAACGACCCCACCCGAGACGAGATCGACCGGCTGAGGGAGGAGAACCGCACGCTCGCCCGCGAGGTGGCCGGCCTGCGACGCTTCATCCGCAGCCTGCAGAACCTCGCGGACGCCTCCGAGGGCGACGTGAGCAGCCACATCGTGGAGCTGCTGGAGCAGATCCTGCGCAACGCGCTCGAGGCGATCGACGCCCACAACGGCTCGCTCCTGGTGCTCGACGAGGACACCGGCGAGCTCGTGTTCGTGGTGGCCCTCGGTGAATTCCCGCCGTCCTCGCTGACGGGCCTGCGGCTGCCCCCGGGCGCGGGGATCGCCGGGTGGGTCGCGAGCCACCGCGAGCCGACCATCGTCGAGGACGCGCGCAAGGACCCGCGCTTCTACGCCGGCGTGGATGACGCCTTCCAGTTCAACACCAAGAGCCTGGTGGCGGCGCCGATCATGGGCGGCGGGCGCCTGATCGGGGTGATCGAGGCGCTCAACAAGGAATCGGGCCAGAGCTTCGGCGCCGACGACCTCGCGCTGCTGATGCTGATGTGCCGGTTCGCGGGCGAGCTGCTGCGCTCGCTGGAGGAGCAGTTCGCGCTGCGCGACCCCCTCGGCGGGCAGGCGCCGGTCTCGATGGCCGCCGGAGGCCGCTGAGAGGGCGCCGGCCTACTCCAGCCAGAGCATCCGCCCCGTCTCGAAGCGGTGGGCGAGGAGCGGGTGGTAGGGAAAGAGCCGCACCTTGAAGTGGCCGAGGCCGTCGCCGAGCGGCCGGCCTCCCTCGCCCCGCAGCTTCAGCCGGTAGAGCGTCTCGCCCCCGCCCGCGTCTCCCGCGGGCTCGAGGAGCGTGCTCCCGGTGGCGACGAACGCCCCCACCTCGTCCAGCACCCCTGAGAGGCACTCCACCCGGACGTCCTCGGGCTGCAGCCCGTTCAGGGAGACCGCGACCTCGAGCGCGAGCGGGTCAGCGGCCCGGACCGCGGCGGGTAGCGCCGTGGCCAACCGCATCCGCAGCCGCGGCCAGGCCTGCGCCACACGGGCCTTCCAGGCGGCGAGGCTGCGCGCCCCCGCGCCACCCCCGTCCGCCAGGCGCACGCCGTGCCGGGCCGCCTGCGCGTAGTAGTCCCGCAGATAGTCGAGGGCCATGCGGATGCCGTTGAAGCGCGGCATCACCGTCTTCATGGAGGCCTTCGAGCGGCCCACCCACACGTCGCGGTCGCCCTCGCGGTTGCGGGCAAAGTACATGGGGGCTATCTGGTCCTCCAGCAGGTCGTAGAGCTCGAGCGCCTCCTGCTCGTCGCGCCGCGCGGGGTCGAGCTCCGGGTGCGGGTGGATGGCCCAGCCGTTCTCCCCGTCGTAGGCCTCGCCCCACCAGCCGTCCAGGACGCTCAGGTTGATGGCGCCGTTGATGGCGGCCTTCATGCCCGAGGTGCCACAGGCCTCCATGGGGTACTCGGGGACATTCAGCCAGACGTCCACGCCCGGCATCAGGCGCCGGGCCATGGAGAAGTTGTAGTCCTCGAGGAGCACGATCCGCCCCTGGAACTCGGGGCGCATGCTGACCTCGGCGATGGTCCGGATGAGGTCCTGGCCCGGGCGGTCGTTCGGGTGGGCCTTGCCGGCGAAGAGGAACAGCACCGGGCGGTCGGGGTTGTTCACGATGCGGGCGAGCCGCGGGAGGTCGCGGAAGAGGAGCGTGGCGCGCTTGTAGGTCGCGAAGCGCCGCGCGAATCCGACCAGCAGGGTGTCCAGCCGGCGCGCCGTGAGGAAGCGCGTCAGGTGCTGGATGAGCGACTCGGCGTAGCCCCCCCGCCGGTACTGCACGGTGGCCCGCTCCCGGGCGTACTCCAGCAGCTCGGATTTCAGGATCTCGTGCACGCTCTGGAAGACGTGGTTCGGGATCCGGTCGAGGACGCGCTCCCAGAAGGCCGTGTCGGTCAAGCGCGCCCGCCACCCCCGGTCCACGTACATGTCGAAGAGCGCGTTCCAGGGCAGGCCGAGGAACGTGCCCACATCCACGCCGTTGGTGACGTGGCCCATCGGGCTCTCGTCCGGAGGGACCTCGGGCCAGACGTACGCCTCGTTCTGGGCGGCGACCCGGGCGTGGATGCGGCTCACCCCGTTCTGGTAGCGCGAGCCGCGCAGGGCGAGCGCAGTCATGTTGAAACGGCCGGGGTCCCGGGGGGTCGCGCCGAGGGCGAGGAAGCGCCCCTCGTCGATGCCGAGCCCGGACCAGAACCCGCCGAAATAGGTCCGCATCAGGGCGTGCTCGAAGATGTCGTGGCCCGCGGGCACCGGGGTGTGGGTGGTGAAGACCGTGCTCGCCGCGGCCAACTCGTGGGCGCTCGCGAAGTCGAGCCCCTGCTCCACCTGCTGGCGGCAGCGCTCGAGCACGAGGAAGGCCGGGTGGCCCTCGTTGATGTGCCAGACGGTCGGCGCGAGCCCGAGGGCACGCAGCGCCCGGCCCCCCCCGATGCCGAGGGCGATCTCCTGCTGGATCCGGGTCTCGGCGTCGCCCCCGTAGAGCTGGTAGGTGATGGCCCGGTCCCGGGGGCTGTTCCCGGGGACGTCCGAGTCGAGGAGATAGAGCCGGACGTGGCCCGCCTTCGCCTCCCACACCCGCAGGAGCAGGCGGCGCCCGGGCAGGTCGACCGCGACGACGACCTCCGCCCCCCGCGGGTCGCGGGCGGCGGACACCGGCAGATCGGCCGGCTCCACCGTGCGGTAGTCGGCGATCTGGTCCCCGTTGCAGAGCAGGCGCTGGTCGAAATAGCCCTGGCGGTAGAGCAGCCCCACGGCCACGAAGGGCGCGCGGAGGTGGCTCATGGCCTTGCAGAGGTCTGCGGCGAGGATGCCGAGGCCGCCGGCGTAGAGCGGCACGCTCTGGTGGAAGCCGAACTCGGCGGAGAAGTAGGCGACGAGGTCCCGCCCGGTCTCCAGGTGCGGCTCCGAGCGGGGCCTGCCGGCCGACTCGAGATAGGTGTCGTAGGCACTCAACGCCCGGCGGAACTCAGCGAGGAAGATGGGGTCCTCGGCCGCGGCGTCGAGGCGGGCCTGGGGCACCCGGCGCAGGAACACCCGGGGGTTGTGCAGCGAGGCCACCCAGGTCGCCTCGTCCAGGTCCCGGAAGATGCGCCTGACGCTCCGGTCCCAGCTGTAGTAGAGGTCGTGGGCGAGGTCGGTGAGCCGTGCGAGCCGCGCGGGCAGCACCGGCTGGACCTCCACACTGAACGTCGTCCCGCTCATGCGCGCCTCCTCCTGCCCCGCCGGACCAGCACCCCTCGTACCCCGGGGCGGCCGAGGTAAAGCATAGTCCGGGGCCGCCGGTGGGGCTCACCCTGACGGCGGGCTTTACAGGCCGGGCGAAGGGCCAGCCCGGCGAGCACCGGCGCGCCCCCAGGGGCCTCCCCCGAGACTCGCCGGCGCGGCCTGCGTCACAGAAAGCGCCCGGTGGCTGTCGGTGCCTTTGACGCCGGCAGCGCCTGCGGGTCGCGGTCGCTGCCCCGCGGACCCGCGGACCCGCGCCGGCAGGGGCGCTGCCCCGGCCCGGCACCGCTCTTGCCTCGGCGATTGCCGGGTGGGGCCGGCACCGTGCCGCACCCCGGAATCCCCGGTAGACTGCCCCCCTGGGGCGGAGGACCGTGATGAAGCTGCCCCTGGAAGCCGCGACGTACCCCGAAGAGGTCCTGCGCTCGGCCTGGAACCCCGACCTCGAGGAGGTCGGCCGCCTGCACGCCCCACCGCGGCCCGCGCGCGAGCGCTGGCTGCCCCCCCCACCCTCGGCCTGGGCCGACGGGGTGCTGGAGGACCTCGGGGCGTTCTGAGGAAGGGGGCGTTGCGCCCCCGTCAACGGCGTTTCCCCGCGCGAGAGTGCGCGCGGCGGCTGGGTCTGCGCCCGGCAGCCCGGGGCGGCGCCGTCAACGGCGTGGACGTCGCCCCGCGCCCTGCCCCCACACCGGCACCCCTGCCCTCCCGTCCACCCCAATAAAATCAACGGGGTCGCGCGCTTCGCCCGATCTGGCACGCTCGTTGTCACGGGAGATCCCGACTCGCCGGGGTCCTCGCATCGTGCGGGTAAAGCCCGGCGGGAACAGGCCGAAGTATGAAAGACGCCGAGACCCGCGCGCACGTGAAGCTTATGAATCCGACCGCTGCCCTGGAAACCCACCCGGCGGATATCCCGCTGGCGACCCCCCGTGGCCTGCCCCCGGCGGGCGCGGCGACGCTCCTGCGCACCTGCCGCGAGATGGCCCTCGAGGCGCTCCAGCGCCTCGCGGCCCACACCCTGGACCGGCTGGACGACGCGCTGTTCGAGCTCGCCGACAAGGCGGAGAACAACGCCCAGCAGAGGGTCTACTTCGACGCCATGCGCGACGTGCGCCTGCGCCGGGCGGGGATGGAGACGGCCCTGCGGGCCCAGCTCCAGGAGCAGTTCGAGCGCCGCTCGGCGAGCCCCACGCCCTTCGGCCGCCCGGTGGGCGATTCTTCCTCCGGGGCGTCCCTCGGGCTGGTGGAGAACGACGAGCTCGAGGTCACGATCGCGGTCGAGAACATGGTGGCCAAGGCCCACGGACTCTACGAGGACGAGCTCTACGCGCTCGACCGCCGGGTCGGCCATCTCCTCGGCGACCCCGAGCTGAAGGGCGCCCGCAACCCCTTTTCCCCGGAGACGATCTGCGAGTCCGTGCGCAAGGCGAGCACGACGCTCGAGACCGGCCTCACGGTTCAGTTGCTCGTCCTGAAGCTCTTCGACCGGCACCTGGTGGCGGACCTGCAGGGGCTCTACCAGGCCCTGAACCACCACCTCGCGAGCCGCAACGTCCTGCCCTCGATCCAGCGCCCGAACCTCGGCCGGCCGGTGGTGCGGCCGACCCGGACGACCAACGCCCCGGGACGGGGGGCGATGACCGCCCCGCTCGAGCCGGACGTGGTGTCCCTCATCCAGGAGCTCGCCGCGGCCACCCGCCCCGGTCAGCCGGTGTCCTTCACGGGGGGCGGTGCGACGGTCGCCCTGCCCCAGATGCTGGGCGCGCTGAGCGTGCTCCAGACGGGCCAGAGCCCGGCGGGCATGGAGGGCTTCGAGGGCTTCGAGGGCCTGCAGGGGGTCCAGCTCGACCCGGGCCAGATCGCCGCCGGCACCGTGAACGTGCTGCGCCAGCTGCGCAGCGAGGGGTTCACGCGCGGGATGGACCAGGTGGACGACCTCATGCTCGAGCTCGTCACCCTGCTCTTCGACTACGTCCTCGACGACAAGGCCATCCCCACGGCCCTGAAGGCCCTGATCGGGCGCCTGCAGATCCCGCTGCTGAAGGTGGCCATCCTCGACAAGGCCCTGTTCGCGCGCAAGAACCACCCGGCAAGGCGCCTGCTGAACACGCTCGCCGGCGCCGCGGTGGGCTGGGACGAGAACCGCGACGGCAACGACGAGCTCTTCCACGCGGTCGAGGGGGTCGTGCAGCGCGTGCTGAAGGACTTCGACCAGAACGTGGAGCTGTTCTCCGAGCTGCTGACGGAGCTCGAGAACTTCCTCGCCGCCCAGGAGCAGCGGGCGCAACAGCGGGCCGAGCTCTCGGTGAAGATCCTCCAGGGGCGCGAGCGCCTCGACCTGGCCAAGGCGGCCACCGAGACCGAGATCCGGCGCTGCCTCGCGATGGGGCCGGTGCCCGCCCCGGTGCAGGAGTTCGTCGACCGGCACTGGCGCAACCTGCTGGTGGTCACCCACAACCGCGAGGGCGAGACGAGCGAGCTCTGGGAGACCCGGGTGCGGATGCTGGAGACCCTGGTCTGGAGCGTCCTGCCGAAACGCACGCAGGCCGAGCGCCGGGAGCTGCTGGCCGCCCTGCCGAACTTCGTGCGGGGCCTGAGCGACACGATCCGCACGTTGAGTATCGAGGACGAGGAGCGCAGCCGTTTCGTCGCCGCCCTCGCCCGCTACCAGGCGGCGGCGATGAAGGGCGAGACGCCCCCGGACGCAGCGCCCGCGGCCTCACCCGGACCCGCCTGCGGCGCGATGGAGCCCACGGTGCTGGAGCCCCGCACGGACATCGACCTGGGGAGTCCGGCCCGCTTCCCGGGCCAGGCGGGAGCGCCGGAGCCCGAGGGGCGCGACCTCGTCACCGCCATCCTCGGCCTGCCGCCCGCGCGCCCGCCGAGACCGGGTCTGCACCACGGGGGCGAATTCGAGGAGATCGTCATCGAGGACCCCCGGCTCGAGCCGGAGCCCGCCGCCCCGCCCGCGCCCGAGCACGACGCGCACCTCCAGGCCGCCCAGGGCCTCGCCATCGGCACCTGGGTGGAGTTCCTCAGCGAGAGCGGGGCCCGCACCCGGGCCCGCCTCACCTGGGTGAGCAGCGTGACCGGCGTCTACCTCTTCACCGACCGCCGGGGCATGAAGGTCGCCGAGCGCACCACGGCCGGCCTCGCGCTCGACTTCCGGCGCGGCAGCGCCCGGCTCATGGAATCGGTCCCCCTGTTCGATCGCGCCGTCAGCCACCTGATGCAGGGACTGCGGCGCTCCAACAACGCCAGCCACTGAACGCAGGAGCAGCCCCTTGTCCGCCAACCTCGCCGCGCCCCCGCCGAAGGACGGCCTCTCGGCCCGCGAGCTCGACACCCTGTCGGTCCTGGTCTCGCCCCCGCACATCTGCGTGCGGATCACCGAGCTGCTGGGCAGCCCGCGCAGCAACGCCCGCGCGGTCGGCGAGGTCATCGCCCAGGACCCCAGCCTCACGGCCCGCCTGCTGCGGCTCGTGAACAGCTCCTTCTACGGGTACCGGTCGCGCATCGACACCGTGTCCCGCGCCGTCGCCGTGGTGGGGAACGTCGCGGTGCACAACCTGGCGATTGCCGTGTCGGCGGTGAAGTCCTTCTCGGACATTCCCAACGACCTGGTCAACATGGACACGTTCTGGCGTCACGGCGTGTACTGCGGCCTCATCGCGCGGGCGTGCGGGCGGCGGGTGGGGGTGCTGCACCCGGAGCGGCTCTTCGTCGGCGGGCTCCTGCACGACCTGGGCAGCCTGGTGCTCTACCAGACACGCCCGGACGCGTGCCGGGAGACGCTCCTCATCGCCGCGGGCGACGAGGCGGTGCTCTACCAGGCCGAGCTCGAGGCGTTCGGCTTCAGCCACGCGGAGCTCGGCGGCAAGCTGATGACCCACTGGGGGCTGCCGGAGGCCCTGTCGGACGCGGTGGCCTGCCACCACGCGCCGAGCGCGGCGCGCCTGGCCCCGCTCGAGGCCGCCATCCTGCACGTGGCCGAGGCGCTCGCGAACCGGTCCCGAATCGGGGCGTTCACCGAGCACCCGGCCGAGCAGACGGCCCTGGAGGAGACCGCCTGGGCCACGATCGGGCTACCCGACCCGGAGACGGCGTCCGAGGAGCTGATCCTCGAGGCCGACCAGCACTTCCTCGAGACCGTGAGTCTCGTGTGCCCCCCTCGACGCGCGGCCGCCGGAGGGCGACGATAAGGCCCTTCACCGGCCAGACGCGCCGGCACACCGCGCCAATCTCACGGGAGCACCGTCGATGAAGGAGCTGGAGAAGACCGTCGAGCTCGAACGGTCCGAGATCCTGGAGGCCCTGCAGCGTTCCAAGCACGCGCCCGAGGTTTCCGCCGAGGAGGCCGGCAGCGCGCACACGATGGAGGAGCTGCGCCGGGCCATCGACGTCATCCGGCGCTGGGCCGAGGAGAGCCACCAGTGGCTCGTGATCCTCGCCCCGTGGGGCATGCACCACTACGGGAAGGTCACGGAGGACCAGGTCGAGGTGATCCTGAAGCGCTTCAGCTCCCGCGACTGAGAGACCACCGCCGGTCCGGCGAGACCGGCGCGACCAACCAGACCCACGAGACCGGCCAGCCGGCGCCGGGTCCCTGCGTCCGTCTCAATACACGCCCGTCGCGAGCTTCGCCACGTCGGACATGCGGTCCGGCGTCCACCGCGGCTCGAACACGATGTCCACGTGCGCCGCGGCGACCGTGGGCACGCGCTCGACCCGCCCGCGCACGTCGCAGGCGATCACGTCACCCATGCCGCAGCTCGGCTCGGTCAGGGTCATGGTGATGTGGACCTCGCGTCTCCCGTCCGGCCGCGGCTCCACCCGGCAGCCATAGATGAGCCCCAGATCGACCACGTTGACCGGCAGTTCGGGGTCGTAGCAACCCTTCAGCGCCTCCCAGACGGCCCGCTCCACGTCGCGGTCCGTCGCCTCGGGGGGAAGCTCCGGCAGGGGCACCGGCTCCCGCCCGATGGCGTCGGCGTCCTTGCCGTCCACGCGGAACATCTTGCCCTGCACGTAGACCGTGAAGCTGCCCCCCAGCGCCTGGGCGAGGGAGCCGACCGTACCCTGGGGAAGCTCGACGGGGACCCCTTCGGGAACGGCCACCGCGGGGCAATCGCGCCTGAGCCTCACCGGCTCGCAGACCTTCGCGTACATGCCACCCTCCCCTCGCGCGTTCCCGTCGCCCCGAGGATAGCGCAGTTCCGCAGGCCGGACTTGAGCCCCGGCCCCGGGCGCGAGGGCGGGGCCGGGGCGGGTGCACCGCCAGCGTATACTCGCGGCAGGGTTTCCGGGCGGCGGGAGGGCCCGATGACGACCGTTCTGGGAAACGGCCTCGCGTTCTACGTGGTCTGGGCCGCCGCGGCCTACGGCGCGGCCCGCGGGCTCCCCTGGCTCGGCGTCGGCGCCCTGCTCCTCTGGCTGCCGCTGCACCTGTGGGCGTGCGGGGTCGGCTGGCGCCACGAGCTCCGGCTGCTCGCCGCCGCCGGGGCGCTCGGCTACGGCGCCGACTCCGTGCTGGTCCTGGGCGGATGGCTCGACTTCCCGGAGCACGCCCGGCTCGGGTGGCCGACGGCCCTCTGGATGGTCGGCCTCTGGGTCGGCTTCGCCGCGACCCTGCGCCACTCGTTCCGCCTCGTGCTCGGACGGCCCCTGGTCGCGGCGCTCCTGGGCGCCTCCGGCGGGCCGTTCTCCTACTTCGCCGGCGAGCGGCTGGGCGCCCTGACCCTGGACGAGGGCGCGCTCTTCGCGGTCAGCGTGGAGTGGCTCTTCGCCCTCCCCGTGCTCGCCTGGCTCGCAGGCCAGCCCGCGCCCGGGGCGCGGGCGGCGGCCGCCTAGACCCCCGCCAACCCCCACGCCCTCCCCGGAGCCTCACTTCGCCGGCCTGCCAGCCTGCTTGCGGAGGTACTCCTCGAGGCGCCCGGGGGGGAGCGCGCCCGCGTGCCGCGCCCGAAGCTCGCCCCCCGGCCCGTAGACGAGGAAGCTCGGGGTACCGAGCCAGGGCTGCCTGGCACGCTCGGTGAACATCCGGGCCACGTCCTCGGGCTCGCCAATGAGATTCGGGAAGCCCATCCGGTGCCGGTCCCGGAAGGCCCGCGCCGCCGCGAGCCCCGCCTGGCCGTCGAGGGTCACGCCGACGACGCCAGCGCCTTCGGAGCGCCACCGCTCGTCGAAGAGCACCCACGCCGGCGCCTCCTCGTTGCAGACCCCGCAGTCCGAGGCCCAGAACATCACCACCGTCCAGCGGTCCTGGCCCACCAGGTCCTCGAGCCGCCGGGGCCAGCCGTCAAGGTCGGTGAGGATCGGCGCGTCGGCCGCGGGCCCCGCCGCCGGGGCGGGACCCGCCAGGGCGAGGGAAAGGCCGAGCAGGCTGGCGGCAAAGCCGATTCGGGTCATGGCTCGCTCCGTGGAGGGTCGCGCCAGAGGGAACGGATGGCGGCGATCCCCTGGGCACCGTGGGACCAGGCGAGGGGGAGATCGGCCAGTGTGAGGCCCCCGAGGGCGTAGACGGGGTGGTTCGCCTGCCCGGCGAGAGAGCGGAAGCGCTCCCAGCCGAGGGGCCGGGCGCCGGGGTGGGAGGCTGTCTCCCGGACCGGCGAGAGCAGCACGAAGTCGACCCCGAGGGCCTGCGCGCGGCCGAGCGCGCGCTCGTCGTGGCAGGAGGCGCCCACCCAGCGGCCGGGGCCGAGGGGACGCTCCCTCAGGGCCGCGAGGGCCGCGGCGCGGAGGTGCACACCGTCCGCCCCGATGGCCTCGGCGAGGTCAGCGTCCCCGTTGACCAGCATCCAGGCCCCCTGCGCCCGGCAGACCGCCAGGGCCTCCCGGGCCAGGGCGCGCAGCGGCGCCGGCGCGAGCGAGCGCACCCGCAACTGGACGAGGCGCACGCCCGCCTCGAGGCTGCGCTGGAGCGTCTCCAGGAACCGGGACGGGTCGGGGCCGGGCTCGGGGGTGATCAGGCAGGCCGGCGGCAGACGGACGGCCGCGGCCACCGGGAGGTCGGCGGCGGGGAGCGCGCGCTTCGGCAGGTCCCCGGGGGCCACCCACTCGATCGCCTGACCCTCGCGGCCCTCAGGCTCGCCCGTCCAGGCGTCGACCCGCCAGACGTCCAGCAGGACCTCCCGGTCCGGGTAGCGGTGGCGGACCCGGATGAGGGGCCGCATCGCGGTGGGGGTGACCCCGAGCTCCTCCTCGAGCTCCCGGGCCAGCCCGGCCTCGACCGGCTCCCCCGGCTCGAGCTTCCCGCCGGGGAACTCCCACAACCCGCCCTGGTGGGCGTGGTCGGGGCGACGGCTGAGCAGCACCCGCCCGGCGGCGTCGATGAGGGCGGCCGCAGCGACCGATATCAGGTGCGGTACTCCGCGTTGATGCGCACGTAGTCGTAGGACAGGTCGCTGGTCCACACCGTGGCCGAGGCGCCGCCGCGCCCGAGGAGCACCCGGATGGTGATCTCGGGGGCCCCGAACACCGCCTGCCCCTGATCCTCGGTGTAACCCGGGGCCCGGCCGCCGGCCTCGACGATGGTGATCGGGCCCACGTCGATGCGGACCCGCCCGATGTCGAGGTCCGCGAGGCCCGCGCGGCCCACCGCGGCCAGGATCCGGCCCCAGTTCGGGTCGCTCGCGAAGAGCGCGGTCTTCACCAGCGGCGAGTGCCCGATGGCGTAGGCGACGTCCAGGCACTCCGACTCGCTCGCCCCGCCCTCGACCGCGACGGTCACGAACTTGGTCGCCCCTTCGGCGTCGCGCACGATGGCCTGCGCCAGGTGCGTGCAGACCTCCGCCACCGCGTCCCGCAGAGCGGCATAGCCGGCCCCTCGCACCGCCTCGACGCGCGGGGCGGACGAGCGCCCGGTCGCCAGCAGCACGCAGGCGTCGTTGGTCGAGGTGTCGCCGTCCACCGTGATCCGGTTGAAGGAGCGTTCCACCGCCTCGGCGAGGCAGGCCTGCAGGAGCGCCCCGGGCACCGCCGCGTCGGTCGCGAGAAAGGCCAGCATGGTGGCCATGTCGGGACGGATCATCCCGGCGCCCTTCGCGATCCCCGTCACGGTGAATTCACGCCCGGCGACCGTGCGGCGCACGGAGAGGCCCTTGGGCACCGTGTCCGTGGTCATGATGGCGCGCGCCGCCCGGGCCCAGCCCTCTTCGGTCAGCGCCGTGAGCGCGGCCGGGAGGGCGGCCACGATGCGGTCCACGGGGAGCGGCGCGCCAATCACCCCGGTGGAGAAGGGAAGCACCGCCTCGGCGCACACCCCGCCCGCCTCCGCCAGGGCCTCGCAGGTCCGCAGCGCGTCCTCGAGCCCCTGGGGCCCGGTGCCGGCGTTCGCGTTGCCCGAGTTGACGAGCAGGTAGCGCGGGTCGCCCGCCGCCAGGTGCCGGCGCGCGAGGGTCACCGGCGCGGCGCAGAAGGCGTTGCGGGTGAAGACGGCCGCCGCGGTCGAGCCCGGCGCGGCCTCCACCACCAGCAGGTCGTCCCGCCCCGCGCGCTTCACCCCCGCCTGGGCCACGCCGAGCCGCACGCCCGGCACGGGCAACAGACCTTCGGCGGGCTTCAGGTTCACCGGCATACGCTCACCCTTGCGGCCTCGACTCTCCTCACTGCCCCGCGGGCCGGTCCCGGTGCTGCTGCGCGGGACCGGCCTCTCCTCGCGGGCGTCAGTCGAGCCGCCCGTGGCAGTTCTTGTACTTCTTGCCCGACCCGCACGGGCAGGGCTCGTTGCGCCCGATCTTGCGCCCCTCGCGCACGAAGGGCTCGCGCGCCCCCTGGGCCTCCTCCGGCCCCGCCTCCGGCACCGGCGCGTCCCCCCCGTCCGCCTCGGCCATGGCGCCGGTCGCCACCGGGTAGGGGCTCGCGTTGGGGTGCGAGTACTCGATGGGCGCCTGGGACCGGCGCCGCGCCTCGACGGCCTCCACGTCCTCCTCGGCGCGCACCTGCACCCGCGACAGGATGCCCACGACCTCCTGCTTCACGCGGTCGAGGAGCGAGGAGAACATCTGGAAGGCCTCGCGCTTGTACTCCTGCTTCGGGTCCTTCTGCGCGTAGCCCCGCAGGTGAATCCCCTGGCGCAGGTAGTCCATGCCCGCGAGGTGCTCCTTCCAGAGGGTGTCGAGCACCTGCAGCATCACCGCCTTCTCGAAGTGACGCATGGTCTCGGGGCCGACCTGTGCCTCCTTCTCGCGGTAGGCGGCGCGGGCCGCCTCCACGATGCGCTCGCGCAGCGTCTCCTCGTGCAGGCCCGAGTCCTGCTCGAGCCAGCCGCGCAGGTCGAGCTTCAGCGTCAGCTCGCGCTCGAGCGCCTCCTCGAGCCCGGCGACGTTCCACTGCTCCTCGAGGCTCTCCGGGGGAATGTACTCGCTCACGATCGAGTGGATGACGTCCTCGCGGACGCCTTCGATCGTCTCGGAGATGTCCTCGGCCGCCATCAGCTCCGTGCGCTGGGAGTAGACCACCTTGCGCTGGTCGTTGGCGACGTTGTCGTACTCGAGGAGCTGCTTGCGAACGTCGAAGTTCCGGCCCTCGACCTTGCGCTGCGCGTTCTCGATGGCGCGGGTCACCCAGGGGTGCTCGATGGCCTCGCCCTTCTGCATGCCGAGCTTCTGCATCAGGCCCGCGACGCGGTCCGAGGCGAAGATTCGCATCAGGTTGTCTTCGAGCGAGAGGTAGAACCGGCTCGACCCCGGGTCGCCCTGGCGTCCCGAACGCCCCCGCAACTGGTTGTCGATGCGCCGCGACTCGTGGCGCTCACTGCCGATGATGTGCAGACCGCCGGCGGCCACCACCTGCTCGTGGCGCACCTGCCAGTCGCGCAGGACCTCCGCGCGCTGCTCGGGCGTGGGGTCGGCCAGCGCGCGGATCTCGGCCTGCGGGTTGCCGCCGAGCACGATGTCCGTGCCGCGGCCCGCCATGTTGGTCGCGATGGTGACGGTGCCCGGCTGGCCCGCCTGGGCGACGACGTTGGCCTCGCGCTCGTGCTGCTTGGCGTTCAGTACCTGGTGCGGGATCCCGTTGTCGTTCAACAGGCGCGCGAGGTACTCGGAGGTCTCGATCGAGGCGGTGCCCACCAGCACGGGCTGCTTGCGGGCGCGGCAGTCCTTCACGTCGGCGATGATCGCGTCGAACTTCTCCTGCGCGGTCAGGTAGACCTGGTCGGGCATGTCGTCGCGGACCATCGGCCTGTGGGTGGGGATGACCACCACCTCGAGCCCGTAGATCTGCTGGAACTCGAAGGCCTCGGTGTCGGCCGTGCCGGTCATGCCCGCCAGCTTCTGGTACAGGCGGAAGTAGTTCTGGAAGGTGATCGAGGCGAGGGTCTGGTTCTCGGCCTGGATCGGCACGCCCTCCTTCGCCTCCACCGCCTGGTGCAACCCGTCCGACCAGCGCCGGCCCGGCATCGTTCGCCCGGTGAATTCGTCGACGATGACGACCTCGCCGCCGCGCACGATGTACTCCACGTCACGCTGGAAGAGCGCGTGGGCGCGCAGCGCCGCGTTCAGGTGGTGCATCAGCACGAGCTTGCCGGCGTCGTACAGGCTCTCGCCGGGCTTGAGGAGGCCGTCCTCCTCGAGCAACTGCTCCACGCGCGCGTGCCCTTCCTCGGTGAAGAATACCTGGCGCGCCTTCTCGTCGACGCTGAAATCGCCCGGGCCGTCTTCCTGCTGCTGCTTCACCAGCCGTGGGATGAGCTTGTTCACGCGCACGTAGAGCTCGGAGCTCTCGTCCGACGCGCCGGAGATGATGAGCGGCGTGCGCGCCTCGTCGATCAGGATGGAGTCAACCTCGTCGACGATGGCGAAATTCAGCGGCCGCTGCACCCGCTCGGGAAGGCTGAAGGCCATGTTGTCGCGCAGGTAGTCGAAGCCGTACTCGTTGTTCGTGCCGTAGGTGACGTCGGCGGCGTAGGCCTCCTTGCGCGTCACGGGGCGCAGGTGCAGATAGCCGATGTCCGTCGTCTTCCACTCGGGGTCGTAGAGGTAGGAACTGGTGTCGGGGCCGCGCCCGCCGGAGGAGTTGATGACGCCGACCGACAGGCCGAGTGCGTGGTAGATCGCACCCATCCACTCCGCGTCGCGCCGCGCGAGGTAGTCGTTCACCGTCACCAGGTGCACGCCCTTCCCGCCGAGGGCGTTCAGGTAGACGGCGAGCGGGGCGACGAGCGTCTTGCCCTCGCCGGTGCGCATCTCCGCGATCCTGCCTTCGTGCAGCACCATGCCGCCGATCAACTGCACGTCGAAGTGACGCATGTTCAGTGTGCGGCGCGCCCCTTCACGGACCGTCGCGAAGGCCTCGGGCAGGATCTCGTCGAGCGGCGCGCCCTGGGCGACCCGCTCACGGTACGCCTCGGTGCGCGCGCGCAGGTCCTCGTCGGAGAGCGCCTCGGTGGCAGGCTCGAGCGCGTTGATCCGCTCCACCGTCCGCCGCATGCGCTTGATCACGCGCTCGTTTCGGCTGCCGAAGATCTTGCGCAG
This sequence comes from Gammaproteobacteria bacterium, assembly GCA_017999615.1. Classification (NCBI taxonomy): domain Bacteria; kingdom Pseudomonadati; phylum Pseudomonadota; class Gammaproteobacteria; species Gammaproteobacteria bacterium. The sequence goes on along the minus strand of JAGNLM010000001.1, from coordinate 6,623 downwards.
GAATTTCATGGCCATGGGCGGATCCGGTCCCCGGGGAATCAAAAGCGAAATGATCGGCGCCCCATGCAGGGTGCGTCAAGCACAGAGGGGGGCGCACGCCGGCAGGGGACGCCGCACTGGCCCCTTGCGGAGTGCCGGCAGGCCGGCTAGGGTCACCGGCCATGGGCGCAGGAGGACCGAAGCCGCTGGGTGGGCTGCTCGCGCACGCCTCCGGGGACCTCGGCCGGCTGATCGAGGAAGCCCGGCGGCTCGCCCGGGCAACGGAGTTGCTGCGCGCCCGGCTCCCGGCCCCCCTGGATGAGCACAGCCGGGTCGCGGGCCTCGCCGGGGGCGTCCTCGTGATCCAGGCGGACTCCGCGGCCTGGGCCTCCCGGCTGCGGTTCGTGACCCGGGAGGTGGCCGAAGCGGTGGCCCCGGTGCTCGGCCGGGTGACGCGGGTGCGGGTCGCGGTCGCCTCGCCCACCCCTCCGCCGCCCTCCGGGCCCCTTCGCCTGCCGGGGCGGGCAGTCCTCGGCGAGGAGCCCGCGCGCTCCCTCGCCCAGGCCGCGGGGGGCGTCAGCGACCCGGCGCTGCAGGAGTCCCTGCGGCGCCTGGCGCGAAACGCCGCAGGCCCTGGCGAGAAAGGCTAGCTGGACGGGAAACGCCGGCCCGGCGGGAAAGGCTGGCCCGGCGGGAAAGGCTGGCCCGGCTAGGTCGGTGCGGGGACGGGATTCAGCAGTCCCGCGGAGTCCTCCCGGGCCGAATCGGCCGGGGTGGTGAGCTCCCAGGCGCTCTGGTCGGCCCAGAAGGTCTCCAGCAGACGGTTGTTCAGGGCGTGGCCGGCCTTGTAGCCGGTGAACGCGCCGATGAGGCTGTGCCCGAGCAGGTAGAGGTCGCCCACCACGTCCAGCACCTTGTGCTTGACGAACTCGTCCGCGTAGCGCAGCCCCTCCTCGTTCAGGATGCGGTAGTCGTCCACCACGACCGCGTTGTCGAGGCTGCCCCCCAGCGCGAGCCGGTTGGCCCGCAGATACTCCACCTCCCGCATGAAGCCGAAGGTTCGCGCGCGGCTCACCTCCCGCACGAAGGAGGACCTGGAGAAGTCGAGGGTGATCGACTGGTTGCGGTCCCGGAAGACGGGGTGATCGAAGTCGATGGTGAAGGAGACCTTGAACCCCTCGAACGGGTCGAACCGGGCCCACTTGTCGCCGTCTTCCACCTGCACGCTCTTCAGGATGCGCAGGAAGCGCTTCGGCGCGCTCTGCTCCTGGATCCCCGCGGACTGGATGAGGAACACGAAGGGACCGGCGCTGCCGTCCATGATCGGCACCTCGGGGGCGCTCACGTCCACCCGGGCGTTGTCCACGCCGAGGCCCGCGAAGGCCGAGAGCAGGTGCTCCACCGTGGCCACGCGGACGTCCCCCTTCGCCAGGGTGGTGGACAGGCGGGTGTCGCCGACGAACTCGCAGCGCGCCGGGATCTCCACGGCCTCGTCGAGGTCGGTACGCCGGAAGACGATCCCGGTGTCGGCCGGGGCCGGCCGCAGCGTGAGGAACACCTTCGCGCCGCTGTGCAGTCCCACGCCGGTCGCCCGGATCACGTTCTTCAGCGTGCGTTGCCTGGTCATGGCCTCCCCGTCCCCCTGCTCGTAATTCGTTGTGATTTAACCACAGAGTGTGGCAATTCAGCCTCGATAATGCAACTGCGGGGACCGGGCAGCCACGGAAACCGGGACGCCCCGTGGGGGGCGTCCCGGCGAGGGGAGGAAGGGGCGGGACCGGGCCTCAGTCCGCCTGGCGGCGCAGGAAGGCGGGGATGTCGAGATAGTCCGGGTCGGAGGAGTCCACCGCCTGGGGACGCATCTCGATCGGCTTGTTGCGGATGACGGTGGGCTTCTCGAGCTCGCGGAAATCCACCTCGACGCCACGGGTGCCGGTCTTCACCAGCTTCACGGGCACGTCCGCCCGGGTGACGGCCGCCTGGTCGAGACCGGTCGCCACGACCGTGACCCGCAGCTCGTCGCCGAGGCTCTCGTCGAGCACCGTGCCCATGACCACCAGGGCGTTCTCGGAGGCGAAGGCGTTGATCGCCGCGCCCACCTCGGCGTACTCGTCCATGGTCAGCTCGGGTCCGGCGCTGACGTTCACCAGGATCCCGCGCGCCCCGGCGAGGTTGACGTCCTCGAGCAGCGGGCAGTTGATGGCCGCCTCCGCCGCCTTGCGGGCACGGTCCTCACCGACCGCCCGGCCCGAGCCCATCATGGCCCGGCCCTTCTCCGACATCACCGTGCGCACGTCGGCGAAGTCCACGTTGATCAGGCCCGGGCGGGTGATCAGCTCGGCGATCCCCTGCACCGCGCCGTAAAGCACGTTGTTGGCGGAGCGGAAGGCGTCGGTCAGGGTGATCCCCCTGCCCAGCACGCTCAGCAGCTTCTCGTTCGGGACCGTGATGAGCGAGTCCACGTGCTCGGAGAGCTCGCGGATCCCCTCCTCGGCGATCTTCATGCGCCGCTTCAGCTCGAACGGGAACGGCTTGGTGACGACGGCCACCGTCAGGATGCCCATCTCCTTGGCCAACTGCGCGAACACCGGCGCGGCGCCCGTGCCCGTGCCCCCGCCCATCCCGGCGGTGAGGAAGACCATGTCGGCCCCTTCCAGGACGTCCACGATCCGGTCGCGATCCTCGAGGGCCGCCTGCCGGCCGATGTCGGGGTTGGCGCCCGCGCCGAGCCCCTTGGTGACGTGCGCGCCGAGCTGCATCGCGGTGCGCGCGCTCGACTTCTTCAGCGCCTGCGCGTCGGTGTTGGCGCAGACGAACTCGACCCCCTCGATGCTCTCCGTGACCATGTGCTCGACGGCGTTTCCTCCGCCGCCGCCAATCCCGATGACCTTGATGACTGCGTTGCTCTGACTGTAAGTGTCCATCAGCTCGAACATCTGGTTACCCTCCTCGGCCCTCGAACCCGCTCAGAAATTGCCCTGGAACCAACTCTTCATCCGGTCCCACACCCCGTGCAGCCCACCGCCGACCGCGCCCTCGGTCTGCTGATCGCGGATGCGCTGGTGACCGAACAGAAGAAGCCCTACACCGGTCGCGTAGATGGGGTTGCGCACCACCTCCGCGAGCCCGGCGACCGCTTGGGGGACGCCGACCCGGACCGGCACGTGGAAGACTTCCTCGGCCAGGTCGACGACTCCCTCCATCTTGGCGCTGCCGCCCGTGAGGACGATCCCCGCGGCCATCAGGTCCTCGAAGCCGCTGCGCCTGAGCTCCGCCTGCACCAGGGTGAGGAGCTCCTCGTAGCGGGGCTCGACCACCTCGGCGAGCGTCTGGCGCGCGAGCCTGCGCGGCGCCCGGTCCCCGATGCTCGGGACCTCGATGGTCTCCTCCGGGCTCGCGAGCTTCGCGAGCGCGCAGGCGTACTTCACCTTGATGTCTTCCGCGTGCTGGGTCGGGGTGCGCAGCGCCACCGCGATGTCGTTGGTGACCTGGTCGCCGGCGATGGGGATAACCGCGGTGTGGCGGATGGCCCCTTCGGTGAACACCGCGATGTCGGTGGTGCCGCCGCCGATGTCCACCAGGCACACCCCGAGCTCCTTCTCGTCGTCGGTGAGCACGGACTGGGCGCTCGCGAGCTGCTCGAGGATGATGTCGTCCACCTCGAGCCCGCAGCGGCGCACGCACTTGATGACGTTCTGGGCCGCGCTGACCGCGCCGGTGACCAGGTGGACCTTGGCCTCGAGCCGCACGCCCGACATGCCGACGGGCTCGCGCACGCCCTCCTGGTTGTCGATGACGAACTCCTGGGGCAGCACGTGCAGGATCTTCTGGTCGGCGGGGATGGCGACGGCGCGCGCCGCGTCGATCACCCGCTCCACGTCGCCCGGGGTCACCTCCTTCTCGCGGATCGCCACGATGCCGTGGGAGTTCAGGCTGCGGATGTGGCTGCCCGCGATCCCGGCGAAGACCGAGTGGATGCGGCAGCCGGCCATCAGCTCCGCCTCCTCGATGGCCCGCTGGATCGACTGGACGGTGGACTCGATGTTCACCACCACGCCCTTCTTCAGGCCGCGCGAGGGGTGCGAGCCCAGCCCGATCACCTCGATCTCGCCCTCGGGGGCCACCTCACCCACGATGGCGACGACCTTGGAGGTGCCCACGTCGAGCCCTACGATCAGCCGCTTATCGGTTTTTTTTGCCATTGCCCTGTCTATCCTCGGACCGCGCCCCGGTCCTGGCACCCGGCCTGGCCTGCGGCTTCACGGCCGGCCCGGTGGCCGACCTCGCTCCCGATTCCGCTCCCGACTTCGCCTGCGGCCTGCTCTCCGTGCGGGCCTGCGGTTTGGGCTCCTGCACGGCCGGGGGCGGGGCCTCGGCCTCCGGCGGCGGCCGCCAGCGCACCGCGAAGCCGTTGGGGTAGCGCAGGTCCGCCACGGCCAACGTGCCCCCGGACTGCACCTGCAGCGCCGGCAGAACCCGGCTCACGCGCCGCACCGCCGCCTCCGCCGGGTCGCGGCCGAGCACCAGCGTGACCCCGCCGTCCGTGTGGACCCGCCAGGACCGCCGGCCGTCCGCCGTCAGCCGCCGGACCTTCCAGCCCCCCAACACCAGCCACTCCTTGACGTCCCTGTACCGGCGCAGGACCAGCCCCTGGGTGCCCTCCGGGCCCTCCAGCTCCACCAGGCCGGCCGGGTATTCCGACTCGGCCGGCCGGAACAGCGTCCCGTCGCTGTCCACCAGCCCACCGCCCACCCAGCGCGCCGCCGGCACCCGCTCGGTCACCGTCACGCGCAGGCGGTCGGGCCAGACCCTGCGCACCTGCGCGTCCCGCACCCAGGGGACCTCCATCAGGCGCCTGCGCACGAGCGGCAGGTCCACCCGGAAGAACCCGACGCTCGCCGGCTCGGCCACCGTCCGCACCAGCACCTCGTGCGTCAGGTAGCTCAGCTCGCCCTGGACCTCGACCGCCGCGACCGGCATGCGCCGCGGGTCCGAGGCCACCACCACGGCCCACCCGGCGGCTCCGGCCAGGGCCAACGTCACCAGGGCGACGACCCAATGCCGCATCGCTCACGCGTCGCTCTCGAGTTGCGGGCCCCCGGCGCCCGGCGTGGGCCCGGAGGCCGTGGCCAGGACCCTGACCACCAGCTCATCGAAATCCATGCCGGCCGCGCGCGCCGCCATAGGCACGAGGCTGTGGCCGGTCATCCCGGGCACGGTGTTGATCTCCAGCAGCCAGAACCGTCCGGCCCCGTCACGGATGAAATCCACCCGGCCCCAGCCGCTCGCCCCCACCGCGTCGAAGGCCGCCAGCGCGAGCGCGCCGACCTCGGCCTCGGCCTCGGGATCGAGACCGCAGGGACAGAGGTAACGGGTGCTACTGGCCTGGTACTTGGCCTCGTAGTCGTAGAAGTCGCGCGGGGTCTCGAGCCGGATCGCGGGGAGGACCCGGCGGCCCAGGATGGCCACGGTGTACTCCGCCCCCTGCACCCAGCCCTCGGCGATCACCTCCGCGTCGTAGCGCCGGGCGGTCTCCCAGGCCCGGCGCAGGGCATCGAGGTCGTCCGCGCGCCCCATGCCGATGCTCGAGCCCTCGTGCACGGGCTTGACCATCACCGGGAAGCCCACCTCCCCCGCCACCGCCTCGAGGTCCGCCTCGCCGGCGAGCAGCGTGGAGGCCGGTGTGGGCAGCCCCGCGGCCTGCCAGACCATCTTGGTGCGCCGCTTGTCCATGCCGAGCGCCGAGGCGAGCACGCCGCTGCCCGTGTACGGCAGGCCCAGGACCTCGAGCGCCCCCTGGATGACCCCGTCCTCCCCGCCCCGCCCGTGCAGGGCGATGAAGGCGCGGTCGAAGCGCTCGGTGGCGAGGCGGGTCATCACGTCCCGGCCCACGTCGATGCCGTGGGCGTCCACACCGCAGCGCCGCAGCGCGGCCAGCACGGCTGCACCGCTCTCGAGGGAAACGGGCCGCTCGGCCGACCAGCCGCCCATCAGGACGGCGACGCGTCCGAAGCCCCGGGTCTCGCCCCTGTTGCCGCTCGCCGTCATCCCTCCCCCCGACCGGCCCCGGCGGGGCCGTTCTCGACGCCCACGATGTGCACCTCCGGCTCGAGCCGCACCCCGTGCACCCGCTCGACCGTCTCCTGCACCTGCCGCAGCAGGGTCTCCAGGTCCTTCGCCGTGGCCCCACCCTCGTTCAGGATGAAGTTGGCGTGCTTCTCCGAGACCCGCGCCCCGCCCACCCGCGTGCCCTTCAGCCCGCAGGCCTCGATCAGGCGGCCGGCGAAGTCGCCCGGCGGGTTGCGGAACACCGACCCGCAGCTCGCCTGCCCGATGGGCTGGGTCTGTGCCCGGCGCCGCAGCAGCGAGCGCACGCGCAGGGTCGCCTGCGCGGGGTCCCCCTGGGGCAGGCGCAGCCAGACCGTGACGAACCACTCGCCGGCCGGCCCGTGGACCTCCCGGTAGCCCACCCGGTAGTCCGCCCGGGGGCGCACCCGCCGCTGCCCCGCGCGGTCCAGGGTCTCGACCCGATCCACGTGCTGCCAGATCTCGCCGCCCCAGGCCCCGGCGTTCACGGCGAGCGCCCCGCCGAGCGTGCCCGGGATCCCCGCGAGGAACTCGACGCCGGTGAGACCGTGGCGCGC